>NZ_JBXWMK010000002.1:0-653570 GCF_059609785.1 Ruegeria sp. YTSC003 | reverse complement strand
GTGGTAGCCCGTAGGGGAATCGAACCCCTCTTTCCAGGTTGAAAACCTGGCGTCCTAACCGATAGACGAACGGGCCATCTGCCAATGGCACAAGCACAAGTGGTAGCCCGTAGGGGAATCGAACCCCTCTTTCCAGGTTGAAAACCTGGCGTCCTAACCGATAGACGAACGGGCCACGCTGGCTTGTGGAGGGCCTTTTACGGTTTACCTCTGACCCCCGCAAGCCGAAAAATGCAGGGATGCGAAACTTTTTTGGCAGGGCCGGAAATGGGCTCAGTTTGCCTCTGCCGCATCCTCCAGTCTCAGCTGAACGCTTTGCCGTCCACCCCATGTGTTCACCTCAAGCCGTCCGGCGAAATGAAAGCGCGCGCCGCCATGGTTGGACAGCTTTTCACCCATTGGTCCGTCAAAGGCTCCAAAGGCAATGGCATCAAGGCCGCCACCAACCCCGTCGGACAGCGACAGTTTCAGATGCGATTCCCCCACGCGCTTGGCAAATCGCACCTGCAAGTCCGGCAACGCATAGCGCGGGGCAGGGGCGCTGGCCCCGAAAGGACCGGCTTTTTCTATCTGTTCGATCAGATCGACCGAAGCTGCGCCCGGCATAAGCGCTCCGTCTAGCTTCATGTCTGCAGGTCCGCCTTTGCCCGCGCCTTGTTTGGCCAACAACGCGCTGAGCCGTTCCATGGCCGGTTCCAACTGATCCCGCATAACGGTCAGCCCTGCGGCCATCTTGTGCCCGCCGCCTTTGACCAAAAGTCCCTCGGCCGCCAATCGTTGGATGGATGCCCCTAGGTCAACGCCAGAAACCGACCGCCCTGAACCCTTGCCTTCATCACCGTCAAAGCCGATGACAATAGCGGGTCTGTTGGCGTTTTCCTTGAGGCGGGATGCCACGATGCCGACAACGCCGGGATGCCACCCTTCGCCCGCCGCCCAGACTAAGGGGGCATCCAGCCCACGTTCCTCGGCCTGTTCCAGCGCCGCTGCACGGACTGCGTTTTCGATATCACGACGCTCGGTGTTCAACTCATCCAATCTTTGAGAAAGCGCTTCGGCTTCGGTCATCGAGTCCGAGCTGAGCAGTCGCGCGCCCAGATCCGCTTGACCGATCCGCCCGCCCGCATTGACGCGCGGACCCAGAAGAAAACCCAGGTGATAGCTGGTAGGCGCTGAATCCATACGCGCCACATCCGACAGCGCCACTAATCCTGGTCGTTGCCTCTGTGCCATGACCTTAAGGCCTTGCCGCACCAGCGCCCGGTTCGCGTCAATCAGCGGGGCCACGTCTGCAACGGTTGCCAATGCCACAAGATCCAGCAACCCGATCAGGTCGGGACCCTTAACCTGAGCCTCACGCAGTTGCCGTCCGGCCTCAACCAGCATCAGAAACACCACCGCAGCAGCACAGAAATAACCCAGGTCGCCGCTTTCATCCTGCCGGTTCGGGTTCACTACGGCCACGCAATCCGGCAGCGTTTCACCACCAAGGTGGTGGTCCAACACAATGACATCCGCGCCTTTTGCCGCCGCGATAGGTTCGTGGCTGAGCGTTCCGCAGTCCACGCAGATAATCAGGTCATGCGCGGCCGCCAGTTCCTGCATTGCAGGCACGTTCGGCCCATAACCCTCATCAATTCGGTCTGGCACATACAGCGTGGCTTGCAGCCCCATCTGACGCATCCAGACAAGCAACAAAGCCGCCGAACTGCCCCCATCGACGTCGTAATCGGCAAAAACCGCGATCCGCTGCTTGTTTCGGACAGCTTCCAAAAACCGCGTTGCGGCGGTCTCCATATCTTTCATGGACCGGGGATCAGGCAGCAATTCCTTCAGCTTTGGTTCAAGAAAGCTTTCGGCTTCCACGGGGGGCACGCCGCGCCGCGCCAGAACCTGACAAACCGCACGTGGCAGCCCGGACTGTTGCACCAGCATTTCCGTGGCCCGTTCGACCTCGGCCTCCGGTCCGATCCAACGCCGCCCGGTCAGTGACTGCTCAACCCCTAAAAAGCTCATGCCTGCCTCTCATATGCTAAGGCCGGACCCTCTCGGATCCGGCCTCATTGTATCTATCGAAACCTCTGTCAAAGGCAAAGGTGCAAGCCATCACGCGTTGTCGTGCGGCCAGGTTGGCGTGCGGTAGGACATGCGGCGCACCGAACCGGTTTTGGAACGCATCAGCAGGGTGGTGGTTTCAACCCAGCCCGGCTGGCGTTTGATCCGCGGCAGCAAGGAGCCACCGGTCACGCCAGTTGCGGCAAAGATCACGTCTGCGGTTACCATCTCATCGCGAGAATAAACGCGGTCCAGATCGGTGATACCCGCCTTGGCGGCGCGGCCACGCTCGTCGTCGTTGCGGAACAGCAGGCGGCCAAAGATCTGACCACCCATGCATTTCAGCGCGGCAGCGGCCAGAACGCCCTCGGGCGCTCCGCCTTGCCCCATGTACATATCGATGCCGGTCTCTTCGCTTTCGGCACAGTGCATGACGCCGGCCACGTCACCATCGGTGATCAGGCGGATCGAGGCGCCGGTTTCGCGCACTTCAGCGATCATCGCTTCGTGGCGGGGACGCTCCAGAATGCAGACGGTGATGTCGGCAGGCTTGCAGCCTTTGGCATTGGCCAACGCTTCAACACGCTCGCGTGGGCTCATGTCGAGGTTCACGACGCCTTCCGGAAAGCCCGGACCAATGGCCAGCTTGTCCATATAAACATCGGGTGCGTGCAGCATTGATCCGCGCGGCCCCATGGCGATCACGGTCAGCGCGTTCGGCATGTCCTTGGCGGTCAGAGTCGTGCCCTCAAGCGGATCCAGTGCGATATCCACACCGGGGCCGTTTCCGGTGCCGACCTCTTCGCCAATATACAGCATCGGTGCTTCGTCACGCTCGCCTTCGCCGATGACAACCACGCCGGCAATGTCCAGCAGGTTCAGCTGTTCGCGCATCGCGTTTACAGCCGCCTGATCCGCAGCCTTTTCGTCACCACGTCCGACCAGCGAGGCCGAGGCCAGTGCGGCCTGCTCTGCGACCCGTGCAAGGCCCAGAGACAACAGACGGTCGTTGAAATCGATTTTGGCAGCGCTCATTTTTCGTATCCTCAGGTCAATAAAGGCGTTTCATCGGGCATAGCCTGCGTTTTGTGCAAGCCGCAAGGGTCAAACCTCTTCAATCCGCAGTGCGACGGGCTCACCCGACACGACATCGGTCGCGCGAAGCCCTTCCAAAGCGACATCCAAAGTGGCCCGCGTGGTTTTGTGGGTCACAATCAGAACCGGCGCGGTGGCTTCGGTGTGCCCGTATTGGCGCATCCGGTCGATCGAGACGCCCGCGTCACCCAGAATGGCGGCCACTTTGGCCAGTGCACCGGGTTTGTCGAACAGCGCGAGGCGCAGATAGTAGGGGGCGGGCAGGCCGGTAATAGCGGGTTTTGCGTCTTCCAATGTTGTTGCTGGGCGGCCAAAGGTCGGGATTTGCAACCCCCGCGCCAGATCGCAGACGTCACCCATCACGGCGCTTGCCGTTGGACCCTCGCCCGCACCGGGGCCGCGCAGGACGACCTGATCGACTGCGTCGCCTTCGATGACGACCATATTCGTGCCGCCTTCCAGCTGACCCAAGGGCGAGCCGCTGGGTACAAGGCATGGCTGCATCCGCTGTTCCAGACCGCGTGCCGAGCGCTGAGCGACACCCAGCAACTTGATACGATAGCCCATGTCGGCTGCCTGATGAATGTCATCCAGACTGATATGCTGGATGCCTTCGATCTGGATGCCGTCGAAATTCGGTTTGGTGCCAAACGCGATCGAGGACAACAGCGCCAGCTTGTGCGCCGCGTCGATGCCGCCCACGTCCAGGTTCGGGTCAGCCTCGAGGTAGCCCAGCTCGGCACATTCTTCGAACAGCGCGTTATACCCCAGCTCCTGCGATTGCATCCGCGTCAGGATATAGTTGCAGGTGCCGTTCATCACGCCCATGACGCGGGTGATCTCGTTCCCGGCCAGCCCCTCGGTCAGGGATTTGATCACAGGGATACCACCAGCAACGGCCGCTTCGAAACGGATTACACGGCCTGCGGCCTCGGCTTTTTCAGCCAGCTCCTGACCGTGAATGGCCAACAAAGCCTTGTTTGCGGTCACCACATCCTTGCCAGCGGCCAACGCGGCCTCGACCGACGCTTTGGCGAGGCCGTTTTCGCCGCCCATAAGTTCGACAAAAATATCGACATCGTCGCGCTGCGCCAAAGCAACGGGATCAGGCTCCCATGCATACTCTGACAGGTTCACGCCACGGTCTTTGTTTGCGTCGCGTGCAGAAACAGCGGTGATTTCGATCGCACGACCTGTACGCGCCTGCAGCAGGTCCGAATGGCGGCGCACGATCCGTACGACACCCACGCCAACCGTTCCCAAGCCCGCAATTCCCAGCCGCAGCGCCTGTGTCATCCCGTGGGTTCCTTTCCGCTCGAATGTCCTTGGTTTCGGGCTGTTTGCCCGTTCAAAGGTGCCTTAACGGGTTCGGCGCCGAGGCGCAATCCGAGACAGCGGTAACAGTCGGTTGAAACGCTAAAGGTCAGTTGGTTTGTGCGTTCTGCAGCGCTTCGGCCCTTTTGGCCAGCGCTTCGCGGCGCGCGGTCAGGTCTTCTTCAACCTCGGCCGCTTCGTTCACGGGATCTATGGGCGGGCCAAGAATATCCTGAAGTGGGACCAGCTTCGGATACGCGGCCGAGCGCACATTCGGCTGCTCGCGTCCTTCCAATTCCGGAAAGTCCGTGCAGGCAGCGCAAGTCAGAAGCAGGACCAACAATGGCAGAGGCTTCATAACGAACCCTTTCAATTACGACTTAGACTGTGATGCACCTTTTGCTGGGGTCGTTCAAGCGGGGTTCTATATGAACGCTTGTTCATATACGATGGCGGTATGGCACGTACTCAAGGTTCACATTCCGATATCACCGGCCCGCGCATTCGAAAAGCAGCGCTGGGGCTGTTTGCCCGACATGGCTATGCAGCCGTGTCCATGCGCCAGATCGCAAAGGAGGTGGGCGTACAAGCAGGTGCTCTGTATAACTATACGCCAGACAAGCAAAGCCTGCTTTATCGCCTGATGCATGACCATATGCAGGATCTGTTGGCCGCATACGATGAGCTTGAAAAACCTGCCGATGCAGAGGCTGCGCTGCGCCGCTTTGTGGGCTTTCACATTCGGTTTCATATGGAGAGACCGGACGAGGTCTTCATCGCATATATGGAACTGCGAAACCTGTCGCCAGAAAACTTCTCTGAGATCGAGGGTCTGCGCAGGGCCTATGAGGATTCGCTTGAAGCTATCTTGCGGGACGGTCAGCAGGCTGGACTGTTCTCGGTTGCCGATACCAAGATCGCGACCCTGGCCGTGATCGCCATGCTGAACGGTGTTATGACATGGTATCGCGCTGGCGGTCGATTGTCGCTGGATGAGGTCGAGCAGGTCTACTGGGATATGGTCAGGCGCGCCGTAACTGCCTGACCAGCATTTCTTTTTCAGTGCGCTGCGCGAATGAATGTGCCGTTGCGCAATTCTTTGAACGCTTGTTCCAGTTCGGCCCGCGTGTTCATGACAATCGGTCCGTGCCAAGCAACAGGCTCATCAATCGGCGCGCCCGAGATTAACAGAAACCGAACCCCTTCTGGACCGGCCTGGACTGTGACCTCATCACCGGTTCCGAACCGAACCAGAGTGCGGTCACCGGACAGATCGCGAATGTTGACCTCTTGTCCCGCGACTTCTTTTTCCAAAAGCACGCCGGTGGGTTGTGATGCATCGGCAAAGGCCGCCTGACCTTGGAAGATATAGGCAAACGCCCGGCGGTAGGTGTCGATGCGAAAGGTCTTTTTCACCCCGGCCGGAATTTGAACGTCCAGATACTGCGGATCGGCGGCAATGCCATCTACGGGACCTGTCTTTCCCCAGAACTCACCAACAATGACACGTACAGTGGTGCCGTCGTCATCAGTGACCGCGGGGATCTCCTTGCTTTGGACATCCTGATAGCGGGGCGTTGTCATCTTTTGATCCGACGGTAGATTGCCCCACAACTGGAACCCGTGCATTTGCCCCGCACCGTTTCCCTTGGGCATTTCCTGATGCAGGATTCCGGACCCGGCGGTCATCCATTGAACGTCGCCTGCGCCCAAAGTGCCGGTGTTGCCCAGCGAATCCGAATGCTCGACCGAGCCGGACAGGACATAGGTGATGGTTTCGATGCCGCGATGCGGATGCCAGGGAAAGCCTGCTTGGTAATCCTCGGGGCGGTCATTGCGGAAGTCGTCGAACAACAGGAACGGGTCAAGCTCGGAGGGGTCCTGAAATCCGAAGGCCCGGTGCAATTTGACGCCTGCGCCTTCCATGGTTGGCACGGCCTGGCGGGTTTCCAATGTTGGTCTAAGGGACATGATGGCCTCCTGAATTTGTGGGCATCATGTATGCCGTTGGCGATATGCGTCAATTTGCGTGCAAACACGGGTGCTGTGCGCAATTCCATAGTCGGCTTCCCTCTGTTTTTCGGCACACAAAGCGGATAAACCCAGACCGAGCAGAGCAGGGGATGTCAATGCAACAAGAAATTCTGGCCACGGTCCGACCTTCATCATCCAGGCGCTGGATAGGGGTCGGGATGCTGTCGACCGTGGGTGTGTTGGTCATCTATGTCGCTTTGACCACGCCACCGGAACCGGCCTGGCTTGTTTTTTTGCTTGTCGTTGGTGTGGCGGCGTTCTGGCTAGCCTATCGCATGTGGCAAGCCACCAGCGACTGGATCGAGCTGACAGAGACTGAATTGCGGACCGGATCGGGGCAGGTGATTACGCGTGTCGAAGATATCGAGACCATCGATCAGGGGGTGTTTGCGTTCAAACCGTCAAATGGATTTTTGTTGAGGACAAAGGAAAGCGCAGGAAACAGCTGGGCACCGGGACTGTGGTGGCGATTGGGGCGCCGTGTTGGCATCGGCGGCCTGACCACGGCCGCCGAAACAAAATTCATGATACAGGTGCTACACCCACTGGCTCTACATCCTGCTGACAGAAGTGATCAGAAACGTTCCCCTTGACGATTGGAACAAAACGCGGACGCGTGAAAACAAAGTTATTGAATGTGTGATCTCTGTCCAGCCAAGTGGTGTTCAGCAATGGAACGTAGTCTTTCGACGTTTCGACAATGATCATAGTGTCCAAATCCGCCATTTCCGGAAGCAATTCAACCAAAGGGTCGAGGTTGTCATTGGTCCAATTGCCCTCGAACCCGCAAGTTGTCGACCACTCAATTCTATAGCGCTCTTCTGTACCCGCATCTACATCTGCAGCGATGTACTGGATTACCGACAAACGCATTTTTAGCGGTGAATTGTCGGTCACCATACGGTTGTATACCAAATACATAGATTCCGCATAGTTATCGGTAATTGCATCCTCACCTTCACGTGAAATCAAGTCACTTACTGTGTACGCAGCTTTTAGGTTGGCGGTGTTTTCGCGAAAACCATCAAAGTACGTATATGTAAGTGTAACAGTCCATACGAGGAGAGGTAAAATAATAGCCGTCTCCACGGACAGGTTGCCGTTTTCGTTGCTCGCAAAAGTGCCAAGCGAGTGACGGATACGTGAAGCAATACGCGTCATTTTAAGGCTCCTGAACAAAGGTCGTCGTCGACGTAAGAGTGACCAGACCATCTTCGCCTGACAGAGCTCGCCCCATTGCCGTCGTGGGAAATACTGGATCGACCTTTGCACAGGCGCGCATGATCATCAGTGCGTTGGATCCGCCGTTTTGGAACACGGTAACAGGTTGAACCTCTTCCGCTCTGTCAACGCAGGTGGGCTCGACCGGAAAATCCAAAACGCCACGCGGATTCTGAACAATCATCTCCAAAAGCAGGTTGTCAGAGCATGCGTGCATAACAACCATATGGTCGCAGATGGCATTCTTGATTGTATCGTGCTCAGTATCCGGCAAATTGATCCCAAGTCGAATGTCGCGCACGACCAGATCCATAGAGCGATCCAGCATCGCTTTCTGAATCGTGACCAACGAGTATTCGATGACGCCTAGAATGAAGAATATGTACAAAGGGAACAGTATGGCGAACTCGACGGTCAACGAACCGTCCTCAGTTCGTTTGAACCTGATCACTTTTCCCAGAGCTTTGCGGATCATTGCGTCAGTCTCAGTTGTTTGATTGAAACGGCAATGGAGTCAAAAACTTGTGAAAGCGAGAGGTTATCGTCGCCCAGGCCGCCGCCGTCGTTGACTTTGAAAAAGAAGCCGTCGCCGCTAGAACAGTTATCGATGACCGTGGCACCTGCTTCCGGTGCTTCGAATGCAATGCCATAGACATCAACGTTCTTAGCCTTGATCGCACCGCAAATATCACTCACCCTAGTGTTTTTGGTTCCGCTACCAATCGTTGTGAAGGCATTGTTGTACCAGTCTCGAGTGCGCTGGTATTCGAATGCATAGTTATACTCGGCGTTCCAGTCCAAGTTCACACGATTCCACAGTTCCGGGTAGGTCAGGCGGACGGATTCACCTTCTTCGTTGAAGGGTTCCGTGTGCCCTCTTGTTCCCCTCCGGGTATAGAAAAACTCGGGCGGGTTTTCTGAGATTTGAACACTGTACTCACCAGAGCGAGTCAATGTTCTCCAGCAGTCGTATTTAACCCATACTCCGACGTCCCAGTCATAATACTCGCGACAGTTCCTATAGTCCTTTTCAATACTTGTGCTGGGATTGTACCAAACATCCGATAATCCGTCGCGCAAGTCCTCGTCCAAAATCCAATTGCTGGTGTTCTGCCCGTCTGTCATGACAATCATGATCTTTTTGACATTGGACTCATATGCCAGAGGGCGGTTGCTAAAGGTCGGTGGAACGACTTTGGGGGGAATGTTTCCATCCGCGTCTTTTCCCGTTTCCGGATCAACTACGACGTTCGGGTCGGCGTTCTGCGTTGATAGTCTGCTGATGACCGGCTGGAATTGGGGATCCAGCAGTGCGGCACCCCATTTGACTCCGATATCAATCGACGTGTTTCCGCCCGCAGTCATGGCGTTTATCTGCTTGTGCAGGTCAGTTTTGATATTGGTTACCGGCGTGATGGAACTGCCGGCTCGGGTAGTGCAAACTGAATAGGAGTGGGATTCTCGATCGTATCGGTCACTTTTGTTAGAGCGGTCGAAATGCGCTGTGCGATTGAGTGTTTTGTTCGGATCAATCCAAGATTCTTTGAATTGGTCTTCGATTTCGGTGTCCTTGAAATCCACGCAATTGGAATAACTGTGTTCTGTCGTAACACCCGGCATGTTGTCCAAAAGGTTCGCGCCAGCGTTCACCTGGTTGTTGTAGGGTATGATCGAGATAGAAATCTTGTCCGGGTCTTCGCCAAGATAGATCGTATCCACGAATTGTACGGCGGCCTCTCGAAGCGCCTGTATCTTTGTTTTACCCTCTGTTGCGGATGGATCGCCCATTGAGCCGGAAATATCCAGAACCAACGCGATTTCGAGCGACCCAATGGCCTCTTCAGCAACGCTTGTTACCGAAGCTGTCAGTGTGGGATACCCAAAAAACCACATGAAGTGTGTAGGGACGTCGACTTTAGCGTTTGCGGTAACTTTTCTTGATCCGATGGTCGGATCATCAAAAACGATAGGTTCTTCGGTAAGATCGCCGCGGACGTCGGATTTCTCAATGTAAGAAATGACTACATCTTTTGGGGCGAGTTTTTGTTTGACGTTGGCCGCTGCAAGAACCGCACGGTCCAGAGTTCCTTGAAGGCTCGCTCGGTCACGCTCAAAATTCATAATGTCAACGCCGATACCTGCTGTCGCAAATATGAGCAAAAACCCAACAACCACAAAGATCGTGAACACGCCACCGTCCTCGTCGCGTGAAAAACGACGAGCAGCAGCGGCTGCGTTCTTATAATTCTTGGCGTTGCACTTAAATACGCGCATTTTCATCTAGCCGTCCTCGCTGAGCAGATATCCGACGCTGCTAAGGAAAAGTTAACGTATGAAAACTAACGGCGAATCGTGGCGTGAATTGGGCGGAAGCGCCAGAGTTATGGCAACTTTGGGCTGGAACCGTAGATAATTGAACGACTTTTTCGCCTCTGTTTTCGGTCGGGCGACAATTATTCAGGTGTTGAGCCCAACGCGCGACTCAGCCCGGTCTGAGCGCCTTAATGACGATTTCGGGTTTTATTGTTGCTTAATTATTGATCGTTTAGCCAATGGGTGCGACAAAACGTCAGAACGCTCGTCGTTCGTCGGCACGGAGGATTACATGACGGCCATTAATGAACCCAGCTTTCGCGAAAGTGTAGATTTGATGTTTAACAGGGCAGCGTCCCTTATGGACCTGCCGCCGGGGCTTGAGGAAAAGATCCGTGTCTGCAACGCCACCTACACCGTTCGGTTCGGCGTCCGCCTGCGCGGCGATATTCATACTTTCACCGGCTACCGCTCGGTTCATTCCGAGCATATGGAGCCTGTAAAGGGCGGTATTCGTTACGCCCTTGCTGTGAACCAGGACGAGGTCGAGGCGCTTGCCGCTCTGATGACTTACAAATGTGCTCTGGTCGAAACGCCCTTTGGCGGATCAAAAGGGGGATTGTGCATCGATCCCCGTAAATACGAAGAGCACGAGTTGGAGCAGATCACCCGCCGCTTTGCCTATGAGCTGGCCAAGCGCGATCTGATCAACCCCTCGCAAAACGTACCCGCTCCCGACATGGGAACGGGTGAGCGTGAGATGGCGTGGATGGCGGACCAATACGCCCGGATGAACACGACGGACATCAATGCGCGCGCCTGTGTGACCGGTAAACCACTGAATGCAGGCGGAATCGCCGGCCGGGTCGAAGCAACGGGCCGTGGCATCCAATACGCTCTGCGAGAGTTCTTCCGCCACCCGGAAGACATGCAAAAGGCAGGGTTGTCCGGCAAGCTGGATGGGAAACGTATCATTGTTCAGGGACTGGGCAATGTGGGCTATCACGCCGCAAAGTTCCTGAGCGAGGAGGACGGATCCAGAATTGTCGGCATCATCGAATGGGATGGTGCGCTGTATAATCCCGACGGGATCGACGTGGAATCCGTACGCCAGTGGATCGTCAAGCATGGCGGCGTCAGTGACTATCCAGATGCGACGCACTCGGCCGAGGGTGGTGCAGTTCTTGAAGAAGAATGCGATATCCTCATCCCGGCTGCTCTGGAAGCGGTTATCAACCTGTCTAATGCAGACCGGATCAAAGCGCCTTTGATCATTGAGGCTGCGAATGGCCCGGTGACTGCCGGTGCGGATGAGATTCTGCGCAAGAAGGGTACGGTGATCATTCCGGACATGTACGCAAACGCGGGTGGTGTGACGGTTTCCTATTTCGAATGGGTCAAGAACCTCAGCCATATTCGCTTTGGCCGTATGCAGCGCCGTCAAGAAGAGGCGCGGCATGAGCTGATCGTCAGCGAGTTGGAGCGGCTGGACCGTTACCTAGGCGATGCCTGGTCGATGTCGCCGGACTTTAAGGCCAAGTACCTTCGCGGTGCGGACGAGTTGGAACTGGTGCGCTCGGGCCTCGATGACACGATGCGCATTGCCTATCAATCCATGCGCGAAGTCTGGCACAGCCGTGATGATGTCGAGGATCTGCGGACGGCGGCCTATATTGTGGCCATCGACCGTGTGTCCAAAAGCTATCGCGCCAAAGGGCTATGATGGTTTGAAATCAGGGGCAGCCTGGCTTTGTCAGGCTGCCCCTACGATAAGGGCTGGCGGCCTCAACCCCGGCAGATACGCCGAAAACGGTAATGGCGGGCCGTGCCTGCGACAGGTAAGCTGCAGCGACAGAATCGATTACCGGAGTTTTCTATGTTGCGTATCGCCATTGCAGCCGCTTTGCTGGCTACCCCATTAGCTGCGGAAGAGACCAAAGAGCAAAGCTGCCAATATCAGGCAGACGTTGTTGCGGCGATCCAGAAGGCACGGTTGGACCGTGTAAAAGAGCGCAACGTGCCCCAGGCAGTTGCCGAAACCAGCCCGACTTGGCCCGAAAATTACAATGCTGCCATCCCGTTGATCGCGCCTTGGGTCTACGAACAAAAGATGCGCGACGTGCGCAAAAAGGATCTGGGCGCCGCCTGGCTTGAGCTGTGTTTGCAGCAATAATCCACAGCCCCATCATTTCCCTGTGGACAAACGCGCGTCATACCCTTGGCGCGCGTTCTTGTTTCTGTCAGGTTTGACCCATGTCACTGCCCCCCGGATTTCTGGATGAACTGCGCACCCGCCTAAGCCTGTCTCAGGTCGTCGGGCGCAAAGTCATGTGGGATCAGCGCAAGTCCAATCAGGGCAAGGGGGACATGTGGGCGCCATGCCCGTTTCACCACGAAAAGACCGCGTCCTTCCACGTAGATGACCAAAAGGGGTTTTATTACTGCTTTGGTTGTCACGCCAAAGGCGATGCGATCAGCTTTGTGAAAGAGACCGAGAATGTCTCATTCATCGAAGCTGTTGAGATTTTGGCGCGCGAGGCAGGCATGCCCATGCCCGCGCGCGACCCGAAAGCGCAGGAAAAGCAGGATCGCCGGTCGCAACTGGCCGACGTCATGGAGCAGGCCGCGCAATTCTTCCGCTTGCAACTCAAGACCGGGGCAGGGGGCGTGGCGCGAGACTACCTGACGCGTCGAGGATTGGATGCGCAGGCGTTGGACCGGTGGGAGATCGGGTTTGCGCCGGATGGCTGGCAAGGGTTGTGGGATCACCTGCGCGGAAAGAACGTGGCCGAGGACCTGATCCTTGGGGCCGGGCTGGCCAAACCTTCGAACAAGGGCAAAAAGCCTTATGATACGTTCCGCAATCGGATCATGTACCCTATCCGCGATCCGCGCGGGCGGTGCATCGCGTTTGGCGGTCGGGCAATGGACCCCAATGACAATGCGAAATACCTGAACTCGCCCGAAACGGAATTGTTCGACAAGGGGCGCAGTCTTTATAACCACGGCCCTGCGCGTCAGGCCGCAGGCAAAGGGCAACCTCTGATCGTGGCCGAAGGGTACATGGATGTGATCGCCCTGGCCGAAGCTGGATTTGGGGCGTCGGTCGCCCCATTGGGCACGGCGATCACCGAACATCAGTTGCAACTCCTGTGGCGCATCTCGGATGAGCCGATCATCGCGTTGGATGGCGACACGGCCGGCCTGCGTGCCGCGATGCGGGCCGTTGATCTGGCGTTGCCACTGTTAGAGGCCGGGAAATCTCTGCGCTTTGCCCTGATGCCCGAGGGCAAGGATCCCGATGATTTACTACGAGCCGAGGGACCGGCAGCCGTGAAAACAGTGCTTGAAGGCGCGATTCCGATGGTCAGGCTGCTGTGGCAGCGTGAGACAGAGGGCAAGGTGTTCGACAGCCCGGAACGCAAAGCTGCGTTGGATAAGTCGCTGAGGGACAAGATCAAACTGATCCGCGACCCCTCGATCCGGGCGCATTACGGGCAAGAGATCAAAGACCTGCGCTGGCAATTGTTCCGCCCGCAACGTCAGCCGCAAAATCGCCAATGGCAGCCACGCGGCAAGTGGCAACCTCCGAAACAGCCAGCAACCCCCGGTGCGCGCTCATCTTTTCTGGCGTCTTCAGAAACTGCGGATATCCAGATGCGCGAGGCTGCGATTCTGGCAATCGCCATCCTGAACCCCACTGTTGTGGTCCAATTCGAACATCAACTTGAAGAGATGGAGTGCCACGATCCCGATCATGCCGCCTTGCGCGCCGCCATCCTTCGACATGCGATCGACGACCCAGAGCATCTGAAAGACCACATTTTTGAAACTTTGGGCGGCGAAATCCTTGAAAACCTGCTGGCCCTTCGCCATGTCGCAGTAATCCCTTGTGTGTTCAAACCAGGCGACGTCGAAAAGGCCGAGATGACTCTGGCCGAGGAACTCGCGAAAATCAAAGCGCTCCGGGGATTGGATGCCGAGATTGCCGAAGCTGCAGAGGAACTGTCTGATCTGGCTGATGAAGCGCTGACATACCGGCTGGCCCAGGCCGCCGAAGAGCGTAACCGCACAAGCCGCAGTCAGAACGAGGATAGGTCGGTTTTTGACATCGCCGATAACGGCGCACGAATCAACCGCGACGAGAAAGACGCGTTTCAGGCGATCATGTCTGGCATCAATTTTGAACGGAAACGTCGCTAAAGTGGTGTTTTCGTAAGGCACTGGAAAAGAAAAACGGGTAAACGGGTGGCCGAATCACTTCTACGCGCTAATGATTCGGTACAAACGAATCACCCATCCCTGCAGGAGCATTGAATGGCCGCCAAGGATACAAACGAAGACCGCAAATCCGACGAGCAGGAACAGGAAATCTCGCTGGACATGAGCCAGGCCAACGTCAAGAAAATGATCGCCGAGGCCCGCGAGAAAGGTTACATCACCTACGACCAGCTCAATCAGGTTCTGCCGCCTGATCAGGTCAGCTCGGAACAGATCGAAGACGTTATGTCGATGCTGTCCGAGATGGGCATCAACATCATCGAAGATGAAGAGGCCGAGGAAGAAGAGAACAAAGGCTCGACCGAACTGGTTGCTGCAGAAAGCAACCGAGAGGTTGCGCTGGCGGGTGCTGGTGCTGAAAAGCTGGATCGCACAGATGACCCGGTCCGCATGTATTTGCGCGAGATGGGCAGCGTCGAACTGCTGAGCCGCGAAGGCGAGATTGCCATCGCCAAGCGGATCGAAGCCGGTCGCAACACCATGATTGCCGGTCTGTGCGAAAGCCCGCTGACCTTCCAGGCGATCACCATCTGGCACGACGAATTGTTGTCCGAAGACATTCTGTTGCGCGATGTCATCGATCTGGAGGCCACGTTTGGCAACCAGTTGGATGAAGACGGGGATGTCGAAGAGCCGGTTGTCGACACGTCTGCGGTTCAGGCGGCAAAACCCGCCAAGGATACCGGCCCCGAGCTGGATGCTGACGGCAACCCGCTGAACAATGACGACGACGATGACGATGATGAGCAGGCCAACATGTCGTTGGCCGCGATGGAAGCCGCGCTGAAAGATCAGGTTCTGACTACGCTGGAACGGATCTCGACTGACTTCTCGATGCTGTCGGAAATGCAGGATAGCCGGATCTCGGCGACCCTGAACGAAGACGACACGTTCTCGGAAAAACAAGAGGCGACCTATCAACAGCTGCGGTCTGAGATCGTAGAACTGGTGAACGGTCTGCATCTGCACAACAACCGTATTGAAGCGCTGATTGACCAGCTGTACGGCATTAACCGTCGCATCATGTCTCTGGACAGCTCGATGGTGAAACTGGCGGATCAGGCGCGCATCAACCGTCGTGAGTTTATCGACGCCTATCGTGGGCGCGAACTGGACCCGAACTGGCTGACCGAGATGGCAGAAAAGCCGGGCCGGGGTTGGCAGATGTTCATCGAACGTTCGACCGCCAAGGTCGAGGAACTGCGCAACGATATGGCTCAGGTCGGTCAGTATGTCGGCTTGGACATCCCTGAATTCCGCCGCATCGTGCAGCAGGTTCAAAAGGGTGAGAAAGAGGCGCGTCAGGCCAAGAAAGAAATGGTCGAAGCCAACCTGCGCTTGGTGATCTCGATTGCCAAAAAGTACACGAACCGTGGCCTGCAATTCCTTGATCTTATTCAGGAAGGTAACATTGGCCTGATGAAGGCGGTGGACAAGTTCGAATACCGCCGCGGGTACAAGTTCTCGACCTATGCGACCTGGTGGATCCGTCAGGCGATCACGCGTTCCATCGCGGATCAGGCCCGTACGATCCGTATTCCGGTGCACATGATCGAAACGATCAACAAGCTGGTCCGGACCGGTCGTCAGATGCTGCACGAAATCGGACGTGAGCCGACGCCGGAAGAACTGGCCGAAAAGCTGCAGATGCCGCTGGAGAAGGTTCGCAAGGTGATGAAGATCGCCAAGGAACCGATCAGCCTTGAAACGCCGATTGGCGACGAGGAAGACAGCCAACTGGGCGATTTCATCGAGGATAAGAATGCCGTGCTGCCTTTAGACAGCGCCATTCAGGAAAACCTCAAGGAAACGACCACCCGGGTTCTGGCGTCGCTTACACCGCGTGAGGAACGTGTTCTGCGGATGCGCTTTGGCATCGGTATGAACACGGACCACACTCTGGAAGAAGTTGGCCAGCAATTCAGCGTGACCCGCGAACGTATTCGTCAGATCGAGGCGAAAGCACTGCGGAAACTGAAACATCCAAGCCGATCGCGCAAACTGCGGTCCTTCCTGGATCAGTAATCGAAAAGGCGCCTCAACCGAGGCGCCTTTTTCTTATCCGTTCACGCGTTGATCACGGTGACCGGTTCAAACCTCAAATTGGCGAGAACTCACAAGTCATGCGGCGATGTGGCCCCTATTTCTGCCTTGTCCACTCATGGGACAGGCCGGGGCGAGGCTGTGCCGCTGACGACCCCCGGCCACCCTTTCCGTGTTACGGTCCCAACCGTGTGCGGAACGTGCTGGGTGCCTGACCGGTCCAGCGTTTGAAGGCCGTAGAAAACGCAGGTTGATCCGCATAACCCAGCGAATAGGCGATTTCCGACAAGGGCATCCCGTTGGTGATAAAAGTCTGCGCCAGATCGCACCTCAAGTCTTCGACAATCTCACGATAGCTTGTGCCTTCATCATTCAACCGCCTGGCAAAGGTGCGCGGGCTCATCCCAAGGTTCGAGGCTGCGTCGTCCGCTTGAATAATCGCGCCGGGCATAGACCGGGTGATCAACCCCTCGACTTGCGCCCTGAGTTTTTGCGCGGGCTGGTCACTTTCGGCCTGAACCCTATCGCCATATGACAGAAGATGCTCGCGCAGAGAGGGGTCATATGTCGGCACCGGCAGATCCAATGAGGACAGCGTCAGTATTATTTCCAACCGCTCTGCACCAAAGGACACAGGAAAGCCCGCTAGTTTCTGAAACTCTTTTCCGGCTTCGCCGACCTCGTGCTGAAAGCGGATTTCTATGGGAAAGAAACTTGTCTGCGTTAACGAGCGAATGCGGGCGAGGGCCGCGAAAATCAAAAATTCGGTACGACGGTGATATCGGGCAAAACTGGCATCCTTCCAGTCGGCTTCGATTGAAGCAAAATTTCCAGAAACGCGCAGACTGAAGTATAACGCCGGGTCTATCATCCCGTGAAATCGCGACGAGTTTTCGATCACCTGCTTCAGATCACGCGAGTATTTACTGATATACGCCGTCAGGCTGGAGGACGACCTGAAGCCAAGCCCAGCACTGGCCGAAAAGGTGATGTCATTCAGCGCGTCGCAGGCGTAGCGGACAAACAACGCCTCTTTGTGCGCGCTATAGGCTGTTGCAGGTGGCGCAATGTCGCTGCGGCTCAGACCGGATTTGGCCAGCACGCGATCACCAATCGAAGGATCTTCTGCCCTTTGATCTAGTGTTTTGGACAACACTTGAATGCGGGCAATATCGACGTCCATGTTCAAACCCGAGTTAGCAGCGTATTTCATTTCGCGGCCTTTGTTCCGGCCGCTGTCATCTATTCAAATAACAATGGCAGAATTTCGCAAGCCTACAGTGGGTGTCATACGTATTTTCCGCGTGCTGTCGGGTTAAGCCTTGTGGGGATGAGGTCAGAGCCCAGGAAACTTGTCGCGCAGATGACCCGCGGCTCCCCGACACATATCAATTCGCAAAGATGGCCCAGTGTCGCATTGCCCGAAATGCGCAGTGATGCGAATGTGCGTCAAAACGGGATAGCGAGCGTAACTGGCATGACCAAACTGGCAACAGATGCGGCGGATGGTCAGGATTTCATCGTCTTTGACGGCGAATGCGCTCTGTGCTCGGGGTTTTTTCGTTTCATGGTTGCCCGGGACAAGGCGCAGCGGTTCAAATTTGCCACCGCGCAATCGCCTTTGGGACAAAGGCTATACAAAGAACTTGGACTGCCGACCCGGGATTTTGAAACCAATCTCGTTGTGACCGATGGCGTGGTGCATCAACGGTTGGATGCTTTCGCTGCCGCGATGCACAAGCTGCCAGGGTTCTGGCGTGCTCTTTCGATCTGCAAATACTTTCCAAGTATCATCAAAGACCCACTGTACTACGCGATCGCCAGAAACCGGTATGCCATCTTTGGACGTTCACCGACCTGCATGGTCCCGGACAAAGCTCTGCGGGCTCGTTTCCTGCCCGAGGGGTTCTGAGTGCAGCCTGATCCTTTTTTGCAAACGTTGCCGATGGGAACAAGCCTGCCCAAAGCGTTGCAGGCATTGCATAGTACGGGCGGGTTTTATTCCGGGCGATGTTCGGTCACGCCGGGCAGGGGATGGCTGGCCAAACTCGCGTTGCGCTTTGCCGGTATGCCGTTTGGGGGCGACGATATCCCGGTGCGGCTCGGCGTCGAGAAAGAAGGGAGCGCCTGGATCTGGACGCGCGATTTCGATGGTCACATCACCCGATCGCAGCTGACTTTGGACCAGGACATGGGATGCGTCCGCGAGCAGTTTGGACAGGTTTGCGTTTGGCTGAAACCGGTTGTTGCGAACGAGCGGTTAGAGATCCAGATCCTGCGCCTCAGCATGCTGCGAGTACCTTTCGCAAAGGTGCTTCTGCCGCAATCAAAGACCGTGGAATGGCAGGATGATGACGGACGATTCCGGTTTGATGTTGCGGCCCGAATGCCCTTTGTCGGGGACTTGATCCGGTACAAGGGCTGGCTTACGTACGATCACGCGCTGGCCAGCTTGAACTGAAATGATTGTGAACCAGCTTTGCCCGGTAAGAATGTATACTATTTGAAAAATTACCTCGAAGCGAATGAGAGTATGATTATGAAAAAGGTTATGACTTTGGCGGTTTCCGCCGCGATCTTGCTGACCGTGCCAGTGTCGTCGGCTTCGGCCGCACGAAACGGGTATCAGACGGTTTCAGTCAACAACATTGTGTTCGAAGTGATCCCGCGGGCACGACAGGATGTGGATGGGTATTGGTGCGCGGCTGCGGACTATGCGCGTCGAACTTTGGGTGCCGGTTGGCAGCAGCGAATTTACGTCTGGCGCGGCTATGGCCCCAGCGAAGCGACGGGTCGCCGCACAGCCGTTCAATTCTCGCTGCAGCAACCTACAAACGTTGCCCAGCAAAGCAGCTCGATCTCGGTCGGCTTTAAGGCTGGCGAAAGCATGTCGGTTCAGGGGGCAAACGGACGTTGCAACATCCGCCCGTTCCGCGACTGATCGAGGACTGATCGCCATATGCAGAACGAGTTTATTATTTCGACGAACGGACCAGGGTTGTACGAATTTACCCGGGACGTGCGCAACTGGCTTAACTCGGTCTCAGGCGATGGATTACTTACGCTTTTCGTACGACATACGTCCTGTTCGCTGACCATTCAGGAAAATGCTGATCCTGAGGTGCAAACAGATCTGCACGCATTTTTTGAACGTTTGGTGCCGCCGTCCGACAACCCCGCTATGGCCTATCTGCGCCATACCTACGAAGGCCCAGACGACATGCCCGCCCATATCAAGGCGGCTCTCTTGCCTGTTTCGCTTTCTGTTCCCGTGTCCGCGGGGCAACCGGTGCTGGGAACATGGCAGGGCATTTACCTGTTTGAACACCGCACCGCAGCGCATGTGCGAAAGGTCGCTGCGCACTTCGCCTGACCCCTTTATGTTGCGGTGGAAATTTCCGACTACCCAAATCCTAGCGGCTACCCTATAGTTGTGGATAAGTAAGTCGTAGTGCTTACAAAAAGAGGCGGAACCAGGGACGAGGAGACGGTGGATGCGCTGCCCGTTTTGCGGAAATATCGATACTCAAGTCAAAGATTCACGCCCGGCAGAGGATCACGTTGCGATCCGCAGACGCCGGTTCTGCCCTGCTTGCGGCGGACGTTTTACGACCTACGAACGTGTCCAACTGCGTGACTTGGTGGTCATCAAAACCAACGGCAAACGCGAAGACTTCGATCGGGACAAGTTGGAGCGTTCGATCCGCATTTCGATGCAGAAACGCCCGATTGATCCGGAACGTATTGACCAGATGATTTCTGGAATTGTGCGTCGTCTGGAAAGCATGGGTGAGACCGACATCCCGTCCAGCAAAATTGGCGAGATCGTCATGGAAGCTCTGGCGCGGATCGACACCGTCGCCTATGTTCGCTTTGCGAGCGTATACAAGAATTTCCAGGCGGCCGATGACTTCGAGGAGTTTGTCCACGAACTGCGCCCGCCGCAGCCTTCGACGGACGAGTGAGCGAAACAGATAAGCGATATATGGCGCTTGCCCTGTCTTTGGGGCGGCGCGGTCAAGGAACGTGCTGGCCAAACCCAGCCGTCGGTTGCGTGATCGTGCGTGATGAGCGCATTATGGGGCGCGGCTGGACCCAGCCGGGTGGCCGCCCACACGCCGAACCCCAAGCGCTGGCACAGGCCGGAGACGCGGCGCGGGGTGCAACGGCCTATGTCACGCTTGAACCCTGCGCCCACCACGGCAAAACACCCCCATGCGCCGAGGGCCTGATTGCTGCCGGTGTGGCCCGTGTTGTCGCGGCCATCGAAGACAGCGATCCGCGTGTTGCGGGGCAGGGCTTTGCCATGCTGCGCGAGGCGGGGATCGAAGTTGTCACCGGTGTTCTGGCCGACCAAGCAGCCCAGGATCTTGCGGGGTTCTTCCTGAAAACCGAACAGGGGCGCCCTTTCGTCACCCTGAAACTGGCCAGCAGTTTTGACGGGCGCATTGCCACCGCGACGGGGCATAGCCAATGGATCACCGGCCCAAAGGCGCGGCGTGCGGTGCATGCCATGCGTGCGCGTCATGATGCGGTGATGGTCGGGGCGGGAACCGCGCGCGCCGATGACCCATCCCTGACCGTTCGGGATATTGGGGTCGACGCTCAGCCTGTGCGAATTGTGGTCTCGCGCCATTTGGACATTCCCTTATTGGGGCAGCTGGCACGCACGGCAGCAGAGGTTCCCGTTTGGCTATGTCATGGCCCATCCCCGGATGCCGAGCGTGCCCGCGCGTGGGAAGGGCTGGGCGCGCGCTTGCTGCCCTGCGCGCTGGACGACCACCAGATCGATGCAGCGGACTTGTTGCAGCGGTTGGGTAAAGCAGGTCTGACCCGCGTGTTCTGCGAGGGCGGAGCGGCTTTGGCCGCGTCGTTACTTGCCGCGGATATGGTCGATGAATTGGTCGGGTTCACCGCCGGGCTTGCAATCGGTGCCGAAGGGTTGTCAGCCATCGGTACGCTGGGGCTGGACAAGTTGGACAATGCCCCGCGTTTTGAGTTGATCGAGACCCAGGTCATCGGGCCGGACATCATGCACCGTTGGGCGCGGGTGCTGCGTTAACGACGCCAGATATGTGCATGGGTCGCGAATGCGCCTTGTAGTTTTGACAGAACTCGAAGCAGTGGACCGCCTGCGGGTGCAGAACCTTGTGACAGCCGTTCAACCGCAACTTCTACGGGGCAGGGCTCACCTGTCGCAGGGTCCAAATACCGGGGATAGTCGATCAGCGCCGCGTGGACCAAACCTAAAACCGGTGGTCGAGCGCCCCTGCGGACTGGGACGGTTCCCAAATCGTTTGTCAGCCCCCAACCCGCATAGAAAGGCGCGCCCAGGGTGGTAACACTGACACCGCGCATCAAAGCCTCAAACCCCAGCAATGAGGTCATGGTCCAGACTTCTTGGACCTGCGGCAGCAGAGCTGCCGGGTCGCAATGGGTGGCGATGACATCGGCGAGGTCTGCGGCCTCGATTGCCCCATCGCGCAAGCCTGCTTCGACATCGGGGTGCGGTTTGTAGACCAGAATGGCGTTTGGGTTTGCCTCGCGCACGGCGCGCAACAGATCGGCATTTGTGCGAACAGTGCTGGTGCCCAACTGGATTGAAGCATCGTCTTCGACCTGACCGGGCACCAGTATGCGATGCCCAACTGGCAAATCCGGGGTGCCGACCCCTGTGTTGTACTTGGTGATTTGGGCGGAGACGATTTGCGCGATCAACCTTTCGACACGCAATTCCTGATCTAGCCGCAGAGTTTCCCGGGCGGCAATAAACCCTTCCAGTTGGCTGGGATGCGTCGGGTCGTAGTAAATCCCCTGATTGTCCGTTGCCAATGACAGGGGCGGAACAAGATCTGCGCCCAGCCCGCGCGAGCGCAGAAATCCATCTTCGACCCGGACGGCACTTTCCGTGCCCGTGGCTTTATTTGCCCAGACCATGTGAGGGCGATCTGATTGCGCTGGTCGATCGTCAGTGAAGAGGACCGTTTTCTCGCGCCCAAACATCCGTTGCAGGTGTTTGCGTTTCCACAGGCGCATACCCGAGGCGGTCCATCCCTTGTGATCCTGCCGCCAGGCGCGGGTTCTCGCCTCAAGCGTGTCCAGAATGGTTTCCAACTCGCACAGCTGGTCCCGGTATGGATCGTACCAGGTTGGATAGAGGATCATCGCTGCAGCAAACAATTGCGCGCGCGTCAGGTTGCGTTGGCGGCGTGGCAGGTGTGCTTCATCCTGCGTCAGCCCCCAGCCTGCATAGAAGGGCTGGCCGAAAACACGCGGTTTATGCCCGGCCAAAATTGCCTCGAACCCCATCTGTGAGGATAGGGTGTAAACGCCAACCGCACCTTCCAACAAAGACCACGGGCTGACCGGTGTGCTGATGACCGAGACGCGATCGGATTGGTCAGCGGTGGAGAAATAACCTGAACGATGCCCGGCGATGGTGTCGGGATGTGTCTTGATCAGAACTTTGGCGCCGGGATTCTCTTCCTGCGCCATGACCAGCATTTCGCGAAACCGGGCCTCATCCCCGGCGCTGGCCGTCACAGCCGCGTCGTCGCGGACCTGATCAACCACCAGTACATAGCCAGGGTCAGGGGGCGGAGCGGTCAGATCAAAGGCCGAGTATTTGCTAAGATGCAGCTCGCGCATCCGTTCGATCCCGCCTCGTGCGCGGTTTAGCAGGGCGGTGTCATCCAACGGATGAGTGGCCAATAATGTTTCCAGATCGGACGTCTGGGCCGCGTCGAAATGCAGTCCGGACCGATCAAGCAACAGGCCAAGAGGCGGCTCTCCGCTGCGACCTGGATGCAAAGACCGAAGAAAGGCGTCTTCAACGCGCAGCACCGGGGCATTGTGCCGATCCGCGACAGCAAGGCCGCGATGGGCCGTCGGGCTATTGCCCCAAACCCCGACGGCATCACCGCCTTTTGGCAGGCCAATCCGGATGTCGTAACCGGACAGGGACAATATTCGGCGAATTCGGCGGGATGTCAGGAAACCACCATTGTAGACAAGCAGCCGGGTACGTTCAGACCCGGCTGTTGTTTCAGGCGACATCAGTTGCCTGTCAGCGTGGCGACATTGGCCAGCGGAGTAAGGCCGCCGGAGATCAGGGAAATAGACTTTGTCCACTGCGCATATGGTGCTTCGGTCACATAGATTGTGTCATCGTCACGGATCACGAAATCCCGTGCAATGAAAAGCCCGTTGGGGGCCGTCAGGTTCAGCAGGTAAATCATGCGCTGATCGCCCTGCAGGTCCGAACGCCCCATCACTGAACGAGCAATGTCCTGACGTTCCTTTCGCAACACGAAAATGCCGGTCGGATCCGAGGACAGGGGCAGCAATCCGCCAACCTGCGCCAAGGCTTCGAGCGCCGAAAGGTCCTGAGTGTCAAATGCAACCCGAGACTGACCACCGGTTGCGCCAAGTGCAATGTACGACCGGCTGTCGGCTTCAACCAGAATGCGATCCCCGCCACGCAGTGCGACATCCAGCTTGGGGTTGCTGAACAGATCGTCGTACCAGACTGTCCCTTTTTGGTTGCCCCTGAGCAGCGTCACAAGCGCTATGTCGGAACCAACGGATACGCCACCCGCACGTGACAGCATGCCTGAGAGGGTACGGGTAGGAAGTTCAATTGGATAGATCCCCGCCGACCCAATGCTTCCTGTTAGTGAAACGGTCGCACCATCTCCCGCAGCCCGGCGGACTTCAACTTGAGGGTCAGGCGTCTGATCCTGCAATTTTTCAGTAATTATTTGACGCAGTTGCTCGGGCGTGTTTCCAGAGGCGCGCACACGCCCTGCATAGGGCACAAAGATGAAGCCATCGGCGTCAACCTGAACCTCATTGAGTGATGTGGCAGAGCTGACGTCACCTGACAGCAGACCATCATCGACATTTTCCCAGATCGTCAATCCCAACACGTCGCCAGGGCGAACGGTATCCGCCGTCAGGCTCTGCGCGCTGGTGAAGGAGGACGAAAAACCGAATTGGGGGATTTTTGATGTCGCTCGCGCGATTCTGTCATCCACCTCAACGACGAAGGCATTGCCACCATTTTCCACTGAACCGGCCAGAATCTCGGATTTGTTGGGGCCAGATTTAGGGAGCTGGCACGCGGCCAGTACGCCACATACAGCCACAAGGGCGGCCCCTCGCACCCAGCGAATTGGAAAGCACTGCACTGCCGATTATCCTCAGTCGTCTTTTGTTTGCGTCAAGTTAACTTGTTCGGGGTCCAACATCCAGCGCCAACCAACCCGGCTTAATCGACGAGTTTCAACTGTGGCGTCGACGCCTCGTTGTCGGACAGAACGGACTGATAGGGGTCATGCGCCTGCAGCAGCATGTCGGTGGCGCGGCGCAGCAGTTGCCGTCGCCCACGCAGCGAATAAAAGCCGCCGGGTAACTGGCTGGTTTTCAATAGAAATTTCCGGTAAGCTTGGTAGGATTCGTGGTCTGGTACGTCCGGGTCGGCAAAGAACTGGGCAATGGGTTGTTGCGAGACAAACTCGGGTTTGTCGTAGACGGACTTTCCAAAACTGCGCAACGGGATTCCGCGCCACAAAACTTGTTGACCGGCTGTGGAATTGATCGTCACTGCTGTGTTCGCGTCATCCAGCAATCCGGCCAGTTTGCCGCCGGGAACGTAGTGCACGCGATCCGCCACTTGGTGCGCGCGGGCTATTTCGCGCGCCTTGCGGCGCAGCGGCTCGCGGTGGTTTTCGAGCGGATGTTCCTTCAGAACCAGAAGGTGATGGGCCGGAGCGCCTTTGGCGAAACCTGATATGACATGCTTCAGAAAATCCGACATGCAGGTATAGTTTGAATGGGCCTGCACCGAACTGTCATGACCCAGTTGCAACAGGGCCAAGTGATAGGGTGCACCGTTTTGCCGAACGCGCATGGTGGCCCAGCGACGCCTAATCCTGTGGAAAGGCATCAGTGCAAGTCGTTTGAAGTACAGGCGAAACTCTTTTGAAACAGGCAATTCCCGGTGCGTCTTGAAGTTGGAGTACCTCCGGTTAAGGAACAGGACAAACCAGTGATAAAGCGCGCCGTAGAATATGTGTTGCCGCATATCGCCCCAATGGGATGGTGGCGGTGGAACCAGCGCCTCGGACTGGTCAAGCGCATCCTGCATCTGCGCGACGTCCAAAGACATCAGTCGTGAGTGTCCATTTGATCCGTTCCGTTCGTAAGTGACCCACCACGGGCGCAGATACCCCTCTTCGAAAACATGGACAGTCACTCCCATTTCGCGCGCAATATCCACAGCATTGGCATGAACCGGACGGGTGTCGCCGTATAGGACGATATCTGTGACCGACTGTGACCGGATCAGTTCCCTAAGGGTTTCGGGCCATTGCTCGGAATTGTCCAAAAACGGGATGTAGGTGCTGCGGTCAAACCAGAACGCCTGATCGCCCGCATTAAACCCCACGCGCAAAACATCAGCCCCGGCGGCGCGCAAAGCGCGTGCCAGTGCGCTAAAGAAAGGGCCATGCGGTCCCTGCAAAAACAGGAATACACGGCGATGCGAGCGCGAGGTGAGTGGATGCATCCGGGACTGCTCTTTATCGTTTGGTACCAAAATTATGCCTGTATACATCAATCCGGGCAAGGCAGGGCTTGCCCGCAGCGTTTCTTGGGCTTACCTCGGCGGTTACACATACGCACAGGTTATAAGCTAAGGGTGAAAGCAATGTTCACAGGGATCGTCACCGATATCGGAATTGTTACCGAGTTGGACCAGCAAGGGGATCTGCGTGCCCGGATCAAAACGGGCTATGACACTGTGGGTATTGATATTGGCGCATCCATCGCCAGTGACGGCGTCTGTCTGACCGTGATCGCCATTGGGGATGATTGGTACGATGTGCAGATCAGCGCCGAGACGGTGTCGAAAACCAATCTGAACACATGGCAAGTTGGCAAGCGCGTGAACCTTGAACGCGCCCTCAAGGTTGGGGACGAACTGGGTGGGCACATCGTTTCCGGTCATATCGACGGCGTGGCCGAGGTTGTTGCCCTGCAGGACGAAGGCGACAGCACCCGTGTAACGTTGCGCGCGCCCAAGGAATTGGCCCGCTTTGTCGCGCCTAAAGGATCAGTTGCGCTGAACGGAACCTCGCTGACGGTAAATGATGTCGACGGTTGCGATTTCGGGATCAATTTCATCCCCCACACCAAAGAAGTGACGACCTGGGGCGATGTCTCGGTCGGAGATCAGGTAAACCTTGAGATCGACACGCTGGCCCGCTACGTCGCCCGCTTGGCTGAGATGTCCTGAACCACAGTTTGAGACGTCGCGTTTCGGCGGAGTGTAGCAGCAAGCGCTCTGGTATTTGAGCGCTTGGTGGTCTATCCAGCCGTCCAGACACGCTCTTGTGAAAGGCTGCCCCATGAGCTTTGAAACCCCCGGTCCCGTCGAGGCCCAGCTGCGCGACGCGATCAGCCCGATTGAAGATATCATCGAAGAGGCGCGCAAGGGCCGGATGTATATTCTGGTCGATCATGAAGATCGCGAGAACGAGGGTGATCTGGTCATTGCGGCCGAGTTTGCGGATGCCGAGGCGATCAACTTTATGGCCACCCACGGGCGCGGGCTGATCTGCCTGCCGATGACAGCAGAGCGCGTCGAAGCCCTTGGCCTGCCGATGATGGCCGTGAACAACTCATCCCGTCACGAAACCGCATTCACCGTGTCCATCGAGGCGCGCGAAGGCGTGTCGACCGGCATCTCGGCAGCAGATCGCGCTCTGACCGTTGAAACGGCGATCAACGAGCAAAATACGATGGCGCACATCGCGACACCGGGCCATATCTTTCCGCTGCGCGCCAAGCGGGGCGGGGTGCTGGTGCGCGCCGGTCATACAGAGGCGGCGGTCGATATCTCTCGGCTGGCCGGGTTGAACCCCTCAGGGGTGATCTGCGAGATCATGAAGCCCGACGGCACCATGGCGCGCCTGCCTGATCTGGTCACGTTCGCTAAAGAACATGACATGAAGATCGGCACGATCAGCGACCTGATCACATATCGCTCGCGCAACGACAATCTGGTTGTCGAAACCTCGCGCAGGACGGTGGCGTCAGAATATGGCGGCGAATGGGAAATGCGCCTGTTCACGGATCAGACACATGGCATCGAACACGTCGTCATGATCAAGGGTGACATCACCACGCCCGAGCCGGTTTTGACCCGAACCCATGCACTGCATGAAGCGCCTGATGTTCTGGGCCTGGGGCCGAAATCGCCACAGGAACTGCCGCGTGCTATGGAAAAGATCGCCGCCGAAGGACGTGGCGTAGTTTGCCTGTTTCGTGAACCGCGCAATGCGCTTTACGCAACTGATGACGAAGGCCCGCGCACCATCAAACAAACAGGTCTTGGGGCGCAGATCTTGTCCAAACTGGGCATCCAGGAACTGGTGCTGCTGACCGATACACCGGAAACGAAATATCTGGGTCTCGACGCGTTTGGAATCTCCATCGTCGGAACCCGTTCCATTCTCAAGGATGATTGATCGTGGCTGAACAAGACAAACACGGCGTACTGCCAACGCCGACATTCGACAAGCCTGTGAAACTTTTGATTGTGGTGGCGCCGTTCTATCGCGCCATTGCCGACAATCTGGTTTCTGGTGCAAAGGCCGAGATCGAAGCCGCTGGCGGTACCTGCGAAGTTGTTGAGGTTCCGGGCGCGCTGGAAATCCCGACCGCCATCGCCATGGCGGATCGCCAGTGCAACTATGATGGCTACGTGGCGCTAGGCTGTGTCATCCGGGGTGAAACCACGCATTATGAAACGGTGTGCAACGATTCCAGCCGAGCGATCCAGTTGATGGGCCTGCAAGGCCTGTGCATCGGCAACGGCATCCTTACGGTCGAAAATGACGATCAGGCCGAAGTCCGCGCAAATCCGGGAAAGATGAATAAAGGTGGCGGCGCTGCCGCTGCGGCCTTGCATCTGATTGCACTCAGCCGTAAGTGGGGCTCTTCCAAAAAGGGCGTCGGGTTCAAGCCGCCGTCCGAGTCCATCCTTGTGGCGGGCGACAACAACGGACCCACAACAGCATGACCCAGACAGACGCGCCGAAACCGGCCAACCAGAAACGCCTGATGAAATCCGCCGCCCGGCTTTATGCCGTGCAGGCGCTGTTCCAGATGGAGCAGTCGGGCCAAACGACGGAAGCGGTCGTGAACGAGTTTTTGGATCATCGGTTTGGCGCTGTCTATGAGGGCGAGGAAATGCTGGACGGCGATATCCGCGTGTTCCGCAAGTTGGTTGAAGACGCAGTGAATTTTCAGGCACCGATTGACCAGATGACCGACCGCGCTTTGGTCGCCAAATGGCCCATCGCGCGCATTGACCCGACCCTGCGCGCCACCTTCCGTGCAGCCGGGGCCGAACTGACCCAAGGCGATACGCCACCAAAGGTCGTCATCACCGAGTTCGTTGATGTGGCGCGCGCGTTCTTCCCGGAAGGTAAAGAACCGAAATTCGTCAACGCAGTTTTGGATCACATGGCCCGCGAAGCACAGCCAGAGGCGTTTTGAGTTAAGCCTTAGTCCAGATGAATAAGGCGCAGCCACACAAAGCGCTGCGCCTGAAATCTAATAATACGCTTGTTCAAACAAGTCTTCGGCCTCCACCACTCACAGTTTTTTCCAAAGACACCAACATTTTACCGGAACGTAGCCGGCGTGCCACCTATCGATTCCGATAGCCCGGCGGATTGATCAGGCCAAGTTGCATCGCACGGACCAGTGCGGATTCTCGGGTCGGGGCTCTCAATTTTTCGCGCGCATTCTTCAAATGGGTTCGTACCGTTATTTCCGAAAGGTTCAATAGTTCGGCGATTCTATCGTTTCGGTGCCCAAGAGCCAAAAGGTTCAGGACCTGCAGCTCTCGTGGCGTCAGGTCCGGAGTGGTTGGAGCAATGCTTGTGATGTCGTACACACGACCGTGATTGCTGGGGATATCCGATCCCAGATTGGTGGCCAGCACGGTTGCCAGGACACGCATTTCGCGCTGCCGTTCAGTCATCTGAACCTGAGCGTCCGGTCTGTCCGATGACAGAACCACAAGCTTGGCCTCGTTGTCGGGGCAGGGAGCCACCAGGGAGTAAAGGTGAATATATCCGGCCTTTTCCAGATCGTGGTTCAGACCCAACGCCTTGGAGGAATGGCCGTCCGCGGACCGGAGGCTTGCGGCCTGCACGTAGAGGCTTTCCTTGCCATTTTGAACCTGCGCCAGCATCGGATCCGCTTCGGCATAACCTTGGCTGTCATAGCGGTTTAGCCAACCTTTGGACATTGAACTTCGAACCCAATGAATGGCGCCAGTCTCGGGTGTGAAGCAAAGCATGTTCAGGGCGTTAAACCCGATCTCATTCAGACGGTCTAACGTGAACTCCCACCGTTCCTGATCATCATGGCGCAATGACAGCTCTTCGAGAAGATCAAGCGTGAACAGGCTGAGGGCATTCATAGAGACTCCGAATATAGTGTCGCACCCGTTGAGGCCGCGGTTTACTCAGCACGACCATGCGCTATCATCACGGTATCAGACAAGGAGCTTTGTCGTGCCCAAACTGATCCGCCTTTACATCACGCAAGTTGCATGGGGATTTGTCATCTCGGCCCTGTTTGTCGGGGTGCTGCTGGCCCTGAACGTGGCCAACTTGCGCGGCCTGATTTTCGGATCCGAGATCGGGTTGATCGCTCTGGCAATGATCTGGTTCATGAACGGCATCGTGTTCGCCGGTGTTCAGTTCGCCTACGCGATCATGAGCTTGGCGGAAAAGCCAACAGGCCCCAGGCGCGGTACACCCGTTGCGGCCAAGTTCGAACCCGCCCGCGTTGCGGTGGACAAGGGCTGAGCCAACCTATTTCGGAAAATGAAGACTCTCCCAGACCGGGCGAGAGATAAGTTTATGTGGCGGGACCGCCAGTCAACCGTGCGGTGTGATTCCCGAGGACCTGTATGTACAGGTGGGCGCCAGGTAATCAGGCCAGGACCTGAACAGAGCCAGCCCCCTCGGAATTGCTTAAGGCCACCAGAATGCTACCAATCACAAGAAGGGCAGAACCCGCCACGGGCCTAAGTAGGGGTTGCGGCGGGTTTGCACAAGGGGTCAGGCGTCAACAGTTTCGTGCAGCGCATTGCGCATCTTGCCCAAATGTTCGTCCCAACCGTCATCGAGTGCAAGGATCAGGCCAAATGCCTCTGCGCCTTGCGGCAGCCCTTCGTGAACCAAGCCCAGCCGGGTACCGCCCGGTACAGGGTCCAGCGTCCATTTTACGACACTAACAGCGTCTCCCATGGGTTTGATGGTGAATGTATACTCCAGATACTCGGGCGGACGGGCAGCGCGTACCTCACCCCAGATCAGAAGATCGCCACTGCTAGTCCCGAACATCTCAAGTTTCTGACCGGTGGCCAACGGACGCTCTGGTTTGTGAAACCACTCTGCCAAGCGGGCGGGTTCGGTCAAATAGGCCCATACGGTTTCCGGCGTGGCCCTCAGGAAAATCTGTTTTTGCAGAACTGCATTCGTCATTTTTTATTCCTTTCAATAGCTTCCTTCAGATTATTCAGGCGATCATCCCAGAACTGGTCAAAATAGCTGAACCAGTCGAGGATGGGGGCCATTCCATTCGGCTCCAGCCGGTTAATGCGCTCACGTCCACGTGCCTCGACGGTGATGAGGCCGCCATCGGAAAGAACAGTCAGGTGCTTTTTGACCGCTGCACGGGTCATATCGAACTGATCGGTCAGCTGCGCGATCGTCATGTCGCCAGAGGCAAGGATCTGGACGATCTCCCGTCGGGTCGGGTCCGCAAGGGCGCGGAACGCGTTTTGAATTTGCGTCTGCATTCGTCACCTCAATAGTGATACCATTTGGTATTGTAGTTTATGGGATACCAAATGGTATCACGTCAAGAGTCTTTCAGGCGCTTGATTTTTGTTCACGAATTGTTCACATTTCGGGAATGACACTGGATTTACAGCCCGGACAAAAACTGGCCCGTGGGGTTTCGCGCCATTTATTGGCTCATGGCTTTGTATCTGTTGAGGAATTTGTCCCCACCCGCGGTCTGCGAGTCGACGTCATGGGATTGGGTCCCAAGGGGGAACTGTGGGTGATCGAGTGCAAATCCAGCCGCGCAGATTATCTGACGGATTCTAAATGGCAGGGGTATCTGGATTGGTGTGATCGCTTTTTCTGGGCGGTGGACACCGATTTCCCGACAGACTTGTTGCCAGTAGAGACCGGTCTGATCATCGCAGATGCCTATGACGCCGAAATCATCCGAATGGCACCGGAAGATAAGCTGGCGCCAGCGCGGCGCAAGAAGATGATTCAGAAGTTTGCAACAGACACAGCCCGCAGATTGCAGGCATTGCGTGATCCAAGAATTTGAACTGTCAGTCTTTTACGATCCGGGCAGCTTGCACAGCGGCGAGGATTTCGTCAGCGATTTCTTCCGCTTCTTCAGGTTCGAAGTCCATTGGAATTTCGACGCCGTCGGCCTCGATGAACAGGCGCACCATGCCATGGTCGGTCGGGCCGATCTGAAGGTTCGCCTGAATGTCACGTTCGGTGTTAATGCCCATTTGCGCCTCCGGGACTGAGCGTTCCTGCTAGCGCGCAAAGGGTTGAGAATCAAGCCGCCTTTGAGGTCAGGTAAAGCATGGAAGATATTCTGATCAGAGCTTTCCGCCCAGATGATGCGCCCTGGTTGGTCGAACAGCACGGCCGCCTCTATCAGCGGGACAACGGGTTTGATGACACGTTCGCGCCCCTTGTCGAAAGCATTCTGGCCGACTTCGTCACGTCACACGATCCAGCGCGCGAGAGGGGTTGGATCGCGGAGCTGGGTGGCGCGCGCATGGGCAGTATCTTTTGCGTCGCACTAGACGACCACACCGCAAAATTGCGATTGTTTTTGCTGCTGCCAGAGGCTCGTGGGAAGGGCTTGGGCAAACGTATGCTCAACACATGCATGGGGTTCGCGCGCAGCGCTGGTTATCGTGATATGGCCTTATGGACCCATGAAAGCCATCGGGCGGCCTGCGCCCTTTACAAGGCGTCGGGGTGGCAATTGACCGGCAGCAAAAAGGTTCATTCCTTTGGCCGCGATCTTGTCGAACAAAGCTGGGAATTTCGTCTTTAATCCTCTTGCAATCCGTGTGCGCGTTCGGTACATCGCCCCTCACGAGTGCCGCCTTAGCTCAGTTGGTTAGAGCGCTGGATTGTGGATCCAGAGGTCCCCTGTTCAAGCCAGGGAGGCGGTACCATCTTCCCCTGATACGCAAGCCTCCGCAGAACGTTCCTAGGAAGTTTTGACGAGAAAAAACCGGGCTTAAAACAAGCCCGGTTGTTACAGTGTTGGATTGTTTGAATTAGCGCGCCAGATTCAAACGAAACCTCATCTTGGCCTTTCTGGCGGCCGGCAGGTGGCGATTCAGTCGTTTGTTGATCAGCCCGAACACTCCGACCACCACTAGCGTCAGCAGGATGAAGTAGAAGGCCAGGATCGGGTAGGGGATGAACGGGTTGAACGTCTTGTCGGCGAAATAGCTGGCGTAGTAAAGCGCGTCGCCACGTTGCTGCCAGGCGGGGAAGGCCGAGAAGAAGACCAGCGTTGTGGCGTGAAACAAGAAGATTGCTTCGTTCGTGTACGCAGGCCACGCCAGACGTAGCATGGTGGGCCAAACGATCCGGCGGAACCGCGACCAACCCGACATACCATAGGCATCAGCGGCCTCGATATCGCCCTTGGGGATCGAGCGCAGCGCGCCATAGAAGATCTCACCGGTATAGGCGGCGGTGTTCAGGAACAGAACGATCAACGCCCCCAGCCATGCCGATGTCAGGGCGTCGAACATCGGGTAAGATTTCTTCAGCGACAGGAAGAAGAAATAGGCAAAGAAGAACTGGATGAACAGCGGTGAGCCGCGGAAGATAAAGATGAACCACTCGGAGGGTTTGCGCAGCCACTTGTTGGTAGATGCTTTACCCATTGCCACGGCGGTTGCCAGAAAGAACCCGGTGACCAGTGCCATGATGCCGAAATAGATATTCCAGATCATACCTGAACCGATCAGGGTGAATTGCTCACACAGGGTAAAATCGTTGCGCGGCAGTAGCCGCTCACCAAGGCCCAGGGAACGCAGGCCGTAGTCCTGAATGGTCTGGATGCAGCTCATGCGGTGGTCTCCTTGCGCAGAAGCTCTCCGCCCGACGTGGCCTGGCCGTGGGACAGGCGGCGCATCAGCTTTTCAAGCCCGATTTCCGAGACGCGGGTCATGCCGAGGTAGAAGATCAGCAGAGCCAGGAAGTACCACATGCGCCAATCGCCGTGGGGGTATTGCGTGAATTTTGTGGTTTTCGTGCCGCCCAATTCGCGGGCCCAATAGACGATGTCTTCGATACCAAGCAGGAACAGCAATGGAGTGGCTTTGATCAGCACCATCCACAGGTTCGACAGGCCGGGCAGGGCGTAAACCCACATTTGCGGCACGAGGATGCGCCAGAATGTCTGGCTTGGGGACAGGCCATAAGCGGCTGCTGTTTCCAGCTGCGCATGGGGAACCGCCCGCATGCCGCCAAACAGCACGTTGGCCGCAAAAGCACCGAAAACGATCGAGAATGTGATGACTGCGAGGAAGAACCCATAGGTCTCATGCACAAATTCCGGCGCGGTGCTGAGCGGTAGTTTTGCCGACTGGCAAACGATGAAGTCGTTGCCCTGGCGGATCGGGTCCGGCCAATCGGGGCAAAGGATCTTATGGCGCGTCCATTCAAAAGCCTGATCCAAGGCGATCACGAAGAACATGAAGAAGGCGATGTCCGGCACACCCCGTACAATCGCGATATAGCCCTTGCCCAGCCAGCTGACGGGGGGGATATGCGAGCGGGCGGCCATGGCACCAACGAACCCGAAACTCAACGCTACGGGCGCTGTGACGGCCAGCAACAGCAGGACCTTCAGGAACGACAGGTAGAACGACCAGTGTACGCCGTTGGTCAGATAGCAGGAAAACCAGCGGAACGTGCCCAGCGTATCGGGATCAGTGCAAAACGAGAAAATGGCGGGCCTCTTGAGGTGCTAAGGCGCAGGGGCAGCCCGCCCCGGTATTGGGGCGCGCAACCTGATTCAGATCAGAAGGTCGAGGACACTTCCCATTTGGTGATCAGCTCGTTCAGGCTGCCGTCATCCTTCATGGACTGGATGGCAGTGTTGAGCTTTTCTTTCAGATCACCGTCCGACTCGCGCACACCGATGCCGACACCACCGCCCAGCGGGACATCTTCGGCGACAAAGCGCAGGTCCGCGTCTTCATCTGCAATCGGTGCAAGGAAAGACTTGTCGGCCAGAACGGCGTCAGCTTCACCATTGCGCACGGCTGCGATGGTTTCCTCGGGGCTGGCGAACTCGACCAGAGTTGCACCGGATTCGGCAATATAACCGGCCTGAATGGTACCGGTCTGCGCCGCAATCACGCCGTTCGCGACGTCAACGTCGTCAGAGGTCGCGACATAAGCCGACGGATCAGGTGGTGTGTAGTTCTGAGTGAAATCAATCACTTCGTCGCGCTCGTCAGTGATCGACATGCCCGCGATGATGACATCATAGTTGCCCGACACCAGGTTCGGAATGATCGAATCCCAGTCGTTCTTGACCCATTCGCATTCCAGATTTGCGCGCTTGCACAGCTCGTCACCCAGCTCACGCTCAAAACCGTCGATCTCGCCAGCGTCATTGATGAAGTTCCACGGAGGGTAGGCACCCTCGGTGCCCATGCGGACCGTATCGGCCATGGCCATACCGGCGCTCAGCGCCAGTGCTGCTGTGGTCAGAATCAGGTTTTTCATTGTTACTCCCCTTTTTGGTTCTGTCCTGAATTTATGCCGCCATGGTGGCGGAGAGAAAACCCTGAAGTCGCGTGGATTCAGGGGTCGTAAAGATGTCTTCCGGCAGGCCTTCTTCTTCGATGAGGCCTTGATGCAGGAACACCACATGGCTCGAGATATCGGCAGCCATTTTCATATCGTGTGTCACGATGATCATGGTGCGGCCTTCGGCGGCCAGATCCTTGATCACTTTGATCACTTCCTGTTCCAGTTCGGGGTCCAGCGCCGATGTGGGCTCGTCGAACAGCAGGGCCTGAGGCTCCATGCACAGGCCGCGCGCAATCGCGGCGCGTTGCTGCTGACCGCCTGAAAGTTGCGCAGGGTACGCGTCGCATTTGTCGCCGATGCCGACCTTTTCCAGATACTTACGGGCGCTGTCCTCAACCTCGGCCTTGTCGCGGCCCATGACGGTCACGGGGGCCTCCATCACGTTTTGCAGGATGGTCATATGGGCCCACAGATTGAACTGCTGAAACACCATCGACAGGTTTGTGCGAATACGCAGGACCTGTTTGGGATCGGCCGGACGGCGGTTATGTGCGTTGCCAGTCCAGCGGACAGGTTCGCCCTTGAACAGAATCTCGCCCTCTTGGCTGTCTTCCAACAGGTTGCAGCAGCGCAGAAGCGTCGATTTGCCAGAACCGGACGAACCGATGAGTGAGACGACATCACCGCGTCTGGCGGTGATATCCACCCCTTTTAATACCTCAAGATTGCCAAAGCTCTTGTGTAGGTTCTTGATCTCGATGACCGGAGTGGAATCTGTCACGGGTGGTCCAGCTACTATTGGTGTTGGTGCGGTACTAGGGCTGAAATTTCAGAGCAATGCAATGCGCAAATGACACGGAACGGGCCACAAACTGTCAAATTGATCAGACGTTCTGACCAAAGTGGTCACGGATCGATCATTTTGGCAGCCTCAGGGGACGGGTCGGGAACGGCAAGGTAATGCTCGGCTGGAATGTCGATCAGACCACGCAAGTGCAGCATCTTTTGGTCGGCGGGGGAAAGATCGTTGATGGCTGCACGAACCGCCTTTGCAATCTGGGGCGCATCCTGACCGTTGGCCGTGATGTAGGGCAGGGCAGGCGAAGGTTCCGTTGCTGCGACTTCGCGAAGCTCAGGGCCCAAATTCGTGTGTTCCTTGAGCAATTCCCACGTCAGCGCATCCAGCGCGGCATAATCCGCGCGGTCTTCTGCAACAGCGGCTGCCGAAAGGGCATGACCGCCAGTTTCCAACACAGAACTTGGAAGGCGGCTGTGATGTGACAGATGAACCATGGGCGCAGCCCAACCGGACTGAGACAGCGCCTCATTGTATGCAAAGGTGCCGTTGGCAAGCTGGTCCAGATCGCGGGTATCGTCTTTTCGGGCCACGATTACAGACCGGTAGTACCCTGGCGGACAGCCTGCCAAACCGTAGTCCGGCGTACCAACAAGCTGAACTTTACCGTGCAATAGGGTGCGGTAAGGCATGCCGCAGGTTTGGGAGAAAACAAGGTCGGGGCTATGCCAGATATCCCAAACGTCGGCGCCACGTGTCAGGTGCGTGGGGCCAAAACCAAGATGCGCCCGAATCAACGACCAGAAACGATCATTGACTGGTTGCAGCGCGGGCATGTCATACATGCCCAGCATTGCAATCACGATTTGGCTGCCTTTTGCCGGGCCACGGCGGAATCGACGTCGCTGACACCCAGCAGGCTGACAACCAGACGCAGTAGCGAATCTTCTTCGCCGGTCCGATGCCCATCGGCCAGTGCGACCGACCACATCGCCTGAACCACGGCCAATCGGTCATCGTAAGCGACAGCCTCTTTGATCGCGCGGGTAAAGCGGACGGTATCGGGGGCTTCGGCTTCTAGATCCTCGGCGCTAGCGCGAAGGGCTGCGGCCTCAAAAGGGGACAGGCCATAGCGTTCCGTCGAAATCCGGTCGATTCGGGCCATTTCCGTGTCGGCATAGTCGTTGTCGGATCTGGCGATGCGAACCAGAAGGGCCGTAAGGGCCAAACGGGCGTCGTTATCGGCAAGTGGGTCGGGCTGCGGCTGCGTGAGCCGGGACAGAAAATCGCTGAACATGAATTGGTTATAGAAGCGGACTACTTCTGTTCCAAGCGCGTTTGTACCCGTTCATGCGCTTCTTGGCTGTCTTTAAAGCTCAGGCCCATGGCGATGCGGGCTTCTTCGACGATCTTCATTTCGCCTTCGTCCGAATTGCCATCGGCCAGAACGACCTCCCACAAAGCGTCCAGCGCGGCCAGACGTTCCTGCAGGTCGGTTGTTTCGCGGATCAACTTGCCGAATGTATCGGTGTCTGGCGCGGCGGCGTGCAATTTTTCGCAGGTGGCGCGGACCTTGGCGGCCTCGATCGCGTTGTGCTGATAGAGCCGCGCAAGAATGCGGTCGATCAGGCTGATTTCTTCCAGTTTGTAATCCCGATCCGCCTGCGCCACGCGCACCATCAAAGCACCCAAAGCCAGTTCGGCGTCAGGATCGGGCAAATGGTCGTGCTGTGGCGGGCGAAACGCCTGAAGGAATTTTTTCAACATGCCGCGAGGTTATTCCATATTTTGTGGCCCGCCAAGCGCTGACTACCCGTCATAGCCCTGAATGGTCACAACTTTGCCGGTATCCGCTTGTATCGGTATCTACCCTCTGGCTAGGCGCCTGACTGCAGCGCCTGTTTCGCTTGTTCCTGCAGCCAGCCGAGCATCTTCCGATACGGCACAGGCCCATAACTGATCCGGGCGACGCCCAGCGACGCAAGCGTCGCGGTATCCGGCGTCCCGGGCAGGGCAATGATATTCACAGGTAGATCAGTCGATTCGCAAAGCCGGGCGATCATGTCCTCATCCTTGAGGCCGGGTGCAAAGAATCCGTTGGCACCCGCGTCGGCATAGGCTTTGGCGCGGGCCATCGCATCGTCGAGCATCGCCTCGTCATGCGTTTCCGGCGCAGCCTTCAGGAAGATGTCCGTTCTGGCGTTGATAAAAGCAGGGACGCCAGCGACGTCACACCCTTCGCGCATCGCACCAACGCGGGCGGCTTGGGTTTCGATGTCGTATAGGTCCTTGGTGCCGACAATCTGGTCTTCGAAGTTGAAGCCGACGACACCTGTTTCAAGTGCACTTTGGACATTGGCGATGATTCCCACCGCGTCCTCGGCATAGGCCCCCTCGAAATCCAAAGAAACAGGAAGGTCTACGGCGCTGACGATTCGGCCGGCGTTGTCCAAAGCGACATCCAGCGGGATGTTCTGGCCGTCGCCAAACCCCTGCGCCATTGCAACGGGTGCGCTGCCGGTCGCCAATGCCATGGCGCCTGCATCCCGCACGGCACCGGCGCTGCCAGCGTCCCAGATGTTAAAAAGGATGACCGGATCGCCCTTTTTGTGCAGGGCCGCAAAGGTTTCTGCGTTTTGGATTTGATCGGTCATTTGGGCCTCTCCTGTCATCATTTACTTAACAGTAACCACTTGGAACCGTGCCCGAGTAGTGTTTTTTGGCCGCACACCGTCACTTTGCGGTGACGAACGAAAATGGGCCAACATTTGTTGGCCCGAATCCTTCGACATGGTGAGATCAGTTGCTGAGGAGTCAGTCTTCGCCGGCTGTGCTCGACACGTATCGAGCGCTGAACGCCGGCTCACCCAATCGTTTGAGCAGCGACAATTCGGTCTCCAGCCACGCCTTGTGACCTTCTTCTTCCAGCAGAATTCGCTCAAACAGGGTTCGGGTTCCCACGTCACCGGCCTCAGCCGCCTGTGCCGCAGCTTGGGTGTAGAAGTCGATGGCTTCCATTTCATCCTTCAGGTCCGCGGTAAACATCTCTTCCAGGTCGTCCGCCGCCTTTGGGTTTTTCTGAAGCTCAAGCTCTGGCTTTGCGCCAAGGAAAAGAATGCGTTCGATATAGGCATCAGAATGCCCCAACTCTTCCTGCATCTCGCCTCGCATCTTCTCGGCCAGGATGTCCAAACCCCAATCGTTCAGTACATGCGAATGCAGCTGGTATTGATGCGCTGCGGTCATTTCCATGTGAAGCGCTTGTTGGAGGTTTGTTATCGTTGTCGCATTGCTCATCTGAAAACTCCTAAATCTTTGAACTGCATCCATGGTGCACGGCAGGTGGACCTGCTTGTTCAAATAGTTAGGAGGTTACACCCCACAAAACAATGCGGGGTGACAGTCCGACACAGACACCACTTAAACGAGGCGCGAGGTGTCTTTCGCTGCGCGCACAAAGTCGCGGAACAGGGGGTGTGGATCAAATGGCTTGGACTTCAGTTCCGGATGGTACTGTACGCCGATGAACCACGGATGGTCTGACCATTCTACGATTTCCGGCAGACGGCCATCGGGCGACATCCCCGAGAAGTTCAAGCCAGCTTTTTCCAGCTTGTCGCGGTACTTGATGTCCACCTCATAACGGTGCCGGTGGCGTTCTTCGATATTGGTGCCGCCGTATACCTCTGCCACTTTCGAGCCATCGGCCAGTACCGCGTCATAGGCGCCCAAACGCATGGTACCGCCTTTATCGTCACCGACCTTGCGTTCGACCTTGTGATTGCCCTGCACCCATTCTTTCAGGTGATAAACAACAGGCTCAAAACGTTTTTTGCCCGCTTCGTGGTCGAACTCTTCTGAGCCCGCCTCTGTGATGCCAGCGGCGTTGCGGGCTGCTTCGATTACAGCCATCTGCATACCAAGGCAGATTCCCAGGTAGGGCACTTTGTGTTCGCGCGCGTATTGCGCGGCTTTGATCTTGCCTTCAGTGCCGCGTTCGCCAAATCCACCGGGAACGAGGATCGCGTGGAAGCCTTCCAGATGCGGGGCTGCGTCTTCGGTATCAAATACCTCGGCATCGACCCACTCGACCTTTACGCGAACCCGGTTGGCCATACCGCCATGGGTCAGGGCCTCGGCAATCGACTTATAGGCATCTTCAAGCTGCGTGTATTTGCCGACGATGGCGACTTTGACTTCGCCTTCAGCATTGTGGATGCGGTCGCTGACATCTTCCCATTTTGTCAGATCGGGCTTGGGGGCAGGGCTGATCTGGAACGCATCCAGAACCGCCTGATCCAGTCCTTCGCGGTGATAGGCCAGTGGGGCGTCATAAATGGTCGACAGATCCTGTGCCGCGATCACGCTGTCGGGGCGCACGTTACAGAACAACGCCAACTTTTCGCGTTCTTTGACCGGGATGGGACCCTCGGAGCGACAGACCAGAATGTCAGGGGCCAGACCGATCGAGCGCAGCTCTTTCACCGAGTGCTGCGTCGGCTTGGTTTTCAATTCGCCCGAGGCCTTGATGTAAGGTAGCAAGGTCAAGTGCATGAACAGGCATTGGCCGCGTGGCTTATCCTGGCTGAACTGACGGATGGCTTCGAAGAAGGGTAGGCCTTCGATATCGCCGACTGTGCCGCCAATCTCGCACAGCATGAAATCGACCTCATCCTCACCGATCGAGATAAAGTCTTTGATCTCGTTGGTGACGTGCGGAATCACCTGAATGGTCTTGCCCAGATAGTCGCCGCGGCGCTCTTTCTCGAGTACGTTGGAATAAATCCGACCCGAACTGACCGAGTCGGTTTTGCGCGCTGCCACACCGGTGAAACGTTCGTAGTGACCAAGATCCAGGTCGGTTTCGGCTCCGTCATCGGTCACGAACACTTCGCCATGCTCGAACGGTGACATCGTGCCGGGGTCAACGTTGAGATAGGGGTCCAGCTTGCGCAGACGTACCGAATACCCTCGGGCCTGCAACAGCGCGCCCAAAGCCGCCGAAGCCAGTCCTTTACCCAAAGACGAAACCACACCACCAGTGATGAAAATAAAACGCGCCATGTTTTCGGCTGCTCCCGTGAGACGTCAAAATCAGCTGCCCGACGGTTCCGAAAAACCGCTGCACCACGGGACTTCACATATAAAGGATTCGCGCCGATAGCGCAAGAGAACCGCAAGATGCTGTTGCAGTTCTCTTTCAAGTTTCTAGGTTTTGTGGATCAGTTGGCTTGTGGGATCAGCGGCGCGTTGTCGCCATCTGCCGGAGGCAGCAGATCGTCAGCCGACGGAACCGCAGGTGTGCTTTCCTCGGTCGGTGCTGGTGCCGGAACGCCCAAACGGTCGATCACCGAACTGCCCGAGGATTTCTGAGCGGCCAGAATGGTCAGCGTGATTGAAGTCACGATGAAACAAGCGGCCAGGATCCACGTCACCTTGCCCAAAGCAGTCGCTGCGGCGCGTCCGGTCATGGCGCCGCCGCCCCCGCCGCCCATGCCAAGGCCACCGCCTTCGGACCGCTGCATCAGAACAACGGCAATCAGGCCAAGGGCCAGGAGGAGGTGGATGATGAGAACGACGTTTTCCATGGTGTTCCTGTACAGCGTGGCGTGTATCGCGTGGTACTTATGCAAGTTTGCCAGCGGGGGCAAGTGAGGAGTTGGCATCAAGATCGGTGATGTTCCGGATCACGGCAAAGGGACTGGACAGCATGGCCGCACCTCGCGCAGGCTGCGGCCATGCCACATGATGATCACGACCACCCGCACACCCTTTTGCCACCTGATCCTGCGCTGCGGGTAAAGGCGCTGGAAACGATTCTGACTCGTAAAGGTCTGATCGATCCGGCGGCGCTGGATGAAATTATTGATACCTATCAGAACAAGATAGGTCCGCAGAATGGCGCGCGGGTCGTTGCAAAAGCCTGGACCGACCCGGACTTCAAAGCCGCATTACTGAAAGATGCCACATCGGTTGTCGCCGATCTGGGTTATTACGGGCGTCAGGGCGAACACATGGTTGTCGTCGCAAATACCCATGAACAGCACAACATGGTCGTATGCACCCTGTGCAGCTGTTACCCGTGGCCGCTGCTTGGTATTCCGCCGGGTTGGTACAAATCCGATGCGTATCGGGCGCGGGCTGTGCGTGAGCCGCGCAAGGTTCTGGCGGAATTTGGTGTGACCCTGCCCGAAACTTCCTCAGTTCGCGTTTGGGATTCGACGGCCGAGGTGCGGTACCTTGTGCTTCCGATGCGGCCAGAAGACACGGATGGCTTAACAGAAGACGAGTTGGCGGCGCTTGTCACACGCGACAGCATGATCGGAACCGGTTTGCCAAAGGTGCCATCATGACCCGAGTTCACGATATGGGCGGGCGCTTTGGCGATGGGCCTGTGCTCCCTGAACCCGAAGATGCCCCGGTCTTTGCCGAAGACTGGCATGCAAGGGCATTGGCCGTAACACTGGCAGCGGGATCGCTTGGGCAGTGGAACATCGACGTATCCCGGCATGCGCGCGAGAGATTGTCGCCTAAGGACTACGCCCGTTATTCTTATTATGAGAAATGGATTTCGGGGCTTGCGGACCTTCTCGTCGAAACAGGCGTGCTGACAGATGAGGATCTGCGCGGCGAGACAGACGGCGACAATCACCCCCTGGCAAGCCGCGTGCTGAAGTCTGACGCGGTTGCGAAAGTGTTGGCCAGCGGCGGGCCTGCGGATCGCCCTTCAAATGTGCGGGTGAAATTTGAACCGGGGCAAAAAGTTGTGACCGCCCGTCAAGCCGCGAACCGCCTTGTCGACGGCGGGCATACGCGTTTGCCCATGTACGCCACCGGGGCAAAAGGGCGCATCCTTATGATGCACGGAACGCATGTGCTGCCGGACTCTAGTGCTCATAGGTTGGGGGATGCACCCGAGCCGCTTTACGCCGTGGTCTTTCCGGCATCCGAGCTTTGGGCCAATCCCGAACACTCGCAGGATGAAGTTGTTTTGGATCTTTGGCAAAGCTATCTGGATCCCGCATGAGCGACTGCATAACTCATACTGCCCCCGAGCCAGCCTTCGCAGAGCCCTGGCACGCTCAGGTCTTTGCTGTGACGGTTGCTCTAAACGAGGCCGGACGGTTCGACTGGCCGGATTGGGCGGCGCGCTTTTCGGCCACCTTGAAGCGGAACGGTTTGGATCGTGAACTGAATGGTGGGGATGACTACTTTTTTGCCTGGCTGGAAACGCTCGAGGCGTTTTTGGCCGAGCAAGGTGTCGCAGCTCCAGATGAAGTGGTCCAATTTCGCGACAAGTGGGAAGAGGCTTATTTGACCACCTCTCATGGACAGCCGGTGCGGTTGGCCAAGGGGTAGGGGGCTCTGCACTCGTTGCCCGTGCCGGGCACTTCCCCCGGGGGTATCTTCAGCCAGATGAAGCGGGGGATCCGTTTCTTCACCTGGCCAAAAATATCCCCGCCGGAGGCATCGTGCGCAGCACGATCTCTGCATGCGTCGAATTACCGGTTTCCCTGTCGCTTTCCCCCCGTTATACGAGCCGAGTTTGATAACTCAGCGCAAAAGGACCGGATATGGCCAATGTGGTTGTTGTCGGCGCCCAGTGGGGTGACGAAGGAAAAGGCAAGATCGTCGACTGGCTCAGCGAGCGTGCAGACGTGATTGCACGCTTTCAGGGCGGACATAACGCCGGGCACACGCTGGTCATCGACGGAGAAGTATACAAGCTGCACGCGCTGCCGTCGGGTGTTGTGCGTGGCGGCAAGTTGAGTGTCATCGGCAACGGTGTCGTTCTGGACCCATGGCACCTAATCAAAGAGATCGGAACCATCCAGGCGCAGGGCGTTGAAATCACCCCTGAAAACCTGATGATTGCGGAAAACACACCGTTGATCCTGCCCTTCCACGGGGAACTGGATCGGGCACGTGAAAGTCAAAACTCGGTTGCGAAAATCGGGACGACCGGTCGCGGAATTGGTCCTTGTTACGAAGACAAGGTTGGTCGCCGCGTGATCCGTGTGGCTGATCTGGCTGACGATGCAACGCTGGCATTGCGAGTTGATCGCGCTCTGGTTCACCACAATGCGCTGCGAAACGGGCTTGGACTGGAGCCAATTGACCGAAATGCACTGATTGCCCAGCTGAAAGAGATCGCGCCAAAAATCCTACCCTTTGCCGCGCCGGTTTGGAAAGTGCTGAACGAAAAGCGCAAGGCTGGCAAACGCATCCTGTTCGAGGGCGCACAGGGGGCGCTGCTGGATATCGACTTCGGTACATATCCGTTTGTAACCTCGTCCAACGTCATTGCCGGTCAGGCATCAACAGGCGTCGGCATCGGTCCCGGTTCGATTGACTTCGTTCTGGGCATTGTCAAAGCCTATACAACCCGCGTGGGTGAGGGCCCGTTCCCAACCGAGTTGGACGACGACGATGGTCAGCGGCTTGGTGAGCGCGGGCACGAGTTCGGGACCACCACGGGCCGTAAGCGCCGTTGTGGGTGGTTTGACGCCTGCCTTGTGCGCCAGACCTGTGCGACCAGCGGTGTGAACGGCATCTCGCTGACCAAGCTGGATGTTCTGGACGGTTTCGAGACCCTGAAAATCTGCGTTGGGTATGAGCTGGACGGCGAACGTCTGGACTACCTTCCGACGGCCGCGGATCAACAGGCGCGCTGCAAACCGATTTACGAAGAGATGCCGGGTTGGAGCGAATCCACCGAAGGGGCGCGCAGCTGGGCGGATCTGCCGGCCAATGCCATCAAATACGTGCGCCGGGTCGAAGAGCTGATCGATTGCCCTGTCGCCCTTTTGTCCACCAGCCCGGAGCGGGATGACACCATTTTGGTGACTGACCCGTTTGCAGACTGATGGCAGAGGAACAGAAACGAGGCCTCAGCTATAAAGCGCGCCGTCGCTGGTCACTAGTGCTGCTGCTGGTTGGGTTGCCTCTTTATATTGTGGCGGTCGTGACGGTTGTGAATTGGCTAGACCGCCCGCCGCTCTGGCTTGAGCTGCTAGTCTATATCGGTCTGGGCATCGTGTGGGCCTTGCCTTTCAAATTCGTGTTCAAAGGCGTTGGGCAAGCAGACCCGGATCAGTCGCAAGACTGAGAGGGCGATTCATTTCCCGTACAAAAAAGGGCCGATGATTGCATCGGCCCCGTTTCTTTTGATTTTCTTAAGTTCAGCCTGCAGCGCGCTCGTCATCGGGGCGGAACCCGATCTGTGTTGAGGCGGCAAAACGACCACCACCGGCTTTTTCGATCTTGCCGTCCCGAAGCAATTGACCGAACGAGCGCAGGCTTTCTTCGCGGTTGAAGTCGTCCTGCTTGAGTGAGCGGATCTTATTCATCAGCTGCGGGCGCGAGAATTGTTCCTGACCTTCGATGAACGACAGGTAAGCGGCGGCAGCCTCTAACAGGTCAGGCAGAGATTGTGCACCTTGTTCCTGTGCAAAAAGGGCAAAACCACCTTCTTCGTTGGAATCGTCGGCTTCGTCTTCTGATTTGGACGTGACGCGGCGGGGGGTCACGGGGCCGGCGTCCTGTTCATTTGTGTCAACCCGCTGTTCTGCAACCAGCTTCAAGGGGGATGAAGTGTCGGATTGCGGGCGCATGCTGGTGACTTGAATCTCGGGGCGGCGCGGGCTTACGACCGACGTCAGATCGCCACGATATCCGCTTTCTTCGGAGTCTTCGTCCCGCGGCTGGTTCCCGCGCTCAGCTTCGGTCGCAGCGACTGCCGTGCGCAGATGTGAATATGTTTCGCGCTGCGTGCTGGTCGCCGGGTCATCCATCTGGCTGTCCGCCTTGTCCATCAGGCGGGACAAATCCTGATCCAGGGCCGTTTCGTTCGGTGATTGACCACCCATTGCGGCCTCAACCTTCGAGATCTCGCTTAGAACATTGGCCTCATCCTCGGCGGTCAGATAACCCTCTTGGGTCTCTGCGACTTCATCTATCAGATCCTCTTCGGTCTCTTCGCTCAGGATATTGACGGGCTCATCAGTTTCGGTCGTTTCCTCAAGATCGGTGAACAGCGCCGAGGGTGCAGGCGCCTCTTCCTCGTCTTCATAATCTGCGTCCTGCTGCATCGAGAATGGCTGCACGGATTCTACCGGTTCTTCCGTTGCTTCGGCCTCTGCCGCTGGCGCTGCCACGGCGGGGGTATCCGCGATTTCTTCTGCTTCAAAAGCCGGCGCCATCGGTTCAACAGCTGCGTCGGGCTTGTCCGTTTCCGAAAGGTCCGATGCGTCGAGCGAGCCTGCCTCAAACGCGGCGGCGATCGCATCCATCGGTGCAGCTGGCTGACTACCCAGGCTTGCGTCCTCGTCTTCTGTATAAATCACCGAGTTTTCTTCGGAATGCGTAACGACGGCGCGGATGCGCTGCAGTTTGGCGGCAATGCTGTCCGCAGCCGGGGCAGGCGCGCTTTCGACCGGCACGGCGTCAGCGAAAAACGAGTCGGCCCGTTGTGCAGGGGGGGGGGCACTGTGGCTCATCACATGGGGGTCTGCTTGCGCAGCGGTTGGAACCGCAGCAGGGGCTGGCTTTGCAGCCTGCTGGGTTGCACGCAGCAACAGGCCGGAATCGCTCTGGCTGGCTTCTACATGTTTTGCGGCGTCGCGCCGTGCGATCCGGGTCAGCATTTCTGCGTCAGGTTGCGGGGGTTCAGAACCAAAATACCGATCATCGGCAGAAAGATCGCGGAAGTATTCAGCGATTGCCTTCATCGTTTCGAATGAATCGTCGAATCCTTCCAAAGTGCAGGAGAAGGTTCCATAAGAAACGGTCAATACCTTGTTGTTCTGTACCATCAGACGCACGTCCTCTACAAACTACGAGAGCCAACCACCTTATGCAGGCACACCCATTGGCTCTGAACTCTCTGCATGAACCTATCATTTTGTGGTCTCAATGTGTCCAAATCCGGGAAAAATGATCAATCTAAGTAAAAATCGCCCAATTGTGCGGTCATTTGAGCCAATCGCACTGGTCGGAGGCGGGGAAATCGGCCCTGACGACCTAAATGTGATGCTGATTCGCGCCAAGACGGTTGTGGCGGCCGATGGTGGGGCCGCCCCTTTGGTAGAATCAGGTCGCATTCCGGATGCCGTGATTGGCGATTTCGATTCGCTGGACAGCCGGCACAAAGACCAAATTCCGGTGGACCGGTTGTATCCTATACGGGAACAAAACAGCACGGATTTTGACAAGGCTCTGCGCAGCATCGAAGCGCCTGTCGTGTTGGGGGCCGGGTTCCTGGGCGGGCGGCTGGATCATCAGCTTGCTGTTCTTAACACATTGGTCCAGAGGCAGGATCGCCCCTGCGTCTTATTGGGTGAGACTGAAGTCGTCTTTCACGCGCCGCCGCGGGTTTCCCTTAGTATCACACCCGGCGATGTCGTTTCACTGTTTCCGTTCCAACGGGTAACCGGTGCCAGCAAAGGCCTTGAATGGGCAATCGACGATCTGGTGATGGAACCAGGCGGGCAGGTAGGCACATCCAACCGCGCGCTGGCGGATGTTGAACTGACGGTGGATGCGCCGGGATTGCTGGTGATGGTGCCAAGATACGCGCTGGATCAGGTTATGCAGGCGTTTGTGTCGGGGCAGACCGGGCGCTGGCCCGCTCGCGCAGAATGACATACAGGCCCGCGGCGACGGTGATGCCGATGCCGACGGCGGCCATGCTGTCCGGAAGGTCATGGAAGATCAACCAGCCAAAGAACGTGGCCACTGGGATCTCAAGATATTGCATGGGGGCCAGCGTGGCGGACGGCGCGTAGCGCAACGACCAAGTCATGAACAGATGCGCGACTGTGCCCAAGACACCGACCCCGATCAGCAGCAGGTGGCTTTCGCGCTCGGGAACAATGAAGGACAGCTCCCAAATATTGCCGAGTGTTCCCAGCGCCAGTACCGGCAGCAGCAGAACCGTCGCCATCACTCCAGATACAGCCTGCAAGGCAATCGGATCGGTGTCCTTGGCAATCTGTCGTGTCACCAGCATGAAAAGGGCAAAGGCCACCGCAACGACCAAGGGCAACAGAGCTGCGGCGCCAACCTGAACAAAGCTGGGCTGGATGACCAGCAGAGTGCCCGCGAACCCGACACCGCAGGCGATCAGGCGGCGCATACCAACCTCTTCACCCAGCACGCACTTGCCCAGCAACAGCATGATGAAGGGCATGACAAAGGCGATGGCGACCGCGTCCGCCAGCGGCAGGTACTGCAGTGCGCTGAACATTGCCGCGATAGCAATGATGTGCAGAACTGTTCGGATAAGCGCCAGCCAGACAAGATGTCCGCGCATGCGCCAGTGCCGACCGGTCAGGGCCACCAAGGGTATCAGGATCAACGACTGAACGGCAAAGCGGATGAACACCAAAACGCCGACCGGTGTCGTCCCACCCAACAGCTTGGCGATGGAATCGCCCATCGGTGCAATCACGCAAAAACACAGCATCAAGAAGATGCCAAAGACGGGACGATCCTGGGTCATGCGGCGACGCTACGGGTTTTGGTGCCCGGGTGAAAGCGTCTATGAAATCGGCTGGACCTTTGTGTAGTCCGGTCCGATGCAGACGGGCAGGTCGTCGTCCAGTTTCAGCCAATCCAACCGTTCTTCATGGGCCACGTGCAGTGTGGGCTGCAATTGGTTGGGATCCTCTAACGTGGCGACATACAAATGCAGCACGTCCGACATGGCTTGCGATCGAAACGAGATCGGCGTGCCGCAATTGGGACAAAAGCTGCGCTCGACACCGGGCGAAGAATTAAAGGTTTTCGGCGGCTCACCAGTCCAGCGCCATTGCCCGTCGCGCACGCCAAAATAGGTCGTCATTGGCGCGGCGCATTGCCTGCGGCAACTATCGCAATGGCAGCTCACGCAAGACAGGACCGGAGGATCAATCTCGTACCGAACGGTGCCGCACAGGCAATGTCCTTGCATCGTTGACCTCCATTGCTGTCACTGTCAGCAGTTTGGCACGTTCACAGCCAAACCGCCCAGAGACGTTTCCTTGTACTTCTCATGCATATCATGCCCGGTCTGACGCATGGTTTCGATCACCGAATCCAGCGGCACGAAGTGTTTCCCATCGCCACGTAGCGCAAGTGAAGCAGCCGAGACGGCTTTGATGGCCGCCAACCCGTTGCGTTCGATGCAAGGAACTTGCACCAGACCAGCGACCGGGTCGCAGGTCATGCCCAGATGATGCTCCAATGCAATTTCGGCGGCGTTTTCGACCTGCTCGGGCGTACCACCCATCACGGCGCAGAGGCCCGCTGCAGCCATTGCCGAGGCGCTGCCAACTTCGGCCTGACAACCGGCTTCTGCACCCGAGATCGAGGCGTTGTATTTGACCAACCCGCCAATGGCCGCTGCCGTAAGGAGGAAGTCCTCGATATGGCTTTCCGAGGCACCCGGAACGTGATCGAGGTAATAGCGCAGTACGGCAGGCATCGTACCAGCTGCCCCGTTTGTGGGCGCAGTGACAACTTGCCCGCCAGCCGCGTTTTCCTCGTTTATCGCCATCGCATAGACGCTCATCCAGTCGTTGATGGTGTGCGGCGCGTTCAAGTTCATACCCCGTTCAGCCAACAACGCGTCGTGGATGCCCTTGGCGCGGCGGCGCACTTTCAGGCCGCCGGGCAGAATGCCATCCGTCTTCAGTCCACGTTCGATACAGTTGTTCATGACTTCCCAAAGCCGGGCGGTGCCTTTGGCGAAACTGTCCGCACAGCCACGCGCGATTTCGTTTTCGCGCTTCATCTGGGCGATGCTTTTGCCGCTGGCGTTTGCCATCTCCAGCATTTCGGCCGCCGAGTGGAACGGGAAAGGCACGGCAGGGCCGTCATTGGTGGCTTTGCCTTCGGCCAGTTCTTCCTCGGTCAGGACAAAACCGCCGCCTACGGAATAATAGACCTGCCGCAGGATCACGTCGCCTTGCGCATCGGTGGCCATCAGGATCATCCCATTAGCATGGCCGGGCAGGTTGTGGTCGTAGTCAAAGATCAGATCGGCCTTTGGATCGAATCGCAGGGTCGGCAACCCCGCGGGCGTGACTGAGTGCGTTTCAGCAATAGCAGCCAGCGCGGCCTCGGCCTTGTCGTTGTCATAGGTGTCGGGAACAAACCCGGCCAGCCCAAGGATCGTAGCCCGGTCGGTCGCGTGGCCCACACCGGTAAAGGCCAGCGATCCGTGCAGCGATCCGCGAAGACCGGCGAATTCAAACGGTGAGGCGCGCATCAGGTCCAGAAACCGAGCGGCGGCAACCATCGGCCCCATTGTGTGTGACGAGGACGGGCCGATGCCCACTTTGAACATATCAAAAACAGACAAGAACATATCAGGTAGCAGAGCCTTCTGGAGGGTGAGCATAAGATGGACTGGTGAAGGGGGTAACCCCCAACCCCTCGGCCGCGATGGCAGCCCGGGTTGCGGGACGGCTTTCCAGGCGCATCAGAATGGATTGCAGGTAAGGCGTATCCGCCAGTTGATACCAACTGCGATCAGCGCGCTCCGGGTAAAGGGCCATCCACCGCATCTGGCAGGCAAGGTAGTATGTAAGAACCGAGGGCTGATCCGCGTTCAACCAGTTGGGCGCAGTTTTTGCCACGTCATCCAGAACCCGAAGATGTTGGCGCAGGCGCGGGCGGATACCGTTGCGCAAGGTTTCGGCCTGTGCCGTGTCGATGTATTTTTCGGCATAGAACAGGATGCGCAGATCGGCATGTAAAGTGTTCGATGCGAAAAAGAGCCATTTCAGGAACGCAGCCCGATCCGGGTTGTCAGGGGCGGGAGCCAGTTGCGCATGCGTATCTGCCAGCCACAAAAGGATGGCGGCTGTTTCAAAGATCGGACCTTGTGGCGTTTCAAGAACCGGGATCAGGCCGTTCGGATTCAACCCTCTGTAAGCCGCGCCATCCTGTGCGTTTTGCCGACGATCCACCAAAGCCGTCTCATAAGGCAGGCCCATCTCTTCCAGCACCAGTCTGATCACCAGAGAGGCATTGTCGGGGGCAAAGTGCAATCTATAGGGCGCGTTCATGGGCTGTATCTATACACCAGCAGGGATGTCGAACGTCTCGATTGCGACGTTTCCAATAGGAAACGCGTAGTTTCGCGACAAGTTGGCCTGTTGGATCGGCGAATTGGCGCTCGCAGTTGCGTCGGACATTCCGTATAAATTCCGCAATACCAAGGGGGAATGCAACAATGACCGGAGATTTGTCACCCATAGACAAAGCCAAATTTGTCGCGGCGCGACGGGCCGCCGATATAGTTCAGGACGGGATGCGTGTTGGGCTGGGCACCGGATCAACGGCCGCCTGGATGGTCCGCCGTCTGGGAGAGCGGGTGCAACAGGAAGGTTTGCGGATCAAGGCTGTTCCGACCTCAACCCGTACCGCGCAACTGGCCCGTGAGTTGGGGATCGAGGTTGTCTCGCTGGATCAGGCGGGTTGGCTGGACCTGACCATCGACGGCGCGGATGAATTCGACGGCGATCTGAACCTGATCAAAGGTGGAGGCGGCGCGCATCTGCAGGAAAAGATTGTAGCCACGGCCAGCGATCAGATGATCGTTATTGCAGATGCCGGGAAAGAGGTCGAAACGCTGGGCGCATTCCCGTTGCCGGTTGAGGTGATCCCTTTTGGCTGGCAGACCACGCGAACTCTGATTCAAGAAGCGCTCGATACGATGGACGTTCTTGGCACTTCGGCGGTGTTGCGTATGAACGGCGAAGCACCGTTTGTCACGGACGAGGGCAATCACATTCTGGACCTTCACCTTCAGCGCATCGGAAATGCCAGGCAACTGGCGCTGGTGCTGAATCAGGTGCCGGGTGTGGTCGAAAATGGTTTATTCATCGACATCTGTGACAAAGTTGTGATCGGCCACGGCGATGGTCGGGTCGAGCTGCGCGATATCAACGATGGAGTGATCGACTTGGATCATTTGGTCGATGGTGGTGAAAACCTGTTTTCGGATCTGGCGGATTAAGCGGAACAGACACAGATCGCTCTAGGTCACTCGTTATTTGTGGGCGATGCATTGACTTAAGTGAAGTCGTAACCACGAACGATTTGGGACACGTTTTATTGGACACTTGGCGTGACTACTCCAAGATGCAGAGGCTGCCGTTGAATAAAACAAATGCAACCATATCTGGGCGTTTGATCACAACGCTGCAGCGGTTCCCTGCGCAAGTTCGAGAACTCGGAGAGGCTGGAGTCCCGGCGATCACTCTGGACAGCAGCGCGAGATAGAGTACACCTCATGCAAGGCCTGCGGGCGCTTGCGGAAATTTGAAAGAGGCAGGACAAATGAGCTTTGACTATGATCTGTTCGTTATCGGCGGAGGCTCAGGCGGGGTCCGTGCGGCGCGTGTGGCAGCTGGCGAAAACGGTGCCAAAGTGGCGCTGGCCGAAGAGGATCGCTATGGCGGAACCTGTGTCATCCGGGGCTGTGTGCCCAAGAAGCTGATGGTCTTCGCCAGTGAATTCTCGGGCATGGTCGGTGATGCGCAGGCCTATGGCTGGGACATTCAGACCGGTGCTTTGAATTGGGATACCTTTCACGGCAAGCTGGTGACCGAACTGGACCGGCTTGAAGGCATCTACCGCAATATCCTGAAAAACAACGGCGTCGAAAGCTTTGATCAACGTGCAACCGTAGTCGATCCACATACGGTCGAATTGGCGGATGGGACACGCAAGACAGCCAAGCACATCCTGATCGCCACAGGTGGTCGTCCGGTCGTGCCCGAGTTCCCGGGATCGGACTTGGCGATTACGTCGAACGAGATCTTTCACCTTGAAAAACTGCCCCAAAGCATTCTGATCGTCGGTGGCGGCTACATTGCCAGCGAGTTTGCCGGAATCATGAACGGGTTGGGAGTCCAGACCACTCAGTTCTATCGCGGTGCGCAAATCCTGCGTGGCTTCGACGAAGAAGCACGTGGCCTGATCTGCGAAGAGATGCGCCAGAACGGCATTGATGTTCGTCTGGGCACCAACGTGCTGGAAATGACCAAGGAAGGCGACAAGATCCGCGTTAAGGCCACCGATGGCACCGAGGATCAGTTCGACGTGGTCATGTACGCCACAGGGCGTGCGCCGAATGCAGACAACCTGGGCCTTGAGGCGCTGGGCGTGGAACGTGGCCGCAAAGGTGAGATTGTAGTCGATGAGTACAGCCAGACAGGCGTGCCCTCGATCTATGCCATTGGCGATGTTACCGACCGCGTAAATCTGACGCCGGTTGCGATCCGTGAAGGCATGGCGTTTGTAGAGACCGTTTTCAAAGGCAACCCGACTCCGGTGGATCATGAACTGATCCCGACCGCGATCTTCACCCAACCGGAATTCGGCACTGTGGGCTTAAGCGAAGAAGAAGGCGCGGCACAGGAACCGATTGAGGTTTACGCGACATCGTTCAAGCCGATGCAAAAGGCCTTTGCCGGTGGAACGCAGCGCGTGTTGATGAAGCTGATTGTCAGCCAGGCGACCCGTAAGGTTCTGGGTTGCCACATCGTCGCGCCGGGCGCGGGTGAGATGATCCAGCTGGCTGGCATCGCCGTTAAAATGGGCGCAACCAAGGAAGATTTCGACCGCACGGTTGCCGTTCATCCGGTGATGGCAGAGGAATTGGTAACAATGCGGCAACCTGTGCGCACTGCTTGATTTGCAACCGCGCGCACACAAGTTACAAGGGAACCCGTGATCACACGGTCCAACACAAGGGAATAGATACATATGGCGGGCAATAGCGGCGGCCCCTGGGGGGGCGGAGGCTCTTCGGGCGGCGGAGGAAATCGGGGTGATAACGGTGATGGGCGCAAGCCCCCCGAAGGCGATGGTCCGCAGATCCCCGAGATTGATGAATTGATGAAGAAAGGCCAGGAACAGCTGCGCGTCCTGATGGGCGGCCGCGGTGGTTCAGGCCGCGGTGGCAACGGTCAGGGCTCTGGCGGCGGTGGCCCTATCTTCACAAAAGGTACGGTTCTTATTGGTGTCGTCGTCGCGGCGGTATTGTGGGGGGCGGCCAGTTTTTACACAGTCAAGCCTGAAGAACAGTCGGTTGAGTTGTTCCTCGGCGAATTCTCGGCCGTCGGAAATCCGGGTCTGAACTTTGCGCCGTGGCCTTTCGTTACCGCCGAGGTCATCCCGGTCACCCGCGAACAGAACGAAGATATGGGCGGCGCGCGCGGCAGCGATGATGGCTTGATGCTGACCGGCGACGAAAACGTGGTCGATATCGACTATCAAGTCGTCTGGAACATCAACGACCCTGCGAAGTTCCTGTTCAACTTGCGTGATCCGCGCCAAACGATCCGTGCGGTGTCGGAATCAGCGATGCGCGAGATTATCGCTCAAAGCGAGCTTGCACCGATCCTGAACCGGGATCGTGGTGTTATCGCGGATCGCTTGCAGGAACTGATCCAGTCCACAATGGACAGCTATGATTCAGGGATCAACATTGTCCGCGTGAACTTTGACAAAGCCGACCCGCCTCAGGATGTGATCGCCGCCTTCCGCGACGTTCAAGCTGCTGCGCAGGAACGGGACCGGTTGCAGAACGTAGCCGATGCCTATGCGAACAAGGTGTTGGCAGAAGCGCGCGGCGAAGCTGCGCAGGTTCTGGAAGAGGCAGAAGGATATCGTGCCCAACAGATCAACAGTGCGCGGGGTGAAGCCAGCCGCTTTAGCGCAGTTCTGGAAGAATACTCCAAAGCACCCGATGTGACGCGTAAGCGTCTGTATCTGGAGCGTATGGAGCAGATTCTGGGTGACGTTGACAAAATCATTCTGGACCAGAACTCATCCGGGCAAGGGCAGGGTGTTGTGCCCTATCTGCCGCTGAACGAGCTGCGTCGTAGCCCAGCCGGGGAGAGCAACTGATGCGTAAATCACCCATTATCCTCATTCTTGTCGTGATCCTTGGCGTCGTTGGCCTGTCTTCGATCTTCATCGTGGATGAACGTGAACGCGCGCTGGTCCTGCAATTTGGTCGTGTCGTCGCGGTCAAGGAAGACCCCGGTTTGGCGTTCAAAATCCCGGTGATTCAAGAAGTTGTCCGCTATGACGACCGTATCCTGTCTATTGACGTACAGCCCCTTGAGGTGACCCCTCTGGACGATCGGCGTCTGGTTGTCGATGCATTCGCACGTTACCGGATTTCAGATCTGAACCAGTTCCGTCAGGCCGTTGGTGTCGGTGGTATCCCGGTTGCCGAGGATCGTCTGGATCGTATTTTGCGGGCCGAAACCCGCGAAGTTCTGGGCTCGGTTTCGTCCCGTGACATCCTGAGCTCGGACCGTGCGGCACTGATGCTGCGCATCCGAAACAGCGCGATTGCCGAAGCTCAGGCGCTGGGCGTGACTGTAATCGACGTGCGATTGAAGGCGACCGACTTGCCACAGGCCAACCTTGAGGCGACCTTCGATCGCATGAAGGCCGAGCGGGAGCGTGAAGCAACAGACGAACGTGCCCGTGGTAACGAGGCGGCGCAGCGTGTGCGTGCGCAAGCTGACCGGACGGTGGTCGAACTAGTTTCAGATGCACGTCGTGAGGCCGAGATCACCCGTGGTGTAGCGGACGCCGAACGTAACGCGATCTTTGCGGAAGCCTATGGCGCGGACCCGGAGTTCTTTGAATTCTACCGTTCGCTGACCGCGTATGAGAATGCGTTGCAGGGCGGCAATAGCTCGTTGGTTCTGAGCCCGGATTCCGAGTTCTTCAACTACCTCGGTTCGCCAACCGGACGGCAAGCTCCGGCTGCTGCGGCCTCCGAATAATGGGGCTGATCCTTCTGGCTTTCGGGCTGGTATTGATTGTAGAGGGGCTGGCCTATGCGCTGGCCCCTTCGCTTATTGAGCGCATGTTAGAGGCATTGCGGTCACTGCCCGAGCAGGCGCGGCGGCTGGCCGGTTTGCTGAGCTTGGTCAGTGGGTTTATCCTGCTTTGGGGGGCTTATCAGGTCGGGTTTTGATGCGGTGACCTCACTTGCAGGTGATTTCCCCGAGATCCCGAGTTGCGGGCAAGGACAAACCGACTACATTGGTTCCTGAGAAGATTTGCCCGAGGGCAGTATTTCAAGACTTGTTGACAAGGAGTTCCCAAGTGCAGGCACAAGCACGCAGTATTTCAGTCCGGCAGGACGAGGGTGTTGGTTTCATGCGGCTGATGTGGCTGGCCATTGCGGGGATGATTCTTGTTTTGGCCCAATCCGTCGCAGCACAGGCGCGGAGCGAAAGCCTGGCGCCGCTGGCAGAAAAGATCAGCCCGGCCGTGGTCAACATTACCACCTCGACGTTGATCGAAGGCCAGACCGGCCCGCAGGGCATTGTGCCCGAAGGATCGCCGTTCGAGGATTTCTTCCGCGATTTTCAGGACCGGAACGGTGATGATGAAAATCGCCCACGCCGCAGCAACGCGCTGGGTTCGGGGTTCGTGATTTCCGAGGACGGCTACATCGTCACCAACAATCACGTGATCGCCGAAGCCGATGAAATCCTGGTGGAGTTCTTCCCCGGTGATGGGCAGCCGCCAGAAGAACTACCCGCCAAGGTGATCGGCACAGACGAGAAAACCGATATTGCGCTGCTGAAGGTCGAGGCCCCGGGCCCGCTGCAATACGTGCAGTTTGGCGACAGTGACGTCGCCCGGGTCGGTGATTGGGTTATTGCCATGGGCAACCCGTTGGGGCAGGGCTTCTCGGTTTCGGCCGGGATCGTTTCGGCCCGCAACAGGGCGCTGAGCGGCTCGTATGACGACTACATCCAGACCGACGCGGCCATCAACCGAGGCAACTCGGGCGGTCCGCTGTTCAACATGAATGGCGAAGTGATTGGTGTGAATACAGCGATTTTGTCGCCCAACGGCGGCTCGATCGGGATCGGCTTTTCGATGGCGTCCAACGTTGTGGTCAAGGTGGTCGACCAACTGCGCGAATTCGGCGAAACCCGCCGCGGTTGGCTGGGCGTTCGCATTCAGGATGTGACCGAGGACATGGCCGAGGCAATGGGGTTGGCCAAGCCGGGCGGTGCGCTGATCAGCGATGTTCCGGATGGGCCGGCGAAAGATGCTGGTCTGCTGGCTGGTGACGTGATCCTCAGTTTTGATGGGGTCGAGGTCGAAGATACACGCGGCCTTGTGCGTCAGGTCGGCGAGACAACCGTGGGCAAAGCCGTGCGTGTTGTCGTGCATCGCGATGGCGGAACACAGACCGTCCTGGTTACTCTGGGGCGTCGTGAGGATGCCGAACGGGCTGATCAGGGCGACGAGGAAACGTCTGAGGCTCCAACGGAAGAGAATGCTGACATTCTTGGTCTGACTATTTCGCCGCTGACGGACACGCTACGCACGGATCTTGGTCTGGAAGAAGACGCCGATGGGCTGGTTGTGACCGAAGTGGATGAAGCCTCTGAGGCGTTCTCCAAAGGGTTGCGCGCCGGCGATCTGATCACCGAGGCTGGACAGCAAAAGGTGACGTCGATTGAAGACCTGGAAGCACGCATGGAAGAAGCGCGTGAGGCCGGGCGTAAATCGCTGTTGTTGCTTGTACGACGCGGTGGCGACCCCCGCTTTGTGGCGCTGAGCTTGGGCGAGTAACGCACCACATCAAACGTGATGACAAGGCCGGGGCAATGCCTCGGCCTTTTCCGTTCTACGTTGCGCTGAAAGTAAGTGAGCCACACGCCGGGGAGGCGCATGGCTCTGGTACAGGGAGAGGCCAGTGGACAGATATCGGGGATGATTCTCTGGCCCCCTACGGTAACAGCTACGACGATAGCCATTTCGGCACACATCGTATGTGAAGGAGGTCACAAGGTCAGATTAAGTCGGATTCGGCGAGTTCTTTCAGGGCGTTGAAGTCCTGGATCATCAACCCGCCGCGGGATGCCTCGACAACATTGTCGCGTTTCCAGGTGGAAATCGTCTTGGATACAGCCTCGCGCGTGGCACCGACGAACTCGGCCAATTCGCTTTGGGACAAGGTGATCCGCATGGCGGGGTCGTCCTGAAGGGCAGACAGATGCAGCAATTTGCGCGCCAGACGAATGGGCATCGGCAGGAATACCTGTTCGTTCAGCTGTGACCCCATCCAGCGCATGCGCAGGCCCGCCAGACGGATCATGTCGACGGCAAGGTCAGGATGCTGGCGGATCTGGTCCATCACGTCTCTGCGGCGCACGCGCAGCACGCTAGATGGCTCGGCCGCTGCTATCGTGGCGGTCCGCGGCCCGCTGTCGAACAACGCAATTTCGCCAAACACTTCGCCCGGCTTCATAAGGGTCAAAGACAGCTTGCGCCCGCTCATCGCAAGGAATGAAACCTCAAGCGTGCCCTCAGAAATCACATAGAGCGCATCGCCTTCGTCCCCCTGCTCAAACAGCACCTGGCCTTGATCCAAGGAAATCTCGGTCGCGAGTGCCGAAAGCATAGCCCTGAGTCGGTCTGATGCCTCGGACAGGAATCCGCTGTTTGGGAGTGCCTTCATGTGGTTGAGGGGTCTCCGGCTGCTGGTGTTGAGTGGTGCCCCAATGTTCCACAGCCGGGCTATTATTCCAAGGTTTTTATTGGTTTGTCTGATTGCGCGCTGTGCGATGGCTCAATATGAAAGCAAACGCTTAAGCTGCGCGCCGATTATAAGTGTTCGCCTATTGGTGGTCGGGGTCATCCATGTAGCGTTGCAACAGACTGAACTGAAGCATCAGAAACGCCATCAGCGCGATCGGAAAGGCGAAAGTTTCAATTTTGACCCACAGGTCCGTCGACATTGTTCGCCAGACAAATTCATTGGCAACGGCCAGAACCGCAAAGCAGCCGCACAACCGGCGGGTCAGGATCATCCAGCCCTCATGGCGCATCGGCAGCATATCTTCGAGGACATAGGCCAGGTAAGATTTCCCTTGCAGAAGGCCAATTCCAAGGATGACCGAGAAAAAACCGTAAACCAGCGTGGTTTTCATCTTGAAGAACCGCTCATCATTGAACCAAGCGGTCAGGCCGCCAAAGAAGATGACCATGAAGGCGGTGAATATCTGCATCCGGCTCAGTTTGCCGGTCAGGACCCAGAGGATGCCCATGGCGGCCAGCATCAGCGGGACGAAGATGATCGTCGCAATGATAAAGCCTGAATATTCAATGCCTCCGATCAGGAAACTGTCGTCACGCAGACGTAGGTAGATGAAGAAAAAGGCCAGTGGCGGCCCAAGCTCTAACGCTTGTTTCAGAAATGGATTGATTTCTTTTTTGCCTGGCATGTCTGTTTCCTGATTTTTACCCACCCATTTCAACTATTACGGCGCCCAATGCAATCAATGCCATCAGCGCGACCCGTCTTGGCCCCACAGTTTCTTTTAACACCAGCCACCCGATAAGCGCCGCGAAGACTGTCGAGGTTTCTCGCAGAACGGCGGCTTCGCCGACCTTGTCCAGACGGGTGGCCAGCATGATTGCTCCGAAGGACATAGGGGCGATGATGCCTCCGGCCAAGCCCCGCAACATCAATGGGCCAACGGCAGGGCGGTTGATCATGGCGCGCCATCTGAGGAATGCGTAAATCGGCATCGCAAACCCGTCGATCATAAAAAACCACGCCAGAAAGGTGAACGGGTCGGCGGTGGCCCGGATGCCATAGGCGTCATAAGTGGTGTAGAGCGCGACGAACAGGCCAGTTGCGATGGCCAGTACCAGCGCTATGCCCAACGTTTCCCGGTTGGTTTCCAGAAAACGCAAATTATAGGCGGCCAGGCCGAATATACCGGCCAGCAGGACCAAAACGCCAAACCATTGAATCCCGGTAAAGGTCTCGCCAAAGAGCAGATAGGCGCCGATGACCGTGAATAGGGGGCCAGTGCCGCGTACGACAGGGTAGACGACAGTGTATGAACCCTTTGTATAGGCCATGGCCTGAAGGACCTTGTAGGCGATGTGGATCACCCAGACCACGGCGAAGATGGACCACATGTAGGGTTCAGGCCACGGCACCACGAAAAAGGCAAAAGGGGCGGCCATCAGGCAATAGCAGGCGTCGATTGCTCCACGGGACAGCCAGGGATCGTGGCGGCCCTTCTGCAGCGCGCCAAATACAGCATGCAGGAAGGCGGCCATCAGAGCGAGGCCAAGAGCCAGCTGATGGCCCGCTTCTGTGCCTTCGAGAGAAATCAGCCAGTCGCTCAAATGTCAGTCTTTTCGCTGGGAGGAGAGGTCGGGGGGTTTTCCACCCCCAGACCCCAGGAGGATATTTGGGGCCAGATAGAGGGGGGATCAGGTTTGGTCCAGGCCAGTGAGGGCGGCGGCGAACTCTTCGGGGTCGAAGGGGGCGAGGTCGTCGATCTGTTCTCCGACGCCGATGGCATGGATTGGCAGGCCGAACTTGTCAGCCAGTGCAACCAATACGCCACCTTTGGCGGTGCCGTCGAGTTTGGTCATCACCAGCCCTGACACGTCAGCGAGGTCGCGGAATGTCCGGACCTGGCTCAGCGCGTTCTGGCCCGTGGTGGCATCCAGCACCAGCAGCGTGTTGTGCGGGGCGGTCTCGTCGATTTTGCGGATTACGCGGACGATCTTGGCCAGTTCCTCCATCAGGTCCGCCCGGTTTTGCAGGCGACCGGCCGTGTCGATCATCAGCAGGTCTGCGCCGTCTTGCTGCGCGCGGGTCAGAGCGTCGAAAGCCAATGAGGCCGGGTCAGACCCTTCGGGTGCGGTCAGCACCGGCACGCCGGCGCGGTCGCCCCAGACCTGGAGCTGTTCGACGGCGGCGGCGCGGAAGGTGTCCCCGGCGGCGATGACGACCTTCTTGCCGGCGGCTTTGAACTGGCTGGCCAGCTTGCCGATGGTCGTGGTTTTGCCGGACCCGTTGACGCCAACGACCAGCACGACCTGCGGGCGCTCGGGGTAGATGGGCAGAGGCTTGGCAACCGGTTCCATCACACGGGCGACTTCCTGGGCGAGCAATTGCTTGATCTCTTGCGTGGAGAGTTTCCGGCCCAATCGCCCCTCGGCCATGTTGGATGTGACCCGCAAAGCGGTGTCGACGCCCATATCCGAGGCGATCAGCAGTTCCTCTAGCTGCTCAAGCATATCGTCGTCCAACGTACGACGGATGACGGCCTTGGCTTCGTTCCGGCCAAACAGGCGTCCCAACACCCCTTTGGATGGCGCGGCCTCGGGCGGGGGCGGAGCAGGGGTTGGGTCGACCGGTGCGGGTTCAGGTGTTTCGACCGGCTGTGGCACAGGGGCGGGTTCAGGTGTCTCTGGCACCGGCTGTGGAACTTCGGGAACCGGTTCCGGCTGCGGCTCAGGCTCGGGGATAACTGGATCGGGGGCGGTCGTTTCCTCGCCACCGTCTTCGACGATGGCATCCAGCCCCTGTTCGAGGCGGGACGAGGATTTGAACAGCTTGTCCTTGAGCTTTGAGAAAAACGCCATTTTTAGTCTCCGCAGGTGTTCCTCTCACCTAATGCGGATTTGCGGCAGTTGCAAAGGGTCACAAAAACGCAATTAACAGCCCCGCTTGCGCGCCCCAGTATAGGATCCAGATCATAAAGGGCGTGATGCGTAGCGCCGGATGGCCGTCAGGCAGCAGAAACTTTTCAGTCGCCAGTATCAGGTCCGACGCGATGAAGGCCAGTGCGGCGGGCAGGGCCCAGCGTAACGCGCCCGCCTCGGGCAAGGCGAGGACCGTAATGCCCATGCCAAGGATGATCGGGATATAGCCCAGAACCGGTACCTTGAGGTCACCGGCGCGGGGGGCGAGCAGGGTTGCAGCAACGATCCCGAGGATGATCAGCGACCAAAAGATGCCGGGCTTGTCGAAGATCAGAGCGGTGTCGCTGGATGGGTGGCTGAGGAACAGAGCGATATAGGCCAGGTGGCCTGCTGCAAATGCACCGATCCCTGCCATGAAGGTCGAGTCCGTCTCGCGTGATAACAGCGCGTCGCCCAAGGCGCACAGGACTAGCGCAAGGGTCAGTAGCATGGGGGCGCCACTTAAGACAGCAACCAGCGCCAGTAGCGCGACAGAGGCCGTCTTGAAGAGGGATCGCAGGGGGCTGGCCGGGCGCGGTGACATCGGCAAATAGGCCAGCGCGCTCGCGGCAGCGATCCAGAAAAAAGCGGTTGTCATCAAATGTCCCCCATTTGGCTTTTTTTGGCAGCATCACCGGGATCGCCATTACAACTCAAGCGGTGACGTGAAGGCAGCCGTTTGTGGGGAATTGTTTATTGGCGATGCCGAACTGCATCTGCCAAAATGATCTCATGCTGACGCGTCTTGCGATTCTTATGACACTCACTGCGCAGGCGGCCGTTGCCCAGCCGGCCTTGTCCGGGTCTGAGTTTGACAGTTATACGCGCGGAAAAACCATGTTCTATGGGTTTCAGGGAACGGTTTACGGCGTCGAACGCTATTTGCCCAATAAACGCGTGATCTGGTCGTTTCTGGATGGCAATTGCAAAGAGGGCGTTTGGTACGAACAAGGAGGGCAGATCTGCTTCATCTATGAAGACAGGATTGATCCGCAATGCTGGGTCTTTTCCAAGACCGACAGGGGGTTGACCGCCTTGTTCGAAGGCAACTCGGAAGCCACCGAGCTGTACGAGGCCGAAGATATCAATGAAGAGATGGTCTGTCTCGGCCCCGAGATTGGCGTCTGAAGGTCGCTAGAACAGAGAGCCCTGATCAGGTGCATCTTTCTTGGCCGGTTTTTTTGGTGCCGCCCGCGAAGCCGTGGGCTGACCAGTATTTAGGAGGCCATCCGCGAATTCGATCTCGAACGTGCTGTGTTTCGAGGCCTGTTTCTTGGTCGTAAGAACCTCTCCCTCGGCCCGGACCACAGCATAACCACGTTGCAGTGTAGCTTTGTAGCTTAGTGTTTCACGCAGGCGGTCGGCGGCGTCCAGCTGTTGCCGCATCCGATCCAGTCGCGTGGCCTGCGCCGTGTTCATTCGTTCTGCCAACCTGTTGATATTTTGTTGTTGTTGTTCGATTTCGCGCCGGATTGGGCGCAGGGAAAGCCGGGATGACAGGTTGCGCAAGGCCTCGTTTCTGGACGAAACGAGATTGCGCAACGTCGACGGGCGCAGATGTGCGGACAGCTCGACAACCTGCAGACGTCGGTTTTGCACGCCGCGATTCAGTGCGGGCGCAAGTCGATCTGCAATCAAATCAAGTCGTTGGCGTGGGGTGTTCAACAGGCTTTCCGGGCGCGGCAACGCGCGGGACAGGTCGCGAAGCCGTTGAGACCGCCTTTGAACCGCGTCCGTCGCGGCACGAGACAAACGCGCGCCTTGCTCACCCGTCCAAGCCAGTAGTTCCATTCGAACCGGCACGGCAAGCTCGGCCGCGGCGGTCGGCGTTGGCGCGCGGCGGTCTGATACAAAGTCGATCAGCGTCGTATCTGTTTCGTGACCAACGGCCGAAATCAGCGGAATGTCCGAAGCGGCCGTCGCACGCGCGACAATTTCTTCGTTGAACCCCCAAAGGTCTTCAATCGAACCGCCGCCACGGGCGACGATAATCAGGTCGGGTCGAGGCAGTGAGCCGCCCGGCGTCAGTTTGTTGAAACCGTCGATGGCCCGCGCAACTTCTGGTGCGCAGTTGGAGCCCTGTACAGCGACGGGCCAGATCAGCACCTTGCGCGGGAAGCGATCCCGCAGGCGGTGCAGGATGTCCCGGATCACAGCGCCAGATGGTGATGTCACCACGCCAATAATCTGGGGCAGGTAGGGCAGAGGCATTTTACGTTCGGGTGCGAACAAACCTTCAGCCTCAAGCTGTTTCTTGCGCTTTTCCAGCAGCGCCATCAAAGCGCCTTGCCCGGCGACCGCGACCTCATCGACGTTCAGGTTGTATTTCGACTGCGCGCCAAAAGCCGTCAGGCGACCGGTGACCACGACCTCAAGACCTTCTTCCGGCACCACCGATAGGCCGGAAACCTGACCTTTCCATGTTGTGCAGGCCAACACGTTCCGGTCATCCTTGATGTCATAGTACAGGTGGCCCGACCGCGCCGTGAACACGCGGCCGACCTCACCACGCACACGGATTCGCCCGAACGTGCCTTCCAGCGTGCGTTTCACCTCACCCGAGATGTCCGAAACGGTATATTCTGGTGTGTTTTGGCCCGGGATCGGGTCATCAAGCAGGTCGGACATTTCAGCGCCTTGTGTCAAATGCCCGGCCAGCTTAGAACGCCCGGAAGGCGAGGCCAAGCAGATCGGAGACCTTCATGAACATCCTTATTCTCGGCAGCGGCGGGCGCGAACACAGCCTCGCCTGGGCGGTGATGCAAAACCCCAAATGTGACCGTCTGATCGTTGCCCCGGGAAATGCCGGAATTGCGCAGATCGCTGAGTGCGCAGCGCTCGATACTGAAAACGGCGGCGCGGTTGTCAGCTTTGCTGAAGAGAACGCGATTGATTTCGTGATTGTTGGCCCCGAGGCCCCATTGGCCGCTGGCGTCGCAGATCGTCTGCGTGAAGCGGGTGTGCTGGTCTTTGGACCGTCGGCCGATGCAGCGCAGCTGGAAGCCTCGAAGAGTTTTACCAAAGAAATCTGTGACGCGGCGAACGCTCCGACCGCAGCTTATGCAAGGTTCACCGAGGCCGAGCCTGCCAAAGCCTATATCCGCGAACAGGGCGCGCCGATCGTGGTCAAAGCCGATGGTTTGGCGGCAGGCAAGGGTGTGATCGTCGCGATGGACGAACAGACCGCGCTGGAGGGCATCGACGACATGTTCGGCGGCGCTTTTGGTGGCGCAGGGGCCGAGGTGGTGATTGAGGAGTTCATGGAGGGCGAAGAGGCGTCTCTCTTCGTCTTGTGTGATGGAGAGGACATCCTGTCCATTGGCACGGCTCAGGACCACAAGCGCGTGGGAGAAGGTGATACGGGCCCGAACACGGGCGGTATGGGAGCCTATTCCCCAGCGCCGGTCCTGAGTGCCGAGATCGAGGCGCGGGCGATGGAAGAGATCGTGCGTCCGACTATGGCCGAGATGAAGCGCCGAGGCATGCCGTTTCAGGGCGTTTTGTATGCTGGCCTGATGATCAAGGACGGCCAACCGAGGTTGGTCGAATACAACGTCCGCTTTGGTGACCCGGAATGCCAGGTTCTGATGATGCGGCTTGGTGCCCAGGTTCTGGACCTACTTCATGCCGCGGCCGAGGGCCGTTTGAGCGAGACGCAGGTAAACTGGGCCGACGATCATGCGATCACTGTTGTGATGGCGGCACAGGGGTATCCGGGTTCCTACGTAAAAGGACCTGCGATCAAGGGGTTGGATGCGCTTCCTGAAGACAGCAGCAACATGATCTTCCACGCGGGCACCAAGGCCGTTGATGGGCAAGTGCAAGCCGCAGGCGGGCGCGTGCTGAATGTGACCTCGCGCGGGAATACACTGCAAGAGGCGCGGGACCGGGCATATGCGATGGTTGAGGGTGTGGATTGGCCCGAAGGCTTTTACCGCCGCGACATCGGCTGGCGGGCTCTTTGAACAGTCGCTAGGTCAGGGGGCTTTGCCCCTTCGGCCTATCGCCTCACTCACAGGAAATTTTTAGCCAGATGAAGAGGCGGATCAGCACTTGAGTGCGTTGTTCAGGCTTTTGTGGCGGGTAAACGCGCCGAGGTCGTGGGTGGTCCAGTCGTTTTCGTAAGTGACGCTGATGACGCGGGTCCAGTTGCCGTTGGCAAGGATCAGTTCCGGAGTGCCGCCGCAATCGCGCAGACCGCCGGAGATGAAATCTTCTCCAATGCGGTGATTGGTGAGATTGGGCAGCGATGCGATTTCGATCAATTCGCCGTCTGTAAATCGCCATATGCGCAGGGTTTTGGCCAAGTGAGGGCGATCAACATAGGCGATCTCGACGTTGCCGTCGCCATCCAGGTCGGCGGCACCGACCGGAGCGAGCCAGCGAAAGCGGGTTCCGATGTAGGGCGTAGCGGCGATCAGGCCGCCGCCATTGTAGATTGCAAGCCGTGCACCTTTGTCACGATGGCTTTCAACCACCAGAGCTTCGCGACGGCCATCGTTGTCAATATCAATCAGGCGCGGTCGGATATCTTCGAAAACGCGCTCTTTTGGCAGCCGGATTGTGTATTTCGCCCATTCCGGCGCATATTGCAGGATCAGGGCGCCGTATTCAATCTGATCACCGAGTACCCCGTGCGGGTATCGCGCAGTGGGTTCGGAGTACTCTGCCGAACCCAGCGGCTCATACTGCCATGGCTGCTGAGATCTTGTCTGGCTCGGAAAGATTCCAATTGCGATCGCGGCAGCCGCGATCGCTTTGAAAAGCATCAGATCTGCTTTTCGGGCATTTGAACAACCAGCCCGTCCAATTCGTCAGTGACCTTGATCTGGCAGGTCAAGCGCGAGCGGGCCGGGTCGGGTTCAAAGGCGAAATCCAGCATGTCCTCTTCCATGTCGTCCTTGGCCGGAACCTTCTCGACCCAGTCGGGGTGGATATAGACATGGCAGGTCGAACAGGCGCAGGCGCCGCCGCAATCGGCCTCGATGCCGGGGATATTGTTGTCACGGGCCCCTTCCATGACGGTCAGGCCGCTGGCGACTTCGACTGTATGTTCGGTACCGCCGTGCTCGACATAGGTAATCTTTGCCATTGCGTGCGTCTTCCTCTTTCGCTTGTCGAATTCTTCCATAGTGAAGGCATTTAGGTCTTTCCAGCCTCATTTGCGACTCGTCACGCCGTCTATGGACTTTCCTTGCGTATGTTCTATTTTTGTTCTCATGATTGTGTTGCCTACCCGCCCTATATCTACGAACCGGAACTGGCCGCGGCCGCCCGCGTGTCTGCCCGCCAATCGGTTGAACGACCCGCCCGAGGGCGCGCTGGTGGCGGTCGCGGGGCTGGTGATCTTGCGGCAGCGGCCCGGGACGGCCAAGGGGGTGATCTTTGTCACGCTCGAGGATGAGACCGGCATCGTGAACGTGGTGGTCTGGCGCAAGATCTATGAACGTTTCCGCCGGGCGGTGATCTCGGGGCGGCTGCTGCGGGTCACGGGCCGGATGCAGCGGGCGCATTCGGTGACCCATGTGATCGCGGAAGAGGTCGAGGATATCTCGGGCATGCTGGATGTGCTGGTGCGGGGGGAGGGGTAGTCCGTCAGCGGCAAACGGGTCCACTACGGCGGCGCGCTGTGTCAAAATGGAAGTGCCCTTTGTGATAGCGATCGGCGTCAGGACCCAGCACGGTGCCAAACAGACCGCAGGCGCCTGCGTGCAGTTCGTGCATAACATCGCTTGTATCTTCGGCTGCCCATCCGTCGCGCACAGTGATCACGGTGCCATCTAAAAGTATGAAGGATGAAATGTCGATTGCGCGGCCACGGGCATGTTCCGAAATCCGCGCGCGTGGCTGATTGTTCTGCGTCTTGCACGCATAATGACCAGCCAGACGCAATCCTTTCAGGCCGCCGCCCAGATTCGCAAAGGCCGGTTTGGCTGTGTTCTCCAACCATGTTTTGAGTGTGACGGCGGTTTCGCAATCCATCAACGCCAATTGGCTGAGAAGGACGTCAGATACCATGCGGATGCGCACCGGATCAGCAATGCCGCATCCCTGGTACTTTCCTCTAAAGGGTTTTCGCTTTTCGCCGAGAATAGTCCAGTCGCCACACACTGCACCACGTTCGCGCATCCTTTCGCGGCCGACTTCGATCTGACGAAACTTGCAGGGCCGCAGCCGCGGTCTGGGGGAAACAGTCAGTTCTTGCTTAGGGGGAACAGGTGCGGTGTCTTCCTCCAAGAGAACGTCCAGTTCAGTGGACGGTTCATACGCCACAAGCTCATGCGCTTGAGCCTGCGCAGGTTCTTCGCAATCCGGCGTGGCACTTGCCATACCTGCGTATAATACAAACAGAGGGGCCAATACTCGCATAAAATAACTCGTTCCCTTGTCAGCTCGGACCGATTGTATCATGACCGGTCTTGGTACGTCTGCGCGAAGTAAAGATAGGGCGGGGCTTTGTATTATCCTTTTCCTGTGCAAAGCCAGAGTATAGCAGAAAATCCTTATCGCTTGAACAAACTGCGCTTGCTTGCCCCGGTTGCCCGAGCTCAAATCAACATTCAGCGGGCGCATTCGATGACCGATGTGATCGCGGAAGAGGTCGAGGATATCTCGGGCATGCTGGATGTGCTGGTGAGGGAGGAGGGTGGGTCTGTCTACCGATAACGCGAAACCTTGCCACTGCTTTGCGACCGCGAAACTCACGTTCCGAGGAGCGCCGCTATGGCTCTTAAGCCCCCCCCAAGTCTAAGCGCTTTTCCGCCACTTTGACGCCGGTTGGTCGACTCTCCGCTCCCGGGCGGGTACTGGCAAGCGTCATTGCGCGTCGGTCTTTGACAGAACTTAGACTTGATTGCGCACTACTCAACGTCTTCTAAGCGACAGCCCGGATGCCCAACGTAACACGACATAGATCGCTCAAAAAGGCCGCCTTGCGGGATGAGAGCCAGATCTCCTATCAACTTGCTGAGCTCCGGGAGTTCACGCGCTCAAAGGGATATGTACACACTGCCAGAATGATCGAGGAGGCATTGAGCGCTTACTCCTTAGAACGTAGGCACTTTGGGACCGCAAAAAAATACCTCTCTAAATTGCAGCAACTAAAGGGCATCGAATTGTCGCGGTCGGTGGAAGAAACAGGCCGAAAGCAGCATCCAGTTCCAAACTTTCGCTCCGTGCGGTCGAAAAAACCGCATGGCTTGCCTTTCGATACGGCGGAGCGACCAGTAGACCCAGTTCAGAAAGCAAGCACAAAACAAAGGAAAGCGACTTTTGTCCTAACGGCCCGGATGCGCGTTGACGGCAGGAATGTTGCGGCGCTGCGCAGTGGACTCTGGAAGGGCAGGCCTACGCCTTTCCATGCGGAGCCTGAATTCCAGTTTCGCTAACGAACCTAGCCGTAACCAAAGCATTAACGACGGAAGGTCATTGTGGGTCCAATGTGGTTTTTGAATGCATCACCGCTTGAACAACACCCCCTGTGCCTGCTTGTCCCGATGGTCTCCACGTAACTCCGCATGCAGCGCGCGCCCGGCCTGAACGCCGGGGCGGGCGCTGACCGTTTCCAGCCAGCGGGCGAAGTGGGGTTTGTCCTCGAGCACCTGCTGCTGGCCTTCCCATAGGCTGGCCCAGCCCCAGATCGACATGTCTGCGATGGAATAGAAATCGCCCGCAACGTACTCGTTTTCGGCCAACTGTCGGTCCAATACTCCGTACAGCCGCCCGACCTCGGCGCGGTAGCGGTCCTTGGCATAGGGCAGGTCCTGCGGCGGCTCGAGGTTTGGCGCGTATTTCAGGAAGTGATGCGCCTGACCGGCCATTGGGCCGACGCCGCCCATTTGCCACATCAGCCATTCCTCGACGGCGATTCGTGCACGTTCGGTTTTGCCATAAAAGCGCCCGGTCTTGCGGGCGAGATACATCAGGATCGCGCCGCTTTCGAACACCGAGATAGGTGCGCCATCCGGGCCGTCCGGGTCAACGATGGCAGGCATCCGGTTGTTAGGCGCGATTTTAAGGAACTCGGGGTCGAACTGATCACCCTTGCCGATATTGATCAGGTGAGTGGTGTAGGGAAGGTCCATCTCTTCCAAAGCGATGGACGCCTTCCAGCCATTCGGCGTGGGCCAGAAATACAGATCGATCATGGTGCCTCCTCAGGTTGAAGCGATCATGCGGTATTCTGCGCAATCAGCAAGAGGCGGTTACGAAAGCGTGACACAGGGCAACCGGGCTTGACGGCCAAGAATGCGCGGCGTATTTGCATCGCAGAAGCTACGTGGCGATTTGTTACCGGATTGCGGGCCACGCTAAACAACACCGCTAAAAGGTCAGGATGAAAGGCCCCTTTCGCTTGACCGCGTCTGGGGTTTTTTTGATGCCCTTGCCAGACAAGGGTCGAGAGGAATGAGATGAGCGAGAGCTGGAACAAACGCACCCAAGCCGTCCATGGCGGCATCCGTCGCAGCCAATACAACGAAGTCAGTGAAGCAATTTTTCTGACACAGGGCTTCGTCTATGAGACAGCCGAACAAGCCGAGGCGCGGTTTATCGAATCCGGCCCGGATGAGTTTATTTATGCCCGCTATGGCAACCCGACCGTTTCGATGTTCGAACAGCGCATCGCGGCGCTGGAAGGTGGCGAGGACGCGTTTGCCACAGCATCCGGCATGGCTGCAGTGAACGCGGCGCTGACCTCGATGTTACAGGCGGGCGACCATGTGGTGTCGGCCAAGGCATTGTTCGGGTCCTGTCTGTATATCCTCGAAAACATCCTTTCCCGTTATGGCGTGGACGTCACCTTTGTTGACGGCACCGATCTGGACGCCTGGAAAGCGGCGATCCGCCCTGAGACCAAGGCGGTTTTCTTCGAATCCATGTCAAACCCGACGCTTGAGGTCATTGATATCGAGGCGGTTGCCAAACTGGCCCATGTGGTTGGCGCGCTTGTCATCGTGGATAACGTCTTTTCCACGCCTGTCTTCTCGCGCGCAATCGAACAGGGGGCGGATGTCGTGGTCTATTCCGCGACCAAACATATCGACGGGCAGGGGCGTGCTTTGGGCGGCGTCATCATTGGCACCAAGGATTTCATCCGGGGAACGGTCGAGCCCTATCTGAAGCACACCGGTGGAGCGCTGAGCCCGTTTAACGCCTGGGTCATGCTGAAGGGTCTGGAAACGATGGCGCTGCGCGTTAACGCTCAGGCCGAGACGGCACAGACCATTGCCGAAGCGCTTGAGGGGCATCCGGCGCTGGAACGGACGCTTTATCCGGGTCTGAAAACCCATGCGCAAAACGCATTGGTCCAAGCTCAATTGGGTGGCAAAGGCGGAACAGTTCTGTCACTGGACATCAAGGGCGGCAAGGACGCAGCGTTTGCATTCCTGAACGCGCTGACGATCCCTGTCATTTCGAACAATCTGGGCGATGCCAAATCAATCGCGACACACCCCGCAACGACCACGCACCAGCGTCTGAGCGACGATCAGAAGGATGAATTGGGCATCACGCCCGGCCTGATCCGCTTTTCCGTCGGGTTGGAGGACGCGGGCGATCTGCTTGCAGACATCAAACACGCGCTGGATGTGTCGCAACGTTAACTGACGGCTGCGGTTTACTGACAACCGGGTCGAAACTAGGTGAAAATGACGTAAGTCATGCGATTTTCGCCGAATTTCGATCCGGGCTGTGTTTTTCAGCGTATAAAGCTACACTGGAACGCAAGCCGAACACGAATATGGTCCGGCGACCAACCGAGGAACCCGATCGATGAACGTGCACCCCCGCGACATTGAGGATATGCCCGACAATGACGAAGCCGCAGCCGCTCTGAAGACACTGCGCAAATGGGCCGAGTCAGCAACCGAGACCGAGATCAGCCAGCTCGACCCGGCAATTGCGCGTCTGGTGCCTGGTCTGGTGCCCATAAACTATCCGTCCCTGTCGCGCGAATACCCCGAGGGGTTCGCGGTCGACAGTGCGTATCGCGCGACCTTGCCGGATCTGCAGAATGGCCCGTCCAGTCTGATCCGGGGTGCAAAACAGCAAATCCAGCATGTTGGTATCTCGAATTTCCGCCTGCCGATCCGGTTTCATCGCAAGCGCGGCGATGATCTGACGCTAGAGACCTCGGTGACCGGGACTGTCAGTCTGGATGCCGAAAAGAAGGGCATCAACATGTCCCGGATCATGCGCTCGTTTTACAAACACGCCGAGCGTACGTTCAGCTTTGAAGTCATGGAGGCCGCGCTGGATGACTATATGACCGATCTGGACAGCTTTGACGCCCGTATCCAGATGCGGTTTTCCTATCCCGACCGTGTGCAAAGCCTGCGGTCCGGTTTGGAAGGGTACCAGTATTACGACATCGCACTTGAGCTGGTTGAACAGGGCGGAGTGCGCCAGAAGATCATGCATCTGGACTATGTCTATTCCTCAACATGTCCCTGTTCGCTGGAACTCAGCGAGCACGCACGCGCAACACGTGGACAGCTGGCCACACCGCATTCGCAACGTTCAGTGGCGCGGATATCTGTTGTGGTCGACTGCGACACGGATTGCCTGTGGTTCGAGGATCTGATTGCCTTGTGCCGCCGTGCCGTTCCGACAGAAACGCAGGTGATGGTCAAACGCGAGGATGAACAGGCCTTTGCCGAGCTTAATGCGGCCAATCCGATCTTTGTCGAAGACGCTGCCCGTTTGTTCTGTGCCGAATTGCTGGCCGATCACCATATCGGCGATTTCCGCGTGGTCGCAAGCCACCAGGAAAGCCTGCACAGCCACGATGCGGTGTCGGTTCTGACCGAAGGTCCGACCTTTGTGTCACCCAGCCTGGACCCGCGGCTGTTCACCACCCTGTTCCACGTCGGGTGACGGGGCAGGGTGGATCAATAAAGTATCATTTTTAGACTAAGAGCGGTTTTCCGCCGCAGCGCGGCAATTCGTGCTGCATTTGCACGATCCTTCAAGTAACACTGGTGTGGAATGCAGCCGTGGCAGGCGAATTTCTGTTCGTGCGTCTGCCACTCTGAAGGGAAGCTGAGACGTGCGACGCTCAGGACTTCGTGACTTCTTGATCCGCCCGAAAATCGGGACGGGCAGCTCAATTCACTCTTTTGCAGGCTGCATCGCTTTCAGAGGAGAACTAAAGTATGAATCCAATTTCCCAACCGCTGGAATTTCAGGCTGCGGCCATCAGAATGGCCGGCTATGCGGTTAGCAACCAAATGAAAATTATGCAGATTTTGACTCGTTCGGCGATGGAGCTGCCGTTTGTGTCGGTTAGTGCCTTGCACGCGTCGGCTGCTGCTCCGGCCCCGGCTGCACCCTCGGCAAAACCCGCGCCCAAGGCCAAACCGGTCGCCAAGGCAATACCTGCGGTGGTGGCCAAACCCAAGCCTGTGGCCCGCAAGAAAGCTGCTGCAAGGCCCAAGGTCGAATCACCAAAGCCGACCGCGTCCAAAACGGTGGCTGAAGTGACCAAACCCACCCCGGTGGCGGCCAAATCGACCGAAGTTGCAGAAAAGCCTGCCGCCAAGCCTGCGGTCGCCAAAGGGCAGCCATCGGCCAAACCCGCAGCGGCAGCCAAACCAAAGCCTGCCGTTGCTAGAAAAACACCTGCGCCAAAACCGGCAGCGGTTGCCAAGCCGAAACCTGTGGCAGCGAACACCACTGCGCCAAAGACCCCGGCCAAACCAGCCGCACCCAAGCCGGTCGCGGCGAAACCTGCACCCGCCAAGCCGGTCGCGGCGCAGCCTGCGCCTGCAAAAGCCGTTGCCGCAAAGCCCGAAGGGGTACAGGCAACTCCGGCGCGTCGCCCGCGCGCCCCGTCTAATCCGCCCGCGATGCCAACAACGGCCCGCAAAACGGACGGGTAAAACCCGACACTGGCTTGACACAGTCGTGCAGGCGCGCCAACGCTGCGCCTCATGACGGATATGCGCCCGGTTGGATATGTGATTGGCCTATTGGTCGCCATTCTTGGGGCGACCATGCTGCTGCCTATGCTTGCGGACTTCATCGAAGGCCGAGGCGAGTGGCACGTTTTTCTCGAAAGCGGCGTCATCACGATTCTGACCGGCGTCGTTCTGGCGATGAGTTGCTCGAACGGAGTAGGCGAAGGTCTAACGATCCGTCAGACCTTTTTACTGACCACAGGGGTCTGGGTCGCACTGCCATTTTTTGGCGCCATTCCGTTTCTTTTGGGCGAGACCGAACTGCGCTTTGTCGACGCGTATTTCGAGGCGATGTCGGGCCTGACGACGACAGGCTCGACAGTGATTTCCGGCCTCGATAACCTGCCACAGGGGTTGCTGCTTTGGCGTGGGCTTCTGCAATGGTTGGGCGGCATCGGCATCATCGTCGTGGCCATGGTTTTCTTGCCCGAGCTTCGCGTCGGGGGGATGCAAATCTTCCGCTCGGAAGGATTTGAAACCATGGGGAAAATTCTGCCGCGTGCGCAAGAGATCGCGGGCCAGATTTCCCTGATCTACGTCTTTCTGACGATTGTTTGCGCGCTGGTCTATGCAGGTCTGGGGATGGGCTTTTTTGATGCCGTGGTGCACGCCCTGACGACGATCTCAACGGGCGGGTTTTCAAATTATGACGCGTCCTTTGGCACGTTTTCCGGCCCGGCAGAATATGCGGCCGCTGTCTTCATGATCCTCGCTGCACTGCCTTTCGTGCGCTACGTCCAATTCGCCAATGGCAATGCGAGGTCCATTTTCCGCGACAGCCAGATACGGACCTTTCTGGCGACCATTCTGGTGCTGGTGGTCATTATGGCGGTCTTTCTGACCTCCGTTTTCCCGCATCATTGGGAACAGGCTGTTCGGGAATCCCTGTTCAATATCACCTCGATCATTTCGGGTACCGGGTATGCCAGCGTCGATTACATGGGCTGGGGCAGTTTCCCGATCATGATGTTCTTTCTGATCGGTCTGATTGGCGGCTGCGCGGGTTCAACCGCCTGTTCTATCAAGATCTTCCGGTATCAACTGCTGTTTGCTTCGATCAAAACCCAGATCCGCCGCATCCGCTCACCTCATGGTGTTTTCAAGCCGCAATATGATGGCCGGTCGATTGGTCCAGACGTACTGACCTCGGTTATGAGCTTCTTTATGTTTTTCGTGCTCTCGTTGGGCGTGCTGGCCTGGGCGCTGGCACTGACGGGATTGGATTTCATAACTGCCGTCTCCGGTGCAGCCACAGCGCTGGCCAATGTAGGGCCGGGGCTGGGGGATCAAATCGGACCGGCTGGCAACTTTGCAGGGCTCAGCGACACCGCGAAATGGCTGCTTTCAATCGGAATGCTGGTAGGGCGGCTTGAGCTTTTGGCCGTTTATGCACTCTTCACTGTCCAGTTCTGGAGGAATTGATGAAAAGACCCCTTGGTGCGCAGATTTCGCATATGCTGCGGGATCGCGGAGTGGATGTGATCTTTGGTATTCCCGGCGTGCACAATCAGGAAATGTATCGCGGGATCGAAGAGGCCGGAATCACCCATGTGCTGGCCCGGCACGAGCAGGGGGCAGGGTTCATGGCCGACGGCTATGCCCGTGCGACCGGCAAGCCGGGTGTTGCATATGTCATCACCGGACCGGGGTTGTGCAATATCATGACACCGATGGGGCAGGCCTATACGGACTCGGTCCCGATGCTGGTGATGTCCTCGTGCCTTGATGAAACGCAAGGGGTGCACGGGCAATTGCACCAGATGAAAGACCAGCGTGCTGCGGCTGAAACCGTGACGGACTGGTCGCATCAGGCCAATACGGCGCAGGCAGCCTACAATCTGGTCGAGCGTGCTTTTGAGGAGTTCGAACTCAACCGCCCACGCCCAAAACACATCCAAGTGCCGATTGCACAGCTTGAGGCCGATGCTGATCCTGCACCGTTTCCCCACCAACCTGGTTTGCGCTCAAAAGTTTTGCCGCCGGATTTGGCTCCGGTAATGTCCATGCTGAACATCGCACGGCGCCCGTTGTTTATTCTGGGTGGGGGCGCGCGGTCGAATCTGTGGCGGCAAATCCTGACGCAGTTGGGCGCGGCCTGTTTCACCACGTATGCCGGGCGCGGAATGGCGGGGTTGGGCTATGCCTTGGACTATGGAGCCATGTTGCCACGACCGGGCAGCGCTGATGTTATCGCCTCGGCCGATCTTGTGGTCGTCGTGGGCGCGGAATTGGGCGAGGTCGACTTGTGGCGAAGCACATTGGGCCACACGGCCAATCTGGTGCGTATAGATCTGGACCCGAAGGTGCTGTCGGATCAGCATCGCGCAGCGGTCAAGCTGCAAGCTGACGGGGAAAGCTTTGCCCATGCGCTTTGGGCAGCCATTGATCATGTCAAACCTGCAACGGGCTGGACAGCGGAAGAAGTAGCCGACGCCCGCCGACGTTGGCGGGCCGAAGTGGATGCGGAACGACCGGGCATCGTCCCGGTGCTGGATGCCCTTCGCGCGGCGATGCCCGGCGACACCATGATCTATTCTGACATGACCCAGTTCGCTTATGTCGCCAAAGAAGTTTGGGATATGGTCTATCCCTATCACTGGCACCATCCGACCGGGTTCGGTACACTTGGCTATGCGCTGCCGGCCGGAATTGGCGGCGCCGTGGCGCGTCGAGGTAAGCCTACAGCGGTGATCGCTGGCGATTACGGTTTTCACTATACGATGCAAGAGCTTGGGGCAGCGGTCGAATTGGGCCTGTCTCTGCCGATCATCCTTTGGGACAATGGAAAACTCAAAGAGATCGAGGACAGCATGGTCAGAGGTCAGATCGCACCGAATGCGGTTGTCGCGCGCAACCCGGATTTCTGCAAACTGGCCGAGGCCTTCGGCGCGTTGTCGTCTGCGCCCTCCAGCTTACCCGAGATGCAGGAGGCGGTCCGAGCCGCCTTTACGGCCCCGGTCCCGACACTGATCCGTGTCACGCCGGATATCCTTTAGCCAACAAAAAAGCGCCGCTCGGACGAGCGGCGCTTTGTGCGATTTGGCGCAGAGATCAATCCCAGCAATGAACCAATACGGTCATTCCGGTCGCCCGGCGGCTGAGTTCATTGGGCGAGATTTGTGCCGTCGGCTGACCCGATTGACCGGATACACCCGCCTTGGCTAGAACCTCACTCAGGCTGTTGGCCGTTGCAGCGAGGCTGACGGACGCGGGCAGGGTGCGTCCTTCGGTCGGGGTCGGCAGCAGCATGCCAACAACCTGGCCATTGCCGTCAAACACTGGCCCGCCCGCATCGCCGGGCTGGGCTGCCAACGCCAGGCGTTTCACGCCGTCTTCTCCGTTCAGGCCGCGCACATCAGCGATTTGGCCAAAGGTAAGCGTCGGTGCGCCCAAAGCGCCCTCATACGAGAAACCCGACACCGCGATCTCAGATTGAATGCGCGGTGCATCGGCACTGAACTCTGCCACGTTGACCGGAACCAGATTGCGGTTGGGGCGCAGAACCGCCACACCCAGATCGGCATCAGACGAGGCGAGCTGAAGCTCTTGATCGTCATCCAACGTAATGCGTGTGCAGCTGTCAGCGGCCTCAAAAACGGTCAGAACCGTGCCGCTTGCATCAGCGAAGAAACCGGAACGGGACAGACGCGGTGTGCGCACCTGCAGCCCGGACACCAGATCAATCCGCTGCTCGGCATTGGCACCTGCTGCTGCGTCCAGTACTGCGCCAGTTGCAGTAAAGCCGGTCTTCATTGCGGCCAGCACTCTGGCGCGCCGGGCATCGTCATCCTCTGGCCAAACCAGTGTAAAGCCTTTGATCTGGCCATCGTCCAACCGTGCTTCGCTATAGGTCACGATCCCATTACCACGCCCTTCCAGCGTAAAGCTGTCGCCGCGCAGTTGTCGTGGGCCGTCGAGTGGAACGATTTCCAGCGATTGCAGCACTTCATAAAGGGCGCGCAGCGTGGCCTTGTCGCCCTTCTGACTGATCAACAGGGCCTTGGCGTTCAGATCGGTTGTGCTTTTGAAGTGAACAAACGGGACCTCATAACGGTCGAATGCGATGACACCCATCGGCAGATCCACATCGATACCGGCCTGCGGGTCGGAATAACGCTCCATTCCAACGCTCAGAAGGGGGGCGTTAAAGTCGTCAATCAACGCCTTGCGCTGTGCGGTCGTCAGAACGCCGGTAGCCTCAAAGCCATTGAACCGCTGCCAGTCGCCCATGGAGCGGCGCGTGCCTTGGCCAAATGCGCCATCGATCGTTGAATTGTAAAAACCCGCGGCCTGCAAAGCGGTTTGCAAATTCATGCGTTCCTGAGTGCTTAGAAGACGTTCGCTTTGCAGCGCTTGTGAGCGTGTCTCGTCCGAGGCCTGCGGGGTTACGCCAACAGCAGGCTGTTCAGGCTGGGATTCAACTGGTGGCGTCACGACGCCCCGGTCCAGAATGTTCTCTCCAACCGGCCAGAATTGCTGTCCCAATGCGCTGGAAAAAGCGATGTAGCTGTCCGCAGGGATTTGCCCCTCGGCGCGGTAAACGCTTAGAACCTGTTCCGCGTCGCTACGCAAATAGGGCCCGATAACAATGGCATACCAACCAGAGTTCAAGCGAAACCCGTTTACGTCCGGTAGGGTGCTGGCATAGGCCCGCGCGCGTTCCTGCGCTTCGCGCAGCGAGGGCTGCGCTTCGACCTGCACCCAGACGCCTGCGTCCTGCTGTGCAAAAACAGCGCGCGCGCCGATGAGAAAAAGAAACAAAATTGCCGTAAATATGCGAGTCATTGTCTGCCCGTGTCCGCAGTGTTTTATCTTTGCCGGACCCTACGCGAACTCACGTACCGAAAGCCATGCCCGGAATACGGGGAATTTACAGTGTGGCTGCGCAGTGACAGCATAGGCTTTGCCGCCCGTTGACGCCCAACGGCCCCTTGCATAGGAAGGGCAAAACCCAACGGAACCGGGCGCAGTGGCGTCCAAAGGGAATGTCATGACCGACCAGTCCAGCGCACCACGTTCTTTTCAAGAGATTATCTTGCGGCTTCAGACCTATTGGGCCTCGAAAGGCTGCGCTATTCTGCAGCCCTATGACATGGAGGTTGGTGCAGGCACGTTCCACCCGGCGACCACCTTGCGCGCGTTGGGGTCGAAAACCTGGGCCGCAGCTTATGTGCAGCCTTCGCGCCGTCCGACGGACGGACGCTACGGCGAGAACCCCAACCGGTTGCAGCACTATTATCAGTATCAGGTGCTGATCAAACCCAGCCCGCCGGATTTGCAGGACCTGTATCTCGGCAGCCTCGAAGCCATCGGCATCGACATGAACCTGCATGACATCCGGTTTGTCGAAGACGACTGGGAAAGCCCCACTCTGGGTGCCTGGGGTTTGGGTTGGGAAGTCTGGTGCGACGGCATGGAAGTCAGCCAGTTCACGTATTTCCAGCAGGTCGGTGGCCATGATTGCGCACCGGTCTCGGGCGAGCTGACCTATGGTCTGGAGCGTCTGGCGATGTATGTATTGGGCATCGACCACGTGATGGACATGCCATTCAACGATCCGCAGTCACCAAGCCCGCTTTCCTATGGCGACATCTTCAAGCAGACCGAAGAAGAATACGCCCGCTGGAACTTTGACGTGGCCAACACCGAAGTGTTGTTGCGCCACTTCGAGGAGGCCGAAGCTGAGTGCGCCGCCATTCTGGCACAAGAGCATGACGACCCAAAAACTGGCAAGCGCATCATCATGGCGCACCCGGCATATGATCAGTGCATCAAGGCCAGTCACGTGTTCAACCTGCTGGACGCGCGGGGCGTGATCTCGGTAACCGAGCGGCAGGCCTATATCGGCCGCGTGCGGGCTTTGGCGAAGCAATGCGCAGACGCATTCCTGCTGACCGAGGCCGCCGGGTTCCAGGCCTAATGCGCCGCTCAGGCCAGTCCGGGCAGCAAGACCTTAAGGCCAGCAGCGATCATGCTGATTGCGATGGCCGACAGGATCATGCCCATGAACCGGCTCATGATAACACGAGCATTGTCAGACAGACGTTTGGCAATGGCTGCGGCGTTCCAGAATGTCACGAACAGCAACAGCAGAACGGCCAGGAAAACGCCAGCGTAAACAATGGCATCTACCGGTTTGTGGATGTGGCTCGCATACAGGATCAACGTGGTAATTGTGCCCGGCCCGACAAGGATCGGAAATGCCAGCGGATAAAAGGCAACCGTGTCCGGTTCAGGATAGGATTGCCTTTCACCCTCGGTTCCGTGATGCGACGTGCTGGGCTTTCCGTTCAGCATGTTCAGGCCAATCATCAGAACGACCAGACCACCCGCGACACGCAGGTCATCGACGCTGATGCCGAACAGGCTGAGCGTTTGACTTCCTACAGCCGCAAACGATGCGCCGAGGATCAGGCAGTAGAGCGCCGTCTTTGTCGCCACTTTGCGTTGCTCAGCCGGGGCAAGGCCGTCGGTGACGCTAAGGAATACTGGCAGGTTCGTGATTGGATTCATGATCGCAAAAAGCGCTCCGAAGAATCCTACGGCAAGGGTGCTGTCCATTTCAAAAGTCTCTTTCCGGCCTGTAATCAATTGGAACCTGTCCTATTTTTACCGATCGTGAAAGAGGCATCGTGAGCAAAAGGAAAAGACAATGACAGGAAAAGTGCTTGCGATCATAGTGCTGATCTCGGCGGCAGTAGCCGGTTTTGGGATGTATTACCTGCAGATCTACGGATTTTACTATGACGTGGAATCCAAGCCCGGAAAGGACGTCATGTTGATGACGGAAGGGGCCGAGGCGCCCACGCCTATGTCCTACAGCGCGTTTCAGGCGATTGACGCGGACAGCTCACCCATCCGCTACCGTGCCTGTTTCGAAACGGATATGACGCTTGCGCAGATTGAGGAAAACTATGTCGCGGTCGAGAATGCAGAGCCGTTGACCGCGCCCGGATGGTTCGATTGTTTTGATGCCGTAGCGGTTGCGGATGCTCTGAAATCAGGCGAGGCCAAGGCCTTTCTGGGTGCAAAAAACATCCACTTTGGCGTTGACCGAATTGTTGCCGTTACAAATGGCGGCAAAGGCTATGTCTGGCACGCCCTGAACAATTGCGGCGAAAAGGCCTATGACGGCACCGTGATTGGCGAAGAATGCCCGGACCGGCCACAGAATTGAGGATATGATGACCGCCGAGACCCTGCAGATACCTGATTTCCTGACCGCTACATTGGGGTTTGCGGTGTATCTTTTGGGGGTCGAAATCAATGCGCGCGTAGCCGGATTACGGCAGTTTAACATTCCCGAACCTGTCACGGGTGGCTTGCTGGCCTCACTGGTTGTGCTGTTGTTGTATCTGGCCTTCGATCTTGAGCTGTCCTTTGATCTTGCCACACGGGATTTTCTGTTGGTGGTGTTCTTTGCGGGCATCGGATTGAATGCGCGGCTCTCTGACCTAGTTTCAGGCGGCAAGCCTCTGTTTTTACTACTGATCTTGACCTTGGCGACGATTGTTGCACAAAACGGGATCGGGGCAATTGGGGCGTCTATGTTCGGCTATCCGGCGCAGGCCGGTGTTCTGTTCGGTTCGGCATCCCTGATCGGCGGCCACGGAACCGCAATCGCCTGGGCACCCGAGGTGGCCGAAGCCACCGGTCTGGACGGCGCGACCGAGTTGGGGGTTGCCGTTGCTACTCTCGGGCTGGTTCTGGCCGCTTTGATTGGCGGACCGATCGCAAGGCTTTTGGTTGAGGGTCGCAACCTCAGCCCCGCGCGCCCGGATGAGGACCACACTGTTGGCCTGCCGATGGATCCCGACGAAACGGCGGTAAAGATCGACCATGTCACAATCATGCGGGTCTTGTTGTTTCTCAATCTGGCGATTATCGCGGGGTATTTCTTGGGAGAGGTGATCACCGCCGCTGGTCTGAAGCTGCCCCTGTTTGTGCCCTGTCTGATCATGGGCATCGTTATCGCAAATCTGCGTGCAACGTTTTTCCCCAACCGTCCACCGATTGAACGTACACCCTCACTGGCGCTGATCTCGGAATTCTCGCTGGGTGCGTTTTTGGCGATGTCGTTGATGAGCCTGCAGTTGTGGACCATCGCGGAACTGGGTCTGGCAATCGTGGTCATCATGTCCGCCCAGACACTGTTTGCCATCGCCTTCGTGATTTGGGTTCTATTTCCCGTCATGGGCTCAAACTATCGCGCCGCTGTACTGGCCGCCGGTTTCGGGGGCTTCGCCCTGGGCGCGACCCCGACCGCAATCGCAAATATGACCGCCGTTACCAAGCGATATGGTCCTTCGCCTATTGCCTTTATCGTGCTGCCCCTTGTATCCGCATTCTTTGTGGATATCGCTAATGCCATCGTCATTCAGACGATCGTCAATTTCTAAGGACAGAAAATGCCCGACCTGCTGATCGAATTGTTTTCCGAGGAAATCCCCGCGCGCATGCAAACCCGTGCCGGCGATGACCTGAAAAAGCGGATCACCGATGGTTTGGTCGAGGCCGGTTTGACCTATGCCTCTGCTGCCTCTCTGACGACGCCGCGCCGTCTGACACTGGCGATTGAAGGGTTGCTGGCGGAAAGCCCGATGATCCGCGAAGAACGCAAGGGTCCGAAAGTTGGCGCGCCGGACAAAGCCATCGAAGGTTTCCTGCGGGGCGCAGGCCTGACACGCGATCAGTTGGAAGAGCGTGAAACTCCAAAAGGCTCGGTCTATTTCGCCACCATCGAAAAGCCCGGCCGTCCTGCGGCCGAGATCGTGGCCGAAGTGCTTGAGGCGACAATCCGCAATTTCCCCTGGCCGAAATCGATGCGCTGGGGCAGTGGCGGTCTGCGCTGGGTGCGCCCGCTGCACTCGATCCTGTGCATTCTGACCGACGAGACCGGCGCGCAGGTTGTGCCAATGGAGATCGACGGCATCAAGTCCGGCGACACCACCGAAGGTCACCGTTTCATGGCGCCGGGTCGCTTTGCGGTCTCGTCCTTTGAGGATTACGCCGCAAAACTGAAGCGCGCGTTTGTGGTGCTGTCGCCTGCGGAACGCGCAGAGCACATCTGGAACGACGCCCAGAACCTTGCCTTTGCGGCGGGGCTTGAGGTCGTTGACGACAAGGGCCTGCTGGCAGAGGTCGCAGGTCTGGTCGAATGGCCAGTTGTCCTGATGGGGCAGATCGATGATGAGTTTCTGGAACTGCCTCCCGAGGTTCTGCAGACCTCGATGAAAGAGCATCAGAAGTTCTTTTCCGTGAAAAACCCCAAGACGGGCCGGATTGAACGCTTCATCACTGTTGCGAACCGTGAAACCACTGATAATGGCACGACCATTCTGGCAGGGAACCAAAAGGTGCTGTCGGCTCGTCTGGCGGATGCCAAGTTCTTTTGGGAGAACGATCTGCGCGTTGCCAAATCGGACATCGCCCAATGGACCCGCGCGCTGGAGAATGTGACCTTCCACAACAAGCTGGGAACTCAAGTCGAGCGGATCGACCGCATCGCGGCGCTTGCCCGCGAATTGGCCCCGGTGACGGGCGCGGATGCCGATCAGGCCGAGAAAGCCGCTCGTCTGGCCAAGGCCGATTTGAGCTCCGAGATGGTCTATGAATTCCCGGAACTTCAAGGGCTTATGGGTCGTTATTACGTCGAAGCCGCCGGCGAGGACGCCGCCGTGGCCGCCGTGGCGCAGGAACATTACTCGCCGTTGGGGCCGTCGGATGATGTGCCCACCGCGCCGTTGTCAGTAACTGTGGCGCTGGCCGACAAGTTGGACACGCTGACCGGGTTCTGGGCGATTGAGGAAAAGCCCACGGGATCGAAAGACCCGTTTGCCCTACGCCGCGCGGCGTTGGGCGTGACGCGATTGATACTCGAAAACGATTTGCGTCTAAGATTGGATCGGTTCTTTGATAGCCAGTTGGTTCGGGCAGAGGGTGCCATCAATGACGCGTTGCCGAAATCAGATGTCGAGGACCTGCTGGAAGAAATCGCGGATCACGGCGTCTTCGGTGCAGCCTTCAAAGCGGTCAAAGACAATCTCGGCGACAAGCCGACCGCTGAATTTCTGGGGTTGGAGAAGAAAGTCCCGGACGCGTCCGACGATCTCCTCTCCTTCTTCCATGACCGCCTCAAAACCTTCCTCCGGGACGAGGGCATCCGCCACGACATCATCGACGCATGTATCGCGATGGAGGGAAATGACGACCTCAACCTGCTGGTCAAACGCGCCCGCGCGCTGAATGCCGTGATCGCGACAGAGGATGGCGAGAACCTCGTGCAGGGGTTCAAGCGCGCCAACAATATTCTGACCCAGGCCGAGGAGAAGGACGGGGTCGAGTACTCCTATGGTGCGGATATCAAGTTTGCAGAGACCGACAGTGAAAAAGCTCTGTTCGGCGCGTTGGAAGCTGCACAGGCCAAGATAGACCCGGCGCTGAAGGCCGAGGATTTCCCCGCCGCCATGTCGGCCATGGCCGATCTGCGCGGCCCGGTGGATGCGTTCTTTGAGGATGTTCAGGTCAATACCGACAACGACATCCTGCGCCGTAACCGTCTGAACCTGCTAAGCCAGATCCGTCAGGTCTGTTCCAGTGTTGCCGATCTGAGCCGCATCGACGGCTGATCCAGAACGCCCTTGCGCCATTGGTGCAGGGGCTTATGCTGCGGTGAAACCAAAAGGTGCCGCAGTGCAGAATAATCCGCATACTACGCTTATCACGTCCGAAGCGCCCGTTGCCGCCAACACGCATGGCGGGCGCGCGAAATGTTTGCAACGTCTGGTTCGTCTGGAACTGCCGGTTCCACGAACGGTCGCGTTGTCGTTTGATGCGGTGCATCAGATATCAGACGGACAGGTGCCGGATTTAGCTGCTGTTCTTGAGCAGTTTGATCAGACTGCGCTGCTGTGTGTCCGGCCCAGTTCCGAAGATCCCGATTGGGGCGGCCCGGGTGCCATCCTGAACATCGGCATGAATGACGCGCGCTATGTCGACCTGTCGGATTCGATGGGGGTCGAGGCCGCCGCAGCGCTGTATCTGCGCTTTGTCCAAAGCTATGCCGTTCATGTTGCGCGGCTGGACCCCGATGTGTTTGACGAGATCGATGCAGATGGCCGTGAAGGTCTGCAGGAATCTCTGCGGGCTTACGAGGACGAGACGGACGAAGCCTTTCCACAGGATCGCGGAGAGCAGCTGATTGCCGTGCTGCGTTCGATGGCCCGGGCATGGGAGGGCACCTCGGCCCGATTGTTGCGTCAGGCCAAGGGTGCGCCGGCGGACGCGGGTCTGGGTTTGGTGATCCAAGAGATGATCCCCGGCGTCGGGCAGGGCGAGTGCGGATCGGGTGTGCTGCAACTGATTGATCCGACCACTGGATTGCCTCAGATCACCGGTCGGTATCTGAGCCAAAGTCAGGGACGGGATGCGCTAGGGGAAGGCGTCGCGGCGCTGTACCTCGAAAAGGACCCGCGCGGAGTGTCTTTGGAAGATGTCGCGCCCGAGGCTTTTGCGGACCTCAAGACGCATGCAGCGCTGATGCGGGTCAAGCTGCGCGAGGAAATGCAGGTCGAGTTCGTGATCGAAAACGGCCACGTTCACATTTTGGACGGTGTACGGGTGCAACGCAGTGCCCGGGCCGCGATGCGCATCGCCGTGCGGCTTGCGGAAGACGGGATCATCCCGCCGCAAGAGGCGGTGATGCGGGTGGATCCGCATTCCCTGAACGAGCTGTTGCACCGACAGGTTCACCCTGATGCGGAACGGGACATCCTGACCACCGGAATTGCCGCCAGTCCGGGTGCTGCGACCGGCAAGATCGTGTTCACCTCGGCCGAGGCGCAGGCAAGCGCTGCGCGTGGGGAACCGTGCATTCTGGTTCGGCGCGAGACCTCTCCGGAAGATGTACGGGGCATGCATGCCGCCGTGGCGGTCCTGACGGAAAAGGGCGGCATGACCAGCCACGCGGCCGTGATTGGCCGGGGTTTGGGCCTGCCGTGCATCGTCGGCGCGTCCGAGATGCGGTTTCAGACAAAGAAAAAACAGCTGATGGCTCCCGACGGGCGGGTATTCAATACAGGCGACACATTGACCATCGACGGTAGCTCGGGTCAGGTGTTGGCTGGGCAACCGACCATGCTGGAGGCTGCGCTGGATGACTGTTTCCAGACCCTGATGGGCTGGGCGGACGCAGAGCGGGATATTGCCATCCGCGCCAATGCGGACACACCTGCAGACGCGCAAACCGCGCGGAACTTCATGGCACAAGGGATCGGGTTGTGCCGGACCGAGCACATGTTCTTTGACCCCGGCCGCCTGATCGTGATGCGCGAAATGATCTTTGCGCAGACCTCATCCGGTCGCGAAGCGGTCTTGGAACGCTTGCTGCCGATGCAACGCGATGATTTCGCGCAGCTATTCCGGATCATGGAAGGCCAGCCTGTCTGTATCCGTCTATTCGATCCACCGTTGCACGAGTTTCTTCCGACCACGCGCACCGGCCAACGCGAACTTGCCGAAGCGCTGGACCTGCCGGTCTCAGATGTCGAACGCAGGGTCGACGCCATGACCGAATACAATCCGATGCTGGGCCTGCGCGGAGTTCGTCTGGGCGTGACGGTTCCCGAAATATACGACATGCAGGCGCGTGCGATTTTCGAGGCGACGCTTGAAGCCAGCAAAGACGGGGCACCGGTGGTGCCCGAGGTTATGATCCCGCTGGTATCCGCCAAGCGCGAGGTCGAGCTGGTCAAGGCGCGCATCGATTCTGTGGCAGCAGCCGTCGCCGCTGAACGAGGGCAGGAATTTGAATACCGGCTGGGCGTGATGGTCGAAACCCCTCGGGCCTGTTTGCGGGCAGCCGAGATCGCGCCGCAAACCGCGTTTTTAAGTTTCGGAACAAACGACCTGACGCAGATGACCTATGGCCTGTCCCGTGATGATGCTGGCCGGTTCATGTCGGCTTATGTCCAGCAGGGTGTCTTTGTCGAAGACCCGTTTCATGTGTTGGACGCAGACGGAGTTGGCGAATTGCTTAAACTGGGGGCTGAACGCGGCAGGCAAGCACAACCGGAAGTCACATTGTCAGTTTGTGGCGAACATGGCGGTAACCCCGAATCAATCGCCATTTGCCGGGAATTGGGCTTTGACTATGTGTCCTGTTCGCCCTTCCGGGTGCCCGTCGCTCGGCTGGCTGCCGCTCAACTGGCGATTTCGTCCAGACTTGGGGGTTGACAGAAGGGCGGCACTCTAGAATTAGTAGGTAACAGAAAGCGCCGTCGTCAAATATTGTTGACGAAACGGCGATTTTCCACTTGCTTTTTCGTCAGAACTGGACGTCGCCGTTTGAATTCGGTATGAGCCTCATCGCGCCCGCCGGGGGAGGGTACGGCGCTAATTGTGCCTGTGCGAGGTTATCTGATGCTACGATACATATTGGCTGTTGCCACATTGGCAGCAACCGTGCTGCCGAGTGTTTCCGTCGCCGAGAGGGAAGCCACCGAATCTGCCAAACGCGAACTTGTAACCCGAAGCGAATTGCCCGGGCAAAAGTTCCGTGATTACTTGGGCCTGTTTAAGCCACGTAAAGAACCCGTGCTGCAACAAGTGTCCTATTCCAAGGATTGGCTGGATCAACTGCCGACTGCCACTGGTGACGAGAACTTCAAATGTCTGGCTGAGGCGCTTTACTTTGAAGCGCGCGGCGAAAGCGTGCGCGGTCAGTTCGCCGTGGCCGAGGTGATCCTGAATCGGGTCAAAAGTAGCCGCTTTCCAAGTTCGCTGTGCGGGGTGATCAAGCAGGGAACCGGTAAGAAGTACCAATGCCAGTTCACCTACACCTGCGATGGTCAGAAAGAAGTTATCCGCGAGAAAAGAGCCTATGAGCGTGTGTCCAAGGTTGCCCGCGCGGCAATCGACGGCGTTGGCGTCGGGCTGACCGAAGGGGCGACCCACTACCACACCAAAGCGGTTCGCCCGTCATGGTCGCGCGTCTACAAAGAAACGGCCCGGATCGGCGTTCACATTTTCTACCGCCACAACTATCGGACCGCGAGCAACTGATTGACGCACCCGCGCTGGAACCTTGATTGCGCGGGGCGTTTTCTGCCTTATGTAGCGGGCCAGGAGGTCCGCCATGATGTTATCCCGCAGACGGTTTCTGCAAACTTCGACCGCGCTTGCTCTGCTGCCAAAGGTAGCACATGCGGTCAGCTCTGATCTGGTCGCGCAAGAAGCGGTGCAACAGATTGCGCCTGACGGATATCCAGCTACGCCGGTTTGGACCTATGGCGGCCGCGTTCCCGGAGTCGACATCCGATTGCCTCAGGGCGGGCGCGTCAGTCGCAAGCTGATAAACAACCTGTCTCAACCGACGGCAGTGCATTGGCACGGAATTCGGATCGACAACGCAATGGATGGCGTGCCCGGGTTGACGCAGGACGCGGTCGAGATGGGCCAATCCTTCGACTATGACTTTGTTGCGCCAGATGCAGGAACCTATTGGTATCACTCGCATAACCGGTCTACCGAACAGGTTGCCCGAGGTCTCTATGGACCCCTGATCGTTGAAGAATCTAGCCCGCCGGATATTGATCAGGATCTGACGCTGATGCTAGACGATTGGCGGCTGGACCCGGAAACAGCGCATATCGTGGACGATTTTGACAATGGGCACGATCTTAGCCATGCGGGGCGGCTGGGTAATCTGGTGTCCGTCAATGGCGGTTTCGATCCGGCATACCCTGTTGGATCGGGGGAACGATTGCGATTACGCCTGATCAACGCATCGAACGCTCGGATATTTGATTTGGCGTTGGACGGGCTTGCAGGTTGGATTGTGGCTTTGGATGGGATGCCGCTAGCAGTTCCATTGCCTGTAGAGAACAGCTTCCCACTTGCGCCCGCACAACGGGCGGACCTTGTCGTGGATGTAACGTCCGCGTCCGGGGAAGTCGCGGGTCTCGCCAGTATCGAGCGGGACGGCGGCTATGGCTTGGTACGCTTTCAAGTTTCCGAGGCCACCATATCGCAAAGGCAGGGTATTGAACCATTGCCTGCGAACAATATGCCTGAATTTCAGTATGATCAGGCACCGCTGCATCGCATGTCCCTGCAGGGCGGCGCGATGCGATGGCTGGAAGGGGCCAAGCTTGGCGATCAGGACCTGACAGGCCGTGAGCTGGCTCAACTGGGCAGGTTCTGGGCTTTGAACGGATACGCGGAACGACCCAAGGATCCGTTTCTGGATGCGCGTCTGGGTCAGGTGCACCGGATCGAATTTGTGAACGAAACCGCTTTCCCTCATGCCATGCACCTGCATGGACACCACTTCCGGCTCATCCTGCCGGATGGCAGTTTGGGGCCTTGGCGCGACACTGTACTGGTGGACCGGGGCCAGACCCGTCAAATCGCTCTGGTCACAGATAACCCAGGCGACTGGCTGCTGCATTGTCATATGCTGGGACACGCCGCCTCGGGCATGATGAGCTGGTTCCGCGTCAGCTGACGCCGCATTCGATGGCTGGAAAGACGCATGTTGCGGTGCTATACGCGCGCGCATCGTCTATTTTGGGCAAACACGTCCACAAAGCCCGAAAAGGTCCGCCTGTATGAGCTCTGAAATCCGTCTTGCCTTTGCGCACCCGTCCGAGCGGTCCGAAGCGACCGCTGCCCGGGGGCCGTTGGATCGAATTTCTCTGCGCGACCATATCGTCGAGGTTGAAATCGGCGCGTTTCAGGCCGAGCGTGGAACGACCCAGCGTATTTGTTTTAACATAGTAGTGGAAGTTCGCCCCTTGAGTGATCCCATCGACGATGACGTGGATCGCATCCTGTCCTACGACCGGGTGACTGAGGCGATCGCGTATGAGCTTGCGGCGGAACGGCTCAACTTACTGGAAACTCTGGCGGACCGAGTTGCAGAACGAATTCTACTTGAGCCACAGGCCGTAAGAGCCTTCGTCAGAATAGAAAAACTTGATCGCGGTCCTGGGGCTTTGGGTGTCGAGATTGTGCGCGGAAAAGACAAGGCTCATCACGACGTCGTCGAGGAAGAGCGCCCGCATCCCCGACTGGCCTTTCTGTCGAACGAGGCTATCGCATCGCCCAATCTGACCGGATGGATCGATCAGCTGGAAAATCGTGAACGCCCGTTGATCCTATGTGTCGGCGCGGCGGATATGCCTGTTTCACAGACTGGCCACGCGATGACCCAACGCCGAATTGATCTGTTGGCGATTGAACAGAACGCCTGGGTTTTGGCTGCCCGCGATCACCGCTGTGTTGTCGTTTCAACGCGGACTGAGCTGGATTGGGCCATGAAAAATGGTCAGATTTGCGTCTGGGCACCCTCAAAAATCGTGCTGGATGCTGTTGACGGCCAATCGGCGGCACCTTCGGATGCGGTGGCGCTGGCGGCATGGTTTGCTGCCACTTTTGAGGCGAGTGAGATGATGGTGATCGGCGGCGCGCTGCCCGACGCTCCTGAAACCCCGTTGCGTGCGATCTCGGTGGATCAGGCACAACTGTGACCGCTTATTTTCGACCTCTGGTTCAGAATGGTCTGAACCGTCCTTCGGGGGCTGTCTCAATTGCGGGCCAGCCGCTGTGGTTTACCAATGTCGAACGGTTAAGCCGTCAAGAGTCCCCAAGGGTCATTGCTGTGGAGGATGTGCCGGGCGACGTGCTGGACCGTCTGACGCGTCCGCGTGTCGATGTCGCCGGCCTTGCCATGGATCGTCCGCACATTATGGGCATTCTGAATGCGACCCCAGATAGCTTCTCAGATGGCGGCGTGCACAATTCGGTCAGCGCGGCCCAATCTGCGGCTGAGCAAATGGTGTCACAAGACGCAACCATTCTGGATATCGGCGGCGAATCGACCCGACCCGGAGCAACTTTCGTGCCCGAAGATGAAGAGATCGCGCGAACCCGCCCCCTGATCGAAGCGATCAAATCCCGCACTGATGCGCTGATATCCATCGATACGCGCAAATCCGCCGTCGCCAAAGCAGCGTGGAAGGCCGGAGCAGGGCTGATCAACGATGTAACAGGATTTACCTTTGACCCACAGCTTGCGCCGTTTTGCGCACAAGTTGGCGCTCCGGTCTGTGTGATGCACATGCAGGGCGATCCGGGCACAATGCAAGACAATCCGACCTATGACGACGTTCTGCTGGATGTCTACGATTTCCTTGAAGGGCAGGTGGATCGTCTCGAAAAACTCGGGTTGGACCGGGATCAGATTATCGTTGATCCAGGCATAGGGTTTGGCAAGACCGAGGCACATAACCTGGCCTTACTGCAAGGGATCAGCCTGTTTCATGGTCTAGGTTGCCCGATCCTGCTGGGTGTGTCCCGAAAAGGTATTATTGGGCAGATTGGCAAAGAGCCGCGCAAGGGCGCCCGCGCGCCGGGATCAATCGCCGTCGGGCTGGCTGGATTGTCACAAGGCGTTCAAATTCTGCGCGTGCACGATGTTGCAGAAACCGCTCAGGCCTTGCGCCTTTGGGCCGCCGTCCGGTAAGGCGGAGGCAGGCAAGAAATGACGGAGTGACATTATGCGCAAGCTGTTCGGAACCGATGGGGTGCGGGGTACAGCCAATACCCATCCAATCACGGCTGAAATGGCATTGCGCATCGGGGCCGCCGCTGGCCGTTACTTCCGCCGCGATCAATCCGACGTCCACCGTGTTGTGATCGGTAAGGATACGCGCCTGTCCGGCTATATGGTGGAAAACGCCCTGACGGCCGGATTGACTTCGACCGGGATGAACGTGTTGCTGCTTGGACCGGTGCCGACGCCCGCTGTTGGTCTGATGACACGGTCGATGCGCGCGGATCTTGGGGTGATGATCTCGGCCAGCCATAACCCGGCCGAGGACAACGGAATCAAGTTCTTTGGTCCTGACGGATACAAGCTGTCTGATCAGGCGGAGCTCGAGATTGAAAAGCTGATCGAAGAAGGTGTCAAACCTGCGCAGGCACGGAATATCGGCCGTGCCAGACGGGTGGATGATGCGCGGTTCCGATATGGTGAACGCGTCAAATCTTCGCTGTCGCGTGACTTGCGTTTGGACGGGCTAAAAGTTGTAGTCGATTGCGCCAATGGGGCCGCTCACCGCACGGCGCCCGAGGTTTTGTGGGAATTGGGTGCCGAGGTGATCCCGGTCGGCATCACGCCGAATGGTAAGAATATCAACCTCAACTGTGGTTCGACCAAACCGCAGCTGGCTGCCGAAACCGTGGTGGCCCATGGCGCAGATATCGGGATTTGTCTGGACGGTGATGCCGATCGCGTCGTTATGATCGACGAGAATGGCCAAGTCGCGGATGGGGATCAGTTGATGGCGCTTTTGGCGACCAGCTGGGCCGAAGCAGACCGTCTGAAAGGCGGCGCGCTGGTTGCAACGGTTATGTCGAACCTTGGCCTGGAACGTCATCTAGAAAGCCATGGCTTGCGTCTGGAACGCACCGGCGTCGGGGATCGCTATGTCGTTGAACGTATGCGCGAAGGCGGGTTCAACCTGGGTGGCGAACAATCGGGCCACATCGTCATGAGCGACTATGCGACCACAGGCGACGGCCTTATGGCAGGCCTCCATTTCCTGGCGGAGATGGTTCATACGGGTCAAAAAGCATCGGAATTGGCGGTGCAGTTCGAAACCGTACCGCAAATGCTGAAGAACGTGCGCTATGGCGAAGGACAAGCCCCGCTTGAGGCCGCCAGTGTGCAGGCTGCAATTTCTGACGCCGAGGCGCGGCTGAACGGGCAGGGACGGTTGCTGATCCGCAAATCAGGTACGGAACCTCTGATCCGCGTCATGGCGGAATGTGAAGATGATGCGCTGCTGACCCAGGTTGTCGACGGCATCGTTGCCGAAGTCGAGGCCGTCACAGGCTAGCGCCCAGTCAACATCTTTCGCAGGCTGAACCACTGGCTGATGGCCAGCCCGGTCAGGATCATGGCCAGCGCCACGAAAAAGCGCAGCGGCAACGCTTCGGACAGAACCCATGCGCCGAACACCATGGACCAAATCGGGACCTGGTAATTCACCAGCGTCATAAAGACCGATCCTGCGCTGCGAATGACGGATACGCGCAGCAGTGTTGCAAATGCCGTAGGGACCAACCCCAAAACGATGATGGCAATGCTTGGGCGGGTACCTTCCCACGTGGGGACGCCTTCGGTCACGAACATGATCGGCAAAAGGATTACTGCGCCGACCAGCAGGGTCAGGGCGGCCAGAACCACCGGATCAATGGGCGGACATTGACGGGTGAAGATCGACGCCAGAGAATAACACAAGGCGGCCCCGATGCAGGCCAGTTGCGCCAAAGGTTCCGACCCGTGGCCGAGTTGCGCCAAGCCGGGGCCGATCAGCACCAACGCACCGCAGAATCCAAGGATCACGCCCACCAATTTTCTCAGGTTCAGGGGCTCGTCCGAAAAGAAATGCGCCAGCGGCAGTACCATCAGAGGGATTGCGGCCATGGACAGACCCGCGAAGGCGGACGGTACGTATTGCTGCCCCCAGCTTAGCAGAACAAAGGGCAGGGCCGAGGACAAGATACCGATCACGATGACCGAAGCCCACAAGGCGGTCGACCCCGAGGGTAGCTTGCGGTTTGTAGCGGCCATCAGCCCCAGCAACATTACTGCGCCAAGCGTCGTCCGCGCGGTGGCGACTGTGATAGGTCCATACCCTTCCAGCGCCATGGTGACGACCATGAACGTACCGCCCCAGATCAGGCCAAGGGTGATAACGCCGCTCCAATCGCGGGATGTGGGGTGCTGAACCATCTGCGTCTCGGCTTGGGGTAAGGACAAAAAAGGGCGGCCTTATGGGCCGCCCCTTCGCATTCGCTTGGCAGGATCAGTTCTTTTCCTGATCGACCAGCTTGCCAGCAGAGATCCACGGCATCATGTCGCGCAGTTTCTTACCAACTTGTTCGATCTGATGCTCATCATTGTGGCGACGGGCCGCTTTGATGGTCGGCTGACCGACGGCGTTTTCCAGCATGAAGTCACGGACGAACTTTCCGGTTTGGATGTCGGACAACGTCTCTTTCATCGCTTTCTTGGTCTGCTCATAAGGCAGAATGCGCGGGCCGGTGACGTACTGGCCGTACTCGGCAGTGTTCGAGATCGAATAATCCATGTTCGCGATACCGCCTTCATAGATCAGGTCAACGATCAGCTTGGTCTCGTGCAGACATTCGAAATAGGCCATTTCGGGCGCATAACCTGCCTCAACCAGAGTTTCGAAACCACAACGGATCAGTTCGACGATACCGCCGCACAGAACGGCCTGCTCACCGAACAGGTCGGTTTCGCACTCTTCGCGGAAGTTGGTTTCGATGATGCCCGAGCGGCCGCCACCGATGGCCGAGCAATAGGACAGGCCGATTTCCAGAGCCTTTCCGGTCGCGTCGCTGTCAACAGCTACCAGGCAAGGCACGCCGCCGCCTTTGACGTATTCGCCGCGTACGGTGTGGCCGGGGCCTTTGGGGGCCATCATGATGACGTCGATGCCTTCTTTCGGCTCAATCAGGCCAAAGTGGACGTTCAGGCCATGGGCAAAGGCAATGGCGGAGCCGGGCTTGATGTTGTCATGCACGTATTTCTTGTAGGTCTCGGCCTGCAGTTCGTCGGGCATGGTGAACATGATGACGTCGCACCAGGCCGCCGCTTCGGCGATGCCCATGACTTCCAGGCCTTCGGCTTCAGCTTTTTTGGCGGATGCCGAGCCTTCGCGCAGAGCGACGACAAGGTTCTTCGCACCCGAGTCGCGCAGGTTAAGTGCGTGGGCGTGGCCTTGGCTGCCGTAGCCCAGGATTGCTACTTTTTTGTCTTTGATCAGGTTGATGTCGCAATCGCGATCGTAATAGACGCGCATGTCGCCGGTCCTTTCTGGTTAGATTGCCGAGGGTTTTACCTGCCGGATGTTGTATTGGCGATAGGGTTGCACTTGAGTATTTGCGAAAAAGATGAAGAATAATTCGTGTGATACCAAAAATACGAAAAAATCATGCTTGATGACATAGACCGTCGAATTCTGCGCCATTTTCAGGCCGACCCCAGTCTGTCAGCCGCGGAACTCGCCGAGCGTTGCCGTATCAGCCAAGGGGTCTGCTGGCGCCGGGTCGAAAAGATGCAGGCCGCAGGCATCATCCAAGGGCAAGAGGCCGTGATCGACTGGGCGGCACTTGGGTACGCGGTCGAGGTTTCGCTGCGGGTCACGCTGGACAAGACCCAATCGCGCGCGTTTGACGAATTCACTTCGGCCGCCCGGCAGGTGCCTGAGGTGATCGAATTGCAGACCTTTCTGGGCCGGGTAGATGTGCGTCTGTCGGTGATTGCCAGGGACATGGCACATTACCAACAACTCTACCGCGACCGCATTCTGACCCTGCCGCATATCGCGGATATTGAGGCCTTGATGCACATCGCGCGGGTCAAAAGCGAAGAGGTGCTGCCGGTATGATCGATCTGGATGAACTTGACCGAAAGATACTGCGCGCGCTGGCGCAGGATGCTTCGCTAAGCGCGGGGGCGTTGGGACGTAAGCTGGGATTGTCACAACCCGCGACATGGCGGCGAATTCGACGGCTGGAAACCTCGGGCATTATCAAAGGTCGCCGGCTGCGCTTGAATGCCGAGGCGTTGGGATTCGGCGTGACCGTGTTCCTAGGCGTAAAACTGGCACGCAAGGGACAGATCAGTTTGGAGGATTTTGAGCGCGCGGTTAGTGCAATTCCCGAAGTTCAGACAGTTGAGCATGTGCTGGGTCTGTACGATTATCGCCTGCGGGTTGTTGCCCGCGACCTGTCGGATTTTGAGCGTGTCCTGCGCCGTCGGATAATGACCTTGCCCGGCGCAGGAGATGTCGAAGCCAACGTCCTGCTAAGTGAGGAACGTTTGCCGGGACCGATCGGATAAGCCCGTTCAGTACCGCGTGCGGATGCAATATCCGGGATGGTGTGTCATCCGGGCAAATGCCATCGGATTTCCGTTCTTCCAGGTCGTGCGCTCTAGCTGGATCATCGACGTTCCGGGGGTAGTTCCCATGAATTCCGCCAATCGTCCGTCCGCGGAGATCGCGCAAAAGGAGACTTCAGCCTCGGTAAACGGAGAGGCGTTCAATAGCCATTCATGGGGGCCCTGGGTGCTCAGATCAGCATGTTCGATTTCGGGTACCGCATCTATGTTGATCCAGCGTTCTTCCAACTGGAAGGGACGGTTGTCGGCATAATGCATGCAGATGACTTGCAGGACGCGAATGTCCGCGGAAACACCGATCTGTGAAGCCAGCCAACCGGGGCTTGCGACCACGTTGCGTTCAACCAGCGAGTACCGATAGGTTGCATTTTGGCTTTCAACCGTTTGACGAGCCAACGAAAATTCTAGCTTGGCGTGCTTGCTGGGTTCCTTTTTGACCCGGGTCCCGCTTTTGCGTTTGCGCTCGACAAAGCCCTGATCAGAAAGCTCGCGCAGGGCACGGTTCACTGTCGCGCGTGCGCAATTGAATTCCTCGGCAAGCTGTGTTTCGGTTGGCAGAAGCGATCCCTGCGGCCAAATGCGGCTTTCGATCCGCCGTTTGACTTCGTCCCGTACAACTTGAAAACTGATCCGCTTATGCGCATTCACCTGTCGAAATACCTTTCTTCTGCAAAGTGAGTGCATCTGGTCAGAAACACGTCAGAGTGTAAAGGGCGACTGACACTAATTGGCGTCATTTCTTGCCAGATTCGACCAACAAAATATCATTTGAGTGTTTTGTTTTTGGTTCCCTTAGGCCAGATATTCGGGTTCAGTACGGGTCTCGGCAAACTAACCCGGGTCGCGAGGCCGCTGACGACAATTTGAAAGGACAAACCATGCCAGCGCTATTGGACACCGTCGATCCCTCTGGGCTCGAAGAGTTCTCGGTCGTGTTTACGGATCGGTCTCTGAACCACATGTCAGTGCAGTTTCAACAGGTGATGCGGGACATCTCGGGGTTGCTGAAGGATGTGTATAATGCGGATGGTGTGGCGATTATCCCTGGTGGTGGCACCTATGGGATGGAGGCCGTCGCCCGGCAATTTGCACGCAATGCCAATGTACTTGTCGTTCGGAACGGGTGGTTTTCCTACCGCTGGAGCCAGATCATCGAATCCGGTGATCTGACGGCGTCGGCGACGGTTCTTAAGGCTCGTGAAACCGGCAATTCCAGCCCGTCGCCCTTTGCCCCCGCACCGATTGACGAGGTTGTTTCAACAATCCGTGAACAGCGTCCGGACGTTGTTTTTGCCCCACATGTAGAGACCTCGGCCGGTGTAATTCTGCCCGACGATTACGTGACTGCCATGGCCGCGGCGGCGCATGAGGTTGGGGCGTTAATGGTGCTGGACTGCATCGCCTCGGGTTGTGCTTGGGTCGACATGAAGGCCACCGGTGTGGACGTTCTGATCTCGGCCCCCCAGAAAGGCTGGAGCGCATCGCCCTGCGCGGGCCTTGTCATGTTTTCTGAGCGTGCCGAAGCGCGGTTGGAGGAGACGACGTCTGACAGCTTTGCCGTTGATCTGAAGAAATGGCGGCAGATAATGCAAGCCTATGAAAATGGCGGGCACGCGTATCACGCGACCATGCCCACGGATGCGTTGAAGGCGTTCCGCGATACGATGGTCGAGACCGAGCGAAGCGGTTGGGAAACTCTTCGAAATGCTCAATGGAATCTGGGAAATGGAGTGCGGGAGCTCTTGAAGGGATACGGTATTATCTCTGTTGCGGCGGACGGATTTGGCGCGCCGGGCGTTGTGGTCAGTTATACCTCAGATCCAGATGTTCAGAATGGTAAGAAATTTGCGGCTTTGGGCATGCAGATCGCAGCAGGTGTGCCGCTGCAATGTGATGAGCCCGAAGGATTCAGCACCTTCCGCCTCGGTCTGTTTGGTTTGGACAAATTGTATGACGTTGACGGCACCATCGGGCGGCTCAAGCGCGTGCTGGATCAGGTTCTGTGAAACCGTTCGGGCCTTAGCGTACGCCGAGGCCCATTTCCATCAAGGTCTTGCGAACAGCCGGCAGGGAATAGAGCGCATTCAACCCCATTGCCCTCACGTCCCTTAACGGTCGCGCCTCGATCATCGAGGCGCGGTTTAACAGATCAATTCCTTTGACCCGCATCTCGATCTCGGTATGGCGGGCTTTGTGATAGGCCTCGAGCATCTGCGCGTCGCCCAAACCTTCGGGGCGGGCCTGCGCCAGTTCCAGCAGACTGCTCAGATCGCCCAGCGACATGTTCAATCCCTGGGCTCCAATTGGCGGCACCACATGGGCAGCTTCGGCCATTAGTGCGACTCGCTCGCCAGCCAGACGTTCTGCGGACTGGCTGATGATCGGCCAGATGGTCCGGCGCGAAGCCAGTTTTAACGGTCCGAACAACCCACAGGACCGTTCGGTCATCAGCGCCTCAAACGCTTCGGGCTCGGTGTTGAGCAACTCAACCGCGCGGGGTCCGCGCTCCATCCACACAATCGCCGAAGACGGTTGCCCCTGCCAATCGGGCAGGGGGACCAGGGTGAAGGGCCCACCCGAGCGATGGATCTCGGTCGAGACATTGTCATGGGGAATCGGATGTGTGACCGCAAAGGCCAATGCCTTCTGGCCATAGCGCGTTGTATGGACCTTGATCCCAGCCGCCTCGCGCATGGGAGAGTTGCGCCCGTCAGCAGCGACCACCAGCTTGCAACGAATGCGGCTGCCGTCACTCAGGCCGACACGCGCTTCGGCAGTGCGGGTGAACAGGCTGACGGTGCCTGTACCGGCACGGAAATCGACATTGGGCAGTACGGCCAGTCGTGCCACCATCTCGCGCCGCAGCAGCCAGTTGGGCAGGTTCCAGCCGAACGGTTGATCCGAGATATCAGCGGCGTTGAAATCGCGCACAACGCGGGGTTCAGGAACATCTCCGCCTGCGTCCACAATCCGCATGATCTGCAAAGGGGCCGCGTGTGCGTCCAGCCGTTGCCACAACCCACATTGCTCTAACAGCCCGTGTGCGGGCTGAAGAAATGCGGTGGTTCGCAAATCAGAGCCGTCCACGTCGCGCTCGGTTATCGGGGGCGTCGGGTCCACGCAAATAACGTCGAACCCGGCGGTTCCAAAGGCCGCCGCGGCGGTCAGACCGGCGATTCCTCCGCCGGAAATCAGGATGTCACAGCTGTCTTTCATGACCTTGGCCTCCGAGTGTTGGGCAGACCCTAGTTCGGTTCCTCCGCCGGTGCCAAGTGACATCCTGTCTCGCGTGTCAGCCGCGCGAGATCAGGATGAGGATCAGGAACATCACCGGCACCATCATCACCGCCGGGATGTACAGGCCCGGCAAGCCAAACAACAGGGCAGAACATCCCCACATGCTGAAAATCGCGGCCGCTGTATAACCCCATTCTTCGCCCTTTGCATGAGCGGCATCCTTGGCTAGCCAGCCAAACAGGGGGATTGCAAACAACAGGCGCTGCCAGATGGGCAGGCGTCCGGGCATCTCGATCGCGCTCATGGGGTCTCCGATTCTGTTCGTCGCTGAGGCGCATATAGGGTCGATGATGCACCTGCAGAATGTGCAGATCGTCGCAGTGTGACAGCCTATCGCAGGCGGGCCAGAAACGCGGTCAAATCGTCGGTATGATGGTGGATATGCTCAGCCTTATGCGGCTCGGGCGCGACGTGAACAGTGCGCATTCCCATCGCGTGCGGAGCAGTCAGATTGCGCGGATCATCTTCAAACATAGCCGCCTTGGCGGCGTCGATGCCATCCTGTGCAAAGATCGCCTCGAACGCGGCCTGTTGAGGTTTTGGACGATAGCCCGCGTGTTCTACGCCATAAACCGCATCGAACAAACCGCTGAGGCCGCGTGCTTTTAGCACCCGTTCGGCATAAGGCGCGCTGCCGTTGGTGTAAACGATACGACGGCCGGGAAGGGACCTGATGTGGTCGGCCAACTCAGCGTCGGGGTCCATGTGGCTCATGTCCACCTGATGCACGGCGTATAGATATGGGTCGGGGTCCAGGTCATGCTCGGCCATCAAGCCGGCCAGCGTGGTGCCGTATTCCCGCCAATAGTGCGAGCGCAGACGATCCGCCTCGGCCCGGTCGACGCCAATGGCCTGCACCACGTAATCCGTCATCAGAACCTCGATCTGGTCGAATAGTTGCATATGAGGCGGGTACAGCGTGTTGTCGAGGTCGAACACCCATTGGGTGACGTGCGAAAAAGAAGGTTTGACCATGGGTTGGGTTTAGGCCGCCATGCACAGGTTTTCAATGCTACACTTGATTGCACGGGCCTGAGACGGATAGACATGTCCGAACGAGGAGAAAAAACACCCCATGCCGCAATCCCGTCAGCCCAACAAAGACGCCTATAGCCTTATTCTCGAAGCGATTGATGTGGGCGTTTACAAGCCCGGCGACCGATTGGTCGAAAGTGAGCTGGCGGAACGGTTTGGCGTGTCCCGCACGCCGATCCGCGAAGCGTTGCAGCGCCTCGAGACGCAGTCCCTGCTAGAGCGTGACGGACGATCACTGATCGTGGCCTCGCTGGATCACAACCAAATGGCCGAACTTTATGTGGTCCGGCGCGAGTTGGAAGGATTGGCCGCAAAGCTGGCCGCGAAACACGCCACCGAAGAAGAGATCAAAGTGCTGCAGGACATGGTCGCCGCTGACGATGCGTTGGTGAATGATCCAACGGCACTGTCGCGGGCCAACCGACGGTTTCATGAACAGATCCATCTGGCTTCGCACAACCGGTATCTGGTGCAGCAGCTGAATCTTGTGCACCGCACAATGGCTCTGATGGCTACGACCTCGCTTGCCGTTCAGGGCCGTGGCGAGATTGCGCAAAGTGAGCATAAGGGCATTGTCGAGGCGATCACCGCACGGGATGAAGAGGCGGCTGAGCGCGCGCTGAAAGAACATATCTCGGTGGCGTTCATGACCCGGCTGAAACAGGATGCCGTGTTGCGCGAAAAGTGACCGTCAGTGCGGCTGTACTTCTTCGCGGGCCTGCCCATGCTGAGTTTTGTCCCAGAAGAACGGGTTGCTGGCCAGTTCCCACAGGGCTTTGTAGGCGGCTAACACGCCTAGCGGAAAATAAAGCGGCATTGTTGGAACCCACGGCATAAGGAATCGTCTTTCAGGCGCTGCTACGGCCAGCATTCCAACGATCAGATTGGTGATCTCGGCCACCAGAAACAGGCTGATGAGTGCGTAGAAGGCCCAATCAGACAAAAGCGGATCGAACGGGCCAGGCAAGCCCAGTGTCGCCAACCAGAACAACCATAGGACCGGTGCCAGTAGAAACTGACCGATAGTCCCCAGAAAGAACGCCTGAATGCCAAGAAATCGCTTGAGCCCGATGTCGCCCAGCAGACGCCGCGGCGCACGCATGTGCACCAGATATGTAACCATGAACCCCTTTAGCCAGCGCGAGCGCTGCTTGACCCACGGCCAGGCGCGAAAGTTTGCCTCTTCATAGGTGGTGGTATCAACCATCTCGGTTCGATAGCCCGCGCGGCTGAGGCGCACGCCCAGATCGGCATCTTCCGTTACATTGTGGGCATCCCAGCCGCCAAGCTCCAGCAGCTTGTCCCTGCGGAAAAAGAATGTTGTGCCCCCAAGCGGGACGACCAGACCCAGATTCGCAATGCCTTGCAGGATGATCCGAAACCAGCTGTTGTATTCGATTGTAAAACAGCGTGACCGCCAATTTGTGCGCGGGTTGTAATAATCCAGAACACCTTGTAGGCAGACGACGTCCTCGTCAGCCCGCGCAAAATGCCGGACCACCCGTTCGATCTGATCCGATTGCGGGGCGTCCTCGGCATCCCACACACCCAGAATGTCGCCACGGCAAAAATCCAGCGCGTAGTTCATCGCGCGGGGCTTTGTCGTCAGTCCGTTCAGTTCTGGGACTTCAACAGTTCTGATCCAGCTGGGTAGATCCACTCGTCCCAATGTGGTGCGCGTGACCTCATCTGAGGCCTCCAGCACCAGAATGACATCCAACAACGCCTTTGGGTAGGTCAGGCGTTGTAGCCGCTTAATTAAGGCGCTTGCTATTTCTCGTTCTTTGTAAAGGGGTACCATCATCGACACGCGTGGTAATCGCAGCGGGACAGGTTCGGGCGTTGGGCACACTAGGCGGTATCTCATAAGATATGAGACCAAGCCTGCCATGCGCAAAATCATGAACATAAGCAGCGAAACCGTGGCTGTGGTCAAAAGAACAGTCAGACCAACCAGAGGAAAGGCTGTAAAAAAGAAAAGAAGTCCCGCAAGGACAGCGATGGGACCCGCGCGCTTTGTCGGCGTCCACGATCGACAGCTCTGATCCTTGCCGACCCGGGTTTCCGCGCCTTTTGCCAAAGTTTCGGAAAATGAGCTGGCAATCGCGTGATCAATCTGACTGGCCGATGCAAGTACCGGGGCAATCGTGTGTTCGGTGTGGGACAGGGCGGCGCGTACCGCGGCAAAGCGGTTCGGATCAGCGGTCGCGATCAGCAGGATCGGGCCGATGCGTTGCCACGGGATCACATTATGCTTCAGCCAGAACTCGACCGGTTTGATGTCACATAAGGTCGGGGAGGGGGGCGTGTTTTTCAGATCGGCAATTTGCAGATTGGTCTGCTCGGACAAAGCATCCATGACTTCCTGACGGCTGATCCAGCCCTCTCCGACAAGGATCTCGCCCAGCGGGGCCTGTTGTCTGGATTGCAAGTGCAGCGCCTTTTCGAGCTGCGCGGGGGTGATGCATCCACGTTCGAGTAAACAGGCGCCAAGGGGTTTCCGCGCCCCAAAAGAAATCGGCGCGGCGCGCGCGAATTGCTGCAGGCTATGTTCAACCATAAAAAAACCCTGACACGGTGACCCGCGTCAGGGTGGCTCAATCAAGGTTAACAGCGCGTTAACACTAAACGATGGAGTGGTTAAGCCTGTGCTTTCTTGTCTGCCATAGCTTCGGCAAAGCGTTCGAACAGATAGTAGCTGTCCTGTGGGCCGGGTGAGGCTTCGGGGTGGTGCTGCACTGAATAGACAGGGCGATCGGTCATGCGGATGCCGCAGTTGGACCCGTCAAACAACGAGCGGTGGGTTTCCACAACTCCGTCGGGCAGGGACTGGCCATCCACAGCGAAGCCATGGTTCATCGAGGTGATCTCGACCTTGCCGGTATCCAGGTCTTTGACCGGATGGTTGGCCCCGTGGTGGCCGTGGTTCATCTTGACGGTATGGCCGCCCAAAGCCAGCGCCAGCATCTGGTGGCCCAGACAAATGCCAAAGACGGGCAGATCGGTGGCGTCTAGAACCTCTTTGATCATCGGCACGGCGTATTCACCAGTGGCTGCCGGGTCTCCGGGGCCGTTCGACAGGAACACGCCATCGGGATTATGGGCCAGCACCTCGGCAGCTGTCGCCGTTGCAGGCAAAACCGTGACGTCGCAACCAGCCGAGGCGAGGCAGCGCAGGATATTGCGCTTTGCGCCAAAGTCGACGGCGACTACTTTATGCACCGGAGCTTCCTGACGTTTATACCCGTCCGGCCAGGCCCACCGCATTTCGTCCCAGCGATAGCTTTGGGCGCAGGTGACCTCTTTGGCCAGATCCATGCCTTCCAGACCGGCAAAGCCACGCGCGGCGGCGACCAATGCCTCGATATCAAAGTTACCGTCGGGATCATGCGCCAACGCGACATGAGGTGCGCCTTGCTGACGGATGGCGCGGGTCAGGCGGCGGGTGTCCACGCCACCGATGGCGATGCGGCCGCGGCGGGCCAGCCAGGCCTTCAGTTCTTCGGCCGAGCGCCAGTTCGATGGCTCGGTCGGGTCCCATTTGACCACCATTCCGGCGGCAACCGGATCGCCAGTCTCGTCATCCTCGGGGTTCACGCCGACATTGCCGATATGAGGGAAGGTGAAGGTCACGATCTGTCCCGCATAAGAGGGGTCGGTCATGATTTCCTGGTATCCGGTCATGGCGGTGTTAAAGCACAGTTCAGCCACGGTTTGGCCGGTGGCACCGAAGCCCATACCGTAGAACAATGTACCGTCGGCCAATGCCAGACATGCGGTGGGCTTGGACGGGGCGTTCTGGGCCATGGCGCGACTCTCCTGCAAGGTAAACCGGCGCATACCTAAGGGGGTTGTCCGCTCGGGTCAAGTCTGTTCAATTTTTAGGCTATTGTTTAAAATCAATAAGTTAGCTGCATGCGCCCCCTGTTGTATCGCGCTTTTTGTTTCGATATGGTCGGGGTTCCTTTGCCATGGGGATGGACAGAACATATGGATATGCGATCAAGGGTGAACACTGCCCTGAAGCAAGCAATGAAAGACAAGGATGCCGAGCGTCTGTCGACGCTGCGCCTGATTAATGCTGCGATCAAGGACCGTGACATCGCTTCGCGCGCGTCTGACAACGAAGAAGCCAAAGGCTGCGGCGACGCAGAGGTGCTTGAAATTCTTGGTAAAATGACCAAGCAGCGCAAAGAAAGCGCCCGTGCCTATGAAGAGGGCAGCCGTTTGGATCTGGCCGAACGGGAACTGCGCGAGGTCGAGGTCATCGAGGAATTTCTGCCCAAGCAATTGGACGATGACGAGGTGAGCAAGGCCATTCAGTCCGCAATCACGGCCACCGGCGCCGGGTCGATCCGCGACATGGGCAAAGTGATGGGTGAGCTGAAAACTCGCTACACCGGCCAGATGGATTTCGGCAAGGTTGGCCCGATGGTCAAAGACCAGCTTTGCGCTGGGGCAAGCGGCGGCTGCTAAGCCCTTTTCTTTTGCCAGATGCTAAGACTGCGCGACGGGTTCGCGCAGTTTTTTTGTGAGCTCATCAAACAGCGAAATCCGCTCTTCCTCAGACAGAAACGCGCCGATTTCAACTTCGCGACCGTCACCGGTCAGTGTGACATAATTCGGGACCGGGCCTCCGCGCTCGTGCATTTCGGGGCGCGCCCAATAGCGGTTGCACGACCACGCCTGCTGCCCCCGTTGGGGGTGATGCTGCACCAGACGGGCCTGCGATCTGGTCAAGGTCAACACCTCGAAAACGCTGCGTGCACGGTAATTGGACTGGATCGCGAACCACAGTCCCAGAACGGTCAACAGCATGAATGGCAGCAAACCCCACAGCAAAACCGAACCAAGTACAGCCATCAGGGGAATCAAGCCAAACAAAAAGACCGCCAACACCACACGCATCGCCCAGCGTGGGGGCAGAGAGTTATGCGGCCACAGGCGCAACTCTTGCTCGGAACTTGAGGTTTGATTCCATCGATACGGCATGGTGCAAAAATAGCGCAACACCTGCCGGTGTCTAACAGGAAAGATCAGATGACGTGCCCAACTCTGGCCCAGGATAACGCGTCGTCCAGCCGGTCATCGCCCCAGAAAACCTCGCCGCGAACGACCAGGCTGGGGGCGCCAAAAACGCCCAGCTTTGTGGCCTGTTCGGTTTCGGTTTCAAGCGCCGAGATCGTGTCCGGGCTGCGTGCGCGGGCAAGGGTCAGGCGCGGGTCCTGCTGACACCGATGCAGCGCTTCTGATAACGCGGTTTCGCTGCCCGCCTCGATCCCTTCTTCGAACCAGATGCGGTACAGGTTTTGAGTAAAGGATTTACCCCAGCCATCCGCCATACCCAGCACGGCAACCTGATTGGCCAGCGCAAGATCCGAGATCGGGTAGGGTGCAGGAAGCGTTGCGTGCAGGTGGTATTTTGCGGCTCGCCGCTCGATATCACGCCACATATATGCGGATTTGGCCGGTTTGCCTGCAAATGGAATGTTCTGTTGTTCGGACATCACGGTGCGCACGTTAAACGGTCGCCAATTGACGGTCGCGTCATGCTCATCACACCAATCATCCAGGCGCATGATTGTCAGGAAGCTGTATGTGCTGCCGATGGAAAACCAAAAGTCAATTTCGGGCATCTGATGGCTCCGATCCCAGGGTTTCTGGATACATGATACCCTAATTTGGGCAGATTATCGAACGCACCCTGAAATGGCGTTGCGGACACGCCAAATCGGGTCGCTCTAAAACAGAACTTTTTCGATGGGTTGCGCGGGTTGAGGCGCAACCCCGCAGTCTGTCATCTGCCGTAAGTCAATCTCGATGCTGCGACAAAGGGCCGAGATCGGAACATCGGTCACATCCCCTTCGAACGGATCCTCCATCGAGGCGCTGACGCGTTCGGTGACAAAGAAGATCCAACAAACCAGCGCCCCAACCGGCGCGAATGTCAGCCAGTCGAAAATAACAAGCTGCCATACAGAGATATCTGCCCCGGGGATGATTGATCGCTCGTCGTTGAACGCCAGCGGCAGCATGAAGATGAAGATCCAACTGAAGACGCGACCGACCTCGGCAACCTGTCTTGGGAAGGGTGTGTTCTTGATGCGCTCACATTGCCCCTGTGTCGTCGTAAACCGCGCGAGGCGGTCCATCAGGGCGACGTGCCAATAGGGGTCAATGCCGCGGCTGCGTGCCAATTCTGCTAGCTTTTCGCCCTGAAGAAACAACAGATAGGCGGCGCGATTGCTCTTGCCCTCAAGCCTTGCCAAGTCGATTGGCAACTGGCGTTCGCGCCAGCATTCGGGCATTTGATGCAACTCGGTTCGGTCAGAAATAGGTTTGTGCCCAAACATCCATGGGCGTCGGCTGCGTCCTGTCGGCGAGGGCTGGCGCAGCTGAAAGGCAAGCATATTGAGCCACGCGATGTGACGTTCGATCAGTTCGTCGCGCAGCGCGGGATCAATCGGTGTGCCGTCGGGCAGCACCAGATTGCTAATAGTGTTGCCCCAGTCCCGGCTGGCATTGACGATCTCGCCCCAGATGCTGCGCGCTTCGGACCAGCGCGCAAAGGCCGATGTGTTTTTGAAGCCCAGAAAGAATGCCACTGCCAGCCCGAGCATGGTGACGGGCGGGCTGGGGTTCGAGATCAACTCGATTGTCGTGATCTCGTCCGCCAGAACAACCAGCAGCGTCCATGTCAGCACGATGCAGATAAAGCCAAAGGAGCCCTTGACCATCTGTCGTACAGTAATTCCGTCGTGAAGGATCATGACCGACCGGGTCCTGCGCAATTGGCGATTGCAGATCAGTCTAGCGGCTTATTCTCGGGCAAGTCTATGCCAGCGTTGTTTAATTCTTGAGGCGTGAAAAATGAAAAGCCCCGCATCTGCGGGGCTTTGTCAGTCTATATTGCCGGGATTAGTGGGCGTGGCCTTTATCCCAGTCTTCCTGCTTTGGCAGCTGTTCGAACGTGTGTTCGGGCGGCGGGGTAGGCAGGGTCCATTCCAGCGTGTCCGCGTATTCGTTCCACGGGTTCGGACGTGTTTCTTTCGCGCCGCGCAGCAGGGCGTAGATCACGATGCCGAAGAACAGCAGGAACGAAGCGAACGAGATGAACGCACCAATCGACGATACAAAGTTCCACTGAGCGAATGCCTCGGGGTAGTCGATGTAACGACGCGGCATGCCCTGACGGCCCAGGAAGTGCTGCGGGAAGAAGGTCAGGTTGGCGCCGATGAAGAACAGCCAGAAGTGAACTTTGCCCCAGAATTCCGAGTACTGACGACCTGTCATTTTCGAGAAGTAGAAGTACACGCCCGCGAAGATCGCAAACACGGCACCCAAGCTCATCACGTAGTGGAAGTGCGCAACCACGTAATAGGTGTCGTGATACGCACGGTCCACACCGGCCTGCGACAGAACCACACCGGTCACACCGCCTACGGTGAACAGGAACAGGAAGCCGAAGGCGAACAGCATCGGTGTCTTGAACTCGATCGAACCGCCCCACATGGTCGCGATCCACGAGAAGACCTTAACCCCGGTCGGCACCGCAATGACCATCGTGGCCAGCATGAAGTACGCCTGCTGACGCAGTGACAGGCCAACGGTGTACATGTGGTGCGCCCATACGACAAAGCCCAGCACACCAATCGCGATGATCGCCCAAACCATCGGCAGGTAACCGAAGACCGGCTTGCGCGAGAAGGTGGCGATGACGTGACTGATAATTCCGAACCCAGGCAAGATCACGATGTACACTTCCGGGTGGCCAAAAAACCACAGGATGTGCTGATACAGGATCGGATCGCCGCCACCGGCGGGATCAAAGAAGGTGAAGCCAAAGTTGCGATCCATCAGCAACATGGTGATCGCACCCGCCAGAACCGGCAGGGACAACAGAATCAGCCACGAGGTGACAAAGATCGACCAGCTGAACAGCGGCACCTTAAACAGAGTCATGCCCGGGGCACGCATGTTCAGGAAGGTGGTGATCATGTTGATCGCGCCGAGGATCGAGGAGGCGCCCGATACGTGCACGGCAAAGATCGCAAGGTCCATGGACATGCCGCCTTCGGTCGTCGACAGCGGCGGGTACAGAACCCAGCCAACGCCCGAACCGAGCTGATCGTTACCACCGGGGCTCAGCAACGAGGCCACACCCAGCGACGTACCAGCGACATAAAGCCAGAAGGACAGGTTGTTCATCCGCGGGAAGGCCATGTCCGGTGCACCGATCTGCAACGGCATGAAATAGTTGCCAAATCCGCCGAAAAGCGCGGGGATGACCACGAAGAACATCATCAGAACACCGTGATAGGTGATCATAACGTTCCACAGGTGTCCGTTAGGGGTGCAGAGCTCGGCTCCGCTGCCGAACAGTCGGAAGCCTTCCAGGCACATATGCTGCACCCCGGGTTCCATCAATTCGATCCGCATGACAACAGTCATCAGAACTGAAATCAGACCGGCAAGTGCCGAGACGACCAGGTATAGAATCCCGATGTCCTTGTGGTTGGTCGACATGAACCAGCGCTGGAAAAATGTGCGCTGGTCTTCATGGTCGTGACCATGAATGGCTGCGTCTGCCATTATAGGTGCCTCCTGTTGCAACTGCACCGCGCAGTTGGACCTCTCCAAGGCGCGGGATTCCTGCTGGTTTTAGATTGCGGGGGGACGACCTTCAATGGTCGAGTTTGATCTGGATCAAGATTAATTGTCGCGGGCAGGAGGGCGACCCGCGAAATTTTCACCAAATTCCTCATTCATCTGGGTATCAGCGCCTCGAATTCAAGGGGGCGGCTGGGAATTGCGTTCCCCGCTTGACCCGGGCCAGGGTGCGCCGCAGAACTGTCGGCAACGCGTTAATCGGAGAATTGAAATGACCGCTTATGATCCCGAGAATATTTTTGCCAAGATTTTGCGCGCAGAAATCCCTTCGAGCCGAGTATACGAAGATGACGATACGGTGGCTTTCATGGATATCATGCCGCGCGCGGACGGGCATCTGCTGGTGATCCCTAAAACCCCCTGCCGCAACATTCTGGATGCAACGCCTGCACAACTGGCTGCTGTGACCGCAACGGTCCAGAAAATGGCCATGGCCGTCGTTGCAGCGTTCGATGCGGATGGGGTCACGGTCCAGCAATTCAACGAGGCCGCCGGAGGGCAGGAGGTGTTCCATCTGCATTTCCATATCCTGCCACGCCATGATGGTGTTGCCGTGCGGGCACCCGGAACGATGGGCGATTTCGACCTGATCGCGCAGCATGCCGAAAAGATCAAAGCCGCGCTGAGCTGACCGGCAAGCAGTTACTTCGAGTGCGCGTGTGGCCCCGCGCACTCACTGTGATCGCCAAATGCGTGAAGCACGGCGCAGACATGGTCGTGCTTGCCATCGCAGGCTTTGGAAATTCGGGTCAGTTCGGCCTCAAGGCTGCGCAGGCGGGAAATACGGTCCCGCAGGTCGGCCAGCTGTCTTTCGGCAATTTCATGCGCTTGGTTAAGGTCGCGGCCAGACGCGCCTTCCAGAGACAGCAAACCTACGACATCGGTCAGCGGTAAACCCAGATCGCGGCAATGGCGAATAAAAAGCAGCCGTTTCAATGCAGTGTCGTCGTACCGGCGCTGATTACCCGCTGTTCGGTCCGGACGCGGCAACAGCCCTTTGTCTTCATAAAACCGGATGGTCGGAACCTTGACCCCCGTATGACGCGACAGAAACCCAATTGAATACATCTTTTTTCCTCAGGGCTCTTGAACCTCTAGTTACTAGAGGAATTACATGCAATGTGCAGCCGTAACAAGGGACAAACATTTCAGATGGCACATAATCACTCTCATAAGGGGCACAGCCACGCGCACCATCACATAGACCCGGAAGCAGGGGACACGCGCGTTGCCTGGGCCATTGCCGTCAACATGTTCCTGACGCTGGCGCAGGTCATTGGGGGCATTTTTTCAGGGTCGCTGGCGTTGATCGCCGACGCCCTGCATAACTTCTCTGACGCTATTGCGCTGGTCATCGCGTTTTTTGCCCGCAAAATCGCCCGCCGACCTGCCGACCCACGCATGAGCTTCGGCTATGGCCGGGCCGAGGTCGTCGCAGCGCTGGTCAACTACACCACTCTGGTCGTGCTGTCGGTGTACTTGTTCTACGAAGGCGTGATGCGGTTTTTTGAGCCTGAGCCGGTTAACGGCTGGATGGTCGTCTGGATTGCGGCGCTGGCTTTGATTGTGGACCTTGTCACGGCTGCGCTAACTTACTCGATGGCCAAGGACAGCATGAACATCCGGGCGGCGTTTCTGCACAATGTTGCGGACGCCTTGGGATCGGTGGCTGTGATTATTGCCGGCACCGCGGTGATCCTGTTCAACTGGACTTGGGTAGACCCCGCCGTCACGGTCCTGATTTCGGTCTACATACTGTGGCATGTCAAAAGTGAAATTGGCGAAACGATCCGCGTTCTGATGATGGCAGCGCCCCCCGATCTGGACCCGGAAGAAGTTGCCTCGGCCATCGAGGACATACCCGGAGTGTCCGAGGTTCACCATATCCACTTGTGGAGCATGCAGGAGAGAGAGCCTGCGTTGACGGCCCATCTGGTCGTGGACGCGGCGGCCTGGGCTGATGCGGAAGGGGTGAGAGCCAGCGTCAGACATTCGCTCCGCGACCGATTTGCCATTGGTCACACCACGCTTGAGCTTGAGCAGATCGACCGCGCGTGTGTCGGGTCGTCACGTTTCGGGCATACAGAAGAGAATCCATAGAGTTGAATGTGAATTGCCGCTCCGATTTGGGGTCGGAACGGCAGACTCGTTAACTAATACCTTTCCGATTACTCGGGATGACCCAAGATCACCGGTTAACACACCACTCACTCTAAGAACGGTAAGTCTATACTACTCCCAAATACGCGGGATGTATCTATTTGAGTGAGCTTTTGGCTAATTTGCTCATTTTGCACTGCAAATATTGGGGAATTTCGGTCCAATGTGGAAACAGAGCTGCCAAAAATCGCGATATTGTTAACAGCACATGGACTCTGAACGATTCGCGGGTATCAATTCAGGCCCTATCGAGGTCAAAAACCTCTGAAAAAGTATTCCGCAGGGCCGTGTCCACGTCCACCAGGGTGACCGGCAACCCCAGATCGACAAGCGACGTAACCCCATGTTCGGTGATGCCGCAGGGGACAATACCTGAAAAATGCTCGAGGTCAGGTTCGACATTGATCGAGATGCCGTGGAAGCTGACCCATTTGCGCAGGCGCAATCCGATCGCCGCTACCTTATCCTCGGCAGGTTGGCCCGAAGCGGTCAGTGGTTTGTCGTTGCGCCGCACCCAAACACCGACGCGACCGTCACGGATTTCACCATGCACGTTGAACTCGGCCAGCGCTGCGATCACCCATTCTTCCAGTTGCTTGACGAAACGACGCACATCCTTGCCGCGTTTGTTCAGATCCAGCATCACATAGGCCACGCGCTGGCCGGGGCCGTGATAGGTGTATTCACCGCCGCGCTTGGCCTCAAAGACCGGAAAGCGATCCGGGTCGGTCAGGTCTTCGATCCGGGCTGAGGTGCCGGCCGTGTAAAGCGGCGGATGCTCCAGCAGCCACACACACTCATCCGCTTCTCCGGCCGCAATTGCGGCCACGCGCGCCTCCATGAAGGCGACGGCATCTTTGTAATCGGTCAGCCCGTCAGTGATCTTCCATTCCATAAATGCTCCTTACCGCCGGGGCAGGGCGAAGAAAAGAGGTCACGCAGCCTCGGTCAGGCACCGTTGCAGCAGGTCAGAATAGGTTTCGGCCCCTTGCGCACCGGTCACCAGGTACTTGCCCTCAAACACCATTGACGGGACACCTGAAACACCACGGCTGGTCCAGACCTGCTGCTTTTGGCGAACCGGCGCAATGTGATCGCCCGAAGTCAGAGCCGCATGGGCAGCGTCCCGGTCCAGACCCGCGACTTGGGCCGCATCAAGCAGGACCTCGGATTGGGATACGTCCTGTTGATTGGTAAAGTAAGCCTCGAACAGGGCCATTTTCAACGGATGCTGGCGGCCTTGCGTTTCGGCCCAGTCCAACAGTTGATGTGCTGCAAAAGTATTCACCATCTGGCTGTCGTCATTGAAGTTGAACGTGAAGCCAAGCTCGGCGCCGATCTGGGTTAGCCGATCGCGGGCCTGCTGGCTCTGCTCGACCGTCGAGCCATACTTCTCCATGATATGTTCGCGCAGGTTCTGGCCCTCTGGCGGCATATTGGGGTTCAGCTCAAAAGGATGCCATCTGAGATTAGCCAGCACGTTTTTTTCTTTCAAAGCCAGGTCCAGCTGGCGAAACCCCACGATGCACCAGGGGCACACAACGTCTGAGACGATATCAATCTGGACAATTGGGCGGGGATCTTGCGCGGTCATGGGCGGGCTCCGGGGAAGGGGGAAATATTCGCTGTCTGCAGTACAGATAAGGATGGCACTGCGGAATTCAAATCGACGTGTTTTTTGCCTCTTCACATCCTGTTCGCCACCGTCTATATGCCCCTCTACCAAGTCATTGGCAGTGCGGTCGTGGCGGAATTGGTAGACGCGCAGCGTTGAGGTCGCTGTGGGGTAACACCCGTGGAAGTTCGAGTCTTCTCGACCGCACCATATCTTGTAAGTTATTGAAAATAAAAACAATACCTTTCGGAGTGAAGCTCAAAAAAAATCACTGTAATTTCAACTGTTTCGTAGACCTTTACGCAATATTTTCGCATCGATTACGCATAAATTGAACGGCATCGTTTGCTTACGTACAGGCGGCAACCTGAGGTTGCCACAAGATCTGCCACTCAGAAGTTCATCGACGCCCAGCAACTTGCAAAGCATTAAATGGCGGGTGTTCAAGGGTTGGACCCCGACGATAGCTGGGCCCGTCGGCTAGTGGGGGAAAGCCTAGAAGCCCGTGGAGAGGCCCGCGAAGTTGTAGCCGCTATCCTGAACCTTAATCGGGAACCCCCGAAGCCGATGTTGTTCGACATGCTGGATATTTAAGCGCAGGACAACGAGTGAATTAGTTCAAATAGAGAGTGCCGAATCGATGGGTAAGCTGAAAAACGTTAACAGTTTGGTGGCCATTGGCTTCTTTGTTTCCAGTTTCTATCATTTGGAACAGCGGAAACGAACAAAACACGAGAAATTCTCAGTGCTTGGATACTTCATACCTTAATATAATTCTTGTGATATCGCGGCCTGCAAGTAGAAGGCCTTTTTGCCGAAAGTTGTGAATCTACCGCATCTTAGGAAATGTACTTAGTAACGAGTTTGCTGTTCCGATCGCATGATCGGAACAGCATTTTCTTTTTGGGGTTGCATTGGCATTACGCAGACTCCCTCTTTTCACCACAGGCGGTTTCGAGTGTGCCACGAGGTCTTGTGATTTTAGGGTTAACTATACCACGGAAAATCCGCTCTGGAACCATGGGATTGCTTCGAAGTAGTACGGTGATGTACCATCGAAATTGCTCAGTAGGATTCCGCTAATGTTGCTTGGATTGCATGGCGCAGGGTAGTGAGGTCTGCTCGTCTCCGGCGGTACCTACTTCATGCCCGCATATGGCGGGAAGCATAATAAAAAACTCTGTGCCTTCACCAAGTTTGCTTCTGTAGTCTATTTCTCCTCCAAAATGCTCCACAATTTCCTTTGAAATGTGCATCCCGAGCCCTGTACCGCCTGCGTGACGTTCATCGGAAGAGTCAATCTGTGAAAAGCGATCGAAGACTTTGTCCTGGCACCCCTCGGGTATCCCTATGCCGTGGTCTTTGACGAAGAGGCGAATCTTCCCACGGACTTTTTCGCATCCGACGGTTATCTCGCCTCCATCAAGGGAAAATTTGGCTGCGTTGGAGATCATGTTGGCCAACACTTGAAGAAGGCGGGACGCATCACCTTTAACGAACAGATCTTTGTTTCCCCTTATGTCCTCCACAATTCCTACGTTGTGAGCACTGGTGTACCCGGTGTTAACGGAAATCGCTTCCTGAACCAGCGTATGTACATCAATAGTTCCTTCACGGTAGTTCATTTCACCGGCCTCCATTTTTTGGATGTCCAGCACATCATTGATAAGTGATGCTAGCCGTTCGCTGTTTTTGCACGCTAAGTGTATGAGGCTTTGCATTGAATCTGGAACTTCACCCAATGCGCCTGTGTTGATTAGGTCAAGCGACCCCTTGATCGATGTAAGAGGCGTACGCAGCTCATGGCTGACTGTCGATATGAACTGAGTCTTTGCAATGTAGGCCGCTTTTGTTCTTTCGTGCTCTGCTTTGAGCTTTTCGAGTTGCTCCAAATTCCTGCGGTAGAGCTTCAGAAACACCATCGAACAGTCGATCAGAAAATACATTACAAAGATAACGGTGAAGAAGTGCAACCAGAGTTCAGATGAAAGCTCGGGGCGTTCGATCCAGATATCCTTGACGACAATCAACATGAACGAAACGCCGTACATGGCCAAACGGACAATCATCGCCCACAGAAACTGATGGTTGTTCATTGCTGCAAACAACGCCGCAGCAAACAAGAAGAACATTGGCGTAAAGTGACCACCGGCGGGCTGTGCGAAAGCAACTGAAACTGCGTACAGGCAGATTGCGGCTGAGCTCAGGACCGTGTTCAACAGAATCCAAACAACCATCATACCTATTGCTTTGTGCTGGTCTGGCTTTAAGCGCGGTACGCGTTTGGCCAGCAATAAATCTTGCACTTCACAAATGAGGATCGTCCCATAGAACAACATGGCGTTAAAGGGATCGAAGAAGAACGCAGTCAAAATGGTCGTGGCCAGATAAATAGCCTGCCGCTGCCACAGAAGCGCAAAGCTCATGGCAGTATAATCTATGATGTTTTGCAGAAGCCGGTTTTCCGTTTCACCGGAATCCCGGTCCGGCAGATTGGCGTCGGTGGCTGTCATCCAAATGTCTTCGTTTTTCGCGCTTGGAAAGTACCAATACCGGCATAATGAGGACTTAGTTGGTCCAAATTGGGTTCACAGTTTGGCGCCAATCCTTTGAAGCCTACCGCGATTGTTGGGCGATTCACGCAAGTTTTTGGTATAGGAGGCCGCAAATTTTTTGCACAATTGCAGAGCAGGGTACCCAAAATCGAGGATCTCGTTGCTAAGTGGGAATTTTTTCACCTTAATGTGTCCGAAAGAAAGAATAATTCTAAAAGGGTTGGGGCTTGACTGCAGTTGAAAATACGAAGTTGAGGCAGGGTACTGTCGCTCCTGTTACCGCTAGGCTTGCGACAAAGCCGGTGACACTGCTTCAGTTTGCAAGGTCAGCTGGCCGCAACATGTTTGAAGTCATCCCGGCAGAAACTCTGCGTGAAACTTATGTTCGTGGACCTTTGAACATACACTATATCTGCGATCCTGAAATGGTAACCGAATTACTCGTCGGCCAGGGCCGTTCGTTTCCCAAAGCCAAGTTCACCAAAGACATTATTGGATCGGCTGTAGGCAACGGTTTAATACTCTCAGAAGGGGAAAAATGGCGTCAGCAGAGGCGAAGGTATTCTCCATTGTTCGCCGCCAGAAACCTCCCGGTTCTGGCTCGGCATTTTGCAGAGACTGGTGTCGAGATTGCAGACTCATTGGCGGATCACGAAGGCCCAGTGGATATTGCACAAATTGCGCCTGCATCAACATTGACGAATATTTCTAGAGTGATTTTTTCAGGTAATAAGGAAGTCAGTTCAGAGCAGGTACGAGTGGGGCTGATCAAGTATTTCGAGTACATTTCTGATCTGTCCCTTTTCGATTTAATGGGTTTGCCAAAGTGGTTGCCGCGGAAAAATTGGCTACGCAGCTTGGCCCCGGTTACTAATATGCGAGACCTCGCCAGACGGGTCATAGATCAGCGTCGGGCCGAAGGCCGTAGCGAGCCATTGGACTTCCTCGATTTCATGATTGAGGCCTTGAAAACCGATTTCGAAGATGAAGCGACAACTGTTGACAACCTTTTGACCTTTGTCGTCGCTGGTCATGAAACTTCCGCTAACGCATTGGCCTGGGGATACTATCTGCTGGCCTTGCACCAAGATATGCAAGCAAGGGTTAGACAAGAAATTCGATCTGTTCGCCCAGAAGGCCTATTGGAATTCTCGGACCTGGAGGCAATGCCACTCTTGCGCGCGCATGTTAAAGAGACGCTGCGGCTTTATCCCTCCGCCGCGTTTTTTGCCAGAGACGCAGCTGCGGACCTTGAAATTAAAGGGGTAAAGATTGAAAATGGCGATGCTTTGTTTTTCCCAGTTTACTCTTTGCACAGAAATGAAAAATTATGGGATGCTCCCAACGACTATCGGCCGGAACGGTTCCTGGGATCTACACTGCCTCGAGGTCAGTACATTCCGTTCGGAGATGGTCCCAGAATCTGCATTGGCGCTCAGTACGCTGAAACTGAGATCATGGTGCTTATGGCTTCAGTGCTCCGTAGAATAAATTTTTCGACTACTGAGTCAGAAATACCGGAACCAGTTTTGACGTTCACCATGCGTACCAGTGGCCCACTCATCCTCAATGCCGAACGGGTTCGCGACTAAAGTTAATATCTAAACCCTAGTGTTCGACTTCTGTTCGAGGTCGGCCTTTGCCAAAGACAAAGCTTGCTACCGGCGAGTGAGGTAAGTGTCATCGCCGTACATTTCACGCAGGACGGTATCAAACAATCTATTGTTGGCCATTTCTTTGCGATGCGGCGTGTGCTTTGAAATCGAGGGGCAGGTCGCAACAAGGCCCTTTCTGAGATTGGTCTCACGAAGATTCACCATTTTAACAGCGGTGTCCAAAGATGCGAATGCTCCAACCTTTGTAATTGAACGAAGCGACACCGGTGTACTCTTCACCACCTTAAGATGGACAGAGGCGCATCGGTTACTGAGAACGGTCCTTAGTTCCTGGTTTAGAAAAGCTTCGGTTGGAATATTCAGGGTGCGTTCCCGTCCATGTGTAATAACGAGAAAAACGCCACTCCCTCGATAGGAATAGACTCCTCCGGCGACCTGTGTTGTCTTTTGAATGCAAAATCCAATGTCGGAAACAGCGCGCCGAAAATCTCCAAATTCCCTCAGATCAAAGTGGTACCCCGCATCGCGAAATTTGATTGCTGTAACCCAGGAGTCAAATCGGCGCCCCCGTGAAAGCTGCTCCACATAGTTGTCGAACTCGACATACCCCAAGCATTGTTCCTGCTCGTCGATAGACAGGGGGTCTTCAAAACTGAATTTCTGATTAAAATCCAGTTCACTACGAAGACTTTCTATCGACGCTGAAGAGGATTGTGTTTTCTTTCTCTCCATCATTAGAAGATGGGCGGCGTTCATACGGCTGCGCAATTCGAAGAAGTCGAAGGGCTTAGTTATGTAATCAAATGCGCCTTCTAAAAATGCCCTCTCGATGTTCTGCCTGTCATCTAGAGCAGTTAACATTATAACAGGTGTTTCCAGATTGTCCGGCAAGTTTCGGATTTGCGAAAGCAACTCTATCCCAGAGGTTCCGGGCATCTGAATGTCAACAAGCAGACAGTCGAATGGGGATTCCGCTGCTTCTATCTGCCGAAGCGCTTCATCAGCTGAACTGGCGGCAACCACTTTGCAGTTTTCGAGTTCAGGAAGTGCTGATTGGAGCAATTTCAGAATGTCAGGATCATCATCAACCGCCAGAACAGCAAGCGCGGTCTTTCTTTGTGCTCGAAGCTCCAACTTTTTTTGGAACCGATCACTTACGAATGTGGAATGTCTCATAACTGGTGAACCACCGATATCCTCATAACGGGTTAAACTTATGAGGCGAGTGGGTCGAAACAGCGGCAAAAATGGAGAAAATCGTCGTAGAAAGGGGTTTTTTCTTGACCTTTATTTGGCGCCAGCGGCTTCAACGACGAGTTGCCAGTTATTGTTGTGAACTACCGTCGCATTCTCTTAACATTTTTTTTTGGCAATGTGTTCGTGCCTAAGAGCAGTCTAAGATCGCAAAACTACGGAATTGAACAACGGTTGGAAGTCCAAACATCAATTCTGGAAACCCCACTAACATGCAAAACAGCCGCGGTTTCCCAATAGTCTGAAAATCAATCATAGTTGCTAAGAAATCTGCGCCGAGCGTCCAAGAGTACAAAAGACGCTCTAGTGGCTGAGTGGTTCCATTTACTTATGGATGTTGAACAAAACTGACTGACTGACGGTGCCATCGATGGAAAACTTTGCGCCGACAGGCGAGGCATTGATGCCCAGTCGCCGTGACCACCGTGCCCAGACTGAGGGGACGATGCCCAGTATGCTGGTCGCACCACCTTCCATCGCGACAGTAGTCATCTGGTGAAACAACTCCTGTTGAACCAGCAGCCTGCGTGACGATGCAACATCCTTTGCCACGAAGAAACGGGATGCTTCCCAAACAGAGTGCTTTACCGGGGCGTCCATAAATAAAACGTCAGATGGTATTCCTTTAAGGATACCTCTTTGCGCGTCGCGCAGCATATAACTATATACGCCGCATTCTGCGGTCGTGGGTAGAAGTCGCACACCGCCTAAAACTTCACCGAATTCATGCAACACAATCCATCGACAGGCTGGCGTGTCGTATTGGTCGAATTCCATCCCGTCAGCTTCACCAACTTGCCACTTTAACTGGTCAATGAAAATTGACTTTCTGGTTTCAAGGTATTTTGCCAGCAGGGTGCCATACTCGTAAATATTGCGAAAATTAAGTGTAGTCGCGCGAATATTGCCAATGTCACCACGTGACGTTGGCGGACTGCTTTTGACAGCAAAAATTTCTAATCGCGCCAAAGCACTTGGTGCGCCTGAAGTCCCGTTAGCAGGTGTTAGTTTCGGAAACCCCTCCGAGAGCGGGTATGTCTGCTTATACCTGAGTGGTCTGTCCATATTTTACTCATATTTTTGACACACTTATGGCAAGATTCAGTTCAGCAAGTCCACAACCCTATGCGGTAGTTGTCCGAATAGATGGATAGGTGTGTCTAAATCTCCTCCCTCCCTTTGGTTGAGTTTACTGACTGACCAAAAACTTTAGATAGTTCTTGGCTGTTATTTTCTCCCGCAGGCTTCATTTATTTCCTGGCGTCTGGCAACATTTTGAAAAAAGACAGCTTCTTTTGCGTATTCTTTTCGAATCCACGATGGATCAGGCGCCGTCTCGCTCTCCGATAATGTTTCGAGGCAGCCGTGACGGCTGATAGGAGTAAAATCAAAATGGCATCAAGAATTTGAGGGATTTACTTTTCAATATGCGCACTTGCGCGGAAAATATTGTGCAAATTAAAAAAAATGCACAGACATAAGGAAGCCCGCCTTATGTCACCGTTTTGCCGCCTTCGTAAGAGAGGATGAAGAAACCCTGAGTGTTTTATGCGCCGGCCAAACGTTGCCTTAAGTCTGCAATGCCTAACGTTTGGTGAGGTGCAAAAGGTTGGTGAAAAGTTATGCGTATACTTGCTGTAGATGACGATCCGAGTATCCTGGAGTTGCTAGATAGAGTTCTGGACGCGTTCGGTTATAAAGATGTCGTCACCGCCAGAAGTGGGCGGGAGGCCATTGAAATACTGTCGAGACCTAACGAAGCGTTTGACTGCTTGCTACTGGATGTGCAGATGCCGCAAATGAACGGCATTACTCTTTGCGAAGAAGTGCGAAAACTACCAGAACACACGTACACGCCCATTATCATGGTGACCGCCATGGTGCAAAAAGAGTACATCGACGAGGCATTCGGAGTTGGGGCCACAGACTACGTTACAAAGCCTTTTGAGTTCTCTGATCTGAAGCAGAGGTTGTCCGACGCGTATAGGATGGCAGCGGAACGCAGAGCCGCAATCGAGGTGCTCGAAGCTGAAGCGGATTTTGAGTTGTGTTTTGACAATAGTCCGGACGTTCGCTTAAGTGATCCGCAATGTTTCGGAGAATTGCCCGGATTCATTGGGTTAGCTGAATTTGAGAACTACGTAATTCAGCTTTCAACTATGCACTCCATGGCTGCAAAACTTGTGGCGGTTAAATGCACAGGCGCTGAACAAATCTATAAGACGAGCACGGTCAGTGAATTCCGTAGTGCCATGACTTTAGCTGGCACAGCAGTTCTGTCAGCTAATCAGGAAGGGCGTAAAGTGGCGACCTATTGGGGGAATGGCGTGTTCTTGGTGATCTACGACAATCAAATTGACTTGAGAGTGGACCAGTTGGGTGCTCCGCTTCCGGAAGCATTGAAAGATATTTCCGGTGATGCCACTTCAGGCCGGCCAATTGGCTTCCAGGTTAGCGAAGAAGTTATGCTAAAAGCCAAAACCAAGATGGAGGCGTTGTTCTTGATAGACAAGGCCGTCGAAATGGCTGAAATGTCGGAAGGTCGAGCGGCGAATATCGGTTGAAAAACTGCACACATGGATGGTGATTATGACCAGATACTGGTGGAAAGAGCACGTTAAAACGCCCAAAGTTTTTTTGGGGGGGAAGTAAAGCTACGCGCTCATTCATAGGGCGGTCAAACTGTGTGCATTTGCCCTACTTTGTTCGATCCTAGCGCCCATCCGGCGGCAACAATTCGGAGAAAGAACCCGTCAGCCTTTTCTCGGGGTCCGACTTGATGCGAGATCTGGTATCCCCGCCTTTCTTTCATTCCCTGAATAGTAAACTCTTATCTTTCTATGGCTTCACACCCAAGATGCGCTCATTTGTTTCTGCGCCTTGCTCTGTAAACCCAAGCGAAGTGGGTTGGGCCGCTGACGGCAATTCCTCCAATTTGGTCCTTCGGTTTGCCGCGTGACCATTACCAATATTTGGGGCCCCCTCAGGTTCTCAAATAATCCCAAGAGTTCTGCGGAATTTTCGAACTCTCCAACTTCTTGGCACAGTTTTGTATGAGGGTTCAGTTTTGAGTGCAGCAGTTAAGATATTGAAAAATATGGAATTAGTAAACGGCATTGGTATAGTAATTGCCCTGTTAATCGGGTCAGTATTTTTGGCTGTCGTATCGCCTGAGTTAGGTTTCGTCACGGGCTTATTGCTGTTGCTTGTGCCGGGGTTTGCGCTGATCAAGCCGCTGCCTAAGCTCAAGCTGGGCCATAGAGGTTTTAGCTTCGCTGTATTGTCCTTCGTGGGGATGCCAGCCACGTTCAGGTCACTTAGCATGGTAAACAAACAAGATGAAGTTGAACCAGCGTTACTTAAACAAGACAACCCAGAGGCATACCTTCCCTCGCTAAAAGACAAGGACCAAGAACTCTGGATTTCCGAAATGGCGGATATCGGCCCGGAACGGTATACTGCCGAATTAGTTCGAATTGATAAAGAGTAGGAACTTCGCCATGCGGAGGCAGCGGCACGGTGTGAAGCAGAAAACCCTCTGCATGTGCAAAGCGTGTGCCATAACTATCTGGACGAAAAAACCGGAGCCGATTGACAGCCTCCACAACACACAATACCTCCTTACACAGCACACATTTGGGGAAACCTGATGGCTAAAGAAGGGCGTTTTGCTCATAAAAATATTGGGTCTGAGAAGCTAGTTCGAAATCGCCAGATGCTTCTCGACCGCACCATTATCCAGCTGAAATTAGCGATTTATCAGTGCATCTGCCGTTTAGAGATGCACCAGTTCGCGTCGGAATGCCCGCACCGCAATTTCCTATCTCGCCCACGTGGATCGGGATGTGTATGAGTGGGGCAAGACTATTTGGGAAGGGTAATATGTCTCAGTCCATCACCGTGTTCACAACGATGAAGAACGAAGGCCCGTATATGCTGGAATGGGTCGCGTTCCACAAAACACTCGGCATTGATCATTTTGTGATTTTCACCAACGACTGTGATGACGGAACGGACAAGATTGCTGCAAGATTGCAAGAGCTTGGCTTGGCCACTCATGTCAGCAATGAAGTGAAAGAAGGGGGCAATCCCCAGCACCAGATGCTGCGCCGCGCGCGCCGTCAGCCCAAGGTCAAGGAGGCCGATTGGCTGTTATGTCTGGATGTAGATGAATTCTGGAATATCCGCTGCGGCGACAACGGATTTCATGACCTGATTTCCGAGGTCGAACAAAAGGCAGGTCAACCGGTCGATGCGATATCTCTTGCGTGGAAGTTGTTTGGAAGTTCTGGAAACATCAGTTTCGAAGACAGACCGGTGACAGAGGTATTCTCGATGGGGGATCAAGAGTTCCCCTATCATTCAAGCCGCGCTTTTGGGCTGAAAACGCTGTTCCGAAACAATGGCAAGTTCACTCGGTTTGGTCCGCATCGCCCAAAGGGCTTTGACGAGGAAGTAGCGCCAGACATCGCTTGGTCAGATGCTGGCGGAAAGCTGTTTCCAGCAGACAAGGTCGGTTGGCGAGCGTGGCGTGGGTTTGACCATTCCTTGGGACGCATCCACCACTATTCAGTCCGGTCCATGGATGGGTTTCTGGTCAAGCGCGACCGGGGTCGAACAAACCACATCAAGGTAGATCAGGGGCAAGCCTATTGGCAGGACATGAATGCCAACAAAGAGTCTGACCAATCCATCTTGCCCGCCGCGCTCCGCGCCGCACCTCTGCTGGCCGAACTGAAGGCAGACGAAGAGTTGAACGAATTGCATGCGCAGGCCTGTGACTGGCATCGGGCCAAAGTGTCGGAAATCAAGATGCGCCCGGAATGGGTAGAGTTTCGCGTCTGGCTCGCCGATAACCTGATCTGATCATCATGGCCGAAGACCTTTCGAAAGAGCAGCTGAAACCTGAACACCCTGATCGCAAGACAGGGTATGAGCGTATTCTGACGGATCCCGCTCCGCCTTGGTTTGTCGAGCTGTACCCCGGCGGCGACGGCACTGGGTACTTTCAAAAGCTGGAACGCCACTCGATCCTGTTCCATCAGCGCTACCCGAAGCGTCTGGTAGTCAGCTTCGACAATATCGCCAACGCCAATGACCTGTCCTTCGCGCGCGAGCCGTGGGGCTGGAAATTCTTTCGCGACGAAGGGTGGTCCCACATGGGTGTCTTCGCGCGCACCAAGGCATGGTATCGCGACCCCGAGATCATTTCCTATTTCGAAAACAAGGTCGCCGAGGGGTTCTTTGACCGGTTCGATCAGGTGGTTTTTGCAGGCGCATCGATGGGCGGCTTTGGGGCACTGACCTTTTCGGCGCATGTACCCGGCGCGCATGTGATCGCGTTCAACCCTCAGACAACACTGGATGAACGGCTGGTGCCTTGGGAAACCCGCTATAGGTTCGGCCGCGTACAGGATTGGGATCTGCCAATGAGCGATGCGGCTCAAACTGTTCAGACAGCTGGTAAGGCTTACGTCTTTTACGACCCATTCTTTGATCTGGACCGGCAGCAGGTTCAGCGTCTGCAGGGCGACAACGTGATGTTGCTCAAGACCTGGTTTTCAAACCATTTCGCGGCGCCTATGCTGCGCAAGCTGGATATCCTCAAGCCCGTGATGCTGGGGGCGATGGACGGCTCACTGGATACGGTCGGTTATTACAAGATGATGCGCGCCCGACGTCGCCTGCCTATGTATATTCGGGGGATTGAGGCCATCGGCGCCGAGCGGCACCCTGACTTGGCGGCAAAAGCCCGGCAGCGGTTCCGCCGACTGCGCCGGCAGGCCATGGCCGAGAAGGAAAGGGACGCCTCGTGAGCGCCGCCAAAGGTGTGTTTGTCGGCCAGCGCAAGGACCGCATGGGCGCGCGGTTGCTGATGATGCTGACCTGCATCCGGCTGGCCGAAGATTTCAACACGACCTACCGGGTGAATTGGTTCCCGCAAGGCGCGGACGCGCCCGAGCTGGACCACCCACAAGAGTTGTTCGCGCAGGACTGGATGGATGAACATTTCCTTACTCCCAAGGAGTTCGGAGCCCTTTCGCAGAATGCCTTGCCGATCTGGTCCTTCCAAAGCGACACGTCGCCCGACCGCCTGATTGCGCATCTCAACGCCGGACGGTCGGTGTTGGTCGAGGAAGGTTTCGAGGTGCTGGCCTTCCCGTGGGAGGACGTCGAGACCATCCGGCCAAGGTATCGCGACTTCATTCACCGGGTCGGGTTCACGGAAGAAATACGCGAAATTATGGATTACGCGGATGCCAGGCTGTCAGGGCAGGGCGTATCTGCCTATCACATCCGCCGCGGTGATATTTTGAATGGGTTGCCGTGGAAGCACACGACCTGGCCCGCAAAGATCGAACCCGAAGAACTGTATGAGGCACATCTGGCGAAGAACACCGATAAAGGGGCCATTATGTTCTCGGACCAGCCGGAACTGATTGCCCGGTTTCAGAAACAGTTTCCGCATCTATTGCAGATGTCAGACATTGCTGATGTCTCAGGCATGACGCGAGCAAAGCGGGATTTTCTTGAACTCTACACAATGTCGCGGGCGGATCTGGTAATTGCGCCTGCAGTTTCGGCATTTTCGATGGCGGCCTCACGGATTGCAGGACATCAAAGCAAGGTGTTTCGGGACGTTCTCTCAGAAGACGAACTCAATGCCGCTAACGAGAAAGTCGTTCAGAGACTGTCCAAAGGAGATACGGGGTTTCTAAATCCGTCCGAAGCTGCACACATTTACGCAAAAGCGACGTTTCATCTGTTTGATTTTCGCGCTGAGGATCGCACTGCATTGGCAACGGAGATTGGAAGCCAGATCCTTGAGGCCGGAGCGGACAATGCGTTCCTGCCAGTGTTACAGGCAATTAACCTTTTCTATTTGCGGCGAGGCGACGAAGCATTGCAGATGGCCGATCGGGCGTTGGGAGATATTAACCTCTGGCCCGAGGACCACGCGGTAGCGCGCGCGTTGAGGGCTGCGGTTCTGGGCTCTCAAAAAAAAAGGTGGATGGCGGCACGAGAATTCAGCTTGGCGTTTTGGGCCAAACCTCTGCGGCCGGATGTTACAATTTTTGGGTCGCGCCTGTTGTTCCGTGATCAACTTGCTTTCAGGGCACTGCCACCAATCGACTGGGCTGTTCAGAAATCAATTCGTAGATCTTGGTTCAATTTCAATGCACATGTTGCGCAACGGAAGGTTATTGCCCGCCGTCCGTGTAACTTTGATCTCATTCTTCTGGATTGGTCCGTTCTGTCTCTGGATGAGCGCGCGCGGCGTTTGAAAGGCAACAGAGAACGTCTTTTGGCGCTGCAAGATGGTCTTAAGACCATGAAGAACTTGTCACCAGATGCCCAGTTTTCCGAGGATAGCCCCGAGCACAAAAGTTTGACATCCGTGCTGCAGGTTCGTCTGGGCCGGATGCCAAATGAAAAGGCCATTGATGTTGCGCAATGGGTTTGTACACAACGTCCGGACAATCCTCTTTATCAGAAACGTCTGTCAGAACTATATGAAGCGGAAGGCGACAATTCGCGGGCGCGTTTGGCGATGGCGGATGCATTGGCCTGTGATCCCGGTAATCCGTTTCTGATTTTCGCGATGGGGTGTTTTCTGGACCGGATTGGCGCAGAAGAGCAGGCACATCAACAAATTATGGAAGCAGCCGACATCGATGACAATACAGCGGCAATACAGGGTGCTGCAGGGCAATTATTGCTTCGAAAGGGAGAAAAGGCCAAAGCCCGAAAATACCTGTCCCGGGCGCGTGACCTTTGCCCCAAACTCAAGCGGTTCTCGAACCAACTTAAACGGGCAGGTGGGTAATTGACCGGATTTCCCCTTGGTAGTTCCATTAATTCAACTTAATTTACCGGCAAATTCAGAATGATCCCGATTAGTTCCGGGCAAAAACAACGAACAGGGCAGTCAATCATGACCGATCAGGACCCTCGATATATCAGTGTCACTCCGATGAAGAACGAAGGCCCGTTCGTGCTAGAGTGGGTGGCCCATAACCGTGCGATTGGTATCGACCAGATGGTTGTGATGACCAATGACTGCACCGATGGCACCGATGCCTTGCTGCAACGGTTGGATGAAAAGGGCGTGCTGACGCATATCGACAACAATTCACGCCGCAAAACCAGCCCGCAAAAGCGTGCTTATAATACTTTCCTGAAGATGGAAGTCGCACGCCCGCAGGATTGGGTCGTGGTGATCGACGCCGATGAACATATCAACATCAAGACCGGGGATCATACGCTGCGGGCATTGACCGATGCCATCCCTAACGCCAAGACGATTTCAATGACATGGCGGTTGTTCGGAAACGCAGGTGTCGTGCGGTACGAAGACCGGTTTTTGTCGGATCAGTTCCGACAGGCCGCTCCGGAAAAGATCTACCGACCGCCGCAGGCTTGGGGCTTTAAGACCATGTTCCAGCGTGAGATCTGGGATGGCTTGGGCGTTCATCGTCCCAAAAAGCCGACAGTCGAAACCATTGAAGAGTGCCATTGGTACAACGGGTCGGGTCAGCTGATGCCTGAACGATATTATGACAGAAGCTGGCGATCCGCCCGTGACTCGGTCGGCTATGAGTTCGTGCAGGTCAACCACTATGCTCTGAAATCCTGCGAAAGTTATCTGGTCAAAAAGATGCGCGGTCGCGCTCACCATTTGGGGGAAAGCCTTGGCCTGGAATACTGGAACATGATGAACCAGAACGTTGAGATGAATACCTCGATCGATGTGGTTTTGGATCGCAAACGTGGTTTCTATTACGAAATGCTCTCTGACCCCGAGGTTGCGCGCCTTCATCATGCGTCTTGCGATCTTCACCGCCAACAGATCGCGCAATTGCGTGACCTGCCCGAGATGCAGGACCTCATGCAGCAGATGACCGCAGGTTTCACGGCCAGCCAGCAGGCATGACGCAGCACAGTTCGGGGACAGGAGCTAGGTAATGCTTTGGCTGCACATGGGAATGCCCAAAACTGGCACGACCGCCTTGCAGGGATTTCTGCGCCGGAAACATTCGGTCATGAACGAGATCGGCCTGCATTATATGGAAACCGGCCGGCGTCGGCTGGATGGCGGCACACGTCTGGCGATAAGTCACAACATCGTCGCCTTTCACATCAACCAGAGCGCTGATCCGATGGATCCGTTTCGGTCTGCCATGACCACTGAATACGATGCGCATGCAGATCAGACCTGTGTTGTTTCGTCCGAGATGTTCTATTCCTGCAATCTGAACCGGCTGGCCGAGGTTTTTGCTGATATCCCCTCGCGTGCATTGACGATCACCTACTATTGCCGCCGGTATTCCGATTTCTTCGAGGCGGATTACAAACAGCGGGCCAAGGCAGGGCGGCTGTCCAACGGCGGCACTGAATACATCCGCCAGCAACTTGATCTTATCCGCAACCACCCGGAACGGTTGAGCTTTTCTGCCAAAATCGCCGAAATCCGGACCGCCTTTCCCGGCGTCACCGTTGCTCCGCTTTTGTATGAACGCTCGGGCATGGTGCGGGGCAACGTCGTTGATGATTTCCTGTCGCGGATCGGTACGCCATTGGCGGAGGAGGTTTCAGCAGAAACCGTGTCCAACCCGTCGCAATCCCGCGCGGCGAGCGAAGCTTTTGGTGTCATCTCCCGTGCACTGGGGCGTAAGAAAAGTCGCCAGTTACGCCGAATTTTTGTCGATGATCCCGTCATGGTGCGCCGGAATGATGTTCTGGAACCCGATGAGCGCGCTTGGCTGGACGAATTCCTGGCCAAGCAGGATACCGCCTTTCAGCAAGAGTTCTTTCCCGACAGGCCTGAACTGTTCACCCCGACAAAACTAAGCGATGAGGACAAGATGTTCCGCCGGGATACGCCCGAAGAGTATGAGGCGTTGCGTAAAGCCTCTGAGATCGTGTTCCGTATGGCTTTGGACAGCTGATCGCTATTCCTGCACGACGATTTCCTGGCGCTGTTTTCCGGTCGTCTTGTCAAAAATCAGGATTCGGTTGCCATCGGTCACGACGGCGTACCAGTTGCTGCCGATCGTTACGGCCTGAGCTTTGGCACCATCCGGCAGTTCGATTTGATCGGGCAGGGTAGGGGTTCTGTCCGATAGTCGGATGACAATCAGTGCGAATGTCACTAGAACCCCGCCAATCATCACCGCGGTCAGCAGCATGACCATGCGCCGCAGCAAGCGAAGCTGAGGTGTTTCCTGCGGTTCTTGGGGTTCGGAAGGGACAGTCATGGGCACCCGCCAGATTGAATTTCAGATCGCGGCCGATCCGCCGCCACGCCTTGATAAGGCGCTTTCGCGGGATGTACCAGCGGATGAAAACCTGTCGCGCACCCGTCTGACCCGTCTTATCGAGAACGGTGAGGTGACAATCGACGGTGTCGAAGTCCGGGACCCCAAGGCCAAGGTGGCCGAAGGCGCCTCGGTGTCGATCTCCGTCGCCGAAGCAGAAGAAAGCCATATCGGTCCAGAAGATATCCCGCTGAACGTCGTCTATGAGGACGCGGACCTGATCGTCATCAACAAATCCGCAGGCATGGTCGTTCACCCTGCGCCGGGCTCGCCCAACGGAACGCTGGTCAATGCGTTGCTGCATCATTGTGGCGAGGACCTGTCAGGTGTGGGGGGCGTCAAACGCCCTGGCATCGTGCACCGCATCGACAAAGAGACCAGCGGCTTGCTGGTGGTCGCCAAGTCTGACGCGGCCCATCACGGTCTGGCGGCGCAGTTCGAGGCGCATAGCGTCGAACGCTATTACCGCGCGATTTGCTACGGCGTACCGGATGCGAATGACCCACGTTTGCGCGGCATCAAGGGTGTCAGCTTTGAACCGGGCAATATCATGCGCCTGACCACGCAATTGGCGCGCCACAAAAACGACCGGCAGAAACAAGCGGTTCTGTTCCACGGTGGTCGGCATGCGGTAACTCGGGCGCGGTTGGTCGAGACATTTGGCAACCCGGCAGGCATCGCGCTGATTGAATGTTGGCTGGAAACCGGCCGAACGCACCAGATCCGTGTCCATATGGCCCATGCCGGGCATGGGCTGGTTGGCGATCCGGTGTATGGGGGTAAACGCAAGCTTGCGGCGAAAGCCTTCAACCCGGCCGCTGCCGAGGCCGTGCGCGGTTTTTCGCGACAGGCGCTGCATGCCGCAGTTTTAGGTTTTGAGCACCCTGTGACAGGCGAAAACCTTCGGTTTGAGGCCGATTTGCCAAATGATATGGAATTTCTGATTGAACAACTGCGCGCGCCGCTGACATAATACGCAAACATACGTGAGTAACGCGTTCTTAGCTTTCCTTTATCAATCGTTAATTTCAAACTGTTAACGGTACCTCTTGAATGGATCGGGACTTATTCCCATATCCCATGTTAACGAAGTAAACATTTGTCGGAGGGACATGAATCATGGCAAATTACGCAAATCTCCCCGCGCCGACGCCCGAGGGCGGCCTGAACCGCTACATGCAGGAAATTCGCAAATTTCCGCTGCTTGAGCCGGAAGAAGAGTACATGCTCGCCAAGCGTTGGGTCGAAGAGCAAGACACTGAAGCTGCACATAAGATGGTCACGTCGCACCTGCGATTGGCGGCCAAGATCGCTATGGGCTATCGCGGCTATGGCCTGCCACAGGCCGAGGTGATTTCCGAGGCCAATGTGGGTCTGATGCAGGCCGTGAAAAAGTTTGATCCGGAAAAAGGTTTCCGGCTGGCGACCTATGCAATGTGGTGGATTCGTGCCTCGATCCAGGAATACGTTCTGCGGTCGTGGTCGATGGTCAAGCTGGGCACGACATCGGCGCAGAAAAAGCTGTTCTTTAACCTTCGCAAGGCCAAGGCTCGTATTGGTGCGCTGGAAGAAGGCGACCTGCGTCCGGAAAACGTCAAGCGGATTGCTACTGATCTAGGCGTGACCGAAGCTGAAGTCATCAGCATGAACCGCCGGATGTCTGGTGGTGATGCCTCGCTGAACGCGACCGTCGGGTCCGAAGGCGAAGGCACCATGCAATGGCAGGACTGGCTTGAGGACGAAGATGCAGATCAGGCCGGCGATTACGAAGCTCGCGACGAGCTTGACGCCCGCCGCGAGCTTCTGGCGGCTGCGCTGGATGTCCTGAATGACCGGGAAAAGGACATCCTGACTCAGCGCCGTCTGATGGATCAGCCCGTCACGCTGGAAGAGCTCAGCACGCAGTATAATGTCAGCCGCGAGCGTATTCGTCAGATCGAGGTTCGTGCCTTCGAGAAGCTGCAGAAAAAGATGCGCGAGTTGGCCCGTGAAAAGGGCATGCTGGGTACTGTCTGACCCCATTGGTTCAGCCCGCCACAACGGCGGGCTGATTTTCTTTAGGCGAAAATAAAGCTGTCTTCGGTCAGATGTCCGGCTCCAACGCCCGTAAGGACAATACTGTCCCCGTCCCCTAGTTCGATGGTGGTCTGGAAGAAGCCACCCGATATATCATCCTTGATATCTTCAAATCCGGCGATGCCTTCGTAGCCGGACAAGTCAATCTTGTCCTTTCCGACCCGGAAGTCGACGATCCAATCATCGCCATCCCCGTTTTCAATGACAAACATGTCTTTGCCACGACCGCCGAACAGGATGTCATCATCGGCTCCACCGTCGATCACATCGGCCCCTCTGCCGCCGAATATCGTATCTTCGCCTTCATCACCGCGCAGAATGTCTTTGCCACGACCGCCAAAGATCACGTCGTGTCCAGCGCCTCCAAGCGCGACATCATTGCCTCGGCCAGTATTGATGACATCATTTCCGCCACCACCATGAACGAAGTCCTGACCGCGCCCGGTAAAGTAGAACTCGTCCGAGTCGTCGCCGAGGATGAAATCGGTGTTCTTCTGACCCAGAATGTCCGTACCGATACAGGCAGAAGGACTCCGTTTAGGGCGTGAATGATCCCGTTTGTGGCTTCAATATCGGTTTGGATGATACCCGGATCGGCGATGCCGTCATCCGCATCGCCCAGACTTGGTGGGGCGCTTTGAAGGTTCAATTCAACCGACGAACCCTGCAACGTTTCGATCTGTGCGCAGTCGCCCAAGCCGGCGACCGCAGCCAGGTCGAATTCCCCGTTGACCACGTGGTATTTCAGCACCTCTGTCAGCAGGGGGATGGGATCCCCTCCGCCCAACAGGGTCAGCGCCTTGACGATGTGCCGCAACGCGCCTGCTTCGTCCGAACCCGCATAGCCCAGAGCCTGGGCAAGTCCGATAAAGGCGGCGTCGGTTGGGGCGAATACCGTAAGGCTGGCCTCGGGGTCATCCAGTGCACCAGCAAGGCCAGCGGCAACAACGGCCTCGCGCAGGATGTCAAAATCTCCGTTGTTGTCATCGAACGAGCCGACGGCTCCGCTCATCAACACGATTCCGGTAATTGTCTCTGTCGGTGTTGGCATGTCTGGCAATCTCCCACCCAGTTGGTCACAACATCAATCCCGGGTGCTTTGAGCGGACAATGCCGATTACCCGGTGACATAGCTGCTACGGCGCGGACAATGAAACGGATCAAGAAATTCTCAGGTTTGCGTGCGTTATTGGGCGGAAAACACCACGAAACCCCTGACTTTAAAGCGATTCCCTGATAGAGACGGCACAAGCTAACAAAGGATGAGGCGGCGGTATGCAGCAACCTGTTCAATGGGGCGTTCTTGGCGCCGCGAAATTCGCACGACAGTTCATGGCGCCGGCAATTCACGCGGCGGACGGGGCCCGGTTGGCAGGTCTCGCCACGTCGGACGCAGCCAAGGCTGAGCCGTTCCAGCAGTACTGCCCTGATCTGACGGTTTATGGCAGCTATGACGCCCTTTTGGCCGATCCCAAGATCGACGCGGTCTATATCCCGCTGCCCAACCATCTGCATGTCGAATGGAGCCTCAAGGCGCTGGACGCGGGTAAGCATGTTCTGTGTGAAAAGCCCATGGCCATGTCCGCGCCCGAGTTTGATGCGCTGATCGAAAGGAGGGATCAGACCGGTTTGCTGGCGGCCGAAGCCTACATGATTGTGCACCACCCGCAGTGGCATTTCGTTCGACAACTGATTGCGGATGGGGCCATTGGAAGGCTCGTGCATGTGACGGGCGCGTTCAGTTTTGACAACCGCGCAGACACCGGAAACATCCGTAACCGGGCCGAAACCGGGGGCGGTGGGTTGCGCGACATTGGCGTTTATGTAATCGGCAGCGCCCGGTTCGCCACCGGGCAAGAACCGGTCTCGGTACAATCTGCAATCCGCTGGGAAGACGGCATTGATGCCTTCACCGAAATACGCGCGCAATTCCCTGAATTCACCTATTCCAGCTACGTCTCGATCCGGATGCACCCGCATCAGGAAATGGTGTTCCATGGCGAGGGTGGCGTGATCCGCCTGACCGCGCCCTTCAACGCGCGTGTTTTTGGTGAGGCGCGGGTGGAACTGCACCGTCCGGGTCTTGAGGTTCAGGTCACGCGATTCCCGGGCGACGATCACTACAAGCTTCAGGTCGAGGCGTTTTGCCAGTCAGTCCGCGACGGGGCTGATTACCCATGCCCGCTGGAATTCTCGAAGGGTACGCAGGCAATGATTGACAGGGTGTTCGAGGGCGCAGTCGCCCTCTGACTTGCCACGCAGCGCTCGGCTGGACTAATCTGGCTGTCACCTGTTCAGGAGGGAGACCATGGCAGGCGGTTGGGCGCGTGATGGCGCGGTGAGCGAACAGATTGAAGCGTCCATTACGGACGAACTGGCCCGGATGCAGGCGCAAAAGCGGCCTGTCGGGGAAAGCCTGACCCATTGCGCCGAATGTGAAGAGCCGATTCCAGAAAAGCGACGGATCGCCATTCCCGGTGTTAAACTTTGCCTGGATTGCCAACAGGATCGGGACAGCTCATTCCAGGCGCGTGGCGGAATCAATCGGCGCGGTTCTAAAGACAGTCAGTTGAAGTAAGCGGGGCACAAGGATGCCCGACACCAAAGAGAAGCAGCCACTCTTGCAAAACGGGCTGGTTCTTGGGTTTCTTGCGGCTTTCCTGTGGGGCACGCACAGCGTCATAGTCCGCTACCTGACCAGCGATCTGGGAGGGCTGCAAATCGCGGTAACGCGCCTGTTCATCGCAGCCATCGCTATTTATTGCATGCTGCGCGTGATGCGGGTCGCTGTTTCGATCGGGTTGAATGACTGGAATTTTCGGCTGGCCGTTCTGTCCACCGTGGTCAACTACATCCTGTTCCATATCGGGCTTGAACATACCGGTGCAGCCAATGCCATGGTTCTTGAGAACACGGCGCCATTCTTTGTGCTGATCTTCTTGTATTTCTTTGCGGACACGCCCGTTACGCGCACAGACATGCTTGCCACGGGGTTGGCGATTTTCGGCGTCTTCCTAACGGTTTATCAGGATTTCCAAGGCGGTGGAGAGCCCCTGTTCGGGGACTTGCTTGAAATTGGCGCAGGGCTAAGCTGGGCGGTTTTCCTAATCTCGAGCAGCCGGGCGATGCGAAATTCTGAAACGACCGGAGAACGTCTGAACTTCCTATTTGGGATATTCTTGTGCTCGGGTGTGCTATTGGTCCCGCTGGCCGCATTTTCACTGCAAATACCAACAGCCAACGATGTCGTGTTCCTGATTTTGTTGGGGGTGCTGCCGACCGCTTTGGCCTACTACCTCTGGTACGAGGCCGCCGCGCGGGTCTCGACGTTGACTGCGACCTTGATGTTCGCCGCATCCGTGGTGTTTACGTTCATCAACTCAGCCCTGTTTCTGGGGGCCGCAATCACGCCGGTCGCGGCCCTAGGGGCTGTGTTGATTGTGGTCGCCATTTTCCTGACGACCAAAAGCCAGAAGTGACTAGTTTTCCATCGCTTCCAGCTCGTCGATAAAGCCGGAAATCATCGACAGACCCTTGTCCCAGAATTTGGGATCGCTTGCATCCAATCCGAACGGGGCCAACAGTTCCTTGTGGTGTTTGGACCCGCCTGCACGCAGCATTTCGAAATACTTGTCTTCGAACCCCTCCGCGCCGCTTTCGTAGACCGAATATAGCGCGTTTACCAAACCGTCACCGAACGCATAGGCGTAGACGTAGAATGGTGAATGGACGAAGTGCGGGATATAAGCCCAGAAGGTCTCGTACCCATCCATGAATTCAAATGCGGGCCCAAGGCTTTCGGCCTGTACGCTCATCCACAAAGCGTTGATGTCATCCGGGGTCAGCTCACCCTCGCGGCGGGCCGCATGCAGCTTGCATTCAAAGTCGTAAAAGGCGATCTGACGTACGACCGTGTTAATCATATCCTCGACCTTGCCGGCCAGCAGCACCTTGCGCTGTTCCGGGGTTTCGGCCTTGTCCAACATCTTGCGGAAAGTCAGCATTTCTCCAAAGACCGACGCCGTTTCAGCCAGCGTCAGTGGGGTAGAAGACAGCATCTCGCCCTGATCGGCCGCCAGTACCTGATGGACGCCGTGCCCCAACTCATGCGCCAGTGTCATCACGTCGCGCGGTTTGCCTAGATAGTTGAGCATCACATAGGGGTGAACCTCGGTGACGGTTGGGTGCGCAAATGCGCCCGGAGCTTTACCGGGCTTCACGGCCGCGTCGATCCAACCCTTCGAGAAAAACGGAGCCGCGATTTCACCCATTCGGGGATCGAAGGCAGTATAGGCGTCCATGACCGTCTTCTCGGCTTCATCCCAGTCAACAATGCGCGTGTCTTCCATCGGCAGCGGCGCGTTGCGGTCCCAAACCTGCATTACGTCCAGGCCCAGCCATTTGCGTTTCAGCTCGTAGTAGCGATGGCTGAGCTTGGGGTAGGCGGCTACGACCGCCTCGCGCAGAGCTTCGACGACTTCGGGTTCCACGTCATTGGACAAGTGGCGACCGGTTTGCGCCGTTGGCATGTTGCGCCAGCGATCTACGATTTCCTTTTCCTTGGCCTGTGTGTTGTGGACACGGGCGAAGGTTTTGACGTTGTCTTGAAACACGCTGGCCAACTCGCGCGCGGCCGCTTCGCGTTTGGCACGGTCCTGCTCTGTAAGAAAGTTCAGGGTGCCTTCAATGTTCAGCTCTTCGCCATCGACGGTGAAGGTTAACCCGGCAATGGTTTCGTCAAAAAGACGCTCCCACGCGTCGCCAACAACGCCGAGGTCGTGCAGGAATTTCTCAAGCTCGTCAGATAGTTGGTAGGGTTTCATCGCGCGGATGCGGCGGAAGACCGGCTCGTACCGCGCCAGATCTGCATTCACATCGAAATGCGCCTTCAGGACATCATCGTCGATGCGGTTGATCTCAAGCGTGAAGAACACCAGCGGGGTGGTGAAGATGGTGATCTTTTCCTGCATGTCGGACAGGAACTTGGCACGCTCGGCATCTGTGGTCAGCTGATAGTAGCGCAGGCCGGCAAACGACATGATGCGTCCGGCGATGGCATTGATTTTCTCATTGCGCTCGACGCAGGTCAGCAGACCCGCAGCATCCAGATCAGCCAGCTTACCCTCGTAGTCTTCGGCAAACGAGGCGCATTCCTTTTCCAACCAGTCCAGATCGCGGGACAGTTCGGGCGCATCCTCTGAGGTGTAGAGATCGGTCAGATCCCATTCCGGCAGGTTGCCCAGATTGCCGGCACCTCCGGCAGCATTTGCGTCTCGGACGGGAAAGGGAAGGTCGCTCATGGATCACCTCGATAATAGCTTTCGCCAACATCTAGGCGCGCAAAGCGGGGATCACAAGCGGTGCGTGATCAGACTTCGGAAGACAGAACCGGTTCCGGCACCGCGTCAGTTTGCGCGGCTTTGAAATGAGCGGCCAGCTGGTCAAAGACCGGCCCGCGTACGTCGGGCGCTTCCATCAGAACTTCGTGTTCGCCATCCGGGATTTCCACCAATGTGCCGCTAGGCCAGTTCGCCATGCGGGCGCGGATAGCCTTACGGTCGACAATCTGCTCATGGCTGCCCAGAAAGGTCAGACATGGCGTATCCGGAGCGGTTTGGTCCATCAACCAGACACATTCATCCAATGCTTCGCGCAGCCAGATGGTCGAAGGCGCGCCAAGCGCCAGTTCGGGCTGTGCAACCAGTTGATCTTTCATCATCTGGAACATGTCCGGATCGCGGGTCAGTACATTCCCCTCGAACGGTTGGGAGGCCACATAACTGTCCAATGATGTGGTCGGAGGGGTCTTTTCCCCCAACCCAATCCGCGGCCCCCAGTAGGCTGTCAGACGGCTGAGCGGTTTCATGATCGGGGTAAAGAAAATGCCCCACATCGGCCCGGTAAAGGCACAGGCGGCAAAGCAGTTCTTTTCCAAAGCCGCGCGCATACCGATTGCCCCGCCCATGGAATGTCCGATCACGAACCAAGGCTTCGGCAGGTTCAGTTCGGTTGCCAGTTCCAGTGTGGCTTGAACATCTTGTTGATAATCCGTGAACTGCTCGACATGCCCGACGCGCGGGTCATCCAGTAGCCTGTCGGCCAGACCCTGACCGCGCCAGTCGACAGCCAGGAAGGCAAAGCCGCGGCCAGTGAATTCGGCCGCGCAATTGCCGTACTTCTCGATGTATTCGGTGCGGCCGGGGAACATCATCACCGTGCCGCAGGCATCGCCTTCGGGCGGCCAGTGGCCCACCCGAATGCGTGTGTTGTCCGCTGTGTTCAGCCAATGAGCCTGACCACCGGCGGGGACGCCGGCCATGTCTGCAAAGAAAGGGGCCGGCGACAGATCCATCAGGCCAGTGCCGATGCCAGTTGCATGGCAACGCCCATGTCACCATCTACGGTCAGCTTACCCGACATGAACGCGCCGGTAGGGTTCAACTCGCCGCTGAGGATCTGTTCGAACGTGTCTGCGTCCGCGCTCATGGTGACGTCCGTTTCTTCATCACTGACGCGCGCGCCGCTTGCGTCCAGAACGATCGAGCCCAGATCGGCGATGGCAAATTTTGCCGATGCGGTAAAATCGCCGCCCGACAGTTTTTCGTTCAACGCGGCTGCCGCTTTTTCCAGAGTGTCGCTCATGATTCTCCTCACTATGTTTGTGCGCCGGGAATGGACATCCGCGGGCGCAGCGCTACACTGAACGTTGTTATGAGCATTGCAAGCACCAATCTCAAAGGTATCGTCGCGGCAACAGCGCTTCTAGTCACGTTTTCCATTCCTTCTTTCGCCCAAACGGCGGATTCCAAGGATGAAGAACAGCTATTGTTGCAACTGTCGCAGGCAACCCCCGAACAGGCGATGAACATAGATCGTCAGCTCAAGGCGCTGTGGGCACAGTCTGGCTCGGCCTCGGCGGATCTGTTGCTTGAGCGCGGGCGCGAGGCATTAGAGGATGGCGACTCCCTGACCGCGATCCAGCATCTGACTGCGCTAACAGATCACGCGCCGCAATTCGCCGAAGCCTGGCACGTGCGGGCATCGGCCTTTTTTGGGATCGAACGTTTCGGTATGGCTGCGGCTGATCTGGAATACGCCCTGACGCTGAACCCCAACAACTACGAGGCTATCTACGGATTGGGACTGATTTTTGAGATCATCGATCGACCCGACAAAGCGCTGGACGCTTACGAGCGTGCTTTAGCTATACATCCCCATCACGAAGAAGTAACCAATGCCGTGAATCGACTGAAGCCCCGGGTCGAGGGCTCGGCCCTCTAATAAGCTGGGGCAGGGGGCAAAGGTGAGCGGGTCATCCCGAATCGTGGCCGTACTGGGCCCGACCAACACAGGTAAAACCCATTACGCGATCGAGCGGATGCTGGGGCACCGGACAGGTGTAATCGGCCTGCCGCTGCGTCTGCTGGCGCGCGAGGTCTATGACAAGATCGTCGCGATCCGCGGGCCGTCGGTCGTTGCCCTTGTCACGGGTGAAGAACGGATCGTTCCGCCGCGTGCTAAATACTGGGTCTGTACCGTTGAGGCGATGCCCGAAGGTATGGGCGCAGATTTTGTGGCCATCGACGAAATCCAGCTGTGCGCTGACCCCGAGCGCGGTCATGTATTTACTGATCGCCTGCTGCGGTCGCGAGGCACGAGTGAGACGTTGTTTCTGGGCGCTGACACCATGCGTGGGCCTATTGCAGCGCTGGTGCCAGAAGCGCAGTTTGTGCGCCGCGATCGCATGTCGCAACTGGTTTATTCCGGCTCGAAAAAGATCAGCCGCATGCCCGCGCGCAGTGCCATCGTCGGATTTTCGGTCGATAACGTCTATGCCATTGCCGAGCTTCTGCGCCGCCAAAAGGGTGGGGCAGCGGTGGTCATGGGTGCTCTTAGCCCGCGCACCCGGAATGCGCAGGTCGAGCTGTACCAGAATGGTGAGGTGGACTACCTCGTTGCAACCGACGCCATCGGTATGGGTTTGAACCTTGATGTGAACCACGTGGCGTTTTCGTCTCTGACCAAGTTTGACGGCCGGCGTATGCGGCTTCTGGCGCCCAATGAACTGGCCCAGATCGCAGGCCGGGCAGGGCGCGGGATGTCGGATGGCACCTTTGGCGTGACCGGTGAAGCCCCACCGCTGGACGACGGGGTGGCGCAGGCGATCATGGACAGCCGGTTCACGCCGATGAAAAAGCTGAATTGGCGAAATGCCGCTTTGCGATTTGGCTCGGTTGAGGCCCTTATCGACTCGCTTGAGGTTAGCCCTGACAGCGAACATCTGATCAAGGCCCGACCCGCAGACGACCTGAACGCACTGAAATCGCTGTCTCAGGATGCCGAGGTTATCGCCCGTGCCAGCGATGGCTCTTCCGTCCGATTGCTGTGGGATGTGTGCCGAATCCCCGATTTTCGCGGTATCAGCCACGCGGAGCACGCCAGCCTGCTTGAGGTGATCTATGGTCATCTGCATGAACGCGGCGCTATCCCTGACGAGTTCATGGCGCGGCAAATCCGCCGCATCGACAAAACAGATGGGGATATTGATGCACTGTCCAAAAGGTTGGCATATATTCGCACCTGGACATATGTTGCGCAACGAAACGGATGGGTGCGTGACGAATCACATTGGCGCGCGGAAACGCGCATTGTAGAAGACAGGCTGTCGGACGCTCTGCATGATCGTTTGACTCAGAGATTTGTGGACCGGCGCACGTCAGTGTTGTTGCGCCGGCTCAAACAGAAGGAGGCCCTTTTGGCCGAAGTAAATGACAAGGGTGAAGTGACCGTCGAAGGAGAATTCGTCGGTCGTCTGGAAGGGTTCCGGTTTACCCCGGACAAAAGCGCACAGGGAACCGAGGCGAAAGCTTTGAAATCGGCCTCTCTGCAAGCACTCGCACCGCAATTCCATCTGCGTGCAGACCGCTTCTACAACGCGCCCGATACCGAAATTGATTTTACCGATCAGGGTGGCCTGATGTGGGGCGAGTATGCTGTTGGCAAGTTGGTTGCCGGGGCAGAGCCTCTCAAGCCGATGGTCGAGGTTTTTGTGGATGAGGCCGCAGGCCCGGATGTCGAACAGAAAGTGCAGCGCCGTTTGCAGCACTTCATCGACCGCAAGGTTGCGGCGTTGTTCGAGCCGCTGCTGAACCTGTCGCGCGATGAAGAGTTGTCAGGTCTGGCCAAAGGGTTCGCCTTCCGCATGGTTGAAGGGCTGGGCGTTCTGCCCCGCGCAGGTGTTGCGCAAGAGGTCAAAGATCTGGATCAGGACGCCCGTGGAGCCCTGCGCAAGCACGGTATCCGGTTTGGTCAGTTCACAATCTTCATGCCGCTTCTGCTGAAACCCGCGCCTACGCGTTTGCGTCTGGTTCTTTGGGCGCTGGCCGGTGGATTGCAGGAATTCCCTGACGCGCCGCCTCCGGGTCTGGTCACTGTTCCGGTCGCCAAAGGTGCGCCCGAGGGCTACGATACCATGTGCGGTTACCGCGATGCCGGTGAGCGTTCGATCCGCATCGACATGCTGGAACGTCTGGCAGACATGCTGCGTGCCGAAGACAGCCGGGGTGGTTTCGAGGCCAAGCCCGATATGCTGTCGATCACCGGCATGACGCTTGAGCAGTTCGCGGATCTGATGCAAGGGCTGGGCTACAAGGCCGAGCGCGGTGAGCGAGAGAAGGTCAAAGCCGCACCGGTCGAGGTCGAAAAGCCCGCGACTGACGTTACGGAACAGCCTGCCGCCGAAGAAACCCCGGCGCCCGAGGCAGAAGGCGAAGAGGTCGTTGCGACCGCCGAGGCGCCAGCCGAGGCCACCGAAAGCACCGAGGCGGTAGCCGAGGCTCCGGCAACCGAACCCGCCTCAGATGAGACCGAAGTTGAGGTGTTCTACACTTTCACCTGGGGTCGTCAGCGTCCAGCCAATCGCGCTCCGCGTCGTGAACAGCGGCAAGGGCAGGGGCCGGGCAAAGGCAAACCGCGCGGCAAACCGCAGGATGGTCGCGGCAAACCGCAGGGCAAGAAGGGTGGCAAACCGCAAGGTGGCAAGACCTTCTCGTCCCGTCCACCCCGGAAGGAAAAGGCGATCGATCCCGATAACCCGTTTGCAGCAGCGCTTATGGGTTTGAAGGACGGCAACTGATCCGCGATGGCCGAGGCCAAGCTGCGGATCGACAAATGGTTGTGGCAGGCGCGGTTCTTCAAGACCCGCAGCCTGGCTGCCAAACAGGTCAGCGGCGGTCATGTCCGATTGAACGGAAACCGGGTTCTGAAGCCGGCACAGGCCATTGGGCCCGGTGACGTTCTGACCTTCCCCCAAGGCCGTATCGTGCGCGTAGTACGCGTCGAAGCACTGGGGGAAAGGCGTGGCCCGGCGTCCGAGGCACAAACGTTATACTTCGATATGACGGAAAAGAAGGACGTGCCTCCTAAGAATCCGGGATTTGAGGGAAAGGGTCGTCCAACAAAGAAAGATAGGCGCGCGCTTGATCTTTCTCGCCCCCGGGATGGTTGATCCTACCTTGAAGAGAAGGCCAGACTGAATTAGCTAGACGCCCAAACCGAGAATGGGAATCCCACAATGACCTATGTCGTCACCGAAAACTGCATTGGCTGCAAATACACCGACTGCGTCGAAGTGTGTCCGGTGGATTGTTTTTACGAAGGTGAGAACACATTGGTCATTCACCCGGACGAATGCATCGACTGTGGTGTGTGTGAACCCGAATGCCCTGCGGACGCCATTCGTCCCGACACTGAGCCTGGAATGGAGCAGTGGGTCGAGTTCAACCGAAAATTCTCGGAACAGTGGCCGGTTATCGTGACCAAGAAAGACCCCTTGCCTGAAGCGGAAGAGCGTGACGGCGAAGAGGGCAAAATGGAGAAGTATTTCTCCGAAGCACCCGGTGAAGGCGGTTAAGCGATTCGGTAACTGAACCGGGTGGTTTGAATAGCGGTCTTCTGCTGTATCGCTTTGAAAAGTCTGGGGTTTCTTCACCATTGTGGGGGGCGGACTTTCGGGTGTCGCAATTTTGTGATATACTCAGAAACTGAATGATGAATGAGATGGGGATGACTCCGTAAGTATGTACGCTTTGGAGTTCTGATTTTTTGACAAACTTACCGCCTGACCGGACCAGATGTTGGCACGGTTTGGGGTCTTTTGTTGTCTCTGCCTCTCTCTTGTAACCAAGGATGAACCTGTATGTCTAAGTCGAAAAAGCTTGAGTTCCGCCCGAACGATTATGTTGTCTACCCCGCCCATGGTGTGGGCCAGATCATCTCGATCGAAGAGCAGGAAGTCGCGGGATACTCGCTCGAGCTGTTCGTCATTTCTTTTGAAAAAGACAAGATGACCCTGCGGGTGCCGACCAACAAGGTTACCGAATCCGGCTTGCGGTCCCTCAGCTCACCTGACGTTATCAGCCAGGCGATGAGAACCCTGAAGGGTAAGGCCAAGGTGAAACGTGCGATGTGGTCGCGCCGGGCGCAAGAATATGAACAAAAGATCAATTCCGGTGATCTGATCTCGATCGCCGAGGTTGTGCGCGATCTGCACCGCACTGATGACCAGCGCGAGCAGAGCTATTCTGAACGTCAGCTGTACGAAGCCGCGCTGGAACGCCTGACCCGCGAAGTCGCGGCTGTGTCCGGCGCAGTGGAAGTATCGGCGGCTAAGCAGATTGATGAGGTTCTGACCTCGCGCGCGGCCGCGGCTGCCTGATCGCTTCTCCAGTCAATTTTCTGGCCGCTCCCGAAAGGGGGCGGCTTTTTCGTGTTGATGGCTTGGTGAAAGCTCAGTTTACGGCTAATTTTCCAGCAAGAAGAGGCGCGTAGACAGTGAACCTAAAACAGACAGTTAAATATCTATATATCGGCCACGACCCCATTTCCGTCTGGTTTCGCTATGGCTTGATCCTGTTTGATGCGATCACCATCGTTTTCTTTGTCGCCACAGCAAATGGCGAACACGGCACGGGATTCACCGTTGCCAGCCTGATCATTGGGTTCTTCATCGTGCTGGATTTTTCGGCGCGGATGTGGATTTCGAAAGATCGCTGGAAGCTGCTGCGCCAAGTCTACACGATGGCCGACATTGTAGTGATCGTTTCGCTGTTTCTTGATCTGTTTCTACCGTGGAATCTGGCGTTCCTGCGTATCTTACGAGCGCTACGTCTGATCCATTCCTATCACCTGCTAAGGGATCTGCGACGGGACAGCGATTTTTTCCGGACGCATGAGGACGCAGTGATCGCGGCGATCAACCTGTTGGTGTTTGTGTTCGCCACGTCCACCGCTGTTTTGGTGTTCTTCATCCCAGAAAACAGCCCGCACGCCTATATCGATGCGCTTTACTTCACCATGGCAACCCTGACGACCACCGGGTTCGGAGACATTACGCTGGCGACCCCGGGGGGCAAACTGTTTTCGGTCTTCATCATGATCGTCGGCGTGGCGTTGTTTGTCCGGTTGGCACAGGCAATTTTCATGCCGCAGAAAGTGCGTCACAAATGCTCCAACTGTGGCCTCTACCGTCATGACCCTGACGCAGTTCACTGCAAACACTGCGGCGAAACCCTGAGGATCGAAACAGGCGGGACGACTTAGAGCGTTGCAACCAATGCCATAAGGAACGCGAGTTCTGCCAGTTGTTGCGAGGCACCCAGAACATCGCCCGTTTGCCCTTTGATTTTGGTCTTGGCGACGAGTGCCAAGATTACAACGATCAGCGCGGAAAATACCGTTGCCATCAGCGCGCTTGGTCCAATCAGCAGCAGAGATAAGATGACCGCAAGGCCATAGCCGATCGCCGCTGTCTCGGTCTTTGTGCCGCCGACGGAATGGCTCAACCCGCTTTTTCTGGCATTGGGTAAAGCTGCCATGAGGATGGGCATGACTGCGCGTGAGATGATGCAGGCCGCCAGAATACCCGCATATGCGTTGGCCGACAGAAGCGCGGCGATCAGCGCGACGCGCAGCAGTTGGGTAAAGATCAGGGTTAGAACGCCGTAAGCACCGATATGGCTGTCCTTCATGATTTCCAGGCGGCGTTCGGTGGTGAACCCGCCCCAAAACCCGTCAACCGTGTCCGCAAGCCCGTCTTCATGCATCGCGCCAGTTGCGATCACCAGCACCGCCACAAGTATCACGGCGCTGGCGAACGCGGGCAGGCCGAATGCACCGGCCGCCCAACCGACGGTACAGGCCAACGCCCCAACGACCAGCCCCACCAGGGGAAAGGCCCAGGCCGCATTGGCCTGCCGCGCAAACAGATATTCCGGTAGGCGTGGCATCGGCAGACGCGTCAACAGGACCAGCGACAGCGGAAAATCCCACGCGGAAAACAGTTTGGTGTCGTTTTTGTTCACTCCCGCGCCTTTCGGGGTCTTGTTGGATCGGACGCTTCGGTTAAACACACAGGACCACTCTGATGCAACGAGGCTTTGGATGCTGCCGGAATTAAAAGACCTGAATACCCTTCGCGAGGCCCTGAGTAACGCTCCGGGACCGGATGGAAATGCACTGCAAGGTGCTGCCGAGCGCAACGGACAACTGACTAAACCCCCCGGCGCATTGGGCCGGCTTGAGGATTTGGCAATTTGGTATGCGGGCTGGCGTGGGGATGCCCGGCCGCAGATCTCTGCCCCTCAGGTAATCGTATTTGCGGGCAATCATGGCGTCACAGCGCAAGGTGTATCCGCCTTTCCGCCGGAAGTGACCGTGCAGATGGTCATGAACTTTGAACATGGCGGTGCGGCGATCAATCAGCTGGCCAAAGCAGCGGGTGCGACCATGAATGTGCACGCGCTGGATCTGGATCGGCCCACGGCGGATTTCACCGCGGGCCCCGCGATGTCCGAAGAAGAATTGCTTGAGGCCCTGCGCGTGGGCTGGACCGCCGTGGACCACAATGCCGATTTGCTTGTGGTTGGAGAGATGGGTATCGGCAACACGACACCGGCGGCTGCCATCGCATGCGCTTTGTTCGGTGGCGACGCCGCAGACTGGACCGGGCGTGGCACTGGGGTAGACGATGCCGGTTTGGCTAACAAAACACGCGTCGTGGCTGAAGGCGTGGCCCTGCACGCCGGTTCCGGCGACGGACTGGAAATTTTGCGCCGTCTGGGCGGGCGTGAAATCGCGGCCATGGCCGGGGCCATCGCAGCTGCGCGCTCCTTGCATATCCCGGTCATTCTTGACGGCTTTATCTGCTCGGCGGCTGCGGCCTGTCTGGCAAACATGTCCGAGGGCGCATTGGATCACACGGTTGCTGGCCACCAAAGTGCCGAAGGCGCGCACGCAGCGGTATTGGCCAAGCTGGGCAAAGAGCCGCTGTTGAGCCTTGGATTGCGTTTGGGCGAAGGCTCGGGCGGGGCGCTGGCGATCAACATTCTCAAAAGCGCCGTCGCGTGCCATTCCGGAATGGCGACATTTGCCGAAGCAGGTGTTTCGGACGGTTGATCGAGCAGCCTGATCCGGCAAGACCGGGTCAGGCTGATTTCTTTGCGTGTTTCTCGGCCAGCTCCAACAGCTCGGTTTCCAGGTCTTTTTCAAGCTGCCGCGCCCGCTCGATGTACTTTTTGTTATCAGCGGTTGGCATTCCGGGAATCCACAGCTCTGCCAGATCACGCACAGAAGCACGGTCGTGGTGATAAAATGTCTGCTCGGCCTGCGCCGCTTCGTATTCGCTCAGACCTACGTTTTCTAGAACATAGCGGCCCGCTCGCAGTGACCCGTCGAACATCTCGCGGACAATGTCATTCGCTCCGGCCTGATACAACTGGTAGACATGGGTACGATCCCGTGCGCGGGCCACAATATGCAAATCCGGGCGTTGACGCCGGGCGAAGCCAACCAACCGCGTGACTTGCTTGGGATCATCCATCGCAGCGACCAGGACTGAAGCCTTTTCTAACCCGGCGGCACGCAACAGTTCTGGCCGCGTAGGGTCACCCAAAAACCCTTTGACGCCGAACCGGCGCATCAATTGGATTGTCTCGATATCGTGGTCCAGAACGACGGTTTTGAAGCCGCTGGCGCGAACAAGCCGGTTTACGATCTGACCAAAACGACCAATCCCGGCGATGATGACAGGGCCTTTCTCGTCGATTTCATCGGGTTCGACTTCCGCGGCGCCATCGCCCATACGGCGCGACATCAGATCATAGATGATGAACAACAGCGGCGTGATCAGCATTGTCAAGGCGATGATCATCAGCAGTTTTTGTGACAAATCCGGCGGGATGACGTTTTGCTGCGTTGAGAAAGCCAACAGCACAAAGCCGAACTCGCCCGCTTGGGCCAGACCCAATGTGAACAACCAGTGATCCCGACCACGCAACCGGAACGCGCGACCAACCAGAAACAGGATGATGCCTTTTGCCAAAATGACCAGCAACGCAAGACCGATCAGATCAAGCGGGTCGTTGAAAAAGTAACCGACATCAATCCCGGCGCCGACCGTGATGAAGAACAGGCCTAGGAACAGGCCCTTGAACGGCTCAAGGTCGCTTTCCATTTCGTGGCGGAATTCCGAACTGGCCAAAACAACACCCGCCAGAAACGCACCCAGAGCAGGGGAGAGCCCGACAAGCGTCATCAGGAAGGAAATTCCCACGACGATCATCAACGCCAGCGCCGTATACATTTCGCGCAACCGGGTTGCGTGGATGAAGCGGAACAGTGGGCGCGTCAGGTAGATACCGGCCAGAATGACAAAGGCAACCGCGCCGATGGTGACCAGCGTAACAGCCCAGCCAGGCAAACCTTCGACCAGTGACAAGCTGTGATGGCCCGCGTCATGGAGTGCGTCCGCGCCGCGGTCGATTGAGCCGTCGCTTTCGATATGAGGCATTGCAGGCAGCGCCAAAAGCGGCAGCATTGCCAGAATGGGAATGACGGCTATGTCCTGTGTCAACAGGACCGAAAACGTCGCTCGCCCGCCATTTGTCTGCATCAGACCCTTTTCCGAGAGGGTCTGTAAAACAATAGCGGTTGAGGACAGTGATAAGGTCAACCCGACGGCCAGGGCGACCGACCAGGGGTGATTTGCATACATGGCCACTGCAGCGATTACTGCGGTCGACAACAAGACTTGCAGGCCGCCTAGCCCAAGAAGCCGGTCTCGCATGTCCCACAAAGCGCGCGGCTCAAGCTCTAGCCCGATCAAGAACAGCATCATGACCACACCGAATTCCGCTACATGCTGCAGGCTTTCGGTTTCGGCCCCCACAAGCCCGAAGACAGGCCCGATGACGATGCCAGCGGCCAGATAACCCAGAACAGAACCCAACCCCAGACGTGCCGACAAGGGCACTGCAATCACGGCGGCAGCCAGATAGATCGAAGCCTGGTAAAGGAAATCGTCCATGTTTGTCCTCTCGGTCCGGTCAGGTGGGCAATGGCGCGTCGCGTTTAAGTTGGTCCATCACGATCTGGCTGTGCACCCGTGCCACTGCAGGATGCGGCAGTATCACCTGGTGAAGCAAGCGGTTGAGCGCGGAAAGATCGTCGCAATACACGTGCAGCAGGTAATCTGCCTCTCCGGTCATCGTCCAGGCGCTGGTGATTTCGGCGCAGGTGTCGACCATGCGGGCAAAACTTGCGGATTGTTCCGGGCCATGTGTGCCCAAATGCACCTGAATGAACCCTTGGACCTGCAGACCAAGTTTTAGGGGATCCAGCCGTGCCGCATATCCGGTGATATAGCCTTCGGCCTCAAGCCGCTGACGGCGTCGCCCGGCCTGGCTTGGTGACAGGTTCAGCATTTCACCCAATTGATGCGCGGTCAGATGTGCGTCCTTTTGCAAGGCAGACAGCAGACGCGTATCGGTGGAATCCAGCATATGCGGAATTTCTCCAAAATTTCCCAAGTTCATGCGTGATTTACGCATATGATCATAGTTTACACGAAAACTATGCGCAGAAACAGCGCTTGGTAAGGCGTATTTTGGAATCAGCAAAGAAATTCCTGTTTTTACGGAGACGCGCCATGGGTCCTTTCCCGCACAACGCCCCGAAATCTGTCATCAGCCCTGAAAATCCAGCCGGAACCGATGGGTTTGAATTTGTCGAATTCGCCCACCCTGAGCCGCAAGAACTGCGCGACCTTTTCGCCAAAATGGGGTTCGAGTTGGTCGGACACCACACGGACAAGCCACTGGTTGAGCTGTGGCAGCAGGGGGACGTGACCTACATCCTGAATGCCGACCCGGAGAGCTTTGCCGCTAAGTTCGTGGCAGAACACGGCCCCTGTGCCCCTGCGATGGGATGGCGTGTCGTGGACGCGCAGAAAGCCTATGAACACGCGGTGTCAAAAGGCGCTGAACCTTATGACGCGGCGGACAAGACCATGGAGGCCCCAGCGATCAAGGGTATTGGCGGTTCGCTGATCTATTTCATCGATCAGTATTATGAAACATCGCCTTACAATCAGGAATTCACCTGGAACAAACAGTCCAAACCGCGCGGCGATGGGTTCTATTACCTCGATCACCTGACGCACAACGTCTACAAGGGCAACATGGATAAGTGGTTCAAATTCTACGAGAGCCTGTTTAACTTCCGCGAAATCCGCTTTTTTGACATTCAGGGTAAATTCACTGGCCTGTTTAGCCGCGCGCTGACATCGCCTTGTGGTCGTATTCGTATTCCGATCAACGAAGACCGGGGCGAAACCGGGCAGATCGTATCATACCTCAAGAAGTACAAGGGTGAAGGTATTCAGCATATCGCAGTGGGTAGTGAAGATATTTACGCCTCGACCGATGCGATTGCGGAAAAGGGCCTGAAGTTTATGCCGGGTCCGAACCAGGCCTATTACGACATGTCTAAGGAACGTGTCGTGGATCATGATGAACCTCTGGACCGGATGATCAAGCACGGCATCCTGATCGATGGCGAGGGCGTGCTGGACGGTGGCGAGACCCGGATCTTGCTGCAAATCTTCTCAAAAACCGTGATCGGTCCGATCTTTTTCGAGTTCATTCAGCGCAAAGGCGATGATGGGTTTGGTGAAGGGAACTTTAAGGCCCTGTTCGAATCCATCGAACGCGAGCAGATCGAAAGCGGTGAAATTTCAGCTGCTTAACGGCGTAAAGTAATTCACCAAAGGGCGGTCGGGGATATCCCTCGACCGCCTTTGCTTTTTGAACCGTCAGCTTCGCGGCATTTTCAACGTCAGGTTTCTTCCGCGCTTTTGGTATCGCAATTCGCTGTCGCCAATGGCGATAACATTGCCGCCGTCCAGCCTGTCTCCGACTTTCAGTTTTTTGTACCGACCACTGGGCAACCGGACCAGCGCGCGCCGGTTGGCCGGGGTCCCGTAAACCCCAATCAAGTTCAGCTTGCGCAGATTGAGCGCATTGTCGATGGTCGCCTGCCGCGCCACCGAGGCGGTCGACGGGATTTTCGGTGCCACGGCCTTTGGTTGGAAAGAACCAGCTTCGTCCGAGCTTTGATCGACCGCTGCAGTCGATCCAAGATTGGCGGTGCTTGTGTTTGTACTGGCCGGGCGGGCAAGTCCGGCTGGTCGTGTTTTGGGGCGCGGAACGCGGACAACAGCCAAAGCCGTCGGCGTTTCGTCGATTTGAGGGCTGCTTTGCAGGGACTTGGGGCGCAGTTTCGGACGCAGAACCGCCAGTTCTTCGCGTGTGCGTCCGCCAAGTTGTTGCCGTTCAAAGCTTTCCAGCAAATTGGCGGGACGTGGATTTGGCCTTTTCTGCGCTAAGCGGGCTGTAGGATCTTCCTCAATCGGCTCTTGTTCGAACCGAACCGGAACTGCCGGGGGAACCTTGGCTGGTCGGCCAAGGTAAACGACCACTCCGTCGGGGTTCCGGGTTCCTTCGGCTGAAGGCGTGACGAGGCCGCGTTCGTCCAGTTCGTACTGGACTCCGGCCTGCGCGGGCAGGGCGTTTTGCTCAAACGGCAGGTCAGTTTCGAAGCTGCTGACGGGGGGCAGCGCCACCGCGTCCCGCGACAACTCAGTGCTGTCCAGGGATGCCAGATACAGGTCCTCTGCCGATTCCAGGATCGGATCGGGCAAAGGATCAGGGGCAAATATCTCGATGCCCACCTGTGACGGGATTTCTATGGGCTCAGCCTCTTGTCCCACCGGTTCAACCTGCGTCGGTGCCACATTCAGCGCTTCGAGGATTGCAGCATCGGTCGCGCTGAGATCAGCGGCGGTTTCTTCAACAGGTTCGGTTTGCTGCTCTTCCTCTGGCGCGGTTGCGGCCGCCTCAGGCTCGAATTCAAGCTCCGGATCGCCGTCAACCTCCTGTGTTTCGGCGATCTGCTCGTCAGGTGTGGGGTTTCGCACAGTTTCTTCAATCGAAACCGCCTCGGATACTGAGGGTTCGGTGTCGTCAGATCCGGTCAACGACCACACGGTCAGGGCAATACCGGCAACGAGAGCGGCTGCCGCAGCTGGAACGGCGTAGCGGTTGATTGGGTGTGTGGCTTTCGTTTCGGCAGCAATGTTCGCGTTGGGCGCTGAACGAAACTCTGGTGGGATCTCGGTATCAGCGATCGCGTGAATGGCAGGGCCATCATGTTCTTTGGCGGGTTCTTCGCCCTCACCGGGGTCCACCGCCGCGGTCGCATTGGGCGCGGAAGGAAGCTCCGTTTGGGGCTCGGTAAAAACGATTGCCCGATCGGCGGCAGCTTCATTTTCTTTTGCGGACTCTTCTACCTCAACCGTTTCCACAGCACCGGCCGTGACGGGGACTGAAGGAAACTCTGTCGGGGTCTCGGAATCTGCAATCGTGTCTGCGATAGGTCCTTCATCAGTTTTGGCAGAATCCTCAACCTCGAACGGTTCCGCAGCAATGACCGTGTCTGGGGCATCGATTTCGAACCGAGGTTCAGCCGGGTATTCCTGACCCTCGGTCGGGGTTGAATACTGTACCGGAACAAACCCGTGCTCGGCGGCAAATGTCCGGGCCTCATCCAAGGTTTGCCTGGCGACAGCGGCAATATGGGTTGTCGGACCGACGGTTGCGGTGTCGAAGGCGAGCTCATCCAGCGCATAGGGAGTTGCCTCGGTCAGTTCCGCCCGCACTTTTTCAGCGCTTTCCTCGGGGCTTAGGCCCTCTGTTGATACGGACAAAAATCGTACCTGATCCGCTGGTATCACCAGCTTGCAGTTCAGGTCGTTTTCAAGGGCAAAGCCCTGATCCCGCAATGCGATGATCTGCGTATTCAGGTCGGGCGCATCCAGAGCAACCTCGCCAATGCAGTACCAGTCACCATCCGAATGGTGGTGCAAGGATATTCCGGTCGAAGAAAAAGACAGCGCAAAGGCGGGTTTCATAATCCGGAAAAACCATAGTTGTCAGCATCTGTGCAAACGATCATTCGCCCGCAGAGCGACATTAAAGCAGGATCCCGCCGAGGGAAAGAAAAAGCCGGTCTTTCCCCTTGTTCGGCAGACCCCCGCCACCCCATGTTGGAAGAAAGAAAATTGGAGGGAAGACCTTGAATAAAATCGCTTTTCTAGCTGCAGTTCTGACGATGTCAGTTGCGGGCATGACCCATGCGGAAGAACGTCGCATCACCGTTGACGCGGCGGGAACCGTGCAGGCCGCGCCTGATATGGCGACTATTACTCTGGGCGTGACCAATGAAGACGGGCAGGCCTCAAACGCGATGAAGGCCACTTCGGAATCGGTGTCTCAGGTCCTGAGCCGGTTGCAGGAACTTGGGATCGAAACGCGTGATGTGCAGACCCGCGATGTGTCTTTGTCGCCGGTTTGGAACAACCGGAACAGCGCCAGCGGAGATCGACCCGAGATTTCCGGTTTTGTCGCCTCGAACCGAGTCGTAGTACGTGTGCGTGACCTGTCGCAGCTTGGTACGATCATGGACTCGGTTATCCAGGATGGAGCCAATGATTTTGGCGGGTTGAGCTTTGGCGTGCAGGATCCGAAACCGTTGCAAGCGCAGGCGCGGGCCAACGCTGTGGCCGAAGCGACCGCCAAGGCCGAGCAGTTGGCACAGGCGGCTAACGTGACACTCGGACCAGTTCAAGAGATCAGCGAACAGGTCGGTGGCGCGCGCGCCGTGGCCATGATGCGGGAATTCAGCGCTGCGGATGCAGGTGGTGTAGCGGTCGCAGGTGGCGAGGTGTCCGTTTCGGTCACCGTCACAATGGAATTCGAAATCTCTGAGTAACCTCAGACGCTTGCGCGGGCCTTCAAAGGTTGCCTTTGTTGGCCCGTCTGGTCAAAGTTGTCCGGCGAGAGCCAATCCTCAAAGGCGCTGCGGATGCGGGGCCATTCGCTGTCGAGGATGGAATACCACGCCGTATCCCGGTTGCGACCTTTGTAATGGGTGGCCTGTCGGAAAATACCTTCAAAGGTAAAGCCCAAACGCTCGGCCGCGCGACAGGACGGCGCGTTCAGCGCGTCGCACTTCCATTCGTAACGGCGATAGCCCAACTCATCGAACACGCGCCGCATCATCAGGAACATAGTCTCGGTCGATTGCGGGCTACGCTGCAATAAGGGTGAGAAGTGGATGTGTCCCACCTCGATCGCACCCGCCGCCGGGTCAATCCGCAGAAATGAAGCCATACCCACCGGCGTTTCGTTGCTATCCAGTACCGTGTGGAACATCGGATCGGAATCCATGCAGGTCTCACGGGTCCAATCCTCAAACTCGCGTTCGCCGTCGAACGGTCCATAGGCAAGGTAGGTCCAGTTGTTGCCATCTGTGTCGTTGGCAAACGCCCGGAACAACCCGGGCGCATGCCTGTTAACATCAAGCGGGACAACGGAACAATATCGGCCCTCCATCGGCGTGTAAGGTGGTGTAGGGCGAGGGAAATCGCCCGTTACCGGCAATCCGATGGGTTGGCCCAGATCATTGGTGTTGTGCCCGCTCATGGATCAGGCCGACGCTTTGGCCAGCGCCTGATCAAGATCGGCGATCAGGTCATCGGCGTCTTCGATACCAATGGACACCCGCACAACGCCGGGGCCAGCGCCTGCGGCCTCTTGCTGTTCCGGGGTCAGCTGCCGATGCGTGGTCGAGGCAGAGTGAATGATCAGCGACCTTGCATCACCCAAGTTGGCCACGTGGCTGAAAATCTCAAGCGCGTTGACCAGTTTGATGCACGCGTCATAGCCGCCCTTGACCGCGAAGGTGAACAGGGCTCCCGCGCCCTTCTTGTAATGCGTCTTCACCCGATCGTGGTACGGCGACGATGGCAGTCCGGCATAGGTGACATATTCCACGCGGTCATCCGCCTCGAGCCATGCGGCGATCTTTTGTGCGTTTTCGACGTGACGCTCCATCCGCAAAGACAGGGTCTCGATTCCCATCAGCGTATAGTGTGCCGCCTGCGGGTTCATGGTCATGCCCAGATCGCGCAGGCCAATGGCAATTCCGTGGAAAGTGAAGGCCAGCGGGCCGAAGGTCTCATGGAATTTAAGGCCGTGATACGCCTGCTCCGGCTCACTGAGAGAGGGGAACTTATCATTTGCTGACCAGTCGAATTTGCCCGAATCCACGATGCAGCCGCCGGTGACGGTGCCGTTGCCGGTCAGGTATTTGGTGGTCGAGTGCACGACCAGAGTCGCGCCGTGTTCGATCGGGCGGCACAGGTATGGCGTGGCCGAGGTGTTGTCGACGATCAGCGGAATGCCCGCAGCGTCAGACACATCCGCCAGCGCGCGGATGTCAGTGACATAGCCGCCGGGGTTGGCAATGGATTCGCAGAACACCGCACGGGTGTTTTCGTCGATTGCGTCTTTCACGGCGTCCAGATCATCGGTGTCGACAAACTTGGCAGACCAGCCAAAGCGTTTGATGGTCTGGCTGAACTGCGTGACCGTGCCGCCATAGAGGCGCGTCGAGGCGACCACATTGCAGCCCGGACCCATCAGCGGGAACAGCGCCATTATCTGTGCTGCGTGACCTGACGAGCAGCAAACCGCGCCGACGCCGCCTTCCAGCGTGGCGACACGTTCCTGCAGAACGGCCACGGTGGGGTTGGTCAGGCGGGAATAGATGAAACCAACTTCTTGCAGGTTGAACAGGGCGGCCGCGTGATCCGCGTCGCGGAACACATAGGCTGTCGTCTGATAAATCGGTGTCTGACGCGCGCCAGTTGCAGGATCGGGTCGGGCGCCCGCGTGAATTTGAAGCGTATCAAAACCGTAGGTGGGGCCGTCAGACATCTTGGAAATCTCCTGTTGGAAAGTGCGTTGCTGAATCTCTAGGCGATTGGGCGCGCGCAGACAACATTCCTGTCAGCGCATCCAAAGACCATTCTTGCGTATCGTGTTGCGAATAACCTGCTCGCGTTTGGGAAGGTTCTCGCGGTCGAACATGTCCCTGATCTTGTGACCTTTGCGCTGCAGAACCAGCTTCTTGATCGGGTCATATCCCTTGAGGACCTTCTTGACCCGGTTTGGCGCAACCACGGTTTCCAGCACCGCGACAGCGTGATCGCTTTCACGGGCGTAGAGCAGGGGGAACAGGCGGTAATGACAGCTGACCGATCCGTCCAGAAGACCTGCGGGCAGGGCATCGCGACCGCCGCCGAACGAGTGGATAACCAGCGGCAGTGCAGCCTGATCCAGCCAGGGGTCAAAATTCTGTCCTGCCATCTCGGGGATTTCGCCGTCGCGGATCGTGCAGGCATAGTCCAGAAAGCGCTTTCCGAAGGTGTGAGGGCAGGAATGAAAGAAATACCCGGCATTGAAGTACAGATAGCGCCGCCAGTAATCCACCGGTTGGCTGGTATCCAGCGAGCTGTCGAAATCCAGTCCGAACCTTTGATAAAGCGCCTTCCAGATCCCATCCAGTCCAGGACCATACAAGGTTGGTTTGGGCCAGGTTCCTTCGACCCTTAGCGATGCGCCGGGGCGGTCAAAGTCGAAGGGGACGCTGGTCAGATCGCCGGTGATCAGTGTGTCACTGTCGAAAAACACAAAGGGCTCACCCTCGGGCATGGCCAGCAAAGCTTCGATCTTGTTGCCATAAGGGTAACTGGCGCCAAATACTTTGTTTTCGAACGGCAAGATCTCGGCATCCAGCTGACGGAGTGCTTTCAGCAGATCCTCGTTCTGGATGGTAGGGTCCTGCGGCCAGCGTGGACCGGGTTGTGGAACAGCCACGAACAGTCGACCGGAAAAATCAGGGCTGCTGTGCCGCAGCGAGGCGGCAAACAAAAGGGCTTCGTATTGCAGACGGTTGTTTTGCCCGATGATAACGATGTTGAATTTCGGGGCGCTGGCCTGCATCCGGTGACTTTCAGTACTTGTGGGTGCCGTGGTCCGGCGCTGCTCGGGTTTCTTGTCGGACGTACAGTATGCAGGCGCGCCCGTCAAAACCAGATGCGATGCGTGCAATTTGAAAAATGTCGGCGCAATCCCATGTTAGGGACACGTCCCCGTTCAGGAGTGCCCCCATGAGGATCAACGCAGATTTCACCAAACGTGTTGCAGTTCATTTCGACCAGAATGAATGGATCGCGTCACCCGCCGCCGGTGTCGAACGCAAGATGCTGGATCGCATCGGCGAGGAGGTTGCCCGCGCAACGACAATCGTCCGTTTCGCTCCGGGCAGCGCATTTTCGGCCCACACCCATGACGGGGGAGAAGAATACTTGGTTCTGGACGGCGTTTTTCAGGACGAAACCGGAGATTTCCCGGTCGGCAGTTATGTGAGAAACCCTCCGACCTCGTCGCACACACCTTCGGCTAAAGAGGGGGCGACGATCTTGGTGAAGCTGCATCAGTTTGACCCGGATGATCGGACAGAGGTACGCCGCTCGATCAATGGTCAGGGGAATACTCAACTGTTCAAAGACGCGCATGAGGATGTCCGCGTGTTCAATCTTGCGGCGGGCGAGGCGTTGGATCTGGACGCGTCGCACGGAATGGAGCTGTTTGTGATCGAAGGCTCGCTGAGGGAATCTGACGAGGATTTCACGACCTGGGACTGGCTGAGGTTGCCTCCGGGCGCGCGATCTACCGCCGTGGCGGGTGCTTCGGGAGCGCGTGTTTGGACGAAAACAGGGCATTTGGCTCAGATGGTCTGATACGTTCGCTGCAAGAAAAACAGGCAGAAACAAAGGAAAACCGGGTCGATTGGTCCGGTTTTTTCATTTTTTGACCATTTGGCAAATTTTACCATTTGATAAAAAATTACTTTGTGGCAAGCTGAGGCCACAACAAACATATCTACAGGGAGTAGAGTGATGGCACAGGGCCAGATTGCCCCCGGCATTGTCTCCGGGCGGCTGTCCAGCGATGAGCTGACCTCGAATTTCACGGATTTGCATCCGCCACTGGCCCCCCATGAGGCCGCCGTGGCAGCGGATCGGTGCTATTTTTGTTACGACGCACCATGCGTCACAGCCTGTCCGACAGACATCGACATTCCGCTGTTCATGCGCCAGATTCAGGCTGGTCAGCCCGAAGCGGCGGGTGAGACCATTTTGGCGCAGAACATTCTGGGCGGCATGTGCGCCCGGGTTTGCCCGACTGAAACGCTGTGCGAAGAAGTCTGCGTGCGTGAAACCGCCGAAGGTTCACCGGTCGAAATCGGAAGGCTGCAGCGTTACGCGACGGACAGTGTGATGGTTGGCGGGAGTCATCCGTTCCAACGGGCCGCACCAACCGGCAAAACGGTTGCCGTAATCGGGGCAGGGCCTGCGGGTTTGGCCTGTGCGCACCGGCTGGCCATGTTTGGGCATGACGTGGTGATCCACGAAAGCCGCCCCAAACCGGGTGGGCTGAACGAATACGGGATCGCAGCGTATAAATCGACCAACGATTTTGCTCAGGCCGAAGTCGACTGGCTGCTGAAAATCGGCGGAATCTCGATTGAGACCGGTTCAGTTCTGGGCGAGGGGATCTCGCTGAAAGGGCTAGCCGAGAACTATGATGCAGTGTTTCTGTCTATTGGTCTTGCCGGGGTGAATGCCTTGCGCGCCGACGGGGTGGAAAAAGATGGTGTTCGCTTTGCAGTGGATTTCATTTCGGACGTGCGTCAGGCCTCTGATCTGGTTGATTTGCCCGTGGGTCGCAACGTGGTCGTCATCGGCGGCGGCATGACTGCAGTGGACGCTGCGGTGAAGTCGAAACTGTTGGGTGCCGAACATGTCACCATTGCCTATCGCCGTGGACGCGACGCAATGGGGGCCAGCCGGTACGAACAGGACCTCGCAGCCTCGCACGGCGTCAAGATCATGACCAATGTGCAACCTGTGGCCATCCATGGAAACGGGGCCGCGGTCGAGATCGAGTTGGAGTATACTGCCAGCCACGACGGTCAGCTTTCGGGCACCGGGGAAATGATCCGCTTGCCTGCAGATCAGGTCCTCAAGGCCATTGGCCAAAAGCTGGACGGCGCGCCGGAAGGGCTGAAGCTCGACGGCAACAAGATTGCTGTGTCTGGTGCCGGGCGTACCTCGATGGCGGGTGTCTGGGCTGGGGGCGACTGTGCGGCGGGAGGCGAAGACCTGACCGTGACCGCAGTGGCCGAGGGCCGTGATGCCGCGATGGACATCCACGCAACTCTGGTTTCGTGATAGGGTGGGGTATTCACCCCATTCCTTTCGCTGCTGAGGTATTCCCATGTCCCAGATCGAACAAGCCGTTGCCCTACACTATACCACCGGAGCCTTGACTGACCGCGTTCGCGCGGCGCTTGAGGCCAGTGGGATTGACCCGGACGCGGCCACTGTGGCCGATCTGAAGGCGGGGGATGAGTTCCACACCGGCGGCGTTCTGGCGACAGACAACCTGTTTGCGCAATTGTCACCGACCCACGCGACCCGTGTGCTGGATGTTGGCTGCGGCATCGGTGGGACGTCGCGGTACATCGTGGATCGTTATGACTCAACGGTGACCGGGGTCGACCTGACACCGGAGTTTGTCGAAACGGCCACGGCTTTGAGTCAGATTGTCGGTCATTCCGAAAAGACGAGTTTTCTGGTGGGCAGCGCACTGGACATGCCTGTGCCGGATGCAGGCTTCGATCTTGCTGTCATGATGCATGTCGGGATGAACATCGAAAACAAGGCTGGCCTTTTCACGGAAGTGTCGCGCGCGCTGGCCTGGGATGGGACCTTTGCCCTGTTTGATGTGATGGGTGGGGAAGTTGCCGAGCCACTGGCCTATCCTTTGCCATGGTCGATTGTCGCCGAGACATCTTTTGTTGATGCGCCAGAGGTTTACAAAGACGCCGCCGCAGCGGCGGGCTTCGAATTGGTCACCGAGACGGACCGGACCGACTTCGCGCTGACCTTTTTCGAAGAGGTGTTTGCGCGCATCGCCGAAAGCGGCCCGCCGCCCTTGGGCATCCACCTGATGATGGGCGAGACGGCGCCTGAAAAGTTTCAAAACTACGTCACGAACCTCAAGGCCGGGCGCATTCGTCCGACCGAAATGATATTCAAGAAAACCGGCTGAGCCGGGAAGGGAGAAGCCATGGCCGATCTGACAACAAACTTTCTGGGCATTTCCAGCCCCAATCCTTACTGGCTCGCCTCGGCGCCGCCGACAGACAAGGAATACAATGTGCGCCGCGCATTCGAGGCCGGGTGGGGCGGTGTCGTCTGGAAAACGCTCGGGTCCGAGGGGCCGCCGGTCGTAAACGTGAACGGGCCGCGCTACGGCGCGATCTATGGCGCGGATCGCCGCCTGTTGGGTCTCAACAACATCGAACTGATCACCGACCGCCCGCTTGAGGTGAACCTTGAAGAAATGGCCCGGGTTAAGGCGGACTATCCAGATCGCGCGCTGATCGCGTCGATCATGGTGCCCTGCGAGGAAGAGGCCTGGAAAGCAATCCTGCCGCGTGTCGAAGAAACCGGCGCGGACGGGATCGAGCTGAACTTTGGCTGCCCGCACGGGATGAGCGAGCGTGGCATGGGCGCAGCCGTAGGGCAGGTGCCGGAATATATCGAGATGGTCACCCGCTGGTGCAAGAAATACTATGACCGGCCCGTGATCGTGAAGCTGACGCCAAACATCACTGATGTTCGCAAGCCTGCCGAGGCGGCGAAAAACGGTGGCGCGGATGCGGTGTCACTGATCAACACGATCAATTCGATCACCAGCGTTGATTTGGACACGTTCAGCCCGGAACCATCGATTGATGGCAAGGGCAGCCACGGTGGGTATTGTGGCCCGGCGGTCAAGCCAATTGCCCTGTCGATGGTATCCGAGATCGCCCGCGCCGAAGCCACCCATGGCTTGCCGATTTCCGGCATTGGCGGCGTGACCACATGGCGCGATGCGGCAGAGTTCATGTCTCTGGGCTGTGGAAACGTCCAGGTGTGTACTGCAGCTATGACTTACGGCTTTAAGATCATCGACGAACTGACTGCAGGTCTGTCCAAGTGGATGGACGAAAAAGGGTACACAAACGTGTCCGAGTTTGTCGGTCGTGCCGTTCCGAACGTGACTGACTGGCAGTATCTGAACCTAAACTACGTGGCCAAGGCCAAGATCGATCAGGACCAGTGCATCAAATGCGGTCGCTGCTATGCCGCGTGCGAAGACACCAGCCACCAGGCGATTTCCATGTCCGATGATCGGGTATTCGAGGTCATGGATGACGAATGCGTCGCCTGTAACTTGTGCGTAGACGTGTGCCCAGTGGATGGATGTATCTCAATGGTGCCAATGGCCGCGGGCGAGGTTGATCCGCGTACAGGGCAGGAAGTTCAGCCGGAATATGCGAATTGGACGACCCATCCAAACAACCCGATGGCCAAAGCTGCCGAGTAATTTGGTTGCTAAAAACAAGAAGGGGCCCCAAAGCGTGGGCCCCTTACTAATTGTGCTGTTGACCACGTGGATGGCGGTTATTGCCCCAACTGAACAGTGTCTCCAAAGACCCGCAGCTTCATCTCGTTTCGCTAGATCAGGTAGGTCGACAAGATCGGCGCATAGCTGAGCAGTATTAACACAGCGGCCACTGCAATCAGGAACGGCCAAAGCGATTTCAGAATTGCTCCGGGGGTCGTGCCGCTCATGGATGAGGTGATATAGAGGCCGATCCCGACGGGTGGCGTAAGCAGGCCAAGAACAAGGTTCAGGCATACAACAACTCCGAACTGGTAGGGGCTGATGTCGTAGGATCCAGTGGCAATCGGTAACAAAATAGGGGTGATCAGGATGATGGCGGCGATCCCGTCGATCACCATCCCTACCAACAGCAGGGCGGCATTTACGATCAGCAGAAACATGAACGGGTTGGATGTGATGGATGTGATCAACCCGGCGAGCTGCTGCGGTATTTCCTCGTAGATGATGACCCAGCCAAATACGCTGGCCGCGGCGATCATGAACAGGATCATCGACGCATTTGCGGCTGTTCGTTTGAACATCTCGCCCAGATTCTGCGGCTTCAGATCTCCGTAAATCAGCCACCCGACCAGAAATGCGATTAGCGAAGCGATGGCGGCGGATTCCGTTGGCGTTGCAATGCCAAACAAAATGCCGCCGATGATCGAAACCGGGATCAGCATGGCGGGCAGGGCGGCGATCAGGGCTTGTACGGCATCTTTGCGGGACATCCAGACTCCCTTGGGGAATTGCTGAACACATCCAATTAACGTGATTACCAGTGCAAAAGCTCCGGCCAAAAGCAATCCGGGAATGATCCCGGCTATGAACATGTCGCCGATTGGTATCTGTGCCAGAACGCCGAAAATAACAAACATCATCGACGGCGGGATGACCGGCGCCAACAGGCCACCGGCGGCTGTTGTGGCAGCGGCGAAGCCCTTGCTGTATCCTTCTTCTTCCATCGCGGGGACCATGGCGCGCGACATAACGGCGATCTGCGCAGTGGCCGAGCCGATGATGGCGGCCATGAACATATTCGCCAGCAGGTTGATATAGGCCAGCCCACCCCGAAACCCGCCCACGAAAACGCGCGCCAAGGCGACCAGGCGGCGTGTCATGCCGCCTTCATTCATCAATTCTCCGGTCAGCATGAAGAGCGGGATAGCCAGCAGGCCGTAGTTTTCCAGCCCGCCAAACATCTTCTGGGCGAAACTGTCATAAAGAACCGTGTTCCCACTTTCCCAGATGTACCAGATCGCGGTGATCGCCAGTACGATGGCGACGGGGACCGACAAAAGCAGGGTCGCCAGAAAGACAATAGGACTCATGCCCGCAACCCTCGTTCAGGTCGCGCTACAAGATGCATTGTTGAATGCAGCGTGGCCCCCAAGGCAAATAGCCACATCACGAACCAAAACAGGAATTTTGGCAGCCCGAGTGTCGAGGTCGGCTCAGCATAAATGAAGTTGAACGTGTTGCCCTGAAAAGCCATTGCGTCGAACCCAGTGCGGGCGATGTCCAAAGGCAGAAACCAGCGCCAGCAGACCCACAGCATCGCGATTGCAAAAATGAAGACAACGACATCGACCGCTTTTTGGATGATTGCCCGGGCTTGAGGCGGAACCAGATCCACAAGGATCGTGATCGAGACCGAATTGCGGTGATGTAACGCCGCGGATGCGCCAAGGAATGTCATCCACACCATGGCATAGATTGCCAGTTCATCCACCCAGAACAAGGCGTTACCCGCAGTGCGCGTCACGACATTCAACAAGATCAATAGGGTGACGCAAACGGCCAGTGCTGCAGCACACCATAACTCAACCCACGCCCACGCTGCAGACAGCCGGTATAACATCGCCGATCCCCTATGGAAAAGGGCGCAGGATTGACCTGCGCCCTTTCCTTGAAACGTTCAACTTTATTTGGTTTCTGCCGCAGTCTCCCGCAGCGCGTCAAGGGACGAGGTTTTTTCAGACCAGATGCCGTTCCACTCCTCAATAGCGTCGCCAAAGAATGAGGCATCGACTTTCTTGTAGGCCTTGCCGGTTCCCTCGATCTGTTCCAGCCACTTCGCTTCGTTGGCAACGTAGGCGTCGATGGTGCTGTCGACGTGTTTTGCCATCAATTCACCGATCATTGCGCGGTCTTCTTCGGACAGTCCCGCCCAGACTTTGGCCGAGACCAGCCCGACCATCGGGAACATCATGTGGTCGGATTGAACGATCGTGTCGGCGTGATCGTAGTATTTTAGCACCCAGATCAGTTCAGCATCCATATCAATGGCATCGACCTGCCCATTGGCCAGCGCGTCATAGACCGCAGGCAGCGGCATCGGCGTCGGGGCAGCTCCGACCGCGTTGTAGAAATCGAGGATAGGCGTGAACGGCGTGATCCGCAGTTTCAGGCCCGACAGATCCTCTGCCGAAGACACATCGCCCCGGCTGACGATCTGGCGCAGCCCGGCCATACCGTAACCTAGGCCTACAACGCCAACCTGACCAGGCAGGGGTTCCAGCATCGATTTTGCGGCATCCGAACGCAGGATGCGCCCCGCGTGGCCGATATCATCCGCGAGATACGGCGCATAAAACGCACCCAGCTCAGGTGCGCGGTTCGACACTTCGGCCACGGTCATGAATGCCATGTCCAGCGCGCCGGTTTGCAATTGTTGCAGCATCTCTGCCTCGTTGCCCAACTGACGGGCAGGGAATACAGATACGGTATGGGCACCACCGCTGGCTTCGTTCAGCTCGGCCCCAAAGGACTCGGCCGCCTTGGTCCAGATATGCGGAGGTGGCGTGATCAGGCCCAGACGGAATTCATCTGCATGGGCAGCTAGCGATGTCACAGCAAGCGCTGCAGCCGAAGCGGCGATCTTAGCAAAATGTTTCATGTTCTTCCCTGTTGTTTGTTCATCTCAGAGTGTGACCCAGCCCTCTGGCGGCTCTTTTCCCGGATGCACGGTCTGGCAGTTCGGGCATGTTCTGTCTTCTTCTGATGAATAGAATTTTTCGTAGACCGGCGGCAAGTCCTTGACGATAGACTGCAATTGCATCTCGGCCCGATGAACGCGGGTGCCGCATTCAAAGCAATACCATTCGATCGCGTCCAGCTCGCCTGTTTGCCGTTTGGGTTCGATCACCAATCCGATTGAGCCTTCCTGCGGTCTTTGTGGTGAATGGCGCACATGCGGCGGCAGCAAGAAGATCTCACCTTCGCGGATCGGAACGTCATAGAATTCCTCTCCGTCATACAGCTTCAGCACCATGTCGCCTTCTAGCTGATAGAAGAACTCTTCAACTGGATCGTCGTGATAGTCGGTTCGCTTGTTCGGCCCGCCGACGACGGTGACCATCAGGTCGGCATCCTCCCACACCTGTTGATTGCCGACAGGTGGTTTCAGCAGGTGACGGTGTTCGTCGATCCATTTCTGAAAGTTGAATGCACTTAACTTCGACATGTCCCACTCCCTGTTAGTAGAAGTTTGGCCGGTTTTTTCATAACCGCAAAGAAATTATCCGCATCTAGATATCCGATTTGCTTATATCGATGTGGCTATGGCTTCAGGCCGCATTCCGCGAACCCTTTGCGGATGATCTCTTTTTCCGCCTCGGTCAGTTCCAGCATTGGGGGTCGCACACGCCCTCCGACCTGTCCCAGCAGCTCTTGCCAGTATTTTCCAAAAGCGGTGGGTTTGCCTGCAGGTTTGGTTCGCTTCATCGCGTCCCGAACCGGGTTCAGGCTGTCAAACACCTTGCGCGCCTCATCTGCTTTGCCGGCAAACGCCAGCCGCGTGTATTCGTTCATGCGCTGATCGTTCTTGGACTGGATCTGATAGGGCGGGGACGAGCATAGGTACAATTTCCAATCAAGCTCCAGAATATTGTCCAACCATTCATGTTCGGCCGAGGTTGAGACATGGATTTTGTCTCCAACCATATGGGTCAGTTTCACATACATCTCACGTGGGACTGAGTATTTGATCGCCACGATATTGGGCAGCTCTGCAATTCGCGCGCACTCCTCGGGCTGCATCAGGTAGCCGCTGTCAGGGTGGCTCCACATCGCGATCCCGATGTCCAGTTCATCGCAGAACCGTTTGTAGTACTGGTAGAGAACTTCGCCACGATCCTGAACGAAGCTCAGGACAGGCGCGTGCAGAACTATGTAATCAGCTCCGCAATCCTGCGCATGACGGGCCAGTTCCAGCGCGGTGTCCATGTTCTGGTCCGAGACCGAGACGATCACACCGGCCTTGCCCGCGCATTCATCGACCGCAATTTCAAAGTTGCGCTTGCGCTCATCAAGGCTCATCGAAAAAAACTCGCCCTGTTTCCCCGCAACGAACAGGCCCTGAATATCCAGATCGTCGATCCAGTGACGAATGTTTGACCTCAGGCCTGCCTCATTCAGTGACAAATCATCGTTGAACGGGTTCAGGGCCGCCGCCCAGATACCGGTCATGTGCGCGCGCGCATAGGCTTTTGCATCGTGTTTAGAGTAATTCATATCAGGCGGACCTTCTGGTTATGCTGCTATGAAAGCCCGATCATCTCTTCTGATCCAATGCGAAAGCTGGGAATTGGATATCAGAAATTAGAATATCCATAGAATATCAATTTAGGAATCTTTGGCTCTGGGTTAAGTTTGCCGCATGAAGATTGGATTGATTGGAAAAGGCGCGATCGCGCAGCATGTCTTGGATGCGATTCAGGCGCGAGGGCATCAGGTTCATGCGGTTCTGGTTCGCGCAAGCAGCGTTTCGCAGGATCCGGATTTATTTGTGAGCTCTGTAAAAGATCTCACTTCCAGAGCAGATCTGGTGATCGACTGCGCGGGCCATCACGCGTTGGCGGAGTACGGTCCTCAGGTTTTGTCCCGTGGAATTGATATGGTCACCGTATCCATCGGCGCATTGGCAGACCGGCAGGTCGCGGATGCACTGGAGTCCTCTGCTCGCGGCGGGGGGGCCAAGCTGCACCTGGCCAGTGGCGCCATCGGTGCGCTGGATTGTCTTGGTGCGGCTGCGACCGGCAAGTTGGACAAGGTTATCTATGTCGGGCGCAAGCCACCGCAGGGCTGGAAAGGTTCAATCGCTGAGGACAAGTTAGACCTCGCAAATCTCACCAAGCCGGAAACGCATTTCAATGGCACCGCTCGTGAGGCCGCGTTGAATTATCCCAAAAATGCAAACGTGGCGGCGGCAGTCGCTTTGGCTGGGCTAGGGTTCGACGACACGCAGGTTCAACTGATTGCGGACCCTTCAGCCAACGGCAACACTCACGAGATCGAGGCCCAAGGCGAATTCGGGCGGTTTCATTTCCAGATCAGCGGCAAGTCCCTGCCGGACAATCCACGCAGCTCGGCCTTGGCCGCGATGAGTGTGGTGGCAAAGCTCGAGCAGCTTCTGGACCCAATTGTGATCTGACCATGGTGGGACGTCACTCACGCATCGTCGATCGCGCCCTGACCCGGCTGAAACTGCGCCAACTGCGCCTGCTGGTTGCTGTGGGTGCGCATGGCAACATCCAGAACGCAGCACGCGAGCTGGGTATTTCTCAACCCGCAGCAACCAAGATGATTCAGGATCTGGAACTGGATTTTGAGGTCAAGCTGTTTAGCCGGACCAATCGGGGTGTGATTCCGACCGTGTTCGGAGAAACTTTGATACGTCACGGCAAGCTAATCTTTGCCCAGGTCTCGAACGCTGCGCAGGAACTGGATGACCTGAACGAAGGCAATGCAGGCCGCGTGGTGGTGGGCACTTTGTTGGCGGCCTCAACCAGCCTGCTGCCGGCCGCCATTGAAATCCTTTTGGCTGACCGCCCGAATGTGGCGATCAAGATCAACGAGGGCACGAACGAAGTCCTAATGCCGAGGTTGCTTTCGGGCGAAATCGACATGGTAGTCGGGCGGCTTCCCTCTCATAGGCACCGTGACAAGATCAGGCAGGAAAAGCTGTTTGAAGACCGCATTTTGGCGATTGTCGGCAATCAGCATCCTCTTGCGGGTCGCCCGGATGTTTCCTTCGCTCAGACCAAACCCTTTGGCTGGATCGTCCCGCCGCTGGAAACCACATTGCGGCGTCAGCTGGATCATTTCTTTGTTGGCCAGCAGCAATACGTTCCGCCCGTGACGATCGAATCCGTGTCCTACCTGACCAATCGCGCTTTGCTGCAGTCGCGCGATCTGATCGGGCTTATGCCGGCCGAGGTCGTGTCGCAGGACATCGCCCACGGCTACCTGTCGCCGCTGGACTGGGATGTCACATTTGGGCAGGGGCCGATTGGTGTCTCATTCCGGGCGGATGATGATCTTTCCCCCGCTGGTCGTGCATTTAAGGCAGCGCTGCATCAGGCGGTGAAACAAAAGTGAGGTCAGGTATTCGTCAAATTGATATCAGTATTCACCCAATTCACTTGAAGTAATGCCAGTCATTGCGTGATTTGAAATGGTCAAAGTCGGAGGCACCGGTTTCATGTATCCTGAGCTTAAGCTGTTTATTGCAGGCAAATGGCGCACAGCCAAACGGGACATACCGGTCGTGAATCCAGCGACCGAGGGCGAAATCGGGCGTCTTCCCTGCGCGTCAAAGCAGGATCTGGATGACGCCCTGGATGCGGCCGTCAAAGGTTTCCGACTATGGAGCCGCACCTCGCCGCGCGACCGTTCTGACACGATCTTGCGAGCCGCCGCGCTGATGCGTGAGCGTCAGGAAGAAATTGCCCAGGCCATCACTCTGGAACATGGCAAACCACTGAAACAGGCCCGTCTCGAAGTGATCCGAGGGGCCGAGTTCTTTGAATGGGACGCGGGCGAGGCGATGCGGACCTATGGGCGGGTCATCCCTGCGGCTCCGGGACACAAGTTTTCCGTTCATCACCAGCCTATCGGTGTCGTCGCGGCCTTTTCACCCTGGAACTTCCCGATGAGCCAACCAGCACGAAAAATTGCCGGAGCACTGGCTTCGGGCTGCTCGATCATACTGAAGGCGGCAGAAGAAACACCCGCCGGGGCAATACATATTGCAAAAGCCTTTGAAGATGCCGGTCTTCCTGCGGGCGTCCTGAACCTGGTGTTCGGAGAGCCGGAAGAAATCTCAGACCACCTCATCCCGCAGGATCCTGTAAGGCTTGTGGCTTTCACCGGCTCAACCGCTGTAGGGCGGCATCTGACTACCTTGGCCTCAGAACATATGACTTCGGTGCTGATGGAACTTGGTGGCCACGCGCCAGTAATTGTCTGCGAAGACACAGATGTGAAAGTGGCCGGGACCTCAAGCGCAGTTCGAAAAATGCGCAATGCCGGGCAGGTGTGCACATCGCCCACAAGGTTCTTTGTGCATGAAAGCATCTTTGAAGATTACGCCAAAGCTTTTGTTGAACGCGCTGCAGCAACTGTTGTCGGAAACGGAATGGACCAAAATGTGGAAATGGGGCCTCTGGCAAATGACCGGCGGGCGCCTGCACTGACCGAATTGGTGGAAGACGCCCGTGAAAAGGGTGCGACGGTTGCCACGGGTGGCGCCAAACATCGCGACAAAGGATATTTTTTTCAGCCCACCGTCCTGCTGAACGTGCCCGACAACGCCCGGATCATGCAGGAGGAACCTTTTGGTCCGGTGGCTGTGATCAATCCAGTGTCCTCACTGGATGACGCAATCGGCAAGGCAAACTCAGTGCCCTATGGGCTGGCCGGTTATGCATTTACAAATCGCGCAGACTATATTGATCGATTGATTGATGAGGTTGAGGTTGGTAACCTGTCGATCAACACGCTGGAGGCTTCCATGCCCGAAACCCCCTTTGGTGGGGTGAAATCCAGCGGTTATGGTCGCGAAGGCGGCACCGAGGGGCTGGACAACTACATGGTTGTCAAGAATGTGTGGCATTCCGCCAATATTACCTGAGAATAGGGACCGCCGAAAAAAGCGGTTCTTCTATGGCGTAAGAAGTTTCCGATACAGCGTGTCGATAAACGGTTCGGCCCCCTCAAAGGGATCTTCGTCACCCAGAATGGCACGGACCTGAACGTCGAAGTCGGCGTAATGCTGTGTCAGCGCCCAGATTGAAAAAATCAGGTGATGGGGGTGCAGGCGCGCGATTTTGCCCTGATCCATCCACTGTGTGAGTATTGCCGTCTTCTCATCCACCAGAGATTTTAGGTCGTGCGACAGAGATTCGTGGATGCGCGGAGCGCCTTGAACCAGCTCGTTTGCAAATAAGCGGCTTTCGCGCGGCAGATCTCGGCTCATTTCCAGCTTGCGGCGGATATAGGCGAGGATTTCTTCCATCGGATCGCCATCCGCGTCCAGATCATGCAGTGGGGCAAGCCAGACCTCCAGCAGGCCTGACAGCAGGGCTGTGTGGATCGCCTCTTTCGACGGGAAATAATACAACAGGTTCGGCTTGCTCAGCCCGGCCTCGGTGGCGATTTGATCGACGGTCGCCCCACGGAAACCATGCGCCGAAAACACGTTCAGCGCGGCCTCGAGAATCGCGGCGCGGTTCTTTTTCTGAATTCGGGTCGGGGCGCGGTCTTTGGGCATGTTTCCTGACTGTCTCTTTTTCCGCCAAGCGGGCACCAAATATGCCGAATTTTCCGGCGGCACCATGCAATTTCTTGACTGATGTCGAACCCGTGATAGCGTGAGTTTGACCAGATGGTCAAATCAAGACACCAAAAGCGAGCCAAATCGCAAGCAACAGGGAAGAACAAGATGGCAGCTCCGGCGCAAAACCTCAGGATCAATGGCGACAGACTTTGGGACAGCCTGATGGAAATGGCCAAGATCGGCCCCGGTGTTGCGGGCGGCAACAACCGCCAGACCCTGACGGATGAAGACGCAGAAGGGCGCGCTTTGTTCCAGAGTTGGTGCGAGGATGCTGGCTGCATCATGGGGTTGGACCAGATGGGCAACATGTTTGCTCGCCGTGAAGGAAGCGACCCCGAGGCGCTGCCCGTCTATGTCGGCTCGCACCTGGATACGCAGCCAACCGGTGGCAAGTATGATGGTGTTCTCGGGGTGCTTGGTGGGCTGGAGATCATTCGTACGCTCAACGATCTGGGGATCAAGACGAAGCATCCAATCATCGCGACCAATTGGACCAATGAAGAGGGCACTCGGTACGCACCGGCAATGCTGTCTTCGGGCGTGTTTGCAGGAATGCACACGCAGGACTGGGCCTATGACCGTGAAGATGCCGAGGGCAAGAAGTTCGGGGATGAATTGCAGCGTATTGGTTGGCGGGGCGACGAGGAAGTCGGTGCTCGGAAGATGCATGCCTTCTTTGAGTTGCATATCGAACAAGGCCCAATCCTTGAAGCCGAGGACAAGGATATCGGTGTTGTGACACACGGGCAGGGCCTGAGCTGGACCCAAGTCACCGTGACCGGCAAGGACGCTCATACCGGCTCGACTCCGATGCCAATGCGCAAGAACGCTGGGCTGGCGATGGCGCGCATTCTAGAGAAGGTAGACGAGATAGCGTGGTCCCACGCACCTCACGCTGTTGGCGCAGCTGGGCACATCGATGTTTATCCAAACTCTCGTAACGTGATCCCCGGCAAGGCTGTGTTCACGGTCGATTTCCGTTCGCCCGACCTGGACGTGATTACTGATATGGAAAACCGTCTGCGCGTGGCAGCTGAGGACATTGTCGATGAGATGGGCCTGCAGATCGAATTTGAAAAGGTTGGCGGGTTTGATCCGGTGAAGTTTGACGATGGCTGCGTTGCAGCGGTTCGCGATGCGGCAGAGCGGCTGGGATACTCGCATACCGATATCATCTCGGGAGCAGGGCATGATGCCTGCTGGATCAACCGCGTGGCACCGACCGCGATGGTCATGTGCCCGTGCGTTGACGGATTGAGCCACAACGAAGCCGAAGAGATCAGCAAGGAATGGGCCGCGGCAGGTGCGGATGTCTTGCTTCACGCCGTCGTCGAAACTGCAGAAATCTTTGAATAAAAGGGAATCGGCCTGACCGCCGGGTTCTCACATCAAAAACAACATGAGGCGCAAAGCGCCCGCAGGGAGAAAAACATGTCTACTGTGATCAAAAACGGGACCGTCGTTACCGCCGATCTGTCCTACAAAGCAGATGTCAAAGTCGAGGACGGTGTTATCACTGAAATCGGTCTGGGTTTGAAGGGCGACAAGGAACTGGACGCCACCGGCTGCTACGTCATGCCCGGCGGGATCGACCCGCATACACATCTTGAGATGCCCTTCATGGGCACTTATTCCAGTGACGATTTCGAAAGTGGAACGCGGGCCGCTTTGGCGGGCGGCACCACGATGGTCGTCGATTTCGCGCTGCCCAACCCGGGCGAAAGCCTGTTGGACGCGCTGAAGCGATGGGACAACAAATCCACCCGTGCAAACTGTGACTATTCCTTCCACATGGCCGTGACATGGTGGGGGGAGCAGGTGTTCGATGACATCAAGACGGTGATCGAGACGCGGGGGATCAACACGTTCAAGCACTTCATGGCCTACAAAGGCGCGCTGATGGTGAATGACGATGAGTTGTTCGCCTCGTTCAAGCGCCTGTCCGAACTGGGCGGTATTGCGATGGTGCATGCCGAGAATGGCGATGTGGTGGCTGAACTCAGTGCTAAGCTGCTGGCCGAGGGGAACAACGGCCCCGAGGCGCATGCCTATTCCCGCCCGCCGCAGGTTGAGGGCGAGGCAACCAATCGCGCCATCATGATCGCCGATATGGCAGGGGTGCCGCTTTATGTGGTGCATACGTCCTGCGAGGATGCGCATGAGGCGATCCGGCGGGCCAAATTGCAGGGCAAGCGGGTTTGGGGCGAACCTCTGATCCAACACCTGACACTGGATGAGAGCGAGTATTTCAACCAGGATTGGGATCATGCGGCACGTCGGGTTATGAGCCCTCCGTTCCGGAACAAGCAGCATCAGGACAGCTTGTGGAACGGTCTGCAATCGGGCTCGTTGAGCGTTGTGGCAACAGACCATTGTGCCTTTACCACCGAGCAGAAGCGCTATGGTGTGGGCGACTTTACCAAGATCCCGAACGGCACCGGCGGACTTGAAGATCGGATGCCTATGCTGTGGACCCATGGGGTGAACACCGGACGGTTGACGCCGAACGAGTTTGTGGCGGTGACTTCAACCAATATCGCTAAGATACTGAATTGTTATCCGAAAAAAGGCGCTGTTTTGGTTGGCGCTGATGCGGATCTGGTGGTTTGGGATCCTGAAAAGTCCAAGACGATCAGTGCGGACTCGCAGCAATCCTCGATCGATTACAACGTGTTTGAGGGCAAAGAGGTCAAAGGCCTGCCGCGCTTTACCCTTACTCGTGGGCACGTGGCCGTGCATGACGGTGAAATCCGAACGCAGGAAGGCCACGGCGATTTCGTTGCACGTGAGGCCAATACCACTGTGAATAAGGCGTTGAGCACCTGGAAAGAGCTGACCGCGCCGCGGCCGGTTGAACGGACGGGCATCCCGGCGACGGGCGTATGACGCGTGTGGGTCGCCTTTGTGGCGGCCCAAAATCAAATCTTTTCAAGGCTATGGAATGAATACTGAAAGCACTACCCAGCCCGTGATCGAGGCAAGGCAGCTGGATCTGACCTTCCAAACCAATGACGGACCGATTCACGCGTTGAAAGACGTCAACCTGACTGTCGGCAAGGGCGAATTCGTCAGTTTTATTGGCCCCTCGGGCTGCGGCAAAACTACCTTTTTGCGCTGTATCGCGGCATTGGAAACCCCAACGGGTGGAACCCTGACTGTCAATGGCATGACCCCGGACGAAGCGCGGCGGGACCGGGCTTATGGGTACGTGTTTCAGGCGGCGGGTCTGTATCCTTGGCGCACAATCGCTAAGAACATCAAGCTACCACTTGAGATTATGGGGTATTCGGCCGCTGAGCAAGATGAACGTGTGAAAAACGTTCTGGAACTAGTTGATCTTGAAGGATTTGGAGGTAAGTTTCCCTGGCAGTTGTCCGGGGGAATGCAGCAGCGGGCCAGTATCGCGCGCGCCTTGGCGTTTGACGCCGATATCCTGCTAATGGACGAACCCTTTGGGGCGCTGGATGAGATCGTGCGTGATCATCTGAATGAACAGCTTCTGGCGCTGTGGGCGCGGACGGAAAAGACCATCGGTTTCGTCACACACTCGATCCCAGAAGCGGTGTATCTAAGCACCAAGATCGTGGTGATGAGTCCGCGACCGGGGCGGATTACGGATGTGATCGACAGCCCTCTGCCGAAAGAGCGGCCGTTGGATATTCGCGACACACCTGAGTTCATAGAAGTTGCTCATCGCGTGCGCGAGGGCCTGCGGGCGGGGCATACAGATGACTAGTGCAGGGATCAGAGCTGTATGGGCTGTCCTTACTGTCGTGGGCGTTATTATCCTGTTCTGGTATGCCGCCAGCGTGCCAATGAATATCAAGGGTGTTCTGACGGAATTTGAACGCGCAGGGGAGGCGGTTGATCCGCCCAAGGCGGTTGATCGGCGCGACATGAGCGAGTTTGAGCTGGTATTCGACAATCCTTACGCCATCGATGAGACTTGGGACCAAGACCGACCACGCTTGCCCGCTCCGCATCAGGTGGCTGAAGAGTTGTGGGAAACGACAGTCGAGAAGAAAATCACCTCGAAAAGATCATTGATCTATCATGCCTGGGTGACACTCAGTGCCACTATGCTGGGCTTTGCGATTGGCACGGGGTTGGGTATTCTGCTGGCCGTGGGGATTGTGCATAGCCGCGTGATGGACCTGTCTGTCATGCCCTGGGCCATCGTCAGCCAAACCATTCCCATCATCGCTCTGGCACCGATGATCATCGTGGTGCTGTATTCGATCGGCATTCAGGGGATCATCCCCAAAGCAATTATCTCGGCCTATCTGAGCTTTTTTCCTGTCGTTGTCGGTATGGTGAAGGGGCTGCGCAGTCCCGATGCAATGCAACTTGACCTGCTGCGCACCTATAATGCCAGCCGGTCTCAGGGGTTTTGGAAACTGCGTTTGCCGGCCTCGATGCCGTATCTGTTTACCTCATTGAAGATCGGTATCGCAGCGTCGCTGGTCGGGGCCATTGTGGGTGAGTTGCCGACGGGTGCCGTCGCCGGACTAGGCGCGCGGTTGCTGGCAGGCAGCTACTACGGCCAGACGGTTCAAATCTGGTCAGCCTTGTTTGCAGCGGCCATTCTGGCGGCCTGTCTGGTCGGGTTGCTTGGGGTTCTTGAACGCTCGGTGCTAAAGCGGATGGGGATGTCGCAATGATCCTGGTTTTCTTTGCAATCTTCCTGTGGCTTTTTGGGTGGTGGTTGAACAGCCGTCTCGCCAGCGGACCTCAGGCTGACAGCCGCGCAGTTCGGTTTTTGGCCCCGATGATTTTCGGTCTGACCATCATCGCTATGTGGGAGCTGGTGGTCCGGGGGCTCGACGTTCCCTTGGTCATTCTGCCAGCGCCGTCCGTCATTGCGGTGCGATTTGCCGACAGCCTTTCGATCCTTTGGGCCGACTTTGTGCAGACCATCATCAAGGGGGCGCTCAGCGGCTATCTGATAGGCTGTGGCGCTGCATTCCTGATGGCAATCGCTGTGGATCGCTGGGAATTCCTGCGACTTGGGTTGCTGCCCGTTGGGAACTTTGTCGCAGCGCTGCCAATTGTCGGGACCGCGCCCATTCTTGTGATGTGGTTCGGATTCGACTGGCATTCCAAGGCCGCCGTCGTTGTGGTGATGGTGTTCTTTCCCATGTTGGTCAACACAGTGGCCGGGTTGCGCGAGGCCACGGCCATGCAGCGTGACCTGATGGAGACCTATGCGGCGACGTATTGGCAGAGCTTCCTCAAGCTAAGGTTACCTGCCGCGATGCCCTTTATCTTCAACGGCTTAAAGATTTCTACCACCCTGGCATTGATCGGCGCTATCGTGGCAGAGTTCTTTGGCTCGCCCACGCTAGGCATGGGCTTTCGGATATCCACCAGCGTGGGGCAATTGTCGCTGGATATGGTCTGGGCCGAGATTGTGGTGGCCGCTTTGGCCGGGACCGCATTTTATGGTCTTGTCGCAATGATCGAAAAGGCGGTGACCTTCTGGCACCCGTCGCAACGTGGATAAAACGATAATTCAACAGACCCCAAAAGGGGCACCAACAGCAACTAGGAGATATGAAGATGAATAAGCTACTCAGCGGGGCGATAGCCGCCTTTAGTCTGGCCGCCAGTTCGGCTTTCGCTGCGGATGAGGTGACATTGCAACTGAAGTGGGTCACGCAGGCTCAGTTCGCGGGCTACTATGTTGCCAAGGACAAGGGGTTCTACGAGGAAGAGGGGCTGGACGTCACTATTTTGCCTGGTGGACCAGACATTGCACCGACGCAGGTGATCGCAGGTGGCGGCGCTGACGTGACCGTCGAATGGATGCCCGCCGCGCTGGCTGCACGCGAAAAGGGTTTGCCTCTGGTCAATATCGCGCAGCCATTCAAAAGCTCGGGTATGATGCTGACTTGCTGGAAAGATGCCGGGATCGCGGCACCCGAAGACCTTAAGAACCGCACGCTGGGCGTTTGGTTCTTTGGCAACGAATTCCCGTTCATGAGCTGGATGAGCCAACTGGGCATCGACACGGGTGGCAAAAGCGAAAGCGGTGTCGAGGTTCTGAAGCAAGGCTTCAACGTCGATCCGTTGCTGCAGCGTCAGGCCGATTGCATCAGCACCATGACCTACAACGAATACTGGCAAGTCATCGATTCCGGCGTCAACCCGGATGAGCTGGTGACCTTCAAATACGAAGATCAGGGCGTCGCGACATTGGAGGACGGCCTGTATGTTCTGGAAGAGAACCTTGGGGATGCGGCGTTTGTCGACAAGATGGAACGCTTCGTTCGCGCCTCGATGAAGGGTTGGAAATACGCCGAAGAACACCCGGATGAGGCAGCCGATATCGTGCTGGAAAACGATGAGACCGGCGCCCAGACCGAAGAGCACCAGAAACGCATGATGGGCGAGATCGCGAAGCTGACCTCAGGTTCGAACGGTTCGCTGGACCCTGCCGATTTTGAGCGCACCGTTGCCACGCTGCTGGCGGGCGGTTCCGATCCTGTGATCACCAAGCAGCCAGACGGCGCTTGGACGCACCAGATCACGGATGCGGCTCTGAACTGATCCGCTTCGCACTGACTGAAAAGGCGCGGTCCCAATCGGGGCCGCGTTTCCTGTTTCTTATGTCGGAAATGTGTCTGTACTTGAGATCGAAATGGCGTAGAATTCTATGAATAACAGCGCATTTCATACGAAACTGGCGATAGTCCGAATAAAATGCAGGGATTTGCAGCGGAATTCAATACGGCGTTCACTCTGATCCTGAATGGGGATCCAGAGCTTTGGGCGATTGTGCTGCTTTCCCTGAAAGTTTCCATTTTTGCCGTCCTGATTTCTGCACTTATTGGCATGCCTGTTGGCGCTGCGCTGGCTGTTGTACGCTTTCCGGGGCGGCGGGTTTTGATCATTCTTATGAACGCGCTGATGGGGTTCCCGCCGGTTGTCGTAGGCCTGCTGGTTTATCTGATGTTGTCGCGATCCGGGCCTTTGGGCGTCCTTGAACTGCTCTACACACCGACCGCGATGATCATCGCGCAGGTTGTTTTGGTGACGCCCATCGTCGCTGCGTTGACGCGGCAGGTGGTCGAGATGCTGGCCGAGGAATACTCGGAACAGCTCCGATCCTTGGGCGTGTCGCGGCTGGCGTCTGTGCCAGTACTTCTGTGGGATGCGCGGTTGGCGCTGGTCACGGCGTTGCTGGCCGGATTTGGTCGCGCCATTGCCGAAGTTGGGGCGGTCATAATCGTTGGCGGCAACATCAACCACGTGACACGGGTGATGACGACGACCATCGCGTTGGAAACGTCCAAGGGAAATCTTGCGCTGGCCCTGGCGCTCGGCGCGATCCTGATCGGTATTGCCATAGCGGTGAACGCCATGGTCAGCACGCTCAGCCTGCGGGCTGAGAGAGAGGGGTTGCGCCATGCGTGATCTGGTCTCGGAAATGGCGCGGCGCATCACCGTTAATGGATTGCAGATTGCGCGTAATGGCACCGCATTGCTGGACGTTCCGCACCTGACATTGAGCGGGCCGGGGCCGACCTTAATCCTTGGACCGAACGGCGCGGGCAAAAGCCTGTTGCTGCGGTGCCTGCATGGGCTGATTGCGCCGGACAAAGGGTACGTGGAGCAAGATGGAGTTCCTTTGAATGCTGATCACAAGGCCCGGCAGGCGATGGTGTTTCAGCAACCCGTCTTGCTGCGCCGGTCCGTTGCAGCCAATCTGGATTTTGTCCTGAAACGGCAGGGCCTGCAGCGCGTTGCTCGCAAGACGCGTATTGCTGATTTGCTGGCCCAAGGCGGGCTGGAAGGCAAAGCCCGGCAATCGGCCAGATCGCTGTCGGGAGGTGAGGCGCAGCGGCTGGCCATCCTGCGCGCGCTGGCGCTGGACCCGGATACCTTGTTTCTAGACGAACCGACCAGCGCGCTGGACCCCAGCGCCACTCAGGTGATTGAACGCATGATCCTGCGGGCATCAGAAGGGGGGGTGCGCATTGTCATGGTGACCCATGACATCGGTCAGGCGCGCCGGCTGGCATCGGATGTCGTCATGATGCAGGGCGGTCATGTGGTTGAACATGGCGATGCGCGTCAGGTATTGGACGATCCCAAAAGTGATGCCTCGCGCAGGTATCTTGCAGGCGGATTGGTGACATAACAAAAAATCTGGAGTTTAGAATGATCCGGAATTTCATTCGGGCAGCATTGGTTTCACTTGGCTTGTTTTCAGGTCCGGCCATGGCCGAAGAACCATTTATCGTGGTGCAATCAACGACCTCGACCCAAAATTCGGGACTGTTGGATTACGTCCTTCCATGGTTCGAGGCGGAAACCGGGATCGACGTGCGCGTTGTTGCTGTGGGCACCGGGCAGGCGATCCGTAACGCAATCAATGGGGATGGTGACGTTCTGTTGGTCCATGCAAAGGCGGACGAAGAGCAGTTTGTCGAAGACGGCTGGGGCGTTGAACGATTTGACGTGATGTATAATGACTTCGTTCTTGTCGGTCCGAAATCAGACCCGGCCAAGGTGAAGGGCGGATCGGATATCGTGGCCGCTTTGACCGCGGTATCTGAGGCCGAAGTTCCCTTTGCGTCACGCGGGGACGACAGCGGAACGCATAAGGCCGAAATGCGCCACTGGAACGACGCCGAAGTAGATCCAGCTGCGGAATCGGGTACGTGGTACAGGGAAACCGGTTCAGGCATGGGCGCGACGTTGAACGTGGCCAGTGGCATGGATGCTTATACCCTGACGGATCGTGCGACGTGGGAATCCTTCGGCAACCGTGGAAACCTTGAGCTGCTGGTCGAAGGTGATCCGCGCTTGTTCAACCAATACGGCGTCATTCTGGTGAACCCTGAAAAACATGCGGGGGTACGGGCGGCGGCTGGCCAACGGTTCATCGACTGGTTGATCGGGCCGGACGGGCAGGCAGCCATCGAGGCCTTTGAGTTGAATGGTCAGCAGCTGTTTTTTCCGAACGCGAAATAAGAGATCACCCGCTGGCGCCATTATGGTGGATCGTTCCCAGACCGGACAGGTCGTAACCACCAAACTCATTGGCGCGGGTCAGGAACCGCTCGGACTGCACAAAGCTGAGCAACTTCAGCATCGGGTCATCAAAATAGGCCCGACGCCAAATCGCCAGGTCCAGGCGTTCGGTATGCGTGGGAACAAATCCCAGATCGTACAGCCCAGCCAATGCGCCTAGTCCGAACCCGACCTCGGCCTTGTTGTCATGCAGGGCAATGGCCAACTCTTCTTCTGTGCGGGCGCAGGTGGGCAGGGTTTCCAGATCGTTGCGGGTTATTTCGTGGGCCTCAAGCTGTGCGTCGAACAACCGTTGGCTGGCCGCGCTGTCCTGACGCAGGATGACACGTCGGCCTTTTAGCTGCGCAAAACCCTGAATATCCGACGTGCCCGGTGCCAGCAGCAACCCACGCTGCCGCTGCGCGATTTCGAACAGAACGACCGGGGCCTCACCCAAAGCGTCTTTCAGGGTCTGGGTGTTGAACCCGCCATCCTCATGAATGTGCAGCGCTGCCGCCTGCGCGTTGCGGTCTTTCAGACGGGTCAGCCCGTCGAACGAGCCATCATAATAGGTCGCCAGCCCCGAACCACTTTCGCGCAGCGCCCAGTCCAGCAGCGGATCGTGACTGCCAGCGACAATCGGGGGAAGGGGCGGTTCGGCCACTTCCGGGCCGGATCGCGAGGCGTTCAGCCATGCAATCACCTCGGCCCGCGGGAACAGCAGTTTGCCCATGGCACGCACGCAAGGCACCTCACCCGATGAGGCCAGGTCATAGGCCTTCCGTTCGCCAATGCGCAGCAGATCGGCCAGTTCCTTGGTGGTCAGATATTCGGACATTCAGTCGAGACGCACAGCCGAGCTGGTGCCGGCATCCGCAGCACTGAAACCGATCTGTTGCAGCGTATAAGGCGCGGCGACAGTAATCACCGCCATTACGGCGACAGCAGCTAGAAAGGCTTTCATAGGTCTCCTCCGGCTCAGTTTTCTGGCGCCGTGGCGCGGCGTAGAAAGGCGATAAGATCGTCCCTGTCCCTAGGTTCGGTGATCCGTTGCATCGGCATCTTCGACCCCGGAATGTAATGGTCCGGCCCTTCGTCAAACAGAGCGTTTATCGTTTCTTCATTCCAAATGATATCAGAGTCTTGCAGCGTGTCCGAATAAAAATATCCCGTAAGCGTGCCGGCCTTGCGCCCGAACACACCATGTAGCGTTGGACCTGCGCGGCGCTGACCATCCGGGGTCAGGCTATGGCAGATCGAACATTTGCGGGCAAACTGGCGTTCTCCGTTTTCCATTTCCTCAGGGTTTTTGAGAAAGCTGGGTTCTGTCGCGGCCATCTGTTCCTGATCGCTAAGCGCGGCTACCGGCCAGCTATACATGGCCTCGTCAATGCCGCCGGCATGCAGGTTCTGTCCATCAGGCGAAAAGGCCAGCGCCCAGACCGGACCGCGTAGGGTGGCCCTGAAGTCCTGCGCGATGCGCCATTCGACCGTGTCGATTACCATGATATAGCCTTCGCCATCTCCGACAGCCAGCATGCTGCGATCCGGGCTGAGCGCTAGGGCAAGGATCGGTCGGCGTTCCAAGGTGAAATCACGCTCATCACCGGTTGTCAGGTCAAGGATGCGGGTAACACCGTCGACTGCGCCATAAGCAATCCAGTTGTCCTGCTCGTTCAGCACCAGTTCGTTGATACCAAAGCCATGTTCCACGAACCGATTGGTTTCCTGCCCGCTGGCGACGTCCCATATGCGCAATGACCCGTCGATGCCTGCGGAATAGAGCTGGGAACCATCGGTCGAGAATTCGACGGCGTTTATGCCACTGCCAGTGGGACCCAGGATCGACGATGCCGAACCGTCAACCGGCCATAGGCCGATTGTTCCGTCCCAACTGGCCGTTGCAACGTGAGTTTTGGATGCGGCCACGCCCACGATCTTGCCTTTGTGCTGACCTACAACCTGACCTCCGGGCCACCGGCGAAGAGTGAAGTCATCTCCTGCCGAATAGATCGCGGTGCCGTTGAAAACGACGGAATTGACAGCCGCTTCGTGGCCTTCCAGCCATTTTGGGGACTGATCCGTCCACACACCGACCGAATTGTCAAAACTGGCGGTAGCAATCCGGCCGTCTGGTGCTGTGGCGATCCCCATGATGGGTCCGCCGTGACCCTTGAGCGTAAAGAACTCGGCCATTGCGGGCAGGGGCATCAACGCCAGAGCCAGAACCAACTTGCGCATTTATTCTGCGGGCGAGGCCGCCCCTTCGCTGGCCTCTTTTGCCTGCACCTCTTCCAGCCACAACGAGTGATGCTCGCGCGCCCATTGCTCTTCCACCTCTCCGGTTCCCATAGCGTCAAACGCGCCCTCCATACCGACTGATCCCAAATAGATGTGGGCCAGTATGATCGCGATGAACGCATAGGCGACCATGACATGCCAGATCTGGGCGTATTGCATCTCTTCCTGCGGGGACATCTGCACGGGCAGGTTCAGCCCAAGCATCTGCGGAATACCGGTCGAATTCGCGATCGAGAAAGTCTTGGCAAACAGTGGCATTTCAAATGGGAACAGCAACGACAGACCGGACAGGCTGATCGAGACGCCCAGCAGAATGCAAAGCCAGAATATGATCTTTTGCCCGGCGTTAAATTTTTTGGCGGGTGGGTGGCTGCCTTTGGTGAATAACCCCCCACCGGCAGCGAGCCATTTCAGGTCGGTGCGGTTCGGGATGTTGTGAGAAATCCAGTTCACGGTCACGATAATCAGCCCCAGCATAAAGGCCCAAGCCAGGTTGTTGTGCAGCCATTTGCAGCCTTGAGCGATCGTCGCAAACCCCTCTTTGCCGAAAACGGGGATCAGGAAATCACGGCCATACAAGGTCAGCAGGCCGGTAATGCCCAGGATCAGGAAGGACCCGGCAAACAGCCAATGCCCAAACCGCTCAATCCCGTTGAAACGCAGAATCTTCCGCCCGGTCTTTTCACCATCAATCCTGATCTTTCCGCGGATCAGGAAAAACAGCAGCAACAGTACAAGCATACCGCCGATGATGTAAGATCCGTATTCACGCAAAGGGCCGGTGCGGAAGTTCAGCCACCACATGCCGCCGTCCTGGATCAGTACAGTCGCGGCCGGTCCATGAGATGACACGGTCACATCCGCCAAACCGTAGCGAAGTGCGCGATAGACATCGCTGTCCGAGGTCACACCGCGCGTTCCAAGCTGTCCAAGCAAGCCTTCGGCATTGCCTTGGCCGGTGTTTTCGGACCGATAGCTGTTGTCGACCTTTTCACCACGCTGACGGGCCATGATATCTTGCAGAGTGGTTGCACCGCCTGTGGCGCTGCGGTCAGATTCTGCAGGAACTTCAGTGTTTTCCTGTGCCCAGGCAAAACTGGCAAGGAAAAGTGGTATCAGCAGCATTTGGATCAGGCGCATCTATCGAATCTCCTGTGTCGTACGGGGTTATCGGTCAAAGCCGCCGACTTGTTCGTGAAAAACTGCTCCTACGGGTGTCAGGGTATCGCGCAGGTCATCTTTTGCTGGTCCGTAAACCTCTAACGTGGTGGGGGTGAGAATTGCCAGAAAACGGTCGGCAAAATTCGCTCCGAAGTTCTGCATATGGATCATTGCGTCATCTGAACTGGCGTAGCGTTCATAGATGTGAACAGTCGACCCTGTACGATGCCACTCATAAGATTTCGCACCACTTTCGTTCAGTGTCGCATCCACCATTTCCGCCATCAGCGCATCAAATGCAGCATCCTGATCGGCCTGCAACTCAAGTTTCAGCAGCCAGTAAATATCTTCGGTCATGAAATGCTCCGCGCAGATTGGACATGCAACCTAAGCTCGACCAAATCCCTTTGGTCGCGCTGTGACGGTCCCGTGGATGAACACGGGACCGTCTTTTCTTGTCAGACGGATTTATCCGTCTTTCTGATCGTAGGCTGTGCCCCAACCCCATGCGCCCGAGCCAAACCCGCGCGCCACGACGCGCTCACGGTAGATGGCGGACACAACATCACCGTCGCCGGCGAGCAGGGCCTTTGTGGAACACATCTCGGCGCAGATGGGCAGTTTGCCCTCGGCGATCCGGTTGCGACCATATTTTGCGAACTCTGCGGTCGAGTTGTTTTCTTCGGGACCACCGGCGCAGAAGGTACATTTGTCCATCTTGCCACGTGATCCGAAGTTGCCCGCCTGCGGGTATTGCGGCGCACCGAAGGGGCACGCATAGAAGCAATAGCCACAGCCAATGCACAGGTCCTTGGAGTGCAGGACGACGCCTTCCTCGTTCTGATAGAAGCAGTCGACCGGGCACACCGCCATGCAAGGCGCATCCGAACAATGCATACAGGCCACCGAGATCGAGCGTTCGCCCGGGTTGCCATCATTGATCGTCACCACCCTGCGGCGGTTGATGCCCCACGGCACCTCGTGCTCGTTCTTACACGCGGTTACGCAGGCGTTGCACTCGATGCAGCGTTCAGCGTCGCAGAGAAACTTTGCTCTAGCCATTATCGTTCTCCTTACGCTGCCGAGATCTTGCAGAGAGTACACTTGGTCTCTTGCATCTGGGTCACTGAATCATAGCCATAAGTCTGGGCGGTGTTGGAACTTTCACCCAAGACATAGGGGTCGGCACCAGCAGGGTATTTATTCCGCTGGTCTTCACCCTGAAAATGGCCACCAAAGTGGAACGGCATGAAGGCCACGCCGGCACCGACCCTGTTGGTCAGCATCGCCATCACCTTGACCTTGCCGCCCTCGGGACCTTCGACCCAGACCTGTGCCCCGTCACGAATGCCCAGATTGTTGGCATCGCGCGGATTGATCTCGACGAACATGTCCTGTTGCAGCTCGGCCAGCCACGGGTTTGACCGTGACTCATCACCGCCGCCCTCATACTCGACCAGACGACCAGACGTCAGGATTATCGGATAATCCTTTGAAAAGTCGTTCTTTTGGATCGATGCATAAAGCGTGGGTAGGCGATAGGCCTGACGGTCCTCGTAGGTCGGATAGTCCTCTACCAGATCGCGACGTGGCGTATAAAGCGGCTCACGATGGATTGGGATCGGATCCGGGAAGGTCCAGACAACCGCGCGGGCTTTGGCGTTCCCGAAGGGCGCACAGCCATGCTCGATCGCAACCCGCTGGATGCCGCCGGACAGGTCGGTCTTCCAGTTGGTTTCTGGTCCCGCAACGGCGTCTATGGCCGCGCGTTCTTCGGCGGTTAGATCGCCATCCCAGCCAAGGTCCATCAGCATCTGCATCGTAAATTCAGGGTATCCGTCCTGAATTTCCGACCCGACACTATAAACCCCTTCGGCCAGCAGGTTGTCACCATCGCGTTCCACGCCGAAACGGGCGCGGAAGGTCAGGCCGCCTTCGGCCACCGGTTTGGACATGTCATAGAGGTTTGGTGTCCCCGTATGACCCATCTCAGCCGTTCCCCAGCAAGGCCAGGGTAGACCGTAATACTCGCCGTCGTTGGGTCCACCAATGGCCTGCAGCGTGGTTCTGTCGAACGTGTGCTGGTTGGCCATGTGACTTTTCAGACGTTCCGGTGACTGACCGGTGTAACCGATGGTCCAGAGGCCCGAGTTGAACTCACGTGTGATGCTTTCAACATTCGGTGTTTCCGGGTCGTCCATTTCGATGTTTCGGAACAGACGGTCCGCCCAGCCGAACTTGTTGGCGAACTTGGCCATGATGACCTCGTCTGGCAGACTTTCGAACAGCGGTTCCACCACCTTGTCACGCCACTGCAGCGAGCGGTTCGATGCCGTGACCGAGCCGCGGGTTTCGAATTGCGTACAGGCGGGCAACAGGTAGACACCATCGGTACGGTCATGCAAAACGGCGGAAACTGTAGGATACGGGTCGATCACGACCAGCATGTCCAGCTTCTCCATCGCCGTCTTCATTTCCGTCATCCGGGTCTGCGAGTTGGGCGCGTGGCCCCACAGCACCATGGCGCGGACATTGTTGTCCTGATCCATGTTTGCCGGGTCTTCCAGAACACCGTCGATCCAGCGGGAAACAGGGATGCCGCGTTCGTTCTGAAGCGGTTTGTCCTTGCCTTCCTTGTCCTTGATCGTGGCGAACTGGCCCGCCAGCCATTCGGGCTCTTCACCCCAGACACGTGCCCAGTGACCCCATGCACCTTTTGACAGGCCATAATAGCCGGGCAGGGTGTGGGACAGAACACCAAGGTCCGTTGCGCCCTGAACATTGTCATGGCCGCGGAAGATGTTGGTGCCACCACCCGAGGTGCCCATGTTGCCAAGCGCAAGCTGCAACACGCAGTAGGCGCGGGTGTTGTTATTACCATTGGTGTGCTGCGTACCACCCATACACCAGATCACCGTACCAGGACGGTTGTTGGCCATGGTGCGCGCAACACGCTTCAGCTGCGAACCGGGGGTGCCGGTGACGCGCTCGACCTCTTCCGGGTTCCACTTGGCAACCTCTTCACGGATCTGATCCATGCCCCAGACACGGGTGCGGATGAATTCTTTGTCCTCCCATCCATTGTCGAAGATGTGCCACAGAATACCCCAGACCAAAGCAACGTCTGTACCGGGGCGGAAGCGGACATATTCATCCGCATGCGCCGCGGTGCGCGTAAAGCGCGGGTCGCAGACGATCAGCGGCGCGTTGTTCTGCTCTTTCGCGCGCAGAACGTGCAGCAGCGAGACAGGGTGCGCCTCGGCCGGGTTGCCGCCGATGATGAAGATGGCCCGAGAGTTATGGATGTCATTGTACGAATTGGTCATGGCGCCATAGCCCCATGTGTTCGCGACACCTGCAACCGTGGTTGAGTGGCAAATACGGGCCTGATGGTCCACGTTGTTCGTGCCCCAATAGGCGGCGAATTTGCGGAACAGATAGGCCTGTTCGTTGTTATGCTTCGCAGAACCCAGCCAATAGACGCTGTCTGGACCGGATTCCTCGCGGATGCTCATCATGCCGTCGCCGATCTCGTTGATCGCCTCTTCCCAGCTGATGCGCTTCCACTCGCCGCCTTCCTTCTTCATCGGATACTTGAGGCGACGCTCGCCATGGGCGTGCTCGCGAACTGCGGCCCCCTTGGCGCAATGTCCACCCAGATTGAACGGGCTATCCCAACCGGGCTCTTGCCCGATCCAGACGCCGTTCTGCACTTCGGCGACGACGGTACAGCCGACCGAGCAGTGGGTGCATATGGACTTGATGTTTTCGACGGCCTGATTGGCCGCTGTCTGGGCACTGGCTGGCGTCACGGTTCCACCCGTGGCGCTGATCGCGGCAAGGCCGCCGATCGTCAGGCCCGAGCCACGCAGGAATGCGCGGCGATCGACGGTTTTCTCGCCGACCTGGGACAGGATACTTGTCCGCTGGGAGCGTCTCGCAACCCCGTTGGTCTTTTTCCTAAGCATTTCTTTCCTCCCTTGCGCGCCGTGTGAGCCACGGCTGGCTTGGTACTGCTGGTGCCGACGTCAGGGCCAATCGCAACCGTCAGTCGGGTGTGACCTCGTCCGGGTTAGAACCGGGCGCTGTCGTCGCGCTAGAAGCGTGCGCTTTTCAAGTATGCGCGCGTGTGCGCGGTGTCCTGAATGCGGTTCTCGTCCGTAGGCAGCTCGGCTGCCTCGGCTTTTCCGCTCAGGCTGGCGGCAGCAACGGCAGCGGGTGCTGCGGTTCCAGCCAATTTGAGGAAGTCGCGGCGCGTTGCGCCTTCTTCCTTGGTCTTGCTCATGGGTTTCTCCTCTCCCATTTGCGAGTTAGCACCCCTTGGGGCGCCGGCGAGTGACAGCGGTTCACGCTGCCGTCATTCGGAAGGCTTCGCGCTCGATCTCCATGAAGACCCGACCGGCTGTGCCGATCGAGGCATAGAGAACCGAGTTTTCGGCGCCTTCCAAATCCGAATAGAAATGCATGGCCCAAGGGCCGACATGTTTGTTCCAGAATGCCCTCTGGTCCTCCAAAGATGCAGCTGCGCCGAAGCGACCAACGATCATGCCCGCCATCATCTCCATCAATGAAGCGATGTTGTCTTCCGGTTCAAAAACATTCCGGGCTCGGGTAATGCCGCGCATCGCCATGTCGTTGCGCAGTTGCGCCAGAGGTTTCTCATTCAGGAATCCAGTGAGGTAGAAACTGGCGTAAGGTAGCAGCTCGCCGCGTCCCAACCCGATGAACAGCGCGTTGAATTCGCGTTCCGCAGCGGCGGGCTTGGTCACTTTGGCGACGCGGGCCATGGCCTGAATGGCCTGTCCAAGATCGGTTTCATCGCCAGTCAGACCGGAAACTTGATCCAGCAGCATCTGATCAGGCGGCGCAGACAGAAGCAGCCCCAGAAAGTTGTAGAAATCCGCGCGCATACGATCCTCTGTCGTGACATTCATCTGTTGCGCTTCACTTGCGGTCATCAGGTTATCCTTCGAATTCAAATTTCATGCGGCGTGGGGCAGGGGTGATTTCTGCATCCTCCGACGCGTCCGATGTTATTTCAGCCTTAACTATCACAACGGGCTCTGGCGCGGGTTCTGAGGGTGCCACGGGTTCTTCCTGCGGTTCATCCAATTCAAATGCCTCGTCCGCTTCGATGTCTTCGGCCTCAGCCGCCAGCGCCTCGACATGTGCAAGCATACCTTTGCCAACCTGATATGCGGTCTGAATGTTTTCGATCACGCAGGCGGCGTCGGTATAATCCTCGCCGTAGTCCACAAGGCCATCGACATTGGCCAGAACCGGGTTTAGTCGCCACAGCCGTCGCAAGGCACGACGGCGCAGACGGTCAGGCACCGCCTTGGCCATAAAGCCCGAGACATCATCGCCCGCCTGCAATTCGTCAGGGTCGGGCAGATTAAACTCGGCCAGTATCTCGGCATCGGATTTGTGTTGCAGTTCGGCGTGTTGGGCGGCAATGGCCTGTTCTTCAACCGCGATGACCTCGGCCTCGGCTTCCGCCTGTACTGCCGCTTTGCGGCGGGACCAGAAATCGCGAGCTTGGGTCACTGCACGATCCTCCGCGGGGCGCGGTACACGTCTGACTCTTGCCGGATGCGTGCATCGCCCTTGCCGTCCTCGACCAAATCGATCCGCTTTTTGTCCCGGCGGCGTTTCACGAAGACTTCGTCGCTATGATGCTCCAAAGCGAAGTCGCGCACCCAGGCGATCAACCCATCGGTCATCGGAATTTTCTCAACGATCTCTTCACCGGTATCGGCATAGTCCTGACCTTCGAAGGGCGACGCCGTTACCAGCACCGCATCCATCGGCCTTTCGCCATCCAGCGCATCACGAAGGACAAGGTAGATCGACGGCTGGCCGTCCGACAGGTTCACCATATAGGCTTCGGTCTCGTCCGCCCAAAGCGTTAGAGGCAGGGTCGCTGCGTGGTACTCGATGGCCTCGCCTTCGCGCCGCATTTCGTGCCAGTCCGCAGGCCCGGCACCGGGCAGCACGGCGATAGCGCGCCAGTTCCATTTCGCCCAGCGGGTTACACCGGGTGTTTTGCGCACGACGACGCCGATTGGCATTTCAACCTGGCTTGCGGCCTTGGCCACTGGCTCCTCCCCGGAAGGCTCTCCCATGCCTTCCCTGGGGTCCACTATGGTACACAAAGCGCTCAGGTGCCAAGCCCGCGTCGTACGACCTTAGTCGTAATGGCTGGTAGCAAAATAGTGATCCTCGCAAGCGGACACCTTTGTTTATTGTAAAGAATGGGGTTTCCGCGGCCAAATGGCCTGCTGTCCCAAAGGGTTTACATTCCAGCAACGGGGATACAGCCTGCGATGCAAAGAGGTGGAGAAGTATCCGGGGGAGGATCATGGGCACCAAATTACTGTTATGCGATTGCGCCGGGTCTCAACCTCTGAATTCCGACAAGATCGGTTCGGCCTGCGAGATGGAATGTTCCAAGGTTTTCACAGCGCTTTGCACGCGAGAGTTGGAAGCGGCGGCCGCGGAGATACAACAGGGGGACACCATCATTGCCTGCGGACAAGAGCAGGAAGTGTTTCAGGCCCTGGCCGAAGAACTGAATGTGGACGCCCCGGGCTTTGTTGATCTTCGTGACAGGGCCGGGTGGTCTGATGAGGGCGCGGATGCGGCCCCCAAGATGGCTGCCCTGGCCGCCGAAGCCTTGTTGCCGCAGCCGGTGACGCCCAGCGTAGACGTCTATAGCGAAGGCACATGCCTGATCATCGGTCCCGGCGACGTTGCATTTGCTCTTGCTGAAAAACTGGCCGTTACACTGGCGGTTACGGTGCTTGTTACAGATGAGGCTGCGCCCTTTTCGCGCGCGTTCGACGTGGTGCGTGGGCGCATCAAATCGCTGAACGGTGCATTGGGTGGGTTTACCCTGCAGCTTGACGCGTTTCAGCAGCTTGAGCCCGGCGGTCGCGGAGCTTTTATGTGGACAGAGGCACGTGACAGGGCACAATCGGGCTGTGACATCGTTCTGGACCTGACCGGCGACACACCCTTGGTTCAGGCACCGGGCAAGCGCGAAGGCTATCTGCGGGCTGATCCCAAAGATCCATTGTCCGTCGAACGGTTGGCGTTTGAGGCGGTTCAATTGGTCGGCACGTTCGAAAAGCCGCTTTACGTGCGGATGGAAGAAACGCTGTGTGCCCATTCACGGGCCGAACAGGTCGCTTGCACGAACTGTCTGGACATCTGCCCGACCGGTGCGATCAAACCTGCCGGTGAGCATGTGGAAATCGACCCCATGATCTGCGCCGGGTGCGGTGAATGCGCGGCGGTTTGTCCGTCAACTGCGATCACCTACGAAGATCCGCCGGTTTCGGCGTTGCTGTCGCGGATGCACATCCTGGCGCGCACCTACCGCCGTGCTGGTGGAGCCGCGTCACGCTTGTTGGTGCATAATGCCCACGGGGCCGAAATGATCCGATTGGCCGCCCGTTTTGGACGTGGCTTGCCTGCCGATGTGGTCCCACTGGAACTGAGTGTGATTTCAGGCTTTGGCCATGCCGAGATGCTGGCTGCTTTGGCGCATGGTTTCGCGCGAGTGGACGTCTTGCTATCCCCAACGACCGAGCGCGATGCGTTGGACAGTGAACTGGCCTTGGCACAGGCAATAGCGGGGGCGAATGCCCTGGGGTTGTTGGATGAGGCCGACCCGGATGCGCTGTCTGATGTCCTTTATGCGCAAGATGTCCCTCAGCCTTTGGCCGACCCGGTATTGCCATTGGGTAACCGCCGCCAGATCGCCCGTTTGGCTGCGCAGGCACTGAACCCCAAAGCTGAAAAGCCGCTGGCCTTGCCGGAAAACGCGCCCTATGGGGCGATCGCTGTCAACACGGATGCCTGTACTTTGTGCCTCAGCTGTGTGTCGCTGTGCCCGTCGGGTGCTTTGATCGATAACCTGGACAAGCCGCAATTGAACTTCCAGCAAGACGCCTGTTTGCAATGTGGGTTGTGCAAAGGCATCTGCCCGGAGGATGCGATTGCTCTTGTCCCGCAGCTTGACCTGAGCGATGCAGCCCTGTCCCAGCAGGTGCTGAATGAAGAGGAGCCGTTTGCTTGTGTAGAATGCGGGGCATTGTTCGGAGTTAAGTCCACCGTGGAACGGATCATGGAAAAGCTTGCGGGTACACATCCGATGTTTGCCACCTCGGACAAGGCGCGGATGATCCAGATGTGTGACAATTGCCGCGTGAACGCTCAGTTCCAGCAACAGGACAACCCGTTCCAGTCTAACCCGAAACCTCGTGTCGTCACGACCGAGGATTATTTCTTAAAACGAAAGGATCACTGAAGCTTTAACGGTGCACCCAAGTCCGCTGCGGTAATAACCGAGACAAAGGCAAGGATGGCTTCCAGATCGTCCAACGTCATTTCGACAGGATATATGGGCGATGGACGCTGTGGATCAAACGGAGGTGTCAGCCCGTCAATCTGTGTGAACGAGGGGTGCGGGTTGAGGGCGAAGAACGCCTCGAACCGTTCTGACCAGTCCGGCATGGCGCGCAGCACCGCGAAAGAGGGGGTCGAACCCAGACCATTCATCCGGTTCTTGGGCCCGATCACATGGCACCGGCCGCAATGGGTCATCGACAGTTCCTCGCCGCGCAGCGTATCGCCGTCGATCACTGTTTCGGTTTCCACGGCTGCAATGTCGAAGCTGGCCGAGAAGGGCGCGCCTTGCTCTGGCGCATAGCTTTCAACCGTCCGTTTTCCGATATCGGACAGCAGCCAGTCGCGGAATCGCTCATGTTTGACGTCCTCTTCGATCCGAAGGTGATAGATCACACCGTCGCGCGCAAACACAGGATCACCCGGAGGCGCGGTTTCCAGCACCAAAACGCCGGCATCATCTGCAATAACCCGGATCCCGGTCTTGAGAGAAAAGCGAGGAAGGATATGTTGCAGCAGACCTGAGTCAGCAACCTCGTCCGGCGCGGCAAGACCAATCGCCTCTTGCGACCAAGAGGGGGTGGCAGAGAGCGTCAGGCTCAGGCACAAGAGGACAAAGCGCATGCCTCAGCCTAACGGCACGGCACCAAATGCGTCAAATGAACTGAATGAGACGGAGACACGTGCAATGAACGGCAACCACAGCTTGTCGATACGCAGAGCCCTGACCACCGGGTTCCAAAAGGAGAATGACGCATGAGTGTTCGTGACGCAGTTCTTGCAAACCTGAGAAAGATCACCGATCCGGTTTCTGGACAGGACATCGTCAGCGCCGGTGTCGTCCGCGCGCTGAACGTTGAAGGGGATACAGTGCGCTTTGTGCTGGAGATCGACCCCAAGCAGGCTGAGCGTATGGAGCCCGTCCGCGCCGCTGCCGAACAGGCCGCGAAACTGGTCGATGGTGTTTCGACAGTTTCCGCGATGCTGACCGCACATTCCGAAAAAGCACCGCCGGATCTGAAGCCCAAGCCGAAACCTTCGCAGACCGGACCGCAGGCCGTGCCGGGTGTGGACAGAATTATTGCTGTGGCTTCGGGTAAGGGTGGCGTTGGCAAGTCCACCGTTTCCGCCAACCTCGCTTGTGCATTGGCAGCCGAAGGGCGACGCGTGGGTCTGCTGGATGCGGATGTTTATGGCCCGTCGCAGCCCCGGATGCTGGGTGTTTCTGGCCGCCCGGCCAGCCCTGACGGCAAAACGATCCTGCCATTGCGCAACCACGGCGTCACCATGATGTCGATGGGTCTGATGACCAATGAAGGTCAGGCCGTTGTCTGGCGTGGCCCGATGCTGATGGGCGCGCTGCAACAGATGATGGGTCAGGTGCAATGGGGCGCTCTGGATGTGCTGATCGTCGACTTGCCGCCCGGCACCGGTGACGTGCAGTTGACGTTGAGCCAGAAGTTCAACGTGGACGGCGCCATTGTTGTTTCGACCCCACAGGACGTGGCCCTGATCGATGCCCGCAAGGGGATCGACATGTTCAACCAGCTCAAGACGCCCATCCTTGGGATGATTGAGAATATGTCGACGCATATCTGCTCGAACTGCGGCCATGAAGAGCACGTGTTCGGCCATGGCGGCGTAAAGTCCGAGGCAGAGGCGCTGAGCGTTCCCTTGCTGGGTGAAATCCCGCTGCATCTGGATATCCGCGTTGCCGCTGATGGCGGTGCACCGATCGTGGTCAGCAAGCCCGACAGTCCGCAAGCCGAAGCGTTCCGCCAAATTGCGCGCGGCATGATTGCCAAGGGCAACGCATGAGCGAGCCGGTCTTTCCCCCATTGCTGACGGGCCACCCGGTGCAGGGTGGGGAAGACCCGTTCGAGCGCGCGCAGGCCATGGCCGCGCTGGGCTGTGATGCCGGTACCGTGGTCTATAACATTCAGGCCGATCGTCTGCGTGTGGCCATCGTTTTTGCCCCCGAGGTTGTCTTGAGCGAAGCGATGGCAATGCTGCCCCTCTGTGCCGTAGGGTTTCAGAACGCGCTGGGCGCGCTGGCCCCGCCTGAGGTCGCGGTTCATCTGGGCTGGGACGGGTTGATCTGTGTAAACGGGGCGAAATGCGGGATGTTCCGCGTGGCAGCTTCGGATACAGATCCAGAAGCGGAACCGGATTGGCTGATCGTCGGATGGGATTTGACGCTGCTGCAAACCAGTCAGGCACCGGGCGAAAACCCTGATATCACCGCCCTTTACGACGAAGGATGCGCGGATGTCGCAGCGACGCAGCTTGTCGAAAGCTGGTCGCGGCACATGATGACATGGCTGAACCGCTGGCAAGAGGACGGCAACGCGCCTGTGCACGGAGAATGGATAGGCCTGCTGCGCGGTGTCGGAGAGCCCATTGGTGAAACGGGTGTGTTTCTTGGAACGGATGAACGGTTCGGCATGCTGATCCGGCAAGGTTCAGATACACAGCTTCGCCCGCTGACGGAATTGTTGGAGAACGGATGATGAAACTAGCGCGCGCAATCCATTTCGACGAAAGCGACATGAATGTGTTCCACTCCCCGGCGCGAACCGGGGAATGGTGCATTTCGGGCGGATTCGAGTTCTCAAATTGGGGCGAAGGCGATCTTGAAGGCAAGGCGCGTCAGGCTTTTGCGAATGGTTGGTTGGGTGTGGAAACCTTTGGGCGGGTGACATTCGTCGCGGTCACGCAGGTGGAACAGGCCGAGCTGGATCAGATCGCGCAGAGCCTTGCTGAACACTTTGTACAGCTTTACGGGGCACCGTCGGTCGAGGCCGCCATGGACGTCGCCCGGGTCGAGATCGCCCACATGTCCGAGCTGTGTGATGAGCATAACCCAAACACGCTGCTGACCGTCTCGCGTGAGCTTTCAGACGCCGGAGTGCGTGAGGCTTTCCGTGTGATCACGCCGCAAGAGACTCAGCTAGAGGCTCTGGCCGTACATGGGTCGTTGGACGAATAACCGTCAGATTAGATCCGCAAAGCCGCCAAATTGACCGCGCTTAAAGATCAAACCTTTGCCGGTGCGGTACATGACCTTTTGAACCTCGCCAACAATGATCAGGTGATCCCCCGCATCGTGTTGTGCGTGCACCTGACAATCGAACCGGGCCAGACAACCGGATAATTGCGGTCGGCGCGCAGTGTCGTGGGCCCATTCCGCGTGCGAAAAATCCTTGCCGTCGCGGGCAAAGCGCAGGGCCTGTTCTTGCTGATCCTGCCCCATCACGTGGATTGAATAGTGTCGGCTGGCGTTGAAATCGTCGAACCGGTTGGAGTCTTTGGCCAAGCACCACAAGACGAGGGGCGGGTCTAGCGATACCGACGCGAATGAGTTGACCGTGATGGCCCGAGGGCCCTGATCGGTGTTCGTGGTGATCACCGTCACACCGGTTCCGAAACACCCCAACGCTTCACGGAAAGCGGTGCTTCGATCCGGAGTTGGAGTGAATTGTTTTTCCGTCATTGCGCGCTCATCCCGTGGCCGTGCCTCAGGTGCCACGACGCGCGGGGTTTGTCCATGAAAAGCTGCGTCCGGTATGCGTGTTTTCCGAACTAGTTCAGGTCTTCCAACAGACGACCATGTTGGCGCGTTGCCTCAACGACCAGGCCAAAGGTTGTCATGCCGCGCGCCTGCAGCATCGGTAGCATTTTGACCAGCGCTTGGGCGGTAGCAACCGCATCACCCAAAGCGGTATGGCGCAGTTGTTCGGGGATGGTGATGTCCAACCGTTCGCACAGGGCGTCCAGCGTGTGTTTATCACTTGCCCCGAACAGCACGGCGGACAACAGAACTGTATCCAGAATGGGGTGATCCCAATCGACATCCATGCGTTTGGCATGCCGCCGTAGAAACGCCATGTCGAATGGCGCGTTATGGGCCACGATCACTGCATCGCGGGCAAACTGATGCAGCACCCGCCCGGCCTCGGCAATGCCCGCCGCACCCTGAACCATATGATCACTGATCTTGTGCACCTTGGTCGAGGCCGGCGGGATCGGGATGCCGGGATCAACCAGCATGTCCAGTTGTTCTCCTTCCACGATCCGCCCGTTGACAACCCGCACGGCCCCGATCTGAACAATTTCGTCCTTGTGGGGCAGTAGTCCAGTGGTTTCGGTGTCAAACACGACAAAGCACAAGTCCCGCAGGGCAAGGTTGTCGATGGCCTCGTCCGTGGACGTGTTCAGCAAGTCGAAGTCATAGACCAAGGGTCGCGCAGCCTCGGGCTCGATGTTTGCAGCACTGTCCTCAAAAACCAGCATATACCCGGGTGCGTTGCCCAAGGGTTTCATGCGCGCCCTGTAACTCTGGGCACCATCAACACTGGTCAGTGTACAGGCGACCTCTAGCCCGGTCTTCACCAACTTGGCATGAGCTTCTTCCAACGGATCAGACTTCAGATATTCCAGCAACGAAGCATTCAGCCGGGGATGCGCAATCTGTGCAAGCACCTCTGCAGCCTGACCATCATACAAAACGATCTTGTGGGTAGGGCCGGCCAACAGCATCGCAACTGGGATTTCGGTCAGAAGGGCCGTCAGACGTTGTTTCTCTGCCGCCAGGTGCGCGGTTTCCTCGGCCACGGCCTGCGCCACGTCCAGTGTTTTGCCGGACAGCTGGTCCGCTAGCCCGGCCGCGGCTGGTGCCAGATCACCCAGATACCGCGCAGCCTGCGCGTCCAATTCCGTGCTGACCCCGGCATGCGCGCGCGCCCTGAGTTGGGCGGATATCCGTTCGATTGGCTTTGCAACATTGTCGTCGAACAATAACCAAACCGCCGCAGTCAAAGCCAGAAAGCCAAAACCCATCAGGATTTCGGCAAAGATGAACGCGTCGACCAAGTCAGGATCAGCAACGCGCCGATAGCTGATCCACAGTGCCAGAGAGCTGACGGTCAGAGCGCCAATGGCCAGCAGGCAGAAGAACAGGAAAATGCGCAGACGCAGGCTTAACCGGTTCAGCATGTCACACTCCGCAGGTTGCCTCGACAATTGGGTCACTGGAGGTGACGTCGATCCAGTCGGCGTTCAGCAGCCGCCCGTCATCCGCGAATTCTGCCCCATCCGCAAGATTGGCGCGGCTGAACTCTTTGCAATTGACCGCTACAGGTAGTTTTGAGACCGGGGCCCAGCGACCAAAGAGATACAGTTCCACCAACCGTTGTTCGGGAACCTGTTCATTGGTGCGCACGGAACCGGCATCAATGGCGGCAAAGCGGTCCACGAAAGGCACGGCATAGGTCCAGGGGCGATAGAAGGCGCGGCTTTCGACCTCTTGAATGACGGTCATACCTTCGGGAAGGGTATCGCGGGTGCGGTCGTACCAGGAATACTCGCTGGTGATCGTCATACCGATCATACCGAGACCTGCGGCAACGGGTGTCATCCAGCGGGGCAGGCGGCCACCCGTCAATTTGTTTAGAACCATTACGATGCCGGCAAAAGCAAAGCCTGCAAAAATAGTGCCGATCAGTTCCAGAAACATGTATCTCTCCGTGTGTCTGCCGCTTTAGCCCAGCATTCCCTTGCCGTGACCAACTGCCGATTGCATGGTTTTTACCACAACGAACGCATCCCGAAGATGACTTCGCTCAAAATCCGACAGGTCCGAGGGCGGAAGGAAATTGTCGGGTTTCCGATCACTCTTCACAAGCCTGACCTGATGTTCAAGCCGGGTTTCTGCAATCAGATCATAGGCATCCAGCAAATCCCGCGCCCCGGAGGTACTGAGGATACCGCTTGATGCGGCGGCGTTCAGGCGTGCTCTGGTATTGGCTTCGGTAAGTTGCCCTTGAAGGCTGTAGATCCGTGCAAGGTCAACGACGGGGACCACGCCATTATGTTTGAGATCCAGCGTGTTGCGATGCTCACCCGACCGAATGGTTGCAATCCCGCGCAACAGACCCAGCGGAGGCGTGTGTTTTAGCGAGTTCGAGATCATATGCGCGACAAAGATCGAATTTGCGTTGGCGGCTGCCAAAGTCTCGGCCTGCAGATCGTCGAACAGGTGAAAGGCCCCGCCAATCGGACGCAGGTCGAACATGACCGAAGCCAGCATCTGTGCCTCGGGGTTCGGTTTGGCGATCCAGCCGTTGAAGTACTCGCGCCAGACACGGACGGGCTGACACCAGCGCGGGTTAGTGGCCATCATGTCGCCAGGGCAATAGAAATAACCACAAACATCCAGCCCATCCGAGACGAATTTTGCCAGCTTTGCGAAGTAGCCCATATCCGCGTCCGAAACGCTGTCATCCAGCATCAGGCAATTGTCCTGATCGGATACGCCGGTCTGCTCCTGCCGCCCCTGTGATCCGCAAGCCAGCCACAGGTAGGGAACGGGTGGGGGTCCCAGTTTGTCTTCGGCCAGTTTAAGCAGGCGACGGGTCGCCGTATCTGCGATATCGGTGATCAGGCGGGTTACGATTTCATGCCTGTTTCCGGCTGCAACCAATTGCACCAGCAGTTGCGGGATTTCAGCGGTCACCGCCGCCATTTTATCTGCCGTGTCCGCTTGTACAATCCTGCGGACCAACTCTGCCGAGTTAACCGCCTGATAGTGGGTCAGATCCGTCTGCGTCACGATACCGACCAGACGACCCCCCTCGCTGACCGGAATGTGGCCGATCCCGCGTTCCATCATCACATGCAGAACGTCCGAGCCAATATCCGAAGGTGATAGGGTGATCGGGTTTGCCGTCATAATCGCTGAGATCGCCGTGTCGGCAGGCATGCCATTGGCCACGAATTTACCTGAGATGTCGCGCAGTGTGGCGATGCCCAGAAGGTCATCCGCCTCGGTGACACAAAGCGAAGAAATGTGCTTGTCGCGCATCATCCGGGCGGCTTCCTGAACCGGTGTGCCTGGCGGACACGTCGTAGGGTTATGTGCCATCAGAACGTCGATGGCGCTGGTGGCCAGGCTTTGCGGACCGGACCGGTTCGATCGGGTCCGATTGAAGAATTTCGAAACGACGTCGTGGCCATCTATAAGTTGACGCACCAGGTCGGGGGGCAAAACCAGCAACACGGATGGCGTATGCGCCCGCGCTTTAGTCGCGGCCTTGCCGTCCTTTAGCAGGCCGCGCTCTCCGAACGAGTTTCGCAGACCAAGATGGGACACGACAGCGTCGTTCTCATCGGTAATCTCAACTTGCCCCTCGTAGATCACAAAGACGCCGGGCAGGGTGTGCCCCAATTCGTATACGGGAAAGTCCTCGTCGACCTCCCATACCTCGATCTGCTTTGCGACCTGATCCAACGTTTCCGGGGGCAGGGCATCATAGGGATGTACGGACTTTAGAAACCGGGTGATCTGGTCATGGGACAGGGGCATCAATCACTCCTTGGTTTCTGGTTTAAAAATCCCGCCCGGTGGAGTGCCGGACGGGAAAAGTTGATCGAAAGACGCGGCACAGGAAAGTTAACCTTATGCCGCATCATGCTCACTTGTTCTGAGCTGCGCCAGCGCCACGGGGAATGCGGACGCTTTCGACCAATTCAACGATCTCCGGCGGAGTCTCTTTGGTCATTCCGGCGACGACGTAAGCGACGCCGAAGTTGATCATTGCACCGATGGCGCCGAACGAGGTCGACTTGATCGGACCCAGGAGCGGATCAGCATCAGTGAACGAGTTGGTGCCCGGAATGAACAGCCAGCCCTTGTGCAGGAAGATGTAGACCAGGGTTACGGTCAGACCAGCCAGCATACCTGCGACAGCACCGGTGTTGTTGATACGGGTCGAGAAGATCCCCATCATCAGCGCCGGGAAGATCGAGGCAGCCGCCAGACCAAACGCCAGGGCCACGGTTTGCGCCGCAAAGCCCGGTGGGTTCAGACCCAGATAGGTTGCGACAACGATGGCCACGGCCATGGCGATACGAGCAGCCAGCAGTTCTCCTTTTTCAGAGATTTGCGGGTTGATCGCACCTTTGACAAGGTCGTGGGATACCGCCGACGAGATCGCCAGCAACAGACCCGCAGCGGTCGACAGAGCAGCCGCAAGACCACCGGCAGCGACCAGACCGATCACCCAACCCGGCAGGTTGGCAATCTCGGGGTTGGCCAGAACCAGAATGTCGCGGTTGAACTTGGTCAGCTCGTTTCCGACCCAGCCTTTTTCTTCGGCAAGTGCCTGCATGTCGGCGTTCTTGTCGTTGTAGTACTGGATCTTGCCGTCGCCGTTCTTGTCTTCCCAGTCCAACAGACCGGTTTTCTGCCACGTCTGCATCCAGTCATAGCGCGGATCATTGTCGATATCCTCGACCGAGACAGCGCCACCTTCGATGCCACCATTGGGCCACATCATGTCGGTGATGTTCAGACGCGCCATTGCGCCAACCGCAGGGGCGGTCAGATACAGCAGAGCGATGAAGACCAGCGTCCAGCCAGCGGACCAGCGGGCATCCGACACTTTCGGTACGGTGAAGAAGCGCATGATCACGTGCGGCAGACCGGCGGTGCCGATCATCAGCGACAGTGTGAACAGAACCATGTTCAGTGTGTTCGAGTGGTGGGCAGTGTATTCGTTAAAGCCCAGCTCGGTCACGATCGCGTCAAGCTTGGTCAGCAAAGGCTCACCACTGGCAGTATCGCTGAACAGACCCAGCGCCGGAACCGGCGTGCCGGTCAGCTGCAGCGAGATGAAGATCGCCGGGATTGTGTAGGCAGTGATCAGTACGCAGTACTGTGCGACCTGAGTGTAGGTCACGCCTTTCATCCCACCGAACACTGCGTAAGCAAACACGACACAAGCACCGATCAGCAGACCAGAGGTGTTCGATACTTCGAGGAAGCGGCCAAAGGCCACGCCCACACCGGTCATCTGACCAATCACGTAAGTCACCGATGCAACGATCAGACAGATCACTGCAACGATACGCGCGGTCTGGCTGTAGAAACGGTCGCCGATGAATTCCGAGACAGTGTATTTGCCAAACTTACGCAGATAGGGCGCAAGCAGCAGTGCCAGCAGCACGTAACCGCCAGTCCAACCCATCAGGAAGGTCGAATTGTCATAGCCGGTAAAGGCAATCAGGCCCGCCATCGAAATGAACGAGGCCGCAGACATCCAGTCTGCCGCTGTTGCCATGCCGTTGGTGACTGGGTGAATGCCGCGACCGGCGGCGTAAAATTCCGATGTGGAACCCGCACGGGCCCAGATCGCGATGCCGATGTACAGCGCAAAGGACGCGCCGACAAAGAGCAGGTTGATGGTAAACTGGTCCATTCCGCTTACTCCTCATCCACGCCGTATTCGGCGTCCAGCTTGTTCATGCGCCAGGCGTAGTTGAAGATCAGCACCAAAAAGACCAAGATCGATCCTTGCTGAGCGAACCAAAAGCCCAGATCGGTGCCGCCAACGGCGATGCCGGACAGCAATGGACGCAGCAGAATGCCGAATCCAAAAGACACCAGCGCCCAGATCACGAGGCTGATGTAGATGAGACGCAGGTTCGCCTGCCAATAGCCCTTGTCGGCCTCGGCAGTCTGCGCGGAGTGTGTTGATTGATCCGCCATTGCGGGTTCCTCCTTCGCTTCTTCCATGGGCGACCCGTTGTCTTAAACCTCCAACGCGCGGGGTCGCTTTTCGAAATGCCGAATGCCAGGGTGGCATCAGGCACGACTTCTCCGATCCGCCAAGGCGGGTACTTTGAAGTTTTCCTTTAGGAATTGGGCCCTTATTCAGGGCGGGCCGTCTTCCCTTAGTTCATGGCGTCGCTGACAATCCTTTCCAGATTGCCAGCGATGTCTTCGATATTGCCCATGGCGTTCAGGCCTTTTAGAACGCCGTGGTCTTGGTAATAAGTAATCAAAGGCGCGGTTTGCGCGTGATACGCAGCCAGCCGCGAGGCGACGGTTTCGGCGTTGTCATCAGCACGGCGCTTGAACTCGGTGCTGCCGCACTTGTCACACTTGCCTTTAACAACAGGGACCTTGAACGTGTCATGGAACCCTTCGCCACATCCGGCGCAGGTGTAGCGGCCCGAGATACGGATAACCATTTCGCCGTCCTCAACCTCAAGACTGATGGCGGCGTTGATCTTCTGCCCGGTTTCCGACAGCAATCCGTCCAGCGCCTCGGCCTGAACCGTTGTGCGTGGAAAGCCGTCAAGAATGACGCCCTTGGCGCAATCCGGTTCAGCAAGACGGTCGCGCAAAATGGCAATGACGATCTCGTCGCTGACCAGATCGCCGGCTTCCATCACCGCCTTAGCGGCCTTGCCGGCCTCAGTTCCTGAGGCGACAGCCGCACGCAACAGGTCGCCGGTGCTGAGTTGAACCAGCCCGAACTTGTCTTCAAGCATACGGGCCTGTGTTCCCTTCCCGGCACCCGGAGGGCCGAGAAGGATCAGAACAGCGGGTGTGGTGATCGTGGCAGCGTCCATCACATCCTCACTTGTTCGCACGGTTTTCGATCAGGTCTTCGACCACCGACGGATCGGCAAGCGTAGACGTGTCACCCAATGCGCCAAAGTCGTTCTCGGCAATCTTGCGCAGGATACGGCGCATGATCTTTCCCGAGCGGGTCTTGGGCAGACCAGGAGCCCACTGGATCACGTCAGGCGATGCAATCGGGCCGATCTCGGTCCGGACCCATGTGCGCAGCTCTTTCAGTAACTCATCCGACGGCTCACGGTCATTCATCAGAGTGACATAGCAATAGATGCCTTGTCCTTTGATTTCATGGGGATAGCCAACTACAGCAGCTTCAGCGACCGCGCCGTGCGCGACCAGAGCGCTTTCGACCTCGGCTGTGCCCATGCGGTGGCCCGAGACGTTGATCACGTCGTCAACCCGGCCAGTGATCCAGTAATCACCATCCTCGTCACGACGGCAGCCGTCCCCGGTAAAGTAGTAGCCTTTGTAATCCGAGAAATAGGTCTTCTCGAATCGTTCATGATCACCCCAGACGGTGCGCATCTGGCCGGGCCAGCTGTCTTTGATACACAGAACACCTTCGACACCGTTTCCGGTGATCTCGACACCAGACTGCGGGTCCAACACGACCGGTTGAATGCCAAAGAAAGGCTTCATCGCGGCACCAGGCTTCATCGCGTGTGCTCCGGGCAGGGGAGTCATCAGATGACCACCGGTCTCGGTCTGCCACCACGTGTCAACAATGGGGCAATTTCCCTTACCGACGACCTCATTGTACCAGTTCCAGGCTTCAGGGTTGATCGGTTCACCCACGGTGCCCAGTAGTTTCAGGTCGCTCAGATCATGCTTCTCGACCCACTCATTGCCTTGCCCCATCAACGCGCGGATCGCGGTTGGTGCGGTGTAGAACTGGTTGACCTTGTGCTTGGCGCAGACCTCCCAGAAACGACCCGCGTCGGGGTAGGTGGGAACGCCTTCGAACATCAGCGTCGTCGCACCGTTGGCCAGCGGGCCATAGACAATATAGCTGTGCCCAGTGACCCAGCCCACGTCGGCCGTGCACCAGTAGGTGTCGCCCTCGTGGTAATCAAAAGTGATCTCATGGGTCAGTGATGCAAAAACCAGATAGCCGCCAGTGGTATGCACCACACCCTTGGGTTGTCCGGTCGAGCCCGAGGTGTAGAGGATGAACAGCGGGTCTTCGGCGCTCATCTCAGCAGGGGCGCAGTAGTCATCGGCCTCAAGCGCCATTTCGTTGTAGTCATAGTCGCGACCGTCGATCCATGTGGTCTGACCGCCGGTGCGCTTGACCACCAGGCATTTAACGGTGTCCTTGCAGTGCAGAAGTGCGGCGTCCGCGTTGGATTTCAGCGCGGTTTTGCGGCCGCCTCGCGGGGCCTCGTCGGCAGTGATTACAACCTTTGCGTCGCAACCATTGATCCGCGCTGCCAGAGCGTCGGGTGAGAAGCCCGCAAAGACGATCGAATGGATCGCGCCAATTCGTGCGCAGGCCAACATGGCATAGGCGGCCTCCGGGATCATCGGCATGTAAATCACGACGCGATCGCCCTTACGCACGCCCAGCGATTCCAGAATGTTGGCCATCCGGCATGTCCGGCGGTGCAACTCAGCATAAGTGATGTGCTGCGCTTCGTCTTTTGGATCATCCGGTTCCCAGATGATCGCGGTTTGATCGCCGCGGGTTTTCAGGTGGCGGTCCAGGCAATTGGCCGAAACGTTCAGCGTGCCGTCTGCGTACCAGTTGATTCCGACCGAGCCGAAATCATAGTTTACATCTTTGACCTGTGTGTAGGGCTTGATCCAGTCGATCCGCTTGCCTTGTTTGTCCCAGAACGCGACGGGATCGTTGATCGAAGCCGCATACATCTCAGTGTATTTTTCAGCATTCACATGCGTGCGGGCTACGGTTTCGGCGGACGGCGGAAAGGTATTGGCTTCTGCCTGGGCAGCGGTTGTCATTCTGAGGCTCCTCCCTCTGGATCATATTGAATCAGACCGATTTTGCCTGCTGAACTGGCGATGTCGATCTGTTTCCTCCTTATGCGCAATAATACGGAGAGCTGAAAACAAGGAAATAAATTACCGATTTCTCACGATTAGTTTGTAAATTATTTTTTTGACCCAGAGTGATTTTGTAAAGAAAGAGACCATTATTGGGAAAAGTAGTTTTTTTACATAGCTTTGACTGTAATGAAAATTTCTGTGGAAATAGGCTGACCGGTTACAACTAAATTGCATCTGTGACTCACCTTTCGGTTGTTAGCGCTCAACGGTGCCATTCCCAGCTGGTCAGGAATGTTGACCGGGGGTTGGCACATTCCGATGTTGGCGCTAGCTTTGACGCCAAGCGCCTCGGTAAGGGGGTGCAGCAAAGGGAGAAATCAGTATGAAAAAGATCTTGAGCGGCTCTGCTGTGGCCGCCTTGTGTGTTGCGTTCGTGTCCGAGGCAGCCGCAACTGAATGGAATGCTTCGGTCTGGGGCAAACGTCGTGCGTTCACCGAGCATGTTGAGAAACTGTCTGAGTTGGTCAGCGAAAAGACAAACGGCGATTTCACCATCAATGTCAGCTATGGTGGCCTGTCCAAGCCGCGCGAAAATCTGGATGGAATCGAAATTGGTGCGTTTGAGATGGCGCAGTTCTGTGCCGGGTATCATCGCGACAAAAACCGCGCGATCACCGTTCTGGAACTGCCGTTCCTGGGCGTGAACAACTTGGATGAGGAAGTTGCCGTCAGCCACGCGGTTTACGATCACCCTGCCGTTAAGGATGAGATGGCGCAGTGGAATGCGCGTATCATCATGACCTCACCCATGCCGCAGTACAATATTGTCGGAACCGGCGACCCGCGTGACGAACTTGCCGAGTTCGAAGGCATGCGTGTCCGTGCCACAGGTGGTCTGGGCAAGGCATTCGAGGCGGTAGGTGGTGTGCCGACTTCGGTTCCTGCAACCGAAGCCTTTAACGCGATGGAGTCCGGTGTCGTTGACACGGTTGCCTTTGCTCAGCACGCGCACCTGTCTTTTGGCACGATCAACGAAGCAGATTGGTGGACGGCCAACCTGAACCCCGGCACTGTGAATTGCCCGGTTGTGGTCAATATCGATGCCTATGAGGCACTGCCGGCTGAGCATCGCGAGGCGCTGGACAGTTCGATCGACGAAGCGATTGATCACTATCTGGCCAATTATGGATCGCTGCTGGAACAGTGGGACAGCGTTCTGGATGAAAAGGGCGTCGCAAAAGTACAGATCGACGACGCCGTGATCGCCGAGTTCCGCACAAAGGCCGCTGACCCGATCCGCGAGCAGTGGATCGCAGATATGTCCGCTCAGGGTCTGCCTGCGCAGGACCTGTACGACTTGGTCCAGTCCACGCTGGAACAGCAACGTAGCGGCAACTAAGCCAAAAATCCGGGTGCCCATCGGGGCGCCCGGACACCAATAAATACAGGGGAACACCGCAATGGCAGGACAGGCCACGGTGCTTGAGGACAGCAGCCTCCTGAGTTCTTTGGATCGTAAGTTGTTGAGGCTGGAACGGTTTCTGGCTCTGATCAGCGGTATCGCCGTGTTCAGTCTTATGGTTCTGGCGGTTGTCTCGGTCAGCGGACGCAATGCGATCAACGCGCCTTTGCCCGGTTATGTCGACTGGATCGAACAGGCGATGCCGCTGATTGCGTTTTTGGGCATTTCATATGTACAGCGCGATGGCGGTCATATCCGGATGGACATTGTCATCTCACGTCTGCACGGGCGGGCACTTTGGTTGTTCGAGCTAATCTCGGTCCTTCTGATCCTTCTGCTGATGTTGGCTTTAGTGTGGGGCAGCTGGTCCCATTTTGACCGCTCGTTCGACTTTGGCGCTCCTATGTGGAGCCGCGACAGTTCGATCGACATCGGCATCCCGCTTTGGCCGGCCAAATTGCTGGCACCTGTGGCGTTCTCGGTGCTTTGCCTACGGCTGTTACTTCAGGTTTGGGGATATGGTCGCGCGCTGATCGTAGGGGCGGAAAGCCCCGTAGCCGTTCCACTGATACAGGATGCGGCCGCTCAGGCCGCTGCCGAGGCCGAGCAATTCGAAGGGCAGGACTAGCGCATGGACTCGATTGAAATTGGCCTGTGGGTCACGGGTGGCCTACTGGTTCTGGTTGTGACCGGAATGCGCGTGGCCTTCGCGGCGGCTCTTGCGGGGCTGGTCGGGTTGGTTTGGATTTTCTGGGCCAAGTTTGGATACGATCCTGATCGCTTCGGCAAAGCATTAACCGTCGCGGTCAAGACGGCGGGGCAGGTGCCCCATTCCAAGGTTGCGGCCCATACACTCAGCCTGATCCCCACCTTTATCTTGATCGGTTATCTGGCCTATTACGCAGGGCTGACTCGCGCGTTGTTCGAGGCCGCTAAACGTTGGGTTGCGTGGGTGCCCGGAGGGCTCGCGGTTTCGACTGTGTTCGCCACAGCCGGGTTCGCGGCCGTTTCTGGCGCGTCGGTGGCGACCTCGGCTGTGTTCGCCCGGATCGCTATCCCCGAGATGCTGAAAGTCGGTTACAACAAGCAATTCGCAGCCGGAGTGGTCGCAGCGGGCGGTACACTTGCATCCCTTATCCCGCCATCCGCGATCCTTGTGATCTATGCGATCATCGTGGAACAGGATGTGGGCAAACTGCTGCTTGCCGGGTTTATCCCCGGTGCATTTTCGGCCGTTGTGTACGGTCTGCTGATCGTCGGCATCGCGGTTGTGTTCAAAAACGTTGGTCCACCGGTAACAGGCTTCACCTGGAAGCAGCGTTTTGCGTCGCTGCCGGGCGCGTTTCCGATTGTCGCCGTAATCCTGATCATCATTTGCTTTGTCTATAACCCGTTTGGAGAAAAGGCTTGGGGCACTCCAACCGAAGGCGGGGCTATCGGTGCCTTCATCGTCTTCTGTTTCGCCCTTTTCCACGGGATGCGGTGGCCCGAGCTGAAATCGGCGCTGCTGGAAACCGCCAAACTGACGGCCATGATCTTCACGATCATCTGGGGGGTGCTGATCTACGTACGGTTTCTGGGGTTTGCGGATCTTCCAGGCGCGTTTTCGGACTGGATCACTTCGTTGGAAATGTCGCCGATGCTGATCCTGATCTGTATCCTGCTGGCCTACGCCGTCTTGGGCATGTTCATGGACGCTATCGGCATGCTGTTGCTAACGCTGCCAGTGGTCTACCCGGCGGTCATGGCCCTGAACGGGGGCGAGACGGTCAGCGCCGCAGAAAGCGCCTTTGGCATGTCAGGTCCGATGTGTGCGATATGGTTCGGTATTCTGGTCGTGAAAATGGCCGAGTTTTGCCTGATCACGCCGCCTATTGGTCTGAATTGTTTCGTGGTGGCAGGCGTGCGTCCGGATCTGAGCGTTCAGGACGTGTTCAAAGGCGTTACGCCGTTCTTCATCGCCGACGGCGTAACGATCGCGCTGCTCGTGGCGTTTCCCGGTATCGTACTCTACCTGCCGTCATTGGCCGGGTAGAAAAAGCCCCCGGTGGTGAACCGGGGGCCAGTCGACGTGAAGTGCGGGTTCTTCAGCTCGCCCGCATCAGCATCCCATACAGATCCCGTGGATCATCCGGATCGGCCAGCATGTCCAAAGGTTCAAAGAAATCAGTGCCTTCGATGGCGGACTGGATGTAGCGCAGCGCAGAGAAATCCTCGATCGCGAAGCCGACGCTGTCAAACAGCGTGATCTGGTGGTCATCTTGGCGCCCCTTGGCCTGACCTGTCATCACCTGCCACATCTCGGTCACCGGATGATCGTCATCCAACGCCTGAATCTCGCCTTCGATACGAGTTTGCTCGGGGTATTCGACAAAGATCTCAGACCGCAGAAGGATGTCTCGGTGCAACTCGGTCTTGCCGGGACAGTCTCCGCCAATGGCGTTGATATGCACGCCCGGTCCAACCATGTTGTCGGTAAGGATAGTGGCATATTTCTTATCCGCTGTGCAGGTGGTGATGATCTGCGCGCCCTCGATGGCATCTTCAGGTGTTTTGCATAACACAACTGTCAGTCCGGTGTTCTTGAGGTTCGCTGCACATTTCTCGGTCGCTGCGTGATCGGTGTCATACATACGTACGGTGTCAATTCCACACATGGCCTTGAACGCCAAACATTGGAATTCAGACTGCGCGCCGTTGCCGATCATCGCCATGACGCGCGAGTTTTTCGGGGCCAGGTAACTGCCCACCAATGCTGACGTCGCGGCGGTGCGTAGCGCGGTCAGCATCGTCATCTCGGTCAACAGGGTCGGGTAGCCGGTGTAAACGTCAGCCAGCAGGCCGAAGGCGGTGACGGTCTGCAGGCCCTCGGACGTGTTCTTCGGGTGGCCGTTGACGTACTTGAACCCGTAGGCCTCGCCATCCGAAGTCGGCATCAGCTCAATCACGCCATGGGGTGAGTGGGCCGGGATGCGGGGGGTTTTGTCAAAGCTCTCCCAGCGTTTGAAGTCGGATTCAATCTGAGCTGCGATCTGAGTGATCATCTTTTCAAGCCCGATGTGGTGCACCAGCCGCATCATGTTGTCGACGGATACAAAGGGCACAAGCGCCTTGTCGGAAGGTTGCATCATGGTCTCCTATCGGCGGGAAAGGTGGATACCGGCGATCATGCAACGCACTGATCCTCCGGCTGTTTCTATGGTTGGAACTGACAATGGCAGCAGAGTGGCGCTGTCTTCGATAATGTCGGTCTGTTGGGGTGTCAGCGCATCTTTGGCGCGACTGGAAAGAGCCAGCACGAGCCCATCACGACCACTAAGCTCGATGGTGTTTCCGGCAAAATCTGCGATCTGGTCATGGGACAGATCGATTACGGTGCGACCGGATTCTTCCAATCGCGCCTGTACGGTCGCGCGGCGTTCGGCATCGATGATCATGTCGAGGCAGATCAGTGCATAATGTGTGCCGATCCCCATCAGGACATTGGTGTGATAAACGTCTCGGCCTGCGTCGTCCCTAGCTTCGAACGCGATGGGTTCGTAGTTGAAGTTCGTGCAGAACCGCTCCAACAAAACGGGATCAGCGCGGTTTGACTTGACCGTGTAAGCGATGCGGCCGACGTGATCGAGAACCATTGCTCCGGTACCTTCCAGTGCGAGATCGTCCTGTTCCAGCCCCGAATAATCGATCACGTCCTGAACGCGGTATTCCTGTTTCAGCAACTCGATAACATCTGTGCGGCGTTCGCGTCGACGCGACGGAACAAACATCGGATAGATCGCAACGTGCCCGCCGGGATGTGTCGAGAACCAGTTGTTGGGAAAGACACTGTCCGGCGTGTTCTGTTGACCGTGATCATCAAATACATGAACTGTGACGCCTGCATCGCGCAGTTGCTCGACTGCGCGATCATGTTCATCGCGCGCGGCTGCTGAAGTCGCTTCGGCGGATCGGTGTGCCAGTGTCTGAAACGCATTGTCATGGCGAGTCTCTGGGTTCGACACAAACTCGTGCGGTCGAACCATGACGACAGCGGAAGGAGATTGCAGGGAATTCATCAGAAACTCCGGGTCGGGCGGTCGAAGATGCGACGGCCAAGCAGGGACGCGGCCAAGTCGACCATCAGCTTTGCGGTACGCCCACGCTCATCAAGGAATGGGTTCAACTCGACCAGATCCAGCGAACAGACGAGCCCGCTTTCATGCAGCAGCTCCATCGCCAGATGAGCTTCGCGTTCGGTTGCGCCACCGGGAACGGTTGTACCGACAGCGGGGGCGATCGAGGGGTCGAGGAAATCAACATCCAGAGATACGTGAAGAATGCCATTTGCCGCGCGGACACGGTCGAGGAACGCGATCAGCGGCGCTTTGATGCCGTGCTCGTCAATGCTGCGCATGTCTGCCAGCATGGCCTGATCCTGTTCCAGTCGTGCACGTTCAGCCGGGTCCACTGATCGCAGGCCGATCATGCCTACTCGATCCGTTGGGACCGGGGCAGCCAGCGTAGGGAAGGCGTCAAATCCGGGTTGCCCCGTGAAATAAGCAACCGGTGTGCCGTGCAGGTTGCCACTGCCCGTGCTGTCGGGTGTATGAAAATCGCTATGAGCGTCCAGCCAAAGTACGAACAGAGGTCGCCCGATCCCGTCGGCATGTGCTGCCATCCCGGCAACTGTGCCCATGGACAAGGCGTGATCGCCGCCCATAAAAATCGGCAGTCCGTTCGGCGCGGTTTCCTGTGCGGAGCGGCTCAGAGCGCTGGTCCAACCGACGCACTCGGGCAGGGCCACAAGGTGGGGATGCTCCGGTACATCTGACGGATCGGCGCTGACATTTCCAATATCAGACACTTGGTGTCCGAGGTCAGTTAGAGCTTGTTCCAGACCGGCCACCCGATAGGCGTCCGGGCCCATGCGGCAGCCCTGACGACGCTTGCCTGCGTCCATCGGTGCGCCAACCAATATTACATTTTGCGTATCCATATGACTATCTAGGCCCTCATGATGGCTTGCGAAAAGGCAGCAAAATGTTCAAAATGACATTCGGATAAGCGAAATGGGAAGTGGTTATGGACGATTTGGATAGTAGACTGCTGAGTGCATTGCACCGCGACGCACGAGCATCGCTATCCGAACTCGCCGAAACGCTGGGGGTAACCCGCACCACTGTCCGCAGCCGCCTGCAACGGCTCAAACAGTCTGGTGAAATTGTTGGGTTCACCGTCCTCACCCGACAGGACGTCGCGCAGAGCCCGGTGCGCGGGCTGATGATGTTGGAAATCGAGGGCCGTGGGACTGAACGTACGATGGCTCGTATTGCTGCTATGCGACAGGTGCGCGCGGTTCACTCCACGAACGGCAGCTGGGATCTGATCGCCGAAATCTGGACCGAAACCCTGGCCGAACTGGACGAGGTTTTGTTCCAGATCCGGCGCATGGAAGGGATAACCAAATCCGAGACTAACCTGTTGCTGTCCACGCGCAAAGGTCGGGTCTGACGCCCGTAGCGCTTTGAGCTAGAACGAAATTGTGCGAAAGTCGGCCTGCGCGTTTCGATTGTTCAGAGTGTGATCGCGCCTGAGAGCAGGGACAAAGCATGGCAACTCATGAAAATGCCGAAGAACTCTGGGCTGTGCGCCTGGCCGAGCGGGTATCGGGATTTCTTGAAAAGCCCGTAGTCCGAATCGCGATACCGATTCTGGTTACCCTTATTGCCCTGACTGTCCTTCATGAACTGTCTTCGCACGTCAAATGGGCCGATGTAAAAACGGACGTCGCGAACACATCGTGGAAACTGATGTTTTTCGCCCTGTGCTGGACGGCAGTCAGCTTTTTGTCACTGTCACTTTACGATGTGTTTGCCGTGCAAAGTGTGGCAGATGGCGAGGTCCCTTTGCCTGTCGCAGGCATGGCTGGCGCCTGTGGCTACGCCGTGTCCAATTGCCTTGGGTTTTCCTACATTACTGGCACGGCGATCCGGTATCGGATCTATGCGTCCCTGGGTCTTGATCTAGGTCGGGTTGCGGGGGTGATTGCCACATCCTGGATAGCATTCTGGTCAGGTTTCATTCTGCTTCTGGGTGGGTTGCTAACCTTTCATCCGGATGGAGTGTCCAAAGTTCTGCCCATAAGTGACACCGTCGAAACCGTGATGGGACTGTGCCTGCTTGTGGGTTTCGCAACGCTGTTCACTTGGCTGTCCAAGGGCGGACGCAGACTGGCCACCGGTGGTTTGGGTTTCAATCTGCCGGGCGGCAAGTTGCCGGGATTGCTGACGCTGGCGGCTGTGGGCGACCTGTTTGGGGCGTCCATGACGCTGTATGTTTTAATGCCGGATGACCTTGGGGTCGGGTTTCCGTTCTTCTTCACCATTTACATTGGCGCCATTGCAGTCGGAATTCTCAGCCACGCTCCGGGTGGGATTGGCGCATTTGAGGCGACTTTGATCGCCGGGCTAGGGGCCTCGGGGCGGTCTGATGTGATCGCGGCCCTGTTGCTTTACCGGTTGATTTATACCTTCCTGCCGTTCGCCATTGCGACGCTGTCCATCGCGGTGGCTTCGGCCCTGACGCACCGACATCACATCAGCGGAGCCGCCACGTGGGTTTACCGCGTGATCCGTCCGATTGTGCCGATGGTCGCGGCCGGTGTCGCAGCTGTGGCGGGCGTCATTCTGCTGGTGTCCGGGGCGTTGCCTGCAGGCAGCGAGAACCTTAGCGCATTGCGGGACTTTCTGCCTTTGTCCTTCGTTGAAGCTTCGCATCTTGCCGGCAGCGCTGTTGGAGTGTTGCTGATCCTTGTGTCACGCGGCCTGTTCCGCAAGCTGTATCGCGCATGGATAGTGGCCATGCTGCTGATGGTTGCCGGGTTCGTCGCATCGCTGGCCAAGGGTCTGGATACGCACGAAGCGATCAGCATGTTGGGCACTATCGCCTTGCTGGCCACGTTTCGCGGAGCGTTTTACCGGGTCAGCGGGGCCTCGATATTCCGTCTGAACATCCCGTGGCTGGTCAGCGTGGTCGCCTTGCTTCTGGTCGTCTTTTGGGTCGGGCTGTTTTCCTATTCGCATGTCGAGTACCAGAACGCCTTGTGGTGGGAGTTCGCATGGAACGGTGACGCCTCGCGCTTTTTGCGATCCAGCCTTGTGGTGGCGGTTATTCTTGGTGTGGTGGCCGTGAATTCTTTGTTCGGGCGCGAGGTTCCGGAACCGGTCCGGACGGAGATCCCCGAGGTTGTTGAACGTCTGGTCATGGCAAGCGAAGACACCGAGTCGCAGATTTCACTGACCGGCGACAAGCAATTCTTGATTTCACCGGACGATGACGCATTTCTGGCTTATGCCGACACAGGCAATGCGCTGATCACCAAGGGGGAACCGGTTGGGGATGAAACCGCCGGAAAGCAACTGATCTGGCAACTGCGCGAAATGGCGGACCGCGAGGGCAAATTGTGCGCCTTCTACAGCGTATCGACTAAGTACTTGCCGACGTTTCTGGATCTGGGCCTGTCTATTCTGAAGATCGGAGAGGTCGCGCGCGTGCCGTTGAAGGATTTCTCGCTGGACGGCAAATCTCGCAAGCGGTTCCGTCAGGCCAAGAACCGGGCCGAACGCGAAGGGTATGTGTTCGAGATTATACCGAAGGAAAACGTGGGCCCTGTGTTGCCCGAACTGCGCAAGATTTCAGACGATTGGCTGGAGCATAAGGCGGGCGAGGAGAAGGGGTTCGCCTTGGGCGGGTTTGACGATGAATACCTGTCCTATTTCGATTTCGCGGTGCTGAAGAAGGCAGATACGGGAAAGATCGTCGCCTTCGCCAACCTCTTCCAAGGCGGGAACAAGTCCGAATTGTCGTTGGACCTGATGCGGTATGAGCCGGACGGGTCAAACTTTATCATGGACGCCTTGTTTGCCGAGATGATGACCTGGGGGGCAGAGCAGGGGTTCCATTGGTTCTCGCTGGGGGCGGCGCCGTTTTCGGGAATAGAGAACCGGCAACTGGCGTCTTTCTGGAACCGCGTCGGCGGGTTCCTATATGAGCACGGCGAGCAGTTCTATCACTTCGAAGGGCTGCGATCTTTCAAGCAGAAGTTCGATCCGGAGTGGAGCCCGAATTACCTCGCCAGCCCCGGTGGTCTGGCAGCACCACGTATTCTGTACGAGGTGAACATCCTGATTTCAGGCGGTTTGCGCGGGCTGACGAAGTAACACTCAGTTCAGACTGGCACGGGTTGGGGTTTTCTCCAGAAGATCGCCCCAATCTGTGCGATATGCCATTTCGGCTAGAACGGTTTCTGGTAGGAATTCTTGGTTCTGCCGGATCTGCCAGCCGCCACCCAATCCCTTGTAAACCGCAACCAGATTGCTGGACACCTGCTGGCGGGCCTGAATCAGATTGGCTTGTGATCGCAACAGGGCTGTTTGGGTGTTCAGGATACGCGAATAGCTTGCGATACCGTCCCGATACTGGTCGATGGCGATATCAGCCGCTTTGCGCGAAGCCGCGACGCTTTTTTCATAGAAGCCAACTTGCTTGCGAGATTGGGCATAGGCCACCATGGCGCTTTCAACCTCGGAATAGGCGGTCAGGACAGTGTTCTGGTAATTGGCGATCAACGCCTGATAGGCCGCATCCTGCGCGCGGACGTTGTTTTTGATCCGGCCATAGTTCAGCACGTTCCAGACCACACCGGCATTCGCGAGCCCGGTGTTGCTGCCTGCTGAAAACAGATCTTGCCCGCCCGAGGCTTGCAGGCCAATAGCACCTGACAGGATAAATTGCGGATAAAGGTCGGCCAAAGCGATCCCGACCTGCGCTGATTGCGTGGCCGCTGCCAACTCGGCTGCGCGAACGTCTGGGCGGCGGCGCAGAAGCTCGGCGGGGACACCGACGGACACATTCGTACGCGCAGAGGGGATCCGCCCGGAATTGCCTAGTAGGCTGGTCATGCGGGACGGCGTGGTTCCCAACAGCACGGCCAAAGCATTTTTGGCCTGTTGTAGATCACTTTCAATCTCTGGCACCAAGGCCTTGGTATTATTCAACAGGGCCGTGGATTCCTGTACGTCCAGCTCGGTTGTCACGCCATTTTCAAATCGCAATTGGGTCAGGTCCGCTGATTCCTGTTGCAGCTTGATGTTGTCGCGCGCCACGGCTAGCGACTCCTGCAAGGCGCGAATGTTGACATAAAGCGCCGCAACATCGCCGGTCAGGGTGACAAGCGCGTCGTCATAGTTGGCCACTTGCAGCGCCAGATTGGATCGCGCGGCCTGAACGCCACGACGTTGCTGGCCCCACACGTCCAGTTCCCATTGGGCATCAAAGCCGACCTGCGAGGTCGAAAACTCGGTGTCCAACGGAATGATCCGGCGGATATCGGAAATCGGTCCGAGGTTGTCGCTGACCTGACGGCGTTCAATGGATGCACCGATGGCCTGCGATTGGGGATAGAGCTCGCCGAACGCGATGCCCAACTGCGCGCGCGCTTGCAAGACGCGGGCACCGGCGACCTGCAGGTCAAGGTTCTGGGCGTAGGCCTCGGCGATCAATTTATTGAGGGTGGGGTCGTTGAAGGTCTGCCACCATTTCACCACCGGAGCGCTGCGCGAGGTCAGACCGCTTTGACCAGTGCTTGGGGTGTTGACCTCAATCCACTGCTTCACGACCGGAGAGCTTGGGCGCACGAAGTCTGGGCCAACTGGCGCACAACCGACCAGAAGGGCGGCGCATAGGGCTGTACCCATCAGTCGGCGGTAAAGTCTGGCCCGGGTCATCATTTGCGTCCTTAAATATCCAGTGGTCGAATGAAGTTGGCGAAGGAATAGAGACGAATGTTGATCCGCCTTAGGAACTCAAAGCTTTTGCCCTGACCGGTATAAATCGCCACGGCCGCGTGACCACCGGCAGGGAAGGTGTGCCCGTCCGGGATATCGACCGAGATTTGCACGGCAATGCGTCCGGGCAGTTTTGGCAGCTCAAACCCCGGCAGGCGGCCAGACGGCAAGTACTGACCTTGTCGGGTTGCCCACCAGATTGCCTCGACCTTGCCGGTCAGGATTTCACCCGGATACAGATCAAGGGCTACCTCAACGGGTTGGCCGACCTCGACAAATTTCAGGTTCTGCTGACGGTAGGTTGCAAGAATGTAAGGGTTATCCTTGGTGACAAAGCTGGCAATGGCGCCCAGGCGAATATCGCCGACGACCAGACCGGGACGGGCTTGTTGGGACACGATCATGCCGTCTTCGGGGGCGTAGATTGTTGTGTTGTCCAGGAAGTACTGGGCCTTGTCTAATTGCGCCTGCGCCTGAAGGATGCCGGTGTTCACGCCGTCAATCTGGGAATCCAGCGCCAGTTGCGCCTTTTCCAGATTGGCCGTGGCCTCTTTGACCTGAGCCTGATCCTCGGTCACCTGTTCGTTCCAGCGATCCAGCTCGTCCTGACGCGCACCACCTGCGGGTACAAGATTTTCGTATCGGGCTTGCTGCGTCTGTGCGTAGGCAAGTTGAGCGTTGGCACGCTCAATGGCTTCCCCTGCGGCAATGACGTCCTGTTCAAGGATCTTGGCGTTCTGCTCGGCCGCGACCAGTTGCGCTGTGGCTTCCTCAACTTCAAGCGCGAACACAGTATCGTCGAACCGATACAGTGGATCGCCCTTTGTGACTTCGGTATTTGGCTCGACCAGTACCTCAGTCAATATCGTCGGTTCGGTCAGCCGTGGGACGATCTGGATGGTCGAGCGGACCACGTGGCTGTCGATAGAGAACGGCTGAAAGAACCGAAGGGCGACAAGGAAGATCAACAGCAGGTGCGCACCGACCCAGAAGGATACGATGCCCCACATGATGTTGAACTTCAGCCACTGGAACTTGAAGAAAATAAGCCAGACGAAAATGATGTAGAAAAGCGTAATGCCGAGGGCGACAAACATATTTTGTAGTTTCCTTTGGCCTTAGCTCTTTTGCGTCTCTTCCGGATCCAGCGGGTCACGGTATTCTTCCGTCAACTCACCACCCAAGCGCTTGATTTCTTTGCGAACCGCCTCACGCTCATCATCGGGCATACGGCGGATATCGACCACCGTTCCATCGTGGAACGCCCAGATGAAGGCATGGACCCAGGGTACGATGGCGAGAAACCCCATCCATCCCATGATCTTTATCGCCTCGGCATGAGGGTGGTTGCGTTTAATTGCGATGCGGCCGGGCAATCCCATCACGAATAGAAACAGCGCCATGACGGCGGCCAGCAGCAAGATCAACGCAACAAATGTCAGGTAGTCATAGTAGCCAAGCGGCTGCCCAAGTAACCCCATCTTCGTGCCTCCGTTCGGGAAGGTTTTCCCATCCTCAATTGTTGGAGCCCAGTTCGTCAATCACTTTGTAGGTGGTTGGCGGGTCAGCGCAAATGCCAGGACCACATTCAAGCAGTGTCGAGCCGGCGTTCAGAACAGCCAAACCAAACATGACAAAAAAGGCTGTTTTGGCCAGTGTGCTTCCGCCAAACCGCGGCTGCTCCGAAGTGTCGTCAGCGTATTGGCGATCAAACAGCAGCATAACCGCGGTGCCCAACAGGATCAGGAAAAAGCAAATGGCCGCCCACGTATAGTAGTGCAGCCCTAACACGGGCGAGCCGTAATGACCCGTGCCGGGAACGATATGCAGAAGGATCTGGCGGACAGAAACGCTGCCGCCATAAAGCGCTGCGATTAACATCAAAGCATAGTGCTGCGGCCGCGCGCCGTATAGCAGGTTCAACCCCAGCCCAACGCCCACGGCGACAAAGCCGACGCGCTGCAGCAGGCAAAGCGGGCAGGGCAGTTCGTAAAGCGTCAGTTGGTAAACAAAGGCCAAAAGCAGCACCAGACTGACGGCCAGCATGCCCATGGCGTTCAGGGTTCGGGACAGTTCTGGTGTCATCACCGCCCCCTACAACTGGATGGTCAATTGGCTGGTGGCGTGGAATTTCAGCCAGTACACACTCAACGCCAGCGTGAAGAAAAACAGCGCATTGGCTGCCGTTGTTTGTTGAAAATAATTCAGCCCCATGGTGGCTGTAAGTAACGCAAATAAAAGCGCTATCATGGCCCGGTTCTCCCCTTCCGTGCAACGACCGCAATATCGCGATACTGTCAGGCACTGGGAGGTCTGGCAAGAAAACTCTTACCCAGTTCACCTTTTAGGAGAACTGCTTAGGGGGCTATTGGCACACGCGAAGGTCGGTCTTCCACGCCTGACACCTCTTGCTTAGGCGGTCCGTCAGAGGCCGGTCCGTGTAGAACGTGTCGATCTCAGCCAATGAAGTGATACGCGCGGGGGCTGCACGCTGAAACTTTGAATGATCGGCCACAAGAAAGGTGCGCCGTGTCTGGGCCAGGATCGTTTGGCTGACCTGGACCTCTTGAAAATCGAAATCCAGTAGGTCGCCATCGGCATCAAGTGCCGAGCAGCCGATGACCGCATAGTCGAATTTGAAGTGCCGGATGGTTGCGACCGTCAGATTGCCGACCAGCCCGCCATCCGATCTGCGCAGGACACCACCCGCGACGACGATTTCGCAATCGGTGTTCTCGGCCAGAATATTGGCGACATTCATGTTGTTTGTGACGACCATCAGGTTCTTGTGGTTCACCAATTGGCGCGCAACCGCCTCGGTCGAGGTCCCGATATTCATGAAAACCGACGCGCCGTCCGGGATGTCTAGGGCGCAGGCCGACGCAATGTGCGCCTTGGCCTCATCGTTCAGGGCCCGGCGATCCTCATAGCCAATATTGGAAACGCCTGAGCGAATGACGGCCCCGCCATGAACCCGGTCCAGCTTCCCCAGATCCGCCAGCTCAGACAGGTCGCGGCGAATGGTCTGAACCGTGACCCCGAACTGAGCGGCCAGGTCATCCACCATCACACGGCCATCCTGTCTGGCGATGTTCAGAATGTCTGACTGACGAAAGGAAAGGGACATGGTCGGCTCCGAAACGGTGTGTGTTCGTTTTTGTTCTAATTTCGAAGGGTTTCCAAGAGATCTGATCGACCACACACTTGAAACACTTCGATTTGTGGTGATAAAACGAAAATAAACGAAAGTAAACGTTGACGAAACGCGCGTTCATCGGGTTAATGAGCCCGGTTTTTCAAACAAAGAGAATCATCCGGACATGGAACGGCACACGGACAAGGTCACGGACCTTTTCATCATTGGTGGTGGGATTAACGGGTGCGGAATAGCGCGCGATGCGGCCGGGCGCGGATTGTCCGTGACATTGGCCGAGATGAACGATCTTGCCTCGGCGACGTCTTCGGCCTCGACCAAGCTGTTTCATGGCGGCCTGCGGTATCTGGAGTACTTTGAATTCCGTCTGGTGCGCGAGGCGTTGATCGAGCGTGAAACCCTGCTGCGGGCAATGCCGCATATCAGCTGGCCGATGCGGTTCGTGTTGCCGTATCACAAGGATATGCGGTTCGATTCTGAAACGCCGACATCGCGACTTCTCAGCACAGTAATGCCTTGGATGAAGGGACGGCGCCCGGCGTGGTTGATCCGTCTGGGCCTGTTTATGTATGACCATCTTGGGGGGCGCAAAATCCTGCCGGGGACAAGCTCACTGGATTTGCAAAGCGCGCCGGAAGGCAGGCCGCTGCAGGACAAGTTTCACACAGGCTACGAGTATTCCGATTGTTGGATTGAGGATTCACGGCTGGTTGTGCTGAATGCCCGCGATGCCGAGGCACGTGGGGCGAATATTCTGGTGCGGACCGAAGTTCTGGCGGCCAAACGCGTCGATGATCTGTGGGAAATTACCATCCGCGATAAGCACAGCGGCGACACGCAGACGGTGCAGGCTAAAATGCTAATCAACGCAGGTGGACCTTGGGTTGGGGACATCATCCAGACCAAGATCCACATCAACTCTCGTGAAGGTGTGCGATTGGTGCGCGGCAGCCATATCGTGACGCCTAAGCTTTATGATCACGACAAGTGCTATTTCTTCCAAGGTGAAGACGGGCGCATCATTTTCTCCATTCCGTATGAGCGCGATTTTACGCTGATCGGCACAACGGATCAGGATCACCCAGACCCAGCAGAGCCCCCGACCTGTACGGAGACAGAGCAGGACTATCTGTGCGCGTTTGCCTCGAAGTATTTCCAAAAACCGGTTACGCGCGATGACATCGCGTGGACCTATTCCGGTGTGCGTCCGCTGTATGACGACGGGGCCAGCAGCGCCACTGCGGCAACGCGGGATTATACACTAAAAGTTGACGCGCAGGGTGGGGCGCCAGTGCTGAATGTCTTTGGCGGCAAGATCACCACCTATCGGCGTCTTGCCGAGAGTGCGATGGACAAAGTGTCAGAGCATTTCCCCGATCTTCCCGGCCCCTGGACTGCAGGCGTTTCGCTTCCGGGCGGCGATTTTCCAGTTGGTGGCGTACCGGATTTGGTCGAGGCACTGTCGGCCGACTACCCGTTTCTGGATCGTGTCTGGGCGCAACGACTGGTTCGCGCCTATGGCACTGAGGCCAAGACAATTTTGAGCGATGCCAAGTCCGCATCGGATCTGGGCGAGGACTTCGGCGCGACGCTAACCGCACGGGAATTGGCGTGGCTGATGGACAAAGAATATGCGCGCACGGCTGAAGATGTTGTTTGGCGCCGAAACAAGATGGGCCTGCGGTTAAGTGCCGAGCAAATCGCCGGCATTCAAGGCTGGATGGATCGCAAAACCGAACCCGTCGTAGTGAACGCCTGACCAAAAAAGTAAAAGCCCCGCCAGTTTGGCGGGGCTTTTGTTTTGGATCACGCGGCCTCTTCTGATGAGCCCGGATCATCCTTGGTTCCCTTGATCCATTCCCGCATCCCTTGCAGCAAGGCGTATAGGACCGGCACTAGGATCACGCCGACCAAAGTGGCTGCCAGCATCCCGCCGAACACGGCGACACCGATGGCCTTCTGACTGGCGGCACCCGCGCCGCTGGCCGCCAGAAGCGGCACAACACCCAACAGGAAGGACAGGGCCGTCATCATTACCGCACGGAAACGCTGATAAGCGGCCTCGGCTGCGGCGTCTTTGACCGACAACCCCTTGGCGCGTTGTTCCATCGCGAATTCAACGATCAGAATGCCGTTCTTTGAGGCCAGCCCCACAAGCATGATCATCCCGATCTGCGTATAGAGGTTGATGTCGCTGCCCACGATGGCCACGGCCGCCACCGCCCCGAACAAGGCGACGATCACCGATAGCAGGATCGACACGGGCAAGGTCCAACTCTCGTATTGCCCCACAAGGAAGAGGTAGCCGAACAGGATCGCCAGCCCGAGGATGACGACCACCAGACCACCGGTCGCCAATTGCTGTTGTGCAGTACCGGTCCATTCAAAGGCATAGCCCGGGGGCAGGGCAGTCGTGGATTCCTCGGTCATGACATTAATCGCGTCACCGGTGGATAACCCAGGGGCCGGAACCGCCGTTACGGTCGCCGAACGGAACAGGTTGTGACGTTTCAGCAAGACCGGACCCAGTACGTTTTCGACATCGATGAGCGTACCCAACGGCACCATCTCACCCTTGGTCGATCGCACATACAGGTTCGCGATATCGTCGACATTATCACGATATGAACCGTCGGCCTGGATCATCACGCGATACACACGTCCGAACAGGTTGAAGTCGTTCACATAGTATGACCCCAACTGCGCCTGCATCGTCTGGAACACCTCGGCCACGGACACTTGTAGCGTCTTGGCCTTTTCGCGGTCCAGATCCACGAACAACTGAGGAACGTTGGCCCGGAATGTGGTGTAGGCCTGACCGATTTCCGGTCTTTGGTTGGCTGAATAGACGAACGACCCAACGGCCGAGGCCAGATCCTGAGGCGTACCGCCTCCGGTCTGCTGCACCTCCATCTCGACGCCAGCCGAGTTGCCCAAGCCTTGAATGGGTGGTGGGTTGAACGCGATGATCGATGCAGCGGATTCACCATAGGCTATCGCCAGTACTTTCTGCAGGATCGCGTCAGCGCTCAGGTCATCCTCTTTCCGTTCATCCCAGTTGTCGAGGTTCACAAAGATCGCGGCGCCGTTTGTCGTTGTGCCGTTCAGGATCGAGAAGCCGTTGATCAGAACTGTGCTTGCGACGCCGGGGATCTGTTGGATCTGTGCGTCGACACGTGCAGTGACCGCTTCGGTCCGTTCCAACGTCGCAGCATCTGGCAGTTGCACATCCACGAACAGATATCCGTTGTCTTCAAGCGGAAGGAAGCCGCTTGAGGTGTTGGACATGATTGTGCCCGTACCCATGGCCAGCGCCACGATGATGCCCAGACCAACGATAGGCAGGATCAGTAGTTTCCGGACTATGGCGACATAGCCACTGCGAACACCACCGATGAAGTTCTCGAACACTGCCAACAGCCCTTTGGGTGGGCCGGATCGCGCCTTCAACACCAACCCGCACAACGCAGGCGACAGCGTCAACGCGTTGATCGACGAGATCACAACAGCGGTCGAGATCGTCACAGCGAACTGCGAATAAAGCCGCCCCGAGATGCCGGGCATAAAGGTGACGGGTACGAACACCGCCAACAGAACCAGCGTTGTCGCAATCACCGGACCGGTGATCTGCCCCATGGCTTTGCGCGTCGCCTCGGCAGGGGGAAGGCCTTCGTCTGCGATAATCCGTTCGACGTTTTCAACCACAACAATCGCGTCATCAACCACGATGCCGATGGCCAGCACCAAAGCGAACAATGAGATCGTGTTCAGCGACATGCCAAACAGCAGCAGGAACGCAAAGGTCCCGATCAACGACACGGGGATTGCAACCGCCGGAATGATCGTCGCGCGCCAGCTTCCAAGGAAGACAAACACGACCGAGATCACCAGAATGAAGGTCAGGATCAGGGTCGTGACCACGTCATTCAGCGACTGATTGACAAAGTCCGTGGTGTTGAAGGGTACGGCGTATTCCACATCCGTCGGGAAGGTACGTGACAACCGCTCAAGCTCGGCCTCGACACGGTCCGACACGGCCAGCGCGTTCGCGCCGGGTGCCTGGTAGATGCCGATCACCGTGGCTGGCACACTATCGAAATAGCCCGAAGCCGCATAATATTCTGCGCCCAGCTCGACCCGCGCGATGTCCTTGACCCGCACGATTGAACCCGCATCTCCGGTCCGGATGACAATGTCGCCGAACTCTGCGGCCGAGGTCAGGCGGCCCTTGGTTTTGATCGTGTATTGAAAGGTCTGCCCTTCCGGGACTGGAGGAGCGCCGATGGAACCGGCCGAAACTTCGACGTTTTGTTCCCGAATTGCATTGATCACGTCACCGGGTGTGATGGACAAAGCAGCCATCTGATCCGGGTCCATCCAGATCCGCATGGCGTATTCCAGATTGGTCAGAACGTCGGCTTTACCCACACCCTGAACACGCGCCAACGCGTCTTTCAGGTTGATCGAAGCATAGTTGGACAGAAAGACACTGTCATACGTCTCATTCGGCGAGGTCAGCGTCACCAGCAACAGCATGTTGGTGGATGCTTTTTGAGTGACCACACCAGAGGAGGTCACTTCGGCAGGCAGGGACGACATGGCCTGAGCCACGCGGTTCTGCACGTTTACTGAGGCGATGTCCGGGTCGGTGCCCACTTCGAATGTGACGTTGAGCGAATAGGATCCGTTATCTGCCGAGGTCGACGTCATGTAGATCATGTCGTCCACACCGTTGACCTGCGCCTCGATCGGAGCGGCGACGGTGTTTTCCACGGTTTCGGCGTTGGCGCCGGTATAGGTGGTCGTCACGCTGACCACCGGTGGCGTAATGTCCGGGAACTGAGCGACCGGCAGAACCAAATAGCCGATGCCGCCCATGATCGTCAGGACAAGCGAAATAACAAGCGCCAGCTTGGGCCGGCTAATGAACAGGGCTGAGAACATCCGTTATTCTCCCGGCTGTTCAGAGGCGACGACGGCATCCACCGCAACGCCCGGGCGAACCCGCTGCAGGCCCTCAACGATCACGCTTTCACCTTCGCGCAGACCATCTGTCACAATAATCGCGGTCCCAACCACGTCGCCAGTTGTGATATAGCGCTGTTCGACCATCTGCTTGTCATTCACCACCAGCACGAACTCACCGCGCTGATCGCGTTGCAATGCGGCCTGAGGGACCAGCACCTGAAGGGTGGGCTCCAGTGCTTCGATCTGAACGCTCAGAAATTGTCCGTCGATGATGAACCGGTCCGCGTTGGGGAACTCGGCACGCATAGTAATTGCGCCTGTCAACGGGTCGATGCGGTTATCTACAAAAACGATCTCGCCTGTTTCGTCCAGCTTGGTTCCGTTGGGCAAGGTGAGGTGCACATTCGGGCTTTTGTTGCTTTCAGCCAGTGAAGCTGCGCTCTCTCCAACCTGTTCGAGGACCGAGGTGAATTGTTTTTCGTTCAGCGAGAAATTTACATAGATAGGGGCTTCGCTTACCAGGTTGACGAGCGGGGGGTTTGTTGGTCCGACAACGTCACCTACGCTGGTTTCTACGCGCCCAATCCGCCCGTCAAACGGAGCGTGGATTTCGGTATAGCTCAGGTCCAACTCTGCTTGTTGGATGGCAGCGTGAGCGGCCTTGACCTCGGCCTCGGCGACCAGTTCATTGGCGCGGGCGATGTCACGCTCGGACTCCGGGGTGGCATCGCGTTTGTACAGCTCTTCCTTTCGGGCCAGATCGACCTTGGCAAGCTCCAGATTGGCCTCGGCCCGGTCCAGATCGGCTTTCCGGGCCTCCAGGGTCGCCTCATAAAGATCGGGTTCGATGGTGAACAACAGGTCGTCTTTTTTGACAAGCGCGCCGTCTTCCACATCCTGAGTTTCAAGAAAGCCGTTCACGCGGGCGACAATATCCACCTTGTTAATGGCCTCGGCGCGCCCGATGAACACGGCCTCATCGGTAATTTCTTCAGTATAGGCCGCTGCAATAGACACTTTCGGCGGCGGCGCGTCGCTTTGATCCTGGGCCAGCGCCGTGAACGAGGCGCCCAAACTGGTCAGTGCCGCGATGGCCAAGACCGGACCTCTGTGTCGAAAAAATGAATTCTTTAATGCAAGGGACATGGCGGGCGCCTCATTAGACCTAAGGATATTGCGCCGGGGCAGCTCTGTTGCCTCGACGAGTCGTGCTGATTTCTTGGCAGGATGGCCGTTTTGGAACTTTATCTCAAGCTTCTTGAATGCGTCAGCTGGGTGGTGTGCCCGGAAATTATTCCGGTTTCAGGCGGACTTACGCCAAGATCCTATGGAGTTTTGGCGCCTAATCCCGGTTTTTGCCCCATTTCAAATGAAAACGGAGGCCAAATGGCCTCCGTAACAATGGTGTTGTGATCCAAAACATCAGTCGCGCTGTCCAGCGAACCTGGATTGCCATTCTTCGCGCTGTTCGTCGGTGATCTTGGCGAACAGAACGTCTGGTACCGTGAATTCGTGACCGGCGGGCAGGGCGTCCAGCGCGGCTGCGACATCGTCAGGCCAACTGGTGTCCAATGTGTTCATTGCGCTCAGCATCTTGGCCGAGGCTTCAGGGATGAACGGTGCGCTGAGTACGGCGTAGAGGCGGATCAGGTTCAGGCCCAGACGTACCTGAGCGGCGGCCTGTTCAGGGTCTTCCTTGAAGGTCGACCACGGGGCAGCAGCTTGCAGGTATTCGTTGCCCGCAACCCAGATCGCACGCAGTTCCTGCGCGGATTTGCGAACCTCCATCGCCTCCATATGCGTTTCATAGGCGTGGACGCGTTTGGTCAGTTCATCAATCAACGCGTGTTCGCGATCGCCAAAAGCGCCACCTTCAGGAACTGCCTCACCAAACTTAGAGCGGCAGAACTTTGTAATGCGGCTGACAAAGTTACCCAGAACATCCGCCAGGTCCTTGTTCACCGACTGTTGGAAGTTCTCCCATGTGAATTCGCTGTCGCTGCTTTCTGGTGCATGGCTCAGCAGCCACCAGCGCCAATAATCGGCTGGCAGGATTTCCAGCGCCTGATCCATGAACACACCACGGCCTTGGCTGGTCGAGAACTGACCACCATCGTAGTTCAGGTAATTGAACGACTTGATGTAGTCGACAAGCTTCCAACGTTCAGATGACCCAGATTCTTCGTTGTACGTATTGGTGCCCAAAATTGTCGCCGGGAAGGAAAGGGTGTGGAAAGGCACATTGTCCTTGCCCATGAACTGGACATAACGGACATCATCCGCCCCTTTGTCGGTGCGCCACCAGCGCTCCCAGTCGGCCTCGGTCCTGCCGTTGGCATTCGCCCATTCCTTCGCGCAGGCGATGTATTCGATCGGCGCGTCGAACCAGACGTAGAAGACTTTGCCCTCCATGCCGGGCCAGTCCTGATCGCCCTTCTTGACCGGTACACCCCAGTCCAGATCGCGGGTGATGCCGCGATCCTGAAGACCGTCGCCGTCATGCAGCCATTTCTTGGCAATCGAGGTTGTCAGGATTGGCCAGTCGCTTTTGCTGTCGATCCATGCATCCAGCTGATCTTTCATCGCTGATTGACGCAGGTACAGGTGTTTGGTCTCGCGCACCTCCAGATCAGTTGAACCGGAAATGGCCGAGCGCGGCTCGATCAGATCGGTCGGGTCCAACTGTTTGGTACAGTTTTCACACTGGTCGCCCCGCGCGCGCTCATATCCGCAATTGGGGCAGGTGCCTTCGATATAGCGGTCAGGAAGAAAGCGGCCATCGGCGTTGGAATAGACCTGTTTTTCGCCGACTTCGCGGATCAGCCCAGCATCGTCCAGCTTCCCGGCAAAATGCTGGGTCAGCGTCTTGTTCTGCTCGCTGGACGAGCGGCCAAAATGATCGAAGCTCATGCCAAAACGCTTGGCGATATCGGCCTGAACTTCGTACATGTCCGCGCAGTATTCAGCCACTGGCTTGCCCGCTTTCGCTGCGGCCAGCTCGGCGGGTGTGCCGTGTTCGTCGGTGGCGCACAGGAACATGACCTCGTTCCCCCGGCCACGCAGGTAGCGCGCGTACAGATCAGCCGGCAATTGCGAGCCGATCAGGTTACCGAGGTGCTTGATCCCGTTGATGTAAGGGATCGCTGAGGTGATGAGAATTCGAGCCATGTTCCGTTTCCGCGTACTGTCTGCGCGCCCGTCTACATTATGTTACCGGCCAGCAAAACCCCGGCTTTGGTTCGGACGTCATTTTAGGCACGGGTCGCCGGAAAAATCGGACTGAGTTGCAGCCTTGGATTGCGTCGCCTTCATCGCATGCAATACCCCAGAGTTGTAAATTGGAATCACAAACTCTTGAATTTTCACAATGAGTTCCCATCTATCATGTATACCACAGTATACAATAACGAGGGCAAACAACTGATGTTCGACTTTCTGCTCGAGGGTGCATTTGCGCCCTTCACTTTGGCGCTTGCGCTTCTGTTCGGCCTGCTTGTGCTGGAACTGATCGCATTGGTCCTGGGTGGAAGCCTTATGGCGGGCGAGGGCGAGGTTGATCTGGACGTTGTTGACGCCCCGGATCTCGATGTTGGTGATTTCGATCTGGATATCGATGCCGATGTCGACCTAGGTGACTTTGAGCTGGCCGAGGTCGAAGCGGACGCGCCTGGCGCGGCCCCTTCGGGACCCTTGGCGTGGCTTGGGATCGGCAAAGTGCCGTTCATGATCTGGCTGGTTGTTCTGCTGGCGGGTTTTGGCCTGTCCGGTATGGGCCTGCAGTTGGCGCTGCGCGATCTGCTTGGCTTCGACCTGCCTGCCTGGATGGCCGCGATCCCTGCCGGTGCCTTTGGTCTTTGGTTTGCACGTGGCTTTGGCGGGGTCTTTGCCCGCTTGCTGCCCAAAACCGAGACCGAGGCAATGTCCGAACGGATGCTTGCTCGCCGCCGGGGCGTAATCACCCAAGGCACCGCTTCGCGCGGACGCCCGGCTGAGGTGCGTGTCATGGACCGCTTTGGCAACGCCCACTACCTGCGCGCTGAGCCGCTGCAGGACAAAGACGCGCTGAAGCAAGGCACCGATGTGCTGGTGCTGCGCGACCGACGGCGCGACCGGTTCGTTCTGGTCGGCATGTCTGAATAACCAAAATTTCTAACCCCATCACGGAGGATTTTGCATGGAACTTGAATTCCTAGCCGTCATAGTTGTGACCATTCTGGCAGTAGTTTTGTTTATCGGCCTTGTGCTTGGCCGTCTCTATAAACGCGCGACCCGAGAGATCAGCCTGGTGAAAACCGGTGCTGGCGGTAAGAAAGTCATCATGGATGGTGGCGTCATCGTCGTGCCGTTGCTGCACGAAGTCAGCCCGGTCAACATGAAAACTCTGCGCCTTGAGGTTCAGCGCAGCGGCGAGGCCGCTCTGATCACCAAGGACCGGATGCGTGTCGACGTGGGCGTCGAGTTCTACGTCTCGGTCATGGCGACAGAAGAGGGCATCGCACGCGCAGCCCAAACACTGGGTGATCGCACTTTCGACGTCGAGCAACTGCGCGAGATGATCGAAGGCAAACTGATCGACGGTCTGCGCGCTGTTGCGGCTCAGATGACGATGGACGGTCTGCACGAAAACCGCGCTGACTTTGTGCAAGAAGTGCAGAATGCGGTGTCCGAGGACCTTTTGAAAAACGGTCTGTCACTGGAATCCGTCTCGCTGACGGCGCTGGACCAGACGCCGTTTGAGGCTCTGGACGAAAACAACGCCTTTAATGCTGTGGGTATGCGCAAATTGGCCGAGGTGATTGCGACCTCAAAGAAAGAGCGCGCGCAGATTGATGCCGATGCCGAGGTCGAGGTGCGTCGTGCTGCGATGGAAGCTCAGCGTCAGAAGCTGTTGATCGAGAAGGACGAAGAGCAGGCGCGCATCGAGCAAACGCAGCAGATCGAAACACTGCGCGTGGCGCAAGAGGCCGAGGTTGCAGCCCGGACCGAAGACTCGGTACGCGAAACGGAACGCGCACGGATCGGCCGTGAAGAAGCCATTCGCGCCGCAGACATCGAGCGTGAGCGTAAAATCCGCGAAGCCGAGATCTCGAAAGAGCGTGAACTGGAAGTGGCTGAGCAAGAACGCCAGATCATCATCGCGCAGAAATCCGAAGAGGAAAGCCGCGCGCGTGCATCTGCCGATCTGGCCCGCGCCGAAGCGACCAAGGCGACCGAGGCAGTGGCGACCGCTCAGAAGGTGGCCGAGGCCGAGCGTATCAAGCAGATCGCTCTGATTGAAGCCACGCGTGAAGCTGAACGTCAGGCGACGGCGATCCGACTGGCTGCGCAAGCTGACAAAGAAGCCGCTGCTGACCGCGCCGAAGCGCGTCGTGAAGAGGCACAGGCCGAAGCGGACGCTCTGAACATTCGGGCTGAGGCCAAGAAGAACGACATGCTGGCCGAAGCTGAAGGTAAGCGTGCGATCGTCGAGGCAGACAACGTGCTGTCAGTGGATCAGATCCGCATGAAGGTTGATCTGGCGCGGATCGAAACCATGCCGTCGATCATCGCGGAGATGGTCAAACCGGCTGAGAAGATCGACTCGATCAAGATCCATCAGGTTGGCGGTATCGGTGGCACCAATGGCGGCGGCGCATCGAACGGTGACAAGCCGGTCGTCAACCAGGCGCTGGACTCGATCATGGGAATGGCGGTGCAGATGCCGGCGCTCAAGAAGCTGGGTGAAGAGCTTGGCTTGTCGATGGAAAACGGTGTCGGCGGTGTCGTCAACGGTGCGCTTGAATCGACGGTTGAACCTGCCGAAGAAGGCGGCGTGATCGAAGAAGGATCGCGGACAGAACACTAATCGAAAGGGGCCGGGGTTTTCCCGGCCCTTTTTTATTGCCTTTCACGCGACCGTTTCAGCAGACGACCAATCGTGAAAGATGTGCGTGGCGCGTAGACATAGTTGGTCCGCTCTTCCGGTGTCGGGCGTGAGCGCATTCTGGCCAGACCAAAGATGATCAGGAAAACATGGCCGATCGCCACAAATGCAAATAGGGCTCCGGGTCCGAACTGCTGAATCAGTGTCGATGAGATATAGGGTGAGGCTATCGCACCCAAAGCGAACCAGAACATGAGTGCCGCGGAAAGCTCGACCCGTTCTTCTGCCGTTGCAAAGTCGTTCGCATGAGCGGAAGAGACCGAGAAGATCGGGAAGGTCGTCAGGCCAAAGAATACGGCAGCCAGCATGACGCCTACCGTTCCTGTTCCGCTTGCCGCCATTGTGACACCGCTGCTGACGACCGCAGCAACGGACAGCCAGATCAACACCCAGCGCCTGTCATATTTGTCGGCCAGCCAACCCACTGGGTATTGCGCCAGTGCACCACCCAAAACGAATGACGCCAGGAAGAATGCGATCTGGTCCACGTCCAACCCAACTTCCTGACCGTATACCGGACCAACCATCCGAAACGACGCAGAGCTGAGCGCCGCAACGATCACACCTGCAACAGCCAAGGGCGAGCTGCGCCAAGCCAGTTTGGGCTTTAGCCGAGGGGCGTCGGGTGTTTTTGGCTGGCTGGCCCGTGTCAACGTCAGCGGCAACAGGGACGCACAACACAAAATAGCCAGCAAGTTGTACGACACATAAGACGCAGGCGGCAGAACCGCGATGATCAACTGCGCGCACAAAGACGCGCCCATATCCGCAATGCGATAAGTCCCCATGGCGCGGCCGCGAGTTTCGTTTGTGACTTTGGCGTTCAGCCATGCCTCGATCACCGTATAGGCCCCGGCGACACAGGTTCCGGACGCGACCCGAAGGGCTGCCCAGATGTACGGGTTTTCGGTCAACGTATGCCCAATAAGACCCATCGCACCCAAGGCCGTGCAGACCGCAAAAGCGCGCGAATGTCCGACACTGCCCATCAGGCGGGGGGACCACCAGCAGCCTATGAAGAAGCCAACAAAATGAGCCGAACCCAACATACCGATTTGTCCGGTCGTGAACCCAAGCGTGATGCCCGAGATCGCATCCAAAGGACCAACGCCGCCCGTCGAGAGCTGCAGAAGAATGACAGAAAGAAACAGGGCGGCAAAAGAAATGATCGTGCGCATAGTGCGCCCAGCATTACCGCATCAGCCAGCGTTGCGCGTGATAATTCGACCTCTGCGCGTCGTTTTTTGCTCTTTAGGTGTCAGGCCTTGCGGGTCAACTCGGCCCGGATGTTCAAAGACACGGTATTGGCGACCAGATCGGGATAGCCAGAGGCGCCGAATTCATGGCGGTTCAACGCGCCCGACAGTCGAATGGACAAAGCGTTCAGGTCATCAGCCTCGGATCCGGGTTGACGGTACAGATTGGCTTGCAGGGTCACCGGGCGTGTGACCCCCCGCACCGTCAGGTCTCCGGTGATGGTTGCGCCTTCGGAAATGCGGCCTGTGGGGCCAAGCTGTATCCGAGTGGATTTGAACGTTATGGTCGGAAACTCCTGCGCGTTCAGAACGCTTTTGCTGAGCATCGGGCCGCGGGCAAAGGGCAGGCGGGTGCGCGCCGCAGCGACGTTCAGCACGACGGTGACACGGCTGTTTTGCAACTGATCCGTGTCGACCCGAATATCTGCCGATTGGATCGGCATCGTGCCTGACTGCGCAACCCCCGAAAGCATGAAGGAAAAACCGACGGACGTCCCGGCTCGAGACAATTCATATTGGACCAACGCAGCATGAGTTGGCCGTGCCAACGGAATGCTCGCCAGACCCGCAATCAGAAACCGCCGCGTCAATGATCTCATGCCATAACCTCTTGTCTGCGGGGGCGCGAGCGGCTGAGTAGAAACAGCAGAATTCCGATGTTCAGGCCGTTCCATAGAATGCCGTTCACGAAGGCCAGTTGGTAATTGCCGGTCACGTCGTAAATCCAGCCGGACATCCATCCCCCCAGCGCCATGCCCATGATCGTCATCATCATGACGAAGCCCACACGCGCGCCGGCCTCCTTAGGGGGCATGTATTCGCGCACGACAAGGGCATAGCCGGGAACGATGCCGCCTTGTGACAGGCCAAAAAGCAGGCTGATCAGGTAGAGTGAGACCATTCCGTCATAGGGAAGGAACAGAAACAACGCGAGGCATTGCAGGACCGAGCCGATCAGAACCGTCAGAACGCCGCCAAGTTGATCGGCGGCCATGCCTGATATTACTCGGCTGATCACACCTCCGAACAGCATCAGGGACAACATCTCGGCGCCGACTGTGGGTCCGTAACCCAGCCCGACGCAATAGGACACGATATGCACCTGAGGCATCGACATCGCGACACAGCACGAAATACCGGCCAGACCGAGGATGTATTGAAGTGCCCGGGGGGAAATACCAACGCTGCGCGCCTTGATTTGTGCGGCAGATGCTGCGGTGCTGTGCGCCTCGGCCGGGACCTGTCGACGCAACAGTAGGGACAGGGGGATAACGACCAGCAACGTTATGACAGCCAGCGTCAGGTAGACCTGTTGCCAGCCATCGCGTGTGAGTATGCCGGACAGCAAGGTCGGCCAGATGGCCCCGGACAGATAGTTTCCGCTTGCCACCAGACCCACGGCGATCCCGCGGCGTTTCATGAACCAGTGCGAGATGTCAGCGATCAATGGTCCAAAGCCGATGGATGCCCCGAGGCCCAATAGAAGATGTGCGACGGACAACATCACAATATTGGGCGCCAGTGTCGCCAGCAGATAGCTGGTGGCGCTGAGGATTGCGGCCCCGATCAGGGCCTTGGTCACGCCCAGCCGATCCACCAACTGCCCCATCCAAAAATTGCCAAGGGCGAATCCGATCATGGCCAATGTGTAAGGCATCGCGGCCTCGGCACGTCCGGCGTTGAATTGGGTTTCGATGGCGGGCATCACAACGATGACGGCCCACATTCCCACATTGGCCACGGTTGCGATGATCAAAGTGATCGCAAGTCGCAGCCAGGAGTATCGGCTATCGTGGATCGCGTGGCTCATCCTGAAACGCTAGGGCTCGGCCCTTGCTTTGGCCAGTCACAAACCCCGTGAGGGGGGCGTGATCACACGGGTGTGTCTTCTGTGGCGATCTGTTGCAGGTGCAAACCGGCTCGCGGTTTGGTCTGCGTGGCATGCCAGCTGACCGGGGGCAGGGCGCGGGCGCGGCGGCGGGTTAGGGTCCAGCGCCGGGCCTCTGCCTGATGGTTTGCGGCCATGTGCCAGCGCGTCTCTACCCCCTGTGCACCACCGTCACCAGGGGTCAGCAGCATCCCAAGCGGAGCCCGCCCCATCGCACCACCCTGTTCTGCGGCCAGATGCATGCGCCGCACTGGCGTCAGCCCCGGCGCGCCCGGCAGATCACCGACAACCAGAGGCATGGCCGCGCTGCGCAGCGCCTCTTCTACGCACCACAGCAGGTCTTCGGACCGGGTCGGGCGCACAAAGATGAACCGGGCGGGGTCGGCAAAGGCCATCATGCCATCGGGATTAAGCTGGCCGGGCTCCCATGCGGGCGCGATCCACAGCACCGGCCCCTGCATCTGCCCCGCCAGCCACATGGCAAAGCTGCGCCGGGCGGGGCCGCAAGCCTCGTGCACGCGGGCCAGTTGCAGTCTGATCTGCGGATGAAGATCTATCCCCGGCACCTCACGTGCGGGTTTGCGGCCAAGAAGATGTGTAGACATGCTGTCAGGTTAGCATGTTCTTGTTTTGTTCTCAATTGTGGAATTGCGACAACGGACGTCTTAACGCGACAAAAGCAGGCGGCCATTGGCGAACTGGATATTCGAGAACCGATGCAGGTAATCCATACCCAGCAAGGATTTGTCCAATTCCCCTTCGTTTACCCAGGCCGAGATATTCTGGTCCGTGATCGGCCCCAATGCCAGCGTGTCCAGGCGCACCGGCGCGGTACGCACAACGCCATTGGCCGTATTTGCCCGGCCGAAATAATTCAACTGATCGGGATCAATCCCAACACGTTCGGCATCCCGCGAGCTTAGAACAATCTGGCTTGCGCCAGTGTCCACCAGAAAGGTGATCGGTTCTCCGTTCACATCAATGGGCAGATAATAGTGTCCGTCGGAGGCGCGCGGAACCTCTATGGTCTGGCCGGTGACAGTCATTTGCGGGGCAGGGCCAACAGTGGTGCGGATGTCTTCCCACAGGCCGACAACGGCAATGACACCGATAAAGATAAAGACCCACGCCAAAGCCTGTTGCAGCGTTTTGTTCAAAGACTGGCGGTTTTGCGCGACAAACCACGCCACAACGGCCGTACCAAGCACGGCCAGATATACCAAACGTCCAATGTTGTCGCCGTCCATAGCGCTCCTCACCATATTCACTGAAAGATATATGGGGTTTTACGACGCAAATCCAAAGGCCTTGAGGCCGTCCAGGATGAATTGAACCGACAACGCCGCCAGCAGCATCCCCAACAGCCGCGTCAATACGTTCAGGCCGGTTTTGCCCAGCAAGCGCGCAATCAGGCCGCCGGACAGGAAGAAGGTCAAAACCACGGCCATGACGGCCAGCATGACGATACAGGCCTCGACAATGCCAAGAATACCCGGGTGCTGTCCGGCCAGCAGGATAATCGTCGCAATTGATCCGGGACCGGCGACCAGCGGAATGGCCAGCGGGAACACGGACGGGTCGTGGTGTTCCTCTTCTTCCTCGACTCGGTCTTCACGGCGTTTGGTGCGTCGTTCGAACAGCATGTCCAATGCTGTAAGGAACAACAACGCGCCCCCGGCGACCTTGAAGGCCTCCATCGAGATACCGACAAAACCCAGCACCGCTTCGCCAAAGGCGGCAAAGGCAATGAGTATGCCAGAGGCCACGGCACAGGTGCGATAGGCGGTCCGGCGACGGGCGCGGGCGTCCATGTCCTGAGTTAAAGCCACAAAAATCGGCGCGGTGCCAAAGGGGTCAATCACCACGAACAGAGTGGTGAAGGCAGTGATGAAAAAGGCGAGGTCGATCATTTGCCGGCACCTTGTTGGAGGTCTAACAGAACGGCCACAGCTTTTTCCGCCAGATTGCTTGGAACATAGACGTGGTCGTGGTGATACCCCGCGACCATGTTTGCCGGAATGTCACTTTGGGCAAGAGCATCGGACACAGCGGCAGTCAAGCCAACGCCTTCCAGTGAGGAATGAACCCGCAGGGTGATGCACTTCATACTGATGGCGCCAGCGGGTGCCGCGTCGATCGGCACGACGAGGGACAGGCCTTCGGCCTCCATGCAACTGGCCCGCGTTCCTTCGGGCCAGGCTTTGTCATGCGGCCAAACGACAAAGGCAAATTCCCCGTCCTGAAGTTCAGGGCGCATGCCTGCGATCATGGCAGTCGTTTCGATTACGGGTTTCGTCATGTCGCTTCGGCCTTTTCCAGGCGTTCGGCTGCGACGACCCAAAGCGCCTCGGCCTTTTGCATGGCTTCGACTACTTCGGCAAATTTCCGGTTCCACGTTGCAAGATCGTTTTTCCTGTCGTCCTCGTAAAGCGCAGGATCTGCCAGTTTGGTCGACAATTTATCGTGCATATCCGTTAGCTTCTCGATCCGGTCCTCGCATTTGCGAAGGTCCGCCCGCAGGTTCAGCACTGCCTCGCGCGAAGGGCGCTTGGGCTTGATCACCGGCGGTTTCTCTTTGGCCGGTTTGTCGCGTCCCAGCAGCATGGTGCGATAGGTCTCGAGATCTCCCTCGAAAGGTTTGACCGTTCCGTCCGAGACCAGCCACAGATGGTCCGCGACCAACGACAAAAGGTGCATATCGTGGCTGACCAGAACCACCGCACCGGAATAGGCGGTCAACGCTTCGACCAGCGCTTCACGGCTTTCGATATCCAGGTGGTTGGTCGGCTCGTCCAGGATCAACATATGCGGCGCGTCGATGGTGGCGATCAGCAGCGACAGGCGTGCCTTTTGGCCGCCCGATAGACGACCAACCTTGGTTTCAGCCTGATCCGCGTTCAACCCGAATCCCGCCAGACGCGACCGCCACTTGCCCGGAGCCTCGTTCGGGCGGAGGCGTCGCAGATGGTCCAGCGGCGTTTCATCCACGTAAAGCTCATCCACCTGATGCTGCGCAAAATAACCAATCCGCAGCTTGTTGCTGCGGGTCATCTTGCCCGCCATCAGGGGCAGGCGGTCGGACAGAAGCTTGGACAGAGTCGACTTGCCCTGACCGTTCTTGCCCAGCAATGCGATCCGGTCATCCTGATCAATACGCAGGTTCAGGCGGCGCAGCACCTCGGTTTCGCCATAGCCCGTCACGCCGCCCTCCAGATTGACAATCGGCGGAGACAGCTCTTCGGGTTCCGGAAAACTAAAGGCACGCAAAGCGGCCTCTTGCGGGGTCGCGACCAGTTGAATGCGCTCAATCATCTTCAGGCGCGACTGGGCCTGCACGGCTTTCGAAGCTTTGGCGCGAAAGCGGTCCACGAAGCTTTGCAGATGGGCGATCCGGGCCTTGGCTTTCACGTTCTCGGATTCCGCCTGTGCCAGTCGTTCCGCGCGGCGTTCGGCGAATTTGTCATAAGGAACCGCGTAATAGGTCAGCTTGCGGTCTTCCAAATGCAGGATCGACCCCACCGCGCGGTTCAGCAGCCCGCGGTCGTGGCTGATGATAATGACGGTATGCGGATATTTGGCCAAATAGCTCTCCAGCCACAACGCACCTTCGAGGTCCAGATAGTTCGTAGGCTCGTCCAGCAGCAGCAGATCGGGCTGTGAAAACAGTACCGCCGCCAACGCCACGCGCATCCGCCAGCCGCCCGAGAAGTCGGAGCAGGGGCGCAACTGGTCGTCATCATCAAACCCAAGACCTTTGAGGATCGAGGCCGCGCGCGCCTCGGCAGACCAGGCGTCGATATCTACCAGACGGGTCTGGATTTCAGCGATACGTGTGGGATCGGTCGCGGTGTCGGCCTCGTCCATCAGCGCGCTGCGCTCGGTATCGGCGGCCAGAACCGTGTTGATCAGCGACACATCCGAGGAGGGCACCTCTTGCGCCACTCCGCCAATCCGGGCGCGCTTCGGGACATTGATATTGCCTGACTCCAGCGCCAATTCGCCCCGGATCAGTCGGAACAGGGTTGTCTTCCCCGTACCGTTCCGTCCCACAAGACCAACCTTGTGCCCGTCGGGAATAGTCGCATTGGCCCCATCGAATAGGGGGCGGCCTTCAACCGCGTAGGTTATGTCTTGAATCCGTAGCATGACGCGCTCTTAGCAGAGCCTTGTTGCCGCCGCCAGCAGCTTGATATGTTCAATATCCAGGCAATGTGTTAGCGCTGATCCGGTTGGCATTACTCGACGGTTTTCATTATGCGCGCGGCTCAGACGCCTCCTTCTTTGGTCACTTTGATCTTCGCTACGGCGTTGTCGGTGCTGTCGTTGAACATGTTCCTGCCGTCGCTTGCGAGGATGGCCGAGGGCTTTCAGGTCGACTACGGACTGATTAACTTGTCAGTCGCCGGGTATCTGGCGGTGTCCGCCGTGTTGCAATTGATCATGGGGCCGTTGTCCGACCGATATGGTCGCAGACCGATCCTGTTGATTTGTATGGTATTTTTCACAGTGGCCTCCGTTGGCTGCGTATTGGCCGAGTCGATCTGGATATTCCTCGGTTTCCGTCTGCTTCAAGCAGCGGTGGTGGCCGGACCCGTGCTGTCCAGCGCCTCAATCCGGGATCTCTATGCCCCGAACGAGGCCGCCAGCAAACTGGGCTATGTTGCGATGGCAATGGCTTTGGCACCGATGCTTGGCCCAATGCTGGGCGGCGCACTGGATATGCTGTTCGGTTGGCGAGCCGGGTTCATTTTGTACTCGGTCCTGGGGGCGGGGATGCTGGTGCTCTTGTGGGCGGACATGGGTGAGACAAATGCGAACCGATCCGCAACATTCTCGGCTCAGTTAAAGGAATACCCACACCTGTTTCGCGCGCGTCGGTTCTGGGGTTACGCGCTGTGCGCGGCATTCTCGATCGGCGGGTTCTTCAGCTTTATCACCGGTGCGCCACTGGTCGCCGCGGTCTGGTTCGACCTGAGCCCTGCCATGCTGGGTCTGGGGATCGGAATTATTACCGGCGGCTTCATGGTGGGCAATTTCATCACCGGGCGTATCGCAGCACACACGAAGCTGACGACGATGATCCTGATCGGTCGGGTCGTTGCCTCTATTGGGCCTTTCTGCGGGTTGCTGTTGTTCACAGCAGGTCTGGGTTCAGTCTGGGTATTCTTCGGCTCGGCCATTTGCGTGGGCTTCGGTAACGGGCTGACGAATGCCAACGCCTCGGCCGGCGTAATGTCCGTGAGACCCAATCTGGCAGGCAGCGCCGCGGGGCTTTCCGGGGCACTAATCGTGGCGTTGGGCGCAGTTCTGACCTTGATGACCGGCGCGTTTGTTAGCCCCGAAAATGGGCCCTATTTGGTATTGGGCATGATGTTCGCCAGCAGCTTTGTCGGATTGCTTGCTGTGCTTTACGTTCGCCGGATCGACGCGTCAGAGCCCTTGCCGGACACAATCTGATCGCCAAGACCCACTGGCGCAATCATTCCACTTTTCATGAGGCACATACCGTGTTAGGCGGCGCGCGATGGATTTCGGCGCGTACCTCGCGCCATATAGTAAGGAGAGGCCGATATGGCACTGGAACGCACATTCTCGATCATCAAACCTGATGCAACCCGTCGCAACCTGACTGGCAAGATCAACGCCAAGTTCGAAGACGCTGGCCTGCGCATCGTTGCGCAAAAGCGCATCCACATGACCAAAGCTCAGGCTGGCAAGTTCTACGACGTGCATGCCGAGCGTCCGTTCTATGACGAACTGTGCGAATTCATGTCGTCGGAGCCAGTCGTTGTGCAGGTTCTGGAAGGCGAAGGCGCCATTGCAAAGAACCGCGAAGTCATGGGCGCAACCAACCCCGCAGACGCAGCACCCGGCACCATCCGCGCCGAGTTTGCTGAATCGGTTGGCGAAAACTCGGTCCACGGTTCGGACGCGCCTGAAACTGCTGCCGTTGAAATCGCGTACTTCTTCTCGGGCATCGAACTGGTCGGCTAATCCGCCGTCAGACGAAGTTCAGGGCCGTATCCCATTGGGGGTGCGGCCTTTTTCGTTTCAGACCTGTTTGAGATCTTTCGGTGCAACGCGTATGCCAATTGCATCCAGATCAGAAATCATCTGGGTTTCCGGGGCGGTACTAACGCTGGATTTTATTGCGTCGAACTTTACGCGTAGCGCCTTCTTTTCCTCACCCTTGCAGTCGTTCCAGGGGCGCCCCTGCAATCCCATCACCAGCACGTAGTATCCGATGAAATGCGGTCGGGTGCCCGCCTGCAATAGCCGCGCATAGGCCTCATCCGCCCCCAAATCGCGCAATTCCTGCGCAGACTGAATGCCTGCGCGTGCGCAGGATTGCTCAAAAGCCGGGCCGAGATTGCGGATCGATGAAACAGGATCAGACATACCCCCGTCTTAGCCAAATGCCCGGACAGAGTCATTCGGTTGTTCGAGCAAAATCAGATGTTTTGGTCATTGCTGTTGATCAACGGAGTTAGTCGTTGATCGGATCGCAGGAATATGAATTCATGATCACGTACTGGATCCTCGGTGAAAGGGACGCTCTTAATGGCTCGGGTCAAAAACTGTTTTGTTATCCCGGGCACATTCGATGAGGCGGGTTTTACTAAATCTTTGAAAGAACTGGCATTGCGGTTCGAGGCCGCTCAACCTGCTGGAAATTTTGATATTCTTGATTGCCATGACCAACCCCTCAGGGCATCTGCTAAGGTTTTGATCCAAACTGATGGGTCATTGTTTTTGTTGCGCTGCGGTAGAATTGAAACCCAGCGGTGTCAGGGTCACGGCAAGTTCGTGCAGGATTTGCCTGACGGACCCGTCAAAGCGGGCCTCGCTGGCTTTCCCAAGTTGCGCGCGTTGATGAGCGTCGGCGCGGGCAGGGTCGAATTCCGCTCGTTTGCCATTCTGGGTGACCTGCAAAAGACACAAGTGCGCGGCACGATGATGTTGATGTCCTCGGATCAGGGGCAGGTAACAGTTGTAACCGTTCAACACATGCGCGGATATGACCGGGCGTATAAGACTGTTTGTGAAAAGCTGGCTAAGTTGGAGGCTGGCAAAAGCAAGGCGAAGCCATTGTTCGACCGGTTGTTTCCCGACGCGACCAAATACAAGGCCAAGCCCGAAATCCGCGTTAGTAAACAAGAGCCATCAATTGAGGTCGCCACCGACATCATTCGCACCTATCTGGCGGTCGCGCGCCAGAATGAGGCGGGCGTGATTGATGATATCGATACTGAATTTCTGCATGACTACCGCGTTTCTCTGCGCCGCGTGCGATCTGTGATCGGCCTGTTCAAGGGTGTGTTTTCGCCCGAACAAACCGCTGCATTAAAGCGCGAGTTTTCCGGTTTGATGGAACCCACTGGTCGCGTACGGGATTTGGATGTCTATCTGTTGGAAAAAGACAGTTACTTCAATTTGATACCGCCGAACCTTCATGAAGGTGCCGTGGCCATGTTTGCGCAATTCGAAAAGGAACGCAGTCAGGCACTTGGACGTCTGTCCCGGCGCTTTCGGACGCAGAGCTATGACAATCAGATGAAAAAGTTGACCGAGCTTTTCGCTGATCCGACAAACCTGCAGCCTGGCCCAAATGCAGATCGGCCTGCCTATGAATACGCGCGTGCCCTGATCTGGAAGCGATATCGCAAAACCTGCAAACTGGCGCGCGGCATTACGCCAAACACGCCTGACGAAGCTGTGCATAATCTGCGGATCGACTGCAAAAAACTGCGTTATCTTATGGAGTTCTTTGCGCCTTTGTTCGACGCAAAGGCATTCAAAACGATCATCAAGCCATTGAAAAAGCTGCAGGATAATCTGGGCCTGTTCAATGATTTCTCAGTCCAACAAGAGGCGCTTCTGAATTTTGTGAAACTGCACACCAATATGCAAGGCCGCGCTGATGCGCAGTTGGCCTTGTCCGTGGGCGGGCTGATTTCTGTTCTGGATCAGCGCCAATTGGCGGAACGTGACCGTGTCATCGCAAGTTTCAAGCATTTCGACAGCCCGGACATCCGGCACCTTTTCCGCAGTTTGTTTCATCAAAAGGAGGGCTGAGGAGTGAAGATCATTGCCTGTTACAGCAACAAGGGCGGTGTGGGTAAAACCGCCACCTCGGTCAATCTGGCCCATGCTTACGCGGCAGCGGGGCACAGTGTTTTGCTATGCGACCTGGATCCGCAAGGAGCGTCTGGGTTTTATCTGCGCGTCAAACCATCCAAAAAGCTGACGGATGCAAGGTTCTTTGAGGATGTCGCGCGCTTTACTAAATCCATTCGCGCCAGTGACTTCGAGGGGCTGGACGTGCTGCCAGCAAACATGACCTTTCGGGATTTTGACGTCTTCCTGTCACGGATGCGGAACACGCGGTCGCGGCTGAAAAAAGCGCTGATCTCGGCGGGCAGCGATTATGAGGTGATCATTCTGGATTGCCCGCCCAACTTTTCGACCCTGTCGGAAAACATCTTCAAAGCGGCCGATCAGATCGTGGTTCCGGTTATCCCGACGACCCTGTCTGAACGGTCTTTCGATCAGTTGGTCGGGTTTTTTGATGCCAACAAGTTGTCGAAGAAAAAGCTGACGGCATTCTTCTCCATGGTGCAACAGCGCAAGACCCTGCACCTTGAGACTATGGATGCGATGCGAAAGCTCTATCGCAAACGGTTCCTGCACAGCTCAATCCCGTTTGCGGCGGATATCGAACGGATGGGGCAGAACCGTGCGCCAGTCAGTGAATTCGCCCCGCGCAGCGCCGCCAGCTTGGCATATCAAAAGCTGTACGACGAGATGGAAAACGGAGTGGTTTCAAAGCGATGAGCACCGAAATTGAACGCAAGTTTCTGGTGGCGGAACTGCCCGACCTGAGCGGCGCGGACAAGGCCGTCATCCGTCAAGGCTATCTGACTGCACCGGACGATTCCACGGAATTGCGCCTGCGGCAAAAGAATGACAGGTACTTTTTGACGCTCAAAGGAGCGGGCTCCTTGGTGCGGGTGGAACGCGAGGTCGAGATCACAGTCGAGCAATTCGAAACCTTCTGGCCGGAAACCGAAGCACGTCGGGTTGAGAAAGAGCGTTATACCGGAAAAATGCCGGATGGGCGCGTGTTTGAGCTGGACATCTTTCTGGGAAACCTCGCGCCGCTGCGGCTGGTCGAAGTGGAATTCGACACAGAGGCCGAGGCGCAGGCATACACGCCGCCCGACTGGTTCGGAACAGATGTGACGGCAGACAAACGTTATAAAAACAAGATGATGGCGATCAAAGGTGCGCCAATCTAGGGCTTGCGCGCCAGTTTGATCGTGGCCTCAAGTCCAGGGTCGCAGTTGCGCGCCTCGAAAGCGCCTTGATGCATGTGAGAAATCGCCGCGACCAGCGCCAGGCCCAGGCCTGAGTTGCGCTCGGTCCTTGCGGGATCGAGCGTCACAAACGGCACCTGCAAACGTGGCAAATCCTCTTCAGGGACACCAGGGCCCCGGTCACGCACGCTCAGGCAGGTGTAGGGACCGCTTTCTGACAGGGTGATCGTGATTGCCGTCTTTTCCGGGGCATAACGCATGGCATTTTCCAGAAGATTTGACAGCGCTTGAGACAGAAGCGGGCGGTGCCCCTGAACAGTGTGGGCGGTGCCGACGACCTCAAGCGAGATGCCCTGATCGGCGGCAACTGGTTCGTACAACTCGACGACGTCACCGATCAGTTGCTGCAAGTCCACGGGTTCGAACTGTTCCCGCCCGACACCGGCCTCGGCGCGAGAAATTTCGGTCAACTGCCCAAGAACGCGCAGCACGTGGTCGATTTCCGCTGTCGCGCGTGCCACGTCGACGTCGCGGTCCAGATCGCTTTTGGATGGGTCAGACAGTGACTCGACCCTTTGACGCAGGCGGGACAGCGGGGATCGCAGGTCATGGGCGATTGAATTCGAGGTTGTGCGCAGATTGCTGATCAGTTCCTCAATCCGGTCCAACATGCTGTTCAGGGTTCCGGCCACTTGATCCAGCTCGTCCCCGGTTCCGCGCAAAGGCATGCGGCGGGACAGATCACCTGACACGATGTTTTCCGCTGTTCCCGCAAACTCGGACAGGCGAGTGAACACCAGCCGCGTGAAAAGCCAGCCGGTCAAAAGGCTTAACGCCAGTGCAATTGCAAGCGCCAAGCCAACCGCGCGCAACAGCGCCCTGTCAAATTGCTGCCGTGCAAGGGCATCACGACCTACTAGCAGGCGTTCGCCGCCCGGCAAGCGGACCGAGGCGGCCGAGATCGGGACCAACTGGTCGTTATCGGCGCGGCGAAGTTCCAAATCAACCCAGCCACTGCCTGCTGTGACGTCCGCAGGCCAGTGCTTGAGGTTTCCGGCCAGCTTTACACCGAACCGGTCAGTCAAAAGATACAAAGCATCCCGTTCGGACGCAGTTGGAATCCTGCGTTCAATGGCTTGCAACAGCCCGAATAGGCCGCGCCGTTCATATTCATCGGCCAGACCGGTTAATTCGGCGGATACCACTGAACGGGTCTCGCCCTCGATACTGCGATTGGCGGTGAAGTATACAAGCCCCAGCACGATGGCCGTCAGCAATGTGCTGAGAACCATGCTGGCTAGAACGAGGCGGGTGCGAGAATTATTGAACGAAAGTCGCAGGTTATCCATCGGATATCATGTAACCCGCACCTCGAACCGTTTCAATCAACGGCGGCCTGTCGCCTTCATCCAACTGGCGGCGCAGTTTTGAGATATGGACGTCGACCACGTTGGTATTTGGGTCAAAATGGTAATCCCAGACACCTTCCAGCAGCATGGTGCGCGATACGACGCGGTTCTTGCGACGCAGGAAGAATTCAAGGATCTGGAACTCACGCGGGGTCAGGGAAATCTCTTGTCCATCGCGGGTGACTTTGCGTGTCAGTAAGTCCATTTCCAGGTCGCGGCAGGTCAGCGTCGCGGTTTCCTCAGATTCCTGCGGGCGCCGCAATAGGGCTTCGATCCGCGCGTGGAGTTCCTGAAACGAAAACGGTTTGACCAGGTAGTCATCTGCACCCGACCGCAACCCCTTAACCCTTTCGTCAACCGCGCTCATTGCGGTCAGCATCAGGGTAGGGGTCTTGACCCCAGCCGCCCTTAAGGATCGGATCAGCGAAAGGCCATCAAGACCGGGAAGCATCCGGTCCAGCACGATGGCATCAAACCCACCGTCGGTGGCGTGGTACAGACCCTCGCGGCCATCTGCGGCCTGCTCGACCACATAGCCTTCTTCGCCAAAGCCCTTGGCGATGAACTCACGAGTGTCCTCGTCATCTTCGACGATCAGCAGGCGGCGGCTCATGTTTCGGGTTCCTTTCTATCGGGATTTAAACACAAATTTCCTGAAAAGCACATGATTTGCGTAAATTACGTGCCGGGTGCGTTGCAGCGCACCCGGCAGTCCCGGCGGAATGCGGACAATTCAATCCGCCGAGGAGGCGCACGCCAGAAATCCCCATCAAATGGCGCACGCGGACTTCGGGTCAGGCGATTTCCACCGCCACGAAGATCTGGTTTCCGCCCCGGTTGATCAGCACCAGCGCGGGGTCAGTCTTTTCGCTGTCCAGCGCAGCCTTCAGCGCGTCGGGTGAGGCGGTTTCCTGACCGCCCAGTTTTACGATCACGTCGCCGCGTTGCAGACCAGCCTTGGCAGCAGGGCTGTCGGGCTTCAGATCAGTCACAACGACACCATCGACATTCTCAGCTACGCCCATTTGTGCGCGGTTGCTGTCGGTCAGCGGTGCGACGGTCACGCCCAACGCGGTGCCCGAGATACCTTCGTCCACCGATTTGTCGATCTCGGCCGAGGCGCTTTGATGCTGTCCGATTGTCAACTCGATCTGTTGCTCTTTTCCATCACGCAGAACGGTCATGACACTGTCGGTACCGACTTTGGTCGTGCCGACAAGGATCGGCAGGTCGCTGCTGGAATCGACGGCTTCATCGTTGAAGGTCAGGATAACGTCACCTTGCTCCAACACGCCCTCTGCGGGGCTGCCCGCGACGACATCTGACACAAGTGCGCCGGTCGAGGCATCGATCCCCATAGCCGCCGCGATCTCTGGGCTGACATTCTGGATTGAAACACCCAGCCAGCCACGGCTGACCTGACCATCATCGCGCAGATCCGCGGCGATATGTTCAACGATGTTCGAGGTCACGGCAAAGCCCAGACCAACCGACCCGCCGGTGGGCGAGTAGATGGCCGAGTTCACGCCAATCACTTCGCCTTCCATGTTGAACAGTGGACCGCCCGAGTTGCCCTTGTTGATGGCCGCATCGGTCTGAATGAATTCAGCGTAGGGCCCGGCCGAGATATTGCGGCCTTTGGCTGAAACGATGCCCGTGGTCACGGTCGAATGCAGGCCAAACGGGTTGCCGATGGCCACGACGTCCTCACCCACGCGGATAACGTCACTGTCCCCGATCTCAACGGCTTGCAGCGCTTCGCCGGCGTCGATCTTCAGGACGGCGATATCGGTCAGCGGGTCGGTGCCCACGATTTCGGCTTTGAAACTACGGTCGTCGCTCAGACGGACGGTCACGGTCGAGGCATTGTCGACAACATGGTGGTTGGTGATGATGTACCCGGCTTCGTCGAGTACAAACCCCGATCCCAAGCCTTGCGATGGTCCACGCTGCGGTGCCTGAAAGCCCTCAGGCGCTCCGAAGCGTTTGAAGAATTCACCAAAGGGGTGGTCTTCTAAATCAAAATTCTGTCCCTGTCCCGGTGCTTGCACGGGCACAATGTCCTGTTCGGCGATGATGGTCACCACCGAGGGGGACACGCTTTCAACCAGATCAGCCAGGGCTTCGTCTGCCAGCGAGGGCAGGGCGGTCGTGGCCAGCAGCGCGGCGCCAAGCGCGGATGCGCCAACGAGGCCTGTTGCACGTGGCAAAAGCAGCGAGGATTTACGGATGCTCATTTTTGTCTCCTGTTTATTTCACGCGATTGCAGCCGCGCGTTAACCGAGGAGATGAGGCATCAACCTGTGAGTTTCCTGTGCTGAGGATTAAGAAATCTTAATTTCGCCACAAACAGGTCGTCGTATGCCGACGTTCCGCCGAGATAATAGCGAATCGCTTGTCACGAATCGGCCATTGTTGCCAATTTGAAAGTCAAACCCTGATTTAACCTGAATTGATTCAGTTTTGGTAACAAAGGATCGCTGGAAGGCCTTGGCGAAAATTCGCTCATCTCTTGGTTGTGGTGTGTTTCTGCAGCCTGGTCAAATCAAGTGCATATGCGCCCTATAACTTTTATATATAACTAATAAAGAATATGCATAACGTCAGGTTTGGACTAAAATGGGCAGTTCATTGATCTTCTATAGGTAGATTTCGCCTCGGCGGGATGTTGCGCAAAAACCATTCCGAGACGCCAAAAATTAACCGTTCTTTCCAATTTTACATTGTTTGGAAGCACCGTTTGGGTGACGATGATCTTGCCCAAGCGAAGGGGGAGCCGACGGCACTAGGGGGTGCCAACGGCTTGTCACAGTCACTGGAAACGCTAAGCGGCATGTTAACGAGGGGGTCTTGTTTAGGTTCAGCGGCGGAATAGCCAGGGTGCCATAGGCATTTTTGGCAGCGTTTTCAGGATTGGTGAAAAGTGGTAGTCCTGTTTTGGGCAAGCGGCCTGGTCGGTATCGACCGGGCCGTTTCTATTTTGGCAGGCCGGTTATGTGGCCTTCCCGGCCCGCCAGCGTGCCCAATCCTCGGGAGTGTCCAGATCCAACAGGGCGTTTTGACCGGGTAGTGGTTGAAGATGCACTGCATTCTTATGCGCCTGCACAACGGACTGAGCACCCTCATCGCCTGTAAGTTGCCTGAGCTCTCTGAACAGCGGACGGGCAAACACAACCGGATGGCCGGGCTTTCCTGTGGCTGTCGCCCCACGCCAGATCAAGCAATTTGGATATCCTTGGACAGACTCTGCGACTTGCTTCAGGTCACCAACTGTGATTTCCGGCAAATCTGCCAGTAAAACCATGACAGCCCCGGCATCGGCGGGCACATGCGCAAGAGCACCGCGCAAACTGGCGTTCATGCCCTCATCAGCGTCGGGTATTTCAACTGCAACAACATCCATACCTTTCAAGGCGTCCTGGCGAGGATTCGGAGCAGGCGGAAGCGCAACGATCACCGGGCCTACCTGCAACGCTGTTTGTGCAGATCGCCGTAGCAGGGGCATGCCATCGACGCTTTGCATCAGCTTGTCCGTGCCAGCCATGCGGCGGGATTGTCCGGCGGCCAGAAGGATAATGGGAATGTCTGTCATACCTTCACATAGCCGCCGTAGCCGTCTTTTGTCATCCCCGCATACGTTCACCGTCCGCGTCGAACAGTGGGGTTGAGATCACACGCGCCTTGCGCATCTGGCCCAGTATCTCAATCTCGACCTCCAAGCCGTCACGTATGCGATCCGAGGGCAGGAAACCTATTGCGATGGATTTGCCGGCATAATGGGAATACCCGCCCGAGGTGCAGAATCCGACGACCGCACCATCCAGCCAGATCGGCTCATACGCATTCACGTCAGCGTCGTCTGCATCCACTTCGAACGAGACCAGCTTGCGCGCGGTCCCCTCGGAGCGTTCAAGCTCGGCTTTGGCGCGACCGATAAAGTCGGTGTTCTTCGTGAAGGCAATAAAGCGATCCAGCCCGGTTTCCGCGGCAGAGTAGTCGGGTGAGAACTCGCTCATCCAAGACCCAAAGAACTTGTCCAACCGCAGGCTCATCATCGCGCGCATGCCAAAGGGCACCATGCCGTGGGGCTGGCCAGCCTGCCAAAGGGTCCACCACAATTGCCGTTGGGCCATCGGATCACAGTAGATTTCGTACCCCAGATCGCCCGTGTAGCTGACCCTTTGAACGGTGCAATCGGTCATACCGATGGTCATGCGGCGAACATCAAGGAACCTGAGGTCCGAGATGTCCGTACGGGTACAGGCAGCCAAAACCGTTGCCGCCGTTGGTCCAGCGATCTGAAAGCCGTTCAGACAATCGCTGATGTTTTCAATTGTAACGCCGTCATCCTGATGCTGCAGGAACCACCGCATATGGAAGGCCTGGCTGCCATATGACGCCGTTAGTTGGAATTCGGTTTCGGCCAAACAGGAAACGGTGAAATCCCCGATCAGCTTGCTCTTGTGCGACAGCATCGGTGTCAGCGAAAGCCGCCCCGGCTTTGGGATGCGCCCCGCCATGACCCTGTCCAGCCAGTCGCGCGCACCCGGGCCGGTGATGCGATACTTGCCGAAATTATGGACTTCGTTGATGCCGACACCATTGCGCACAGCGCGCACCTCGCGCCCGGTCGCCTCGAATGCATCCGAGCGGCGGAATGAGGGCGTTTCGTAGCCCGGTTCGTCACCCTGCGCAAAATAGTTCGCAACCTCCAGCCCGTATTGCTGACCCCAAACCGCGCCCAGATCGCTGAAGATATCGTACATCGGGGTGGTCCGGTTCGGACGCGCGGCCGGCAGTTCTTCGTTGGGGTAGGCGACGCTAAAGCGTTTCTGATAGTTCTCGATCACCTTCGGGCGCGTATAGCCAGGCCCGACCCAGTCGCCGAAGCGGGCGACATCCATGGCGAACACATCGCGCTCAGGCTCTCCTTCGATCATCCATTGCGCCAACGTCAGGCCAACACCGCCGCCCTGACTGAACCCGGCCATCACGCCACAGGCGGACCAATAGTTGCGCATGCCCGGCACCGGCCCGACGAGTGGGTTGCCATCAGGCGCAAAGGTAAACGGTCCATGGATCACCGATTTGACGCCAGCCTCGGCCAGAACGGGGAAGCGTTTGTAGGCAAATTCGATACTGTCGGTGATCTTGTCATAATCGTCGGGCAGCAGTTCGTGGCCGAACTGCCACGGTGTGCCATCGACAGCCCAGGGTTTGCAGGGCTGTTCATAGAACCCAATACACAACCCGCGCCCTTCCTGCCGCAGATAGCTTTCGCCAGCAGGGTCCATTACATGCGGATGCTCGCCGCCAGCGTCGATGATCGCCTCGATCTGAGGGATCGAGTCTGTCACCAGATACTGGTGTTCCATCGGGTGTAGGGGGAAATAGACGCCCGCCATCGCGCCAACCTCGCGCGCCCAAAGGCCACCGGCATTGACGATGTGTTCGGCATGGATCGTACCCTTGTCGGTGACCACATCCCATGTTCCATCGGTGCGCTGGATGGTTTCGCGCACCATGCAGTGCGTTTCGATCGTAGCGCCTCGCATCCGGGCCGCTTTGGCGTAGGCATGGGTGGTCCCCGACGGATCAAGATGACCGTCCAGCGGATCATAAAGCGCGCCGATGATCCCGTCGGTGTTGGTGATAGGAGCCATCTTTTTGATCTCCTCCGGACCAACGATTTCCGTCTCCAACCCCATGAACCGATGCTTGGCGCGTTCCGCCAGCAACATGTCGAACCGATCCTGATTATCTGCCAGCGTCACTCCGCCCACATGATGCAGACCGCAGGACATGCCGGTAATCTCTTCCAGCTCTTTATACAGCCGGATCGTATATCCCTGGAGCGCCGCCATGTTGGTGTCGCCGTTCAGGGTGTGAAACCCGCCCGCCGCGTGCCAGGTCGACCCGCTGGTCAGCTCGGAGCGTTCCAACAGCATCACGTCAGTCCACCCCAGCTTGGTCAGGTGATAGAGTACGGAACATCCAACGACTCCGCCGCCGATGACTGCAACTTGGGTTGTGAGTTTCATGCACGTCTCCTGATGGCTATGCCGTCAGTCTCAATAGGAAAGCTGCCTTTGCAATAGCTTCAGCGACAGAAAGTGTCGCGGAAGGCGATCCGGGTTCGGCGCCTGCTGGCTAACCCAAACAGGAAGGATACGGTGGTTGTCTAAAAGAAAACCGGCGCTCGGATTAGAACGCCGGTGGAATCTTGCAGTTTTTTGGGTTGTCCTCAGAGAGGGCGAACTTTCAGTTCGGTGATCCGGTTGCCTTGACGTTTTGTCACCTCAAAGCGAAAGCCGTGAAAAGAAAAGACCTGACCGACGGTTGGGATCATCTGCGCTTCGTGAATGACCAGACCGGCAATGGTATTTGCCTCATCGTCGGGCAGGGACCAATCCATCGCGCGGTTGGCGTCGCGGATCGTGGTGGCTCCTTCGACCAGAAACTGCCCATCTTCGGTTCGGGTTACAGAAACGTCTTCGTCTATGTCGAACTCATCCGCGATCTCGCCCACGATTTCCTCGAGGATATCCTCAAGCGTGATAAGCCCGCGCAGCGAACCGTATTCATCCACCACCAGCGCAAAGTGGCTGTGCATCCGCAGGAATTCGCGCATCTGATCGTCCAGAGTGGTGGTTTCCGGAACAAAATAGGGGTCGTTCGCGACCTTGAGGATGTCGAACTCTTTCAGGCGGTTATCGGCGTTCTCACTGCCGCCGGCATGGGCGTACATTGCGCGGAACAGGTCCTTGGCGTGTACGACTCCCACGATGTTTTCCTGTTCATCCCGAAACACCGGCAGGCGGGTGTGGCTGCTTTTCAGACATTGCTGAAGGATGGCCTCGGGCGAAGCGTCTGCATCGATCATCTCAATATTCGAGCGGTGCAGCATGATCTCTTCAACTGTACGATCGCCCAAATCCAGCGCGCCAAGGATACGGTCGCGGTCTTCCTTTTCGACCACGCCTTCGGAATGACCAAGCTGCAATGCCCCGGCGATTTCCTCGCGCACGGCCAGAATATTGCTGTCCGGGTCGATCTGGACGCCAAACAGGCGCAGAACACCACGTACCAGCAGGCGCACGGCTGCAACGATGGGTGAAAACACCGTCACGACGACGCCGATGATCGGTGCCACGGCAGCGGCGGCCTTTTCCGGATTGGTAATCGCGTAGGTCTTGGGCAGAACCTCGGCAAAGATCAGGACTAGAAGGGTCATCACCAGCGTTGCCAGCGCAACGCCGCTTTCACCGAACAGCCGTGTGAAAAGCGCAGTCGCAAGCGATGCGGCAAGGATGTTGACAAGGTTGTTGCCCAACAGGACCGATCCGATCAGTCGTTCGTTATCGTCAGTGATGTCCAGGGCCTTCTGCGCACCGCGCGACCCTTTGTCGGCCTGCGCACGCAGTTTTCCGCGCGACGAGGCGGTCAATGCCGTTTCAGAACCCGAGAAAAAGCCCGATAGGACAAGCAAAAGTAGAATGGCGCCTGTGGTAAACCAGAATGCGCCGTCGATCAGAGAAGCAGAAGAGGGTTCCATCGGTCCTTAGTTGTTCGTGATACTGCATCCGTTATGGGGGTGCGCATGCTGTGGATCAAGGGGTTAGCCGTCGTCATCGCCGTCTTTCGCCAGCGGGTGATGTTGCAACACAAGCTCTGACAGGCGTTCGTCCAGGACATGGGTATAGATTTCCGTGGTCGCCACGTCGGCATGGCCCAGCAGGGTCTGGATCGACCTCAAATCGGCGCCATTCGCCAGAAGATGCGTGGCAAAGGCATGGCGCAGGGTGTGTGGCGTCACTTTTTCCGGCGAAACGCCGCCTTCTACGGCCAGTTCCTTGACCAGCAGGAAAAACCTGTGCCGGGTCAGATAGCCGGATTTACCGCGAGACGGAAACAGGAACTTGGAACGCTGAGCACCTTCTGCAACCTGCTTGTCCTCGGCCTCGTCCCTGATAAGCAACCACGCCGCCAACGCATCGCGCGCCGGAGGCGACAGTGGCACCATCCGTTCCTTGCCACCTTTGCCCAGCACAAGCAGCATCCGGGGGTCACCTCGGGCCGAGGAGACTGGCAGCGAAACCAATTCGGTCACCCGCATTCCCGTGGCGTAAAGAACCTCCATCAGGCAGGTGTTGCGCACCCGGTCTGCATCGTTGCGACCGGTGCGGCGCGCGGCCTCAAGCAAACGATCGACTTCAGCGACATCCAGCGTTTTGGGCAGGCGTTTTTGTCGACCGGGGCCTTTGATCTGAATGGCGGGGTTAGCTTCAAGCCAACCTTCTTCGAAGGCGAACCGGAACAGTTGCTTGATCGCGGACAACCGACGTGCGCGCGTGGAACGGGACAGGCCCTGTGCGTCGCAATCAATCAGGTATTGCTCAATCTGTTCTCTCTGTGTGTCAGGAAAACCCGTTTTTCGACGTTCCAACCAGGCCGAGAATTCTTTCAGATCGCGGCCATAGGCTAGCAGCGTATTGGTCGCTGCGCCCAATTCAGCGGCCTGAGCTTGTAAAAAGGTGGAAATCCACAAGTCCTGCGTCGCTGGGGCTACCACGATCAACTGCCCTGCAGGATCAGCAAGTTCAGCGCGGCGCGGCGGGCGGTGTCCTCAAGACCCACACGGCGGAGCGTCGCAATGGCTGCTGTCAAATCGACTAGGTTGCCGCGCGACCCATGCGCGAACTGGCCCATGGCCTCCAAAACCGCCTCACCCAATTGATCATTGTTTAGCATCGTTTCGATATTCGGCGGGACCGGAGCAGCCCATGCAAACCCTTGCGCAACCGCATCCGCCAGAGGTGAAGGAGAGCGCGCGCGCCCCGGATCGCCTTGCGCTAACGCCGCCAGAAAGTGATTTTCGTCGGATTGACCGGGCACAGAAAGGGCCGCTGTTTCATACAGTTCGGACAACAGCAGGATACGCCAGCGCAGCTGTTCCGCCGACGGATCCGTCAGCTCTATCTGCGACAGGCGTTCTGCGAACAATTCTGCAAAGGGTACCTCTAATCCGATCAGGCGCATTTGCGTCCACACAGTATTTAAAGCCCGGGCGATTTTGTCGGGATTGCGCGAATCCAGTGCAGACTCGAACCGTTGCACGGCCGCGACCCTGTCCCAAACTGCGCCGGACGCGGCTGGAGAGCGCTCGGTATACAGCCCCAGCAATTGGTTGGGGGTCAGCGCGCCGATGCGGGTCAGCCGCTCAGCCGCTTCGATCTGCGCTTTCCACCCGGCTACGTCCCGCAGATCGGCATTTGCAAAGGCACGGGGCAGAGGGGCCGATGGCAGGCGTTCTCCGATCGCCTCAAACAGGCGAAAGGTCAGTGGGCTGGGATCATCTGGTTGCGGAAGGTATTCGGCTTCTTCAAACAACTCGGGGCTGAGAAAGCGATCCAGCACATCCAGCTCATCTGGTGGCAATATCTGCAATGCGTGCGCCGCTTCCAGTGTGAGGGCGGCTGATGGCCAGTCTCCACGCCGCGCCTTGCAGAATATTTGCGCGGCGTAGTCCTGAGACAGGTGTGGCTTCGCGATCAGGGACGTACAGCTGCGATCCTCGTCTCCAGTAAGTAAAGTGGCGTCAAACCAGCGCTGGAACCTGTCGCGTGTGTCGGTCGGACCGGCCAATTGGACCAGCGATTGCGCCGGGTCGGCTGCGCCAAGTTGCATCAATCGGTCGATGCGGGCCAATAGTAGCGTTTCCTCGGCGCCGGAACTGGCAGGTGCGCGGGCCTCGGACAGGATCAGCGTAAACAACAACCGCTGCATGGCGGGGTTATAGCGAACCGGCACATCGGTGATCAGCTCGGCCAGCCGGTCGGCATCACTATTCTGCCAAAGGTGCACCGGCAGGCCAGTCACCGACGACGACACAAGCCCCAACGGCTGTGACAGTGCCTCAAGCGGAGAGACTTGGATATCCGGCTGAATGCCCGTCTCCGTGACCGGTGGTTCCAACAGGACAGTCCCTGGCAGGTTTTCCGGAGGGTCCGTCAGCCAATCGATGACGGAAAGAGGAGCCTGTTGCGCCTGCGCTGATCCAGCCAGCAATAAGGCAGCCAGTGCGGCTTTATTCAACATTCAGGATTACCGGCTCTCGAATTTCGTCCTGCGGGGCCGAGAAATCCACCCCAAATATCGGACCCAGATAAGCATATCCCACCAGCCCGACAAAACTCAGGCAAACAATATATATCAAGAACTTGATCAGACGGCCCATTGCTCAACGCTGCCCCAATTTTGTCTTTTGCCATAGTTATAGCTGGCATTTTTCGTAAGATCACGTCATTCACGTTGAAATGAGCGAAATTAAGCATAACGCCCACACAGAAGGTACTGATGCGGTCTTTGAACTGCACAAAACCGTCGTTCTTGTTGGCATGATGGGGGCCGGAAAGACGGCTGTGGGCCGTGCTTTGGCCGCAAGGCTGGGTGTTCCCTTCCTCGACAGCGACGCCGAGATCGAATCGGCTGCCAATATGACCATCCCCGAGATATTTGAGCGTGATGGTGAACCGTTCTTTCGCGCCAAGGAAAGTCAGGTCATCGGACGTCTGCTGGACGAGGAAAAAGGCATCCTGTCAACTGGCGGCGGCGCTTTTCTTTCCGATCAGAACCGCCAGATGATCACTGAACGCGGGGTTTCGGTCTGGCTGCGGGCTGACTTGAAGGTGTTGTGGAACAGGGTCAAACATAAGGACACACGGCCTTTGCTGCGCACGGCTGACCCTTATGCGACCTTGCGCGCCTTGTATGAGGCCCGCGTCCCGGTTTATGCGCAGGCAGGGCTGACAGTTGAGTCCGATGGCGAAACCTCGATTGAAAATATGGTGGACCGGGTGGTGGAGTCGATGTTGACGCGCCCTGACGTATTGGAACGGAAGTAAATGCACCAAACCGTACATGTAGAGTTGGGCAAACGCTCGTATGACGTGGAAATCGGGCCTGACCTGCTGGAACAATCCGGCACGATGATTGCACCCTTGTTGCACCGGCCTAAGGTCGCCGTTCTGACGGACGAGAACGTGGCCGAGTTACATCTGAATGCGTTGCGGGATGGCCTGGCAACAGCTGGTATCGAGATGACCTCGCTGGCCTTGCCCGCAGGAGAAGCCACCAAAAGCTGGCCGCATTTCGAGCGCGCGGTTGAGTGGCTGTTGTCGGAAAAGGTAGAACGTCGCGACGTGGTTGTCGCCTTGGGTGGCGGGGTCATTGGTGATCTTGCGGGATTTGCTGCGGCCGTTTTGCGTCGCGGTGTCCGTTTCGTCCAGATACCGACCTCGTTGCTGGCGCAGGTGGACAGTTCTGTTGGCGGAAAAACCGGCATCAACGCTCCACAGGGCAAAAACCTGATCGGGGCATTCCATCAGCCGTCTCTGGTTCTGGCGGACACCTCGGTTCTGGGCACCATGACCCAACGGGATTTCCTGTCGGGCTATGGCGAGGTGGTCAAGTACGGCCTGCTGGGCGATGCAGAGTTCTTTGAATGGCTCGAAAGAAACGGTCCCGACGTTTCGGGTGGCGATATGGCCGCGCGCGTGCGTGCGGTTACACGCTCGGTTCAGATGAAGGCCGATATCGTAGCCCGCGACGAGACTGAGCAGGGCGACCGTGCGTTGCTGAACCTTGGACACACTTTCTGTCACGCGCTTGAAGCGGCCACCGGGTATTCTGATCGATTGCTGCACGGTGAAGGCGTTGCCATCGGCTGTGCACTGGCGTTTGAGCTGTCCTCTCGTCTTGGGCTGTGCTCGCAAGAGGATCCAAGTCGTGTGCGGGCACATTTGCGCGCGATGGGAATGAAAACCGATCTGGCGGACATTCCCGGAGATCTGCCGGATGCCGAAGCGCTGGTTGACCTGATGGCGCAGGATAAAAAGGTCATCGACGGCCAGCTGCGGTTTATTCTGGCGCGCGGGATCGGGCAGGCGTTCGTCACTTCGGACGTCCCAAGGGACGCTGTATTGTCCGTGCTGGAAGACGCCTTGGCAACGGTCTGATCAGCGTCCGCGGATCACCATCAATTCACCGATGTTTTCGCGGGTGATGTAGCCAACCATTGCGTCGGCCTGCGTGCAAACTGCGACGGCGGGAGCACCCTTGTGAAGTTTCTCCAGCACGGTTTCCAAGCCGGTGGTCAATTCAACACGCGGAATCTCGGTTTCCATGATCGAAGTTGCCAGATCGGACCGAGGTGCCTCTTGCGCCATGGCAGTAAACAGCGTGCCGCGCGCAATAAAACCAAGCAAGTCTCCATTCGGACCCAACACGGGGAACTCGTGTTGCGTGGTGTGAATGACGGCCTGTGCGGCGGTTGCAAGCGTGTCGTTGGGCGATAGGGAGTGAAACTCGGTAATCATAGCGTCGCGGGCCAGCACCCGCCGCGCGACCGAGCGCATGGCCACATCGTGACTTTCGGCATTGGCTGCGACGAACACGAAAACGGCGATCAAAACCAGCAGAGGGTTACCTGTACTCAGCCCGAGAAAACCAAACGCCACCGCCACGACCTGACCCGCAAGGGCGGCGATACGTGTGGCTTTTACCCGGTCCATCTTCAGACACAAAAATGCGCGGAATACCCGGCCGCCATCCATAGGGAAGGCCGGGATCATGTTGAATACGGCCAGCAACAAATTCACATAGGCCAGCCGGTTCAACAGTCCGGCACTGGTCGAATCGATCCGGGTCAGGGAGTCCAGTGTCATTCCGGCCCCCATGGCCATCAAAACGATCCAGATCACAATATTCACTGCCGGCCCGGCCAGAGCGACCCAGACTTCTTCCATAGGCTTCTCGGGCATCCGTTCGAGCCGGGCGAGCCCGCCGATGGGCAGCAATGTGATGTCAGGGGTTTTGATGCCATAGCGCCGCGCCATCAGCGCGTGGCCAAACTCATGCGCGACAACGCAGGCAAACAGGGCCAGAACAAAGATCAGGTTGTCGATCGCGGCGGGCACGCCGCCTTTGGAATAGGCGGCAAAGGCGACCCAGCCCAGTAGTAGGAAAAAGGTGACATGGACCCTCAGTTCCGACCCCAGTACCCGGCCGAGTGAGAAGGACCATGTCATGTTTCGTCTCCGTTTGCCTTAGAACGGAATCTCGTCGTCGTCGATTCCGCCGGATGCAGGGGCAGGAGCGCTGGACTGTCCGCCATAAGGATCGCCATAGCCGCCGCCCGCCTGACCGCCGCCATAGCTGCCTGACTGTCCGCCGCCGTAACCGCCTCCGCCTTCACCGCGTGCATCAAGCATAACAAGGGTCGAGCCGAACCCCTGAAGAACAACCTCAGTCGAGTAACGGTCCTGCCCAGATTGGTCCTGCCATTTGCGGGTCTGCAATTGCCCTTCGAGATAGACCTTCGAGCCTTTGCGCAGATATTGCTCCGCCACGCGGACAAGCCCTTCGTTGAAGATCGCGACCGAGTGCCACTCGGTGCGCTCACGACGCTCGCCGGTATTGCGGTCTTTCCAGGTTTCGGATGTTGCGATGCGCAGGTTGCATACTTTGCCCCCGTTTTGGAAATTCCTAACTTCAGGATCGCGGCCAAGATTTCCGACCAGAATGACCTTGTTGACTGAACCTGCCATATATTTCCCCGTTCTTGTCTGTGTCGAGCGCGCCCGAATCTGACGCGAAGTTTCTACGCGACCCTATACGGCCTGCGTCATGGTTAAAACACAGTTGATGTGTGCAACGGTTGGCAAGAAACTACCCAGGTTCTGTTTACCAAGCTTTTATTCTTGCATGAAATACCTATAATCATTCGGGTTCGAGAGCGAGCGGGATTGGCATAAATGCGTTTTCAAGTTGGTTGTTTTTCTGTTCTGTGCCTTGCGCTGGTTTCGGGTCCGGCTGCAGCTGACACCCTGTCCACCAAAAACCGTAAAGATATTTTCCTCAAACAATCCAAGATTCTGGACTCGCGCGCAGCCACTCAATATCGCGATTCTGAACGGCTGAAGCCAAAGACCGCGCAGCCGACTCAAGTCATCAAGCGATATAATGGTAAATATCGAGGCCAATACCTGACGCTGGCGCGGCAAGCAGCCCGGAAACACAGTGTCCCGGAAGAGTTGTTCTTGCGACTGGTGCAACAGGAAAGCGGATGGAACCCGCACGCGGTGTCTCACAAAGGGGCACTGGGTTTGGCGCAGCTGATGCCTGGAACCGCGCGTCTTTTGGGTGTGAACCCGCATGATCCGAAGCAAAACCTGGAAGGCGGCGCCCGTTATTTATCGTGGCAGTACCGCAAGTTCAAATCCTGGCGTCTGGCGCTGGCGGCTTATAACGCCGGTCCGAAAGCCGTGGAAAAACACGGTGGCGTGCCGCCCTACAAAGAAACCCAGAACTATGTGAAAGTGATCTGGGGCGGCTGATCACCAGCCCACCCATGTCAGAAAAGAACCGGCGCTGTGGCCGGTTCTTTTCGTTTGGGTTGTTACTCGGCCGCGATTTTGATGACCGGCTCCATGCGGGCCAGAACGTCTTCGGACAGATGGCATTTGACCTGATGTCCGTCCGCCAGGGTTTTCACCGGCGGCACATCTTTCTCGCACAGCCCTCCAGGCACTTCGGATTTCCAGCGACAGCGCGTCTGGAAAGGGCACCCCGGGGGCGGGTTCATGGCCGAGGGGATATCACCATCCAGAACGATATGCGCTTTTTCAACCGACGTATCCGCGATGGGAACAGCACTCAGCAGAGCCTCGGTATAGGGGTGATAGGGCGGCGAGAACACCTGATCGGTGGTCCCCAACTCGACCACATGGCCCAGATACATCACCATCACCCGGTCGCTGAGATAGCGCACAATCGACAGATCATGGCTGATGAACAGCAAGGTGGTCTTGTGTTCGCGCTGAATCTCCATGAGCAGGTCGGTCACCGCCGCCTGAACAGACACATCCAAAGCAGACACAGGTTCGTCCGCGACGACGATCCGCGCATCGCCGGCAAAGGCGCGCGCGATACCGACGCGCTGTTTCTGTCCACCGGACAACTGACGCGGCATCCGCTCGGCAAAGGCGCGTGGTAGCTTCACCAAGTCCAACAATTCCAGCATGCGCTGTTTTCGCTCGGCCTCGGAATTGCCGACGCCAAAGATTTCCAACGCGCGGATGATCTGCCGCCCAACGGTCATCGAGGGGTTCAGAGTGTCAAACGGGTTCTGGAACACCATTTGAACTTCGCCCACGGTCTTGGCATCCCGCTCTTCGATCGGCACATCTTCGATGTTGCGGTTGTCCAGCAGGATTTGCCCATCTGTGGCCGTTTCAAGCCCCATCAAAACCTTTGCGAAGGTGGATTTACCACACCCAGATTCGCCCACAATCGCTAGCGTCTCGGATTCATGAGCCTCAAAGCTCAGTGTTTCGTTGGCTTTGACCACCTTTTTCTCACCGCCCCCGAACAACGCATTGGCGGCTACTTCATAGTACTTTTTGAGGTTGTCCATTTTCAGGACAACACGGCCGATTTCACCTTTTTCCTTCTTGTCCGCCAAAGTGATTGGGGCATTCCAGTCAATCTCTTTGTACTTCAAACAGCGCGTGTGGTGGCGGTCATTGCCGGGTACAGGCTCCATCAGAATGTTCTGCGCGTCGCAACGGCCTTCTTCGAAATAGTCGCAGCGTGGGCCAAAGTTACAGCCTGACGGGCGTTCGTGGGGCAGGGGAAAGTTCCCGGGAATGGCCACCAGTGGGCGGGCGTTCTTGTCTGCCCCCGGCAGCGGGATCGAGCGGAACAGCGCCTGCGTATAGGGGTGCTGCATCTCGTCGAACACATCGTGAATCGAGCCGCGCTCGACTGCCTCACCCGAATACATCACGCAAAGCCGGTCACAGGTTTCCAGAACCAGACCAAGGTTGTGCGAGATGAACAGCATCGAGGTGCCGTATTTCTTGCCCAAATCCCTGACCAGTTCGACTACGGCGGCCTCAACCGTCACATCCAGTGCGGTGGTCGGCTCATCCAGAATCAGCAGCGCCGGTTTCGACATCAGCGCCATCGCGATCACGATACGCTGCTGCTGCCCACCTGAAAGCTGATGGGGGAACGAGTTCAGCATCCGCTCGGGGTCGGGCAGGCGTACGTCCGTTACCACTTCCAATGCACGGGCATAGGCCTCTTCCTTGCCGACTCCTTCGTGGATCATCGGGACTTCCATCAATTGCTTGCCGATCTTCATCGCCGGGTTCAGCGAGGCCATCGGTTCCTGATAGATCATCGCGATCTCATTGCCGCGGATATCGCGCAATTCATCCGCGCTCATCTCGGCCAGATCGCGCCCTTTGAACTTGATCGAACCGCCGACAACCCGCCCGTTCTTGCCGAGGTCCTGCATGACCCCAAGTGCCACAGTGGACTTTCCGCAACCGGATTCTCCGACCAGTCCAACAGCCTCGCCGGGCTGCACGCTGACCGAAAAATCCATCACGGCGGGAATTTCCCGAAGGCGGGTGAAGAAAGAAATCGAAAGTTTGTCGATCTCAAGAATTGGGCCGTCATATTCCGCCAATTTGTTCATCTTGTATCTCCTCGCGAGGATCCGGGGATCCCCTTCATCTGGCTAAAAATATCCTGGGGTCCGGGGGCAAAGCCCCCGGTCGCTCTCACATCAGTCCTTCAGGCTTTCTTCGCGCAGGCCATCTGCCAGCAGGTTCAGACCAAGAACCAGCGACAGCAAGGCAAAGGCAGGTGGAAGGGCAGGGTGCAGGTAGATCGACAACAGCTTGCGCCCTTCGTTGATCGTGGAACCCCAGTCCGGGCTTTCCGGAGGCAATCCCAATCCGAAGAAACCCAAGGTTCCCAACAGGATCGTGGTATAGCCGATACGCAGACAGAAATCGACGATCAGCGGACCTCGTGCATTGGGCAGGATTTCCCACAGCATGATGTACCACGGGCCTTCGCCACGGGTCTGTGCCGCCGCCACGTAATCCCGCGTTTTGATGTCCAGCGCGAGGCCGCGCACGATGCGGAACACCGTAGGCGAGTTCACGAAGACAACCGAGACGAACACCACAAGAATCCCGCCTGGGATATCGAACAGGTCCAGATAGGTCGGCAGACCCCAAATGCTGTAGTCATCCGTGTTGATGACGTAACCACCGGTCGAAATCAGCGACAGATACAACCACAGCGCGATACCGAGAACCCCGATCAATAGCGGAGTGCGGAAATTCGGGCGGGTATAATACCGCGAGTTTAGCAGAACGCCGATAAACAGTATCGGGAACACGAACAAAACGGCCGCCATATAGTTCGGCACACCTGTCGCCACGATTTCCGGCGTGACCAGCAAGTAGAACAGCAGGATGACCGGGAAAGCCAGGATCAGATTGGCCAGGAACGACAGGAAAGTATCCAGACGTCCGCCATAGTACCCGGCCGGCAGGCCCAGAGTGATCCCGACCATGAAAGCAAACATGGTCGCAAGCGGAGCGATCTGAACTACGATCCACGCACCTTTGACCATTCGGCTAAAGACGTCGCGGGCAAGGTTGTCGCCGCCCAGAAGGTACCAGGCATACTCACCTTCTTCGGGGCTTGGCAGCGGTGTTCCCGGTACTTTGTTCTTCATGCCCGATACTTGAACCAAAGGGTCATGTGTGATGATAAGATCAAGCGCGCCGAAGATGCCGGTGAAGACCCAGAACATCACAAGGCCAAAACCGATCATGCCGATGGGGCTGTCGAACAGTTTGCCGTAAAGGCCGAGGCGACGTTTGAAGGCAATCGACATTGCAAACAGGATGATCAGCGACAACCACACAGGAAGAAACTGCTGCGAGATCGCTCCGATTATCCCGGCACTGGTCCCCATCAGGATGCCAAGGACGATGTAGGCCAAGGCAAGCGCGACACAGGCAGAAAAGCTGTATCTCAAGGCCTTTTGTGTTAGCCCACGTAGCCCGTTGCCGCCGCTTATGGTGCCATCGATATTCACGCTCATCGGGGATTCGGGCAGTACAATGCTGCCGATAATCCAAACGACAATTGATACGATCAACGCGGCAAGCGCGATCATCAGGATAGGGTTCAGAATGGCGATAGAGCCGGTCCAGCTTAGAGGTTCCATGATCTATCTCCCTTAAGAAATACGGATGCGCGGGTTGAGGTAGACATAGCCGATATCGGAGATCAGCTGCGTCACCAGCACGACAAAGACCGACACGACCGAAATCGCCAGCAAGAGCTGAATGTCGTTGTTGCCTGCAGCCTGTACCAGTGCCCAACCGAAACCTTTGTAGTTGAACAGGGTTTCAACAATCACCACGCCATTCAGCAGCCATGGGAACTGCAGCATGATGACGGTAAAGGGCGCGATCAGCGCGTTTCGCAGCGCGTGCTTCATAACGATGTTGCCAAAGGAAACACCTTTAAGCCGCGCGGTTCGGATGTACTGCGCCGTCATGACCTCGGTCATCGACGCGCGGGTCATCCGGGCGATATAGCCCATCCCATACAGTGAGATGGTCAGTACCGGCAGGAAGAAGTTCTCGAAGGTTGGGTTGTCCATCGCTGACGTCGCCGTGCCCTTGAACCATTTCAGGCCGACGGTCGACGACGTGAAGATCGCGATGAAGATCACGCCCGACACATATTCCGGCGTCGCCGTGGTAATGATCGAGAATGTGGACAGGGACCGGTCCAATGCTGATCCTTCGCGCATCCCGGCCAACACACCCACCAGCAGCGCAGATGGCACCATCAAAACCAGAACCCAGAACATAAGATAGCCGGTATTGCCGAGACGTATGCCGACGATTTTGCCGACATCATCCTTGAAAACGGTTGAGTAACCCCAGTCACCCTGCAATACGCCGCAATATCTGGGAGTCGTTTCCTCGGTCGATCCCGGGCGGGTACAAGTCCCAAGGAACGTACCGTCGTCAAGTGTCTTGGAAAAGCCAGGGAGAACGCCCAGCCATTGACCGTACTTGACGAGAGTCGGTTGCAGATAGCCGCGATTGTCCAGCCAGGTCTCAACCTGTTCGTCGGACATCCGCTGGTTGCCCTGCGTTTTCGCAAGCTTTTCCAGGTTCGGGTAGAGGTTGGTCAGAAAAAAGACCACGAAAGTCAGGCACAATGCAGTAAGAAGCATGACGCCAAACCGTCGGAGGATGAATAGTCCCATGATGGCCCCTGTTGTTCGGGTGTTCCGCAGATCATTGGACCATTGTCTGGCCTCGGACATCCGACCCCGTGTCGGCCTGTCTGCGGCTGGAAAGGGGCGCCCTGTTCAGGCGCCCCCAATAACGTCTGGCAGGTTTTAGGCCGCCCAGCCCCACTTATAGTGGTGGTGCTCGAAGGACACGTGCATGTCGGTGCCAACAAGCCCGTCCTTCATGTGGCGATACAGCGAACGCCAGTATGGCTGAATGGTCACGCCTTCTTCCTGGATCATCGCCTCGCCCTTGGCGACCACTTCACGGCGCTTGTCGGCATCCGCGATGGCCAGCGCTTCGGTCAGAAGCGCGTCAAACTCGGCATTTGCCCAGCCGAATTCGTTCCAGGCTTCACCGGTGCGATAGGCCAGAGCCCAGATTTGCACGCCCAGTGGACGGTGGTTCCAGTTGGTCGAGCTGTAGGGGTATTTCGCCCAGTCGTTCCAGAAGGTGTTACCCGGCAGAACGGTCCGCTTGACCTTGATACCCGCGTCACGCAGCTGCGCTGCAACCGCGTCGGTGGTGTTCCGGCGCCAGTCGTCATCGATCGAGATCAGCTCGTGCTCGAAATCGATCATTCCGGCTTCTTCCATCAGCGCACGTGCGCCTTCCGGGTCCACTTTCTGCGGTGGCAGTTCGTAGTAGTCCGGGTGGATCGGACCAACATGGTGGTTTTCCGCAGGCGAACCGCGGCCGCCATAGCCCAGTTCCAGACAGATCGAGTTATCAACCGCCATTTGCAGAGCCTGGCGCACACGCTTGTCTTCGTAAGGTTTCTTGCCGTCGATCTCGGCCAGTTGGTTCGGGCGGATGACGATTGTGTTCATGGTCACAACTTCGGACTTCACATAGCCGAGGCTGTCCATCACGTCGATGAATTCACCAACCGATTCATACAACATGTCGACTTCGTCGGATTCCAGAGCGGCCAGCCATGCGGACGGGTCGGTGCCGTAGTCAATGTAGACGATGCTGTCCAGCGCCGGGCGACCAAAGATCTCTTCGCCCCACCAGGTGTGGTTCTCGTTGCGAACGAGGGTGGCTTTCACGCCGACTTCCAATTCCTGCACCAGATAGGCGCCGGTGCCCACATTGTTGAGCAGATCGGTTTCACTGAACGAGCTGTGTACGATAGCTGCCGGATAGTCCGCCATGCCCGCAATCAGCGAGATGTCAGAGGCTGGCAGGTTCAGTTTGACGGTGTTGGCATCGACAACCTCGATTGCGCCGTCAATCGCTTGACCGGATTCCGGATCGATCAGCGTCGCGAAACGACCTGCCATCGAATTGGTTTCCGAACTCTTGTCACACCAGCGCCCGATGTTGCGGGCCACATCTTCAGAGGTGAAGTCGTCGCCGTTATTCCATTTGACGCCCGGGCGGACTTTCAGTGTGTAAACTGTTGCGTCGTCGTTGACTTCCCAGCCCTCCAGCAACATGCCGCGGAACGTACCGTCCGAGTTGTACTCGACCAGATACTCGAGCGTGCCGCGGGTGACGTTTGCGATCTGCGACCAGTCATAGGTGCGTGGGTCCTTCAGGGCGCGCACTTCCTGCTGAACGCGCAGGGTGCCGCCTTCTTTCTTTGCGTCTTCACCGGCCGCACGTGCCGGGGCGGCCAGTCCGATCATGCCATAGGCTGCGGCCGCGGTGACCCCAAGACCGGTGGTACGGGTCAAAAACTCGCGCCGGTTCAGTTTGCCGTCCCGATATTCCTGTGCGTGCATTTCTGCCGCCCAGTGCATCGGTGCTCCGGTCATTGTTTGATTATTCATTAACGTTACTCCCTGTGAGACAGTATTTTTTGGATGAAGTGTTGAACCGCTCAGGTCGGAATGCTCCAGCCGGCAGGTTCATTGGTCTTCTGATCTCGGATTTCGGACATCCCCATGACCGACATTCGGCACCAGAATTTGGGTGAGGTCAATGTTCGAAATCGTCATTCGAGGTACAAAAACGACATTGACGGGCTGAGTTTAACGCTATCAGCTTTTTCAGCCCCAAGGGAATCTCTTGGCAGGTTCAGTTTCGCGGCGGTGGATTCGCCGTGAATTCCTTGAACATGAGTTCGCGATCAGTGCGACTTCAACCGCATCAGGTATCACTTTGATAAGTCAACCCGATTCCAACTTTTCATGCGGGCGCGAAACCAGGTGCGCTGTCGTTTGGCGAATTGGCGGGTCGAAATCGTGGCCCGTTCGCGGGCTTCATCCAACGTCATGGTGCCGTCGATATAGGCCATCAACTCGGATACTCCGATGGCCTTGAATGCCGGAAGCGACGGATTATAGCGGTCCCGCATCCTTTCAACCTCGGTCAATGCACCAGTGTCCAACATCAGGTCAAAGCGGCGCGTGATGCGATCCAAAAGCCATTGTTTATCTACGTCAAAAACGATGGGCACTGTGTTCTTCAGGTCCAAAACTGGGGGCGGTGTTGCGTCTTGCCAGTCACTGAGGTTTCGACCGGTGGCATTGTACACTTCCCATGCCCGCTGAACACGGGCGCGGTTTTGGGTGTCGATCCGGGCCAGAGTCTGCGTATCCACACCCGCGATAAGAGTCTGCAAGGTCAGGCTGTCCGCCTCGGCCCGGATTTCGGACGGTGTAGGTGGAATATCGGCCATACCTTCGGTCAGCGCAGAAAAATACAGGCCGGTGCCCCCAACAATGATGGGGCGTGCGCCGCCGGTCAGCAGTGGTTTCACTTCGCGCAGCCAATGGCCGGTGGAGTAGTCTTGGTCATATGAGATATGTCCATACAGAAGATGCGGCGCGCGGGCTTCCTCTTCAGCAGACGGGCGGGCGGAAATCACGCGCCAGCAATCGTAGACCTGGCTGGCATCGGCATTCACGATAACGCCGCCGAACTGCTCGGCGATCAACAAGGCAAGGGCGGACTTTCCAGATGCAGTGGGGCCTGCAATCAACACAGGTTTCCCATCAGGAATGGGGGGCAGGTGGTCCAATATCTGCGATCTCGCGGGTTCGGTCATCTCGGACTGCCTCATTCCTTACTAATCGCATTGAACCTGCGACCGTTTTGCTTCATTTTGCGCCTGAAAATAAACCCGTGCCAGCCCGGAGCGCAACATGACCATTTCCCCGACCACCGACACCGCCGAAACCACAAAGGCAAGGTATGATCGCGTAATGCTGAAAATCTCGGGCGAGGCGCTTATGGGCGATCAGGGGTTCGGCCTGCATCCGCCCACAGTTCAGCGCATCGCGCAAGAGATCAAATCGGTGCACGATCTGGGCGTCGAGATCTGCATGGTGATTGGCGGCGGGAATATCTTCCGCGGTCTCAGCGGATCGGCACAGGGGATGGAACGGACTACGGCTGATTACATGGGCATGCTGGCAACGGTCATGAACGCGCTGGGGATGCAGTCCGCGCTGGAAGAAATCGGCGTTTTCACCCGGGTAATCTCAGCCATCCGCATGGACGAGGTGTGCGAGCCCTACATTCGCCGCCGTGCCGTGCGCCACCTTGAGAAAAAGCGGGTCTGCATCTTTGCCGCCGGAACCGGAAACCCGTATTTTACCACCGACACTGCCGCGACCCTGCGCGCCAATGAAATGGCATGTCAGGCGATCTTCATGGGTAAGAACGGCGTCGATGGTGTTTATGATAAGGACCCCAAGGAACACGCGGATGCCGTGCGGTACGACACCGTCAGCTATGATGATGTTCTGGCCAAACGCCTGCGGGTCATGGACGCGTCGGCCATTGCACTGGCGCGCGACAACAATCTGCCGTTGATTGTCTTCGGGCTGGACGAACCGGGCGGGTTCCGGGGCATTTTGGCCGGTGAGGGGACCTACACCAAAGTTCAGGGCTAAACCGCTTTACATTTTGCTAAAAAGCCGGGTTTGGATGCCCGGCTTTTTTGTGCGCGTTTAGCAAACCTGAACGCTTGACGAACCATGTCAGTCCTTGCAATTTGACCGCGTTCCCGCGCCGGACCGGTAGCGGGGGCTGTCTGCGCCTATCGCGCGGACTGGGCTGGAAGACCTGCCATGATTTCTGAGGGTTTCGAAATCATGCTCGGACACCTCTTGAATGAACGCGCATGATTAAGGAGAGACGTGCCATGAGCACTCTGGATATCAATTTTGTCCGGTCACAGTTTCCGGCCTTTTCCGAGCCCAGCCTGCAAGGGCAGGCATTCTTCGAAAACGCTGGTGGGTCATACACTTGCAAGCCAGTGCTCGATCGCCTGATGCGGTACTACACACAGCGCAAAGTTCAACCCTATGCCCCCTATGAGGCCAGCCGTCTGGCGGGTGAGGAAATGGACGAAGCCCGCGCACGCATGGCGGCCATTTTGGGTGTTGAGACGGATGAGCTGAGCTTTGGCCCTTCGACCACGCAGAACACCTATGTCCTGGCGCAGGCATTTCGCCAATGGATGCAACCGGGCGAGGCCATTGTTGTCACCAATCAGGATCATGAGGCAAATTCAGGTCCGTGGCGGCGGCTAGCGGACGAGGGGATCGAAATCCGCGAATGGCAGATTGATCCCGAAACCGGGTCGTTGAATCCGATGGATCTGGAAAACCTGCTGGACGAAAACGTGCGTCTGGTGTGCTTTCCCCATTGCTCGAACGTGATCGGAGAGATCAACCCGGTGACTGAGATCACTGCGATTGCTCATGCCGCGGGGGCGTTTGTGTGCGTGGACGGGGTGTCCTACGCGCCACACGGGTTTCCGAATGTGGGTGATCTGGGGCCGGACATCTATCTGTTTTCGGCCTACAAAACATACGGACCGCATCAGGGATGTATGGTCATCCGGCGTACGCTAGGGGAAATGTTGCCGAACCAAGGGCACTACTTCAACGGCGACGTGCTGTACCAACGGTTTACTCCGGCGGGACCGGACCATGCCCAGATCGCGGCCAGCGCGGGGATGTCGGACTATATTGATCTGCTGTGCGACCATCATGGTGGGCCAACCAGCGAAGCGGCTGAGCGTGGTTCATTCGCCCATGATCTGATGCGCTCGCACGAGGTCGCATTGCTGCAACCGGTTCTGGATGCGGTCAAAGACCGCAATGCCGTTCGCCTGATCGGAACATCCGATGCCAGCCGCCGCGCGCCGACTGTGGCCCTGGCGTTGAACCGCAATGCAGAAGCCGTTGCCGCCGATCTGGCTGGATATGGCGTCATGGCTGGTGGCGGAGATTTCTATGCCGTGCGTCCGTTAACCGCGATGGGGGTCGATCTGGATCAAGGCGTGCTGCGGGTCAGTTTCACGCACTATACGTCTCAACAGGAAATTGATCAGCTTTTGAATGCACTAGACGACGTTTTGTGATCCAATTCCGCTTCTGCTTCGTAACGGAACAAAGAAGAAAAGAGCAGGGCGGACATGGAACAGCAGCGGTCACCGATTATCATGTGGTTCCGACGGGATTTGCGCCTGTCGGACCATCCTGCACTGAGCGCCGCGGTTGAGAGCGGGCGAACAATCATACCAGTTTTTATTTTGGATCACTCGGTCCAGGCTTTGGGCGCAGCACCGAAATGGCGGCTTGAATTGGGCCTTAAGGCTTTTGCACGGACGCTAGAGCTGTCTGGCAGCCGCCTGATCTTGCGTCAAGGGGATGCGCTGACCGTTCTGCGGCAGCTTGTCGTCGAAACCGGTGCAAGCAGCGTTTACTGGACCCGCGCATATGACCCTGACGCTATTGCCAGAGATACGAAGATCAAGACAGCGCTGACCGACCAGAATGTCACCGTTAAATCCTTCGCCGGCCATCTTTTGTTCGAGCCTTGGACCGTGGCGACGAAAACAGGGCAGCCGTTCCGCGTGTTCACGCCGATGTGGCGTTCAGTGCGCAGCCGCGACGTTCCGATGCCCAGCGATGCTGTGGCCCATCTCAGATCGCCTGCGACGTGGCCTGTTTCCGAAAATCTCCAAGATTGGCATCTGGGCACGCAGATGCGCCGCGGAGCATCCGTGGTCACACCTCATGTCCGACCGGGTGAAACCGCAGCTTTTGAGGCGTTGCATCAATTTCTGGACCGCATCGCCGCCTATTCAGACCACCGGGATCGTATGGACTTGGACGGAACATCGAACCTGTCCGAGTATCTGTCTTTAGGTGAAATAGGCCCACGCAGTGTCTGGCACGCAATTCAGCGGGCCGGGATGACGGGAGTTCAGGGGGGCGAACCCTATTTGCGCCAATTGGTCTGGCGCGAATTTGCTTATCACCTGATGTATCATACTCCATCCTTGGTCAGCGGAAATTGGAAGCCAGAGTGGGATAGATTTCCCTGGAACACTGATGCGGACCAGCCCGAAGTTCTCGCTTGGAAGCAGGCGAAAACCGGCGTCCCGGCAGTCGATGCCGGGTTACGGCAGATGTATGTGACCGGGCGAATGCACAATCGGGCACGGATGATCGTAGCGAGTTACCTGACCAAGCATCTGATGACCCATTGGAGAATTGGCATGGATTGGTTCGCGGATTGTCTGGTCGACTGGGACCCGGCGGCAAACGCGATGGGCTGGCAATGGGTTGCAGGGTCGGGGCCCGATGCCTCGCCATTCTTTCGCATCTTCAATCCGCAAACACAGCAGGAAAAGTTCGATCCGCAATCGGACTTCGTTCGGCAATGGATTGCCGAGGGGCAGAGCAATCCACCGGCAACAGCACTGGCGTATTTTGATGCGGTTCCGAAGTCATGGAACCTCAGTCCACAGGACCCATACCCGCAACCCGTTGTCACTTTGGCAGCCGGTCGGGCGCGTGCATTGGCGGCCTATGAGGGACGAAAAAACCAGTAACGAATTGAAAACTTGCCACAAACACAAACTCGGCCTAGCCTGTTTGCGCGGCCGCACAGGGGAGAGCGGATGACTTTGATGACCACCGAGGGGCAGAAAGACCTGCCCAGATACTTTGCGCAAGTATTCAAAATGGTTAGCCGGATGCAGTCCGGCCGATTGGACATCGGACTACCGGATGGTCGTGTCTTCCGAACCGAGGGCACCAAACCCGGGCCGGTTGCCCGTGTGGATATCCACAATCCAGACGTTTTCGCCCGCCTGGTCCGCGAAGGTGAACTTGGTTTTTCTGACGCATATCTGGAAGGTGACTGGAGTACGCCGGACCTGCGATCCTTTATGGACCTGGTGCATGTGGGCAATGAAACGGTCTATGATGATTTCACCGGCAAAGTCCTCGTGCAGATGTATGAGCGGCTACGATTCTGGTTGCACCGCAATAACCGGACACAGGCCAAAAAGAACATCTCGTACCATTATGATCTGGGCAATGATTTCTATGGTTTGTGGCTTGACGACACGATGACCTATTCCAGCGCTCTGTTCGAAACAGGGCAGGAAAGTCTGGAAAAGGCGCAGACCGCAAAATATGCCAGTCTGGTTGATGAAATGGGCGCAAAACCCGGAGATCATATTCTTGAGATTGGCTGCGGCTGGGGTGGCTTTGCTGAATATGCTGCGAAAGAGCGTGGCCTGCGGGTCACAGGTCTGACGATCAGTCAAGAGCAGTTGAGGTTTGCGAGGCAGCGTATTGAAAATGCTGGCCTTTCAGATTTGGTGGAATTCAAATTGCAGGATTACCGGGATGAACGTGGCCAGTATGACGGAATCGCATCGATCGAGATGTTCGAAGCAGTAGGTCAAAAGTACTGGCCTGTGTATTTCGACACTGTGCGTGAGCGGTTAAAACCCGGGGCGCAAGCGACGTTGCAAATTATCACCGTCGCGGATCATAGATGGGATGTATATCGTAACGGTATTGATTTCATTCAGAAATATATTTTCCCGGGCGGTATGCTTCCGGCGCCGTCCGTATTGAAGGAACAAGTTGCTCAGGCGGGTTTGAAGGTCGTCAATTCGAAAGAATTTGGCAAAAGCTATGATCTGACCCTGCGCCGCTGGTATGACACGTTCAACGACAAGTGGGACGAAATCTCGGAAATGGGCTTTGATGAGCGTTTTCGACGCATGTGGAATTATTATTTGACCGCCTGCGGAGCAGCCTTTGACACCGGCAATTGCGATGTGACACAGATCACTATAGCGAAACCGAGTTAAGGAACGGACTTCAGAAATGCCCACTGCCTCAAAGCTTGTTGCCGGTTTATGCCTTTTGATCGTGGCGTTCTTGGTTTCGAGTATGGTCATCGAAAACGGTGATGAAGGTAAAAACTACGGTATGTTTACCTACGTAAACATGGCTTTGGGCGTGATCTGCGGATGGTGGATCATGGGCAAGCGTGCCGGCCGGGGCTGGACTGCCGCAATCAACAACGGCTTGACCGGAATGGCGGCGCTGGTGTTCTGGGGCCTTTTTGTTCAGGGTGTCAACGAAATGCTCCGCCTGGCAATGCGCCATCGGTATGACGGCCCGTTTGAGGCGCTGATCTCTATCTTTAAAATCGGCGTTGAATATGGTCAGCAACTTGTGGTGCCCGAAATCTTGTGGACTTTGGTCATTGGGGCTTTGGTCACTGGGCTGGTCACCGAGGAAGCAGCCCGCCGGTGGCGGTGAGCTAACAACTTAAAGTACGAAAGAACCCAACAGTGTCAGATCTGTTCTTTTATGGCACGCTGCGGCACTTGCCATTGCTGGAGCTTGTCTTGGGACGTCCAGCGTCCAAACTTGAATTTGCCCAAGCCACGCTGAAAGATCATGCAGTCCATAGCGTGCAGGATCAGGCCTTTCCCATGATTGTTCACGAGGAAGGCAGTTTGGCCAAAGGGTTATTGCTCCGCGGATTGAGTGAGGAAGATCAGAACCGTTTGGTCTTCTACGAAGGTGGCTTTGATTACGACCTGCGCGCGCAGACAGTCGATTTGGCCGACGGATCAAATGCGCAAGCCCTTGTTTTCTATCCGGAGCCGGGGCTTTGGAATCGCGGCAGCCTTTGGTCCCTGCAGGGTTGGTTGGAAGAGTGGGGCGCGATGACAATGCTCGCCGCGCAAGAGGTTATGGCGTATTACGGCAAGGTCGATGCGGGACAGATTGCGCGCAGCTTTCCGTCGATCCGGACGCGTGCATGGGCGAAGCTGGCTGCGCGTCAACGTACGACAGGCGATGCACGAGACACCGCCAATGACGTCATCGTGCACGACCGTAATCCGGCATATGTCAATTATTTCGGGATGGAAGAAGTCGCGTTACAGCATCGCCAGTACGATGGCTCAATGGGCAAAGTGCTGAACCGCAGTAGCCTGTTGCAGGGCAACGCCGTGATCGTCCTGCCATATGACCCCGCGCGGGACACGGTGCTGTTGGTCGAACAATTCAGGGCACCGATCTTTCTGGCTGAGGATCCTGAACCCTGGATGTGGGAGCCAGTTGCTGGAATGATCGACCCAGGCGAAACGCCGGAACAGGCGGCCCTGCGCGAGGCCGAAGAAGAAGCCCAGATTGCGCTGAACCGGTTGGAATATGCAGGCGGCGCGTATTCCTCCAGCGGGTCATCGACCGAATATCTATACCTTTATGTAGGGCTGGCTGATCTGACCAAGACCATCGAAGATGGTGGGTTGGCCACGGAAGGTGAAGATATCCGAACCCAGATTCTGCCTTTCAGCGATTTCATGGACAGGGTCGACAGCCATGGGTTCAAGGATTTGCCGCTTTTGGCGGTAGCCCATTGGCTTGCACGTCACCGTGAGCGCCTGCGCGGATGATTTTCGCCGCTTGTGGTCATCGCGCACCACAGGTAAATCTGCGTTGATCCGAAATGAAATGAGGGCGCCATGCGCATTGCACGAGACCTTGCCGACGCAGTCGGAAAAACCCCGCTGATCCGCCTGCGTCGTATCAGCGAAGAGACCGGGTGCGAGATTCTCGGCAAGGCCGAATTCATGAACCCCGGCCAGTCGGTCAAGGATCGTGCGGCGCTTTACATCATCCGCGATGCAATCGCGCGCGGTGACCTGAAACCGGGTGGCACCATTGTCGAAGGTACGGCGGGGAATACCGGCATCGGCCTTGCACTTGTCGGGGCGTCCATGGGGTTCAAGACGGTCATCGTGATCCCCGAAACGCAGTCCGAAGAGAAAAAGGACATGCTGCGACTGGCAGGTGCTCAGTTGGTTCAGGTTCCGGCCGCACCGTATCGCAACCCCAACAATTTTGTGCATTACTCGCGCCGTCTGGCCGAAGAACTGGCGCAGACCGAGCCCAATGGCGCGATCTGGGCCAACCAGTTCGACAATGTGGCGAACCGTCAGGCGCATGTGGAAACGACCGGTCCCGAAATCTGGGAACAGACCGATGGCAAAGTTGACGGGTTCGTCTGTGCCGTGGGGTCGGGCGGTACATTGGCGGGCGTGGCCGATGCGTTGCAGCCCAAAGGCGTCAAGATCGGTCTGGTCGATCCGATGGGGGCTGGGCTGTATTCGTATTACACCACCGGCGAAATCGCGATGGAGGGCGGCTCGATCGCCGAAGGCATCGGTCAGGTGCGTATCACCAAGAACCTTGAGGGGTTCAAACCTGACTTTGCTTATCAGATGACGGACAACGAGGCGCTGCCTTACATCTTTGATCTGCTGCGCGATGAAGGCCTGGTCATGGGCGGTTCAACCGCCATTAACATGGCTGGTGCGGTACGTCTGGCCAAAGATCTGGGTCCGGGCCACACCGTCGTGACCATCCTGTGTGACTATGGCACCCGCTATCAGTCCAAGCTGTTCAACCCGGACTTCCTGCGTGAAAAGGAATTGCCTGTCCCGGACTGGATGACCGAAGCTCCGCGCAGCATCCCCGGCGTTTTTGAGGACGTGTGATGCTGCGGCAGGTTCGCCTGTTTCTGACCCTTGTCGCAGTATGTATTGCGATGCTGTGCGGCCCCGCTGCCGCGCAGCTTACAGATCGTCAAAGCGAATATTATCAGGGCTGGGTCAAAACGGCGGACCGTGCCGAGACGGTGATCGAGGCCGATCGCGCGTCGAACGCGTCGCTCGAAAACCTGCGCGCCGAGATCAACGAATACCGGGACGATTTCAACCGGGCACGCGGTGCAAACACCGAACGTATCCAGACGCTTGAAAATCAGATCAAGGCTCTTGGTGCAGCGCCCGAAGGCGACGCGATCGAACCGGAAGACATTGCCACACTACGAAAGCACCTAGACGAGCAGCTGAACAGTTTGCGCGTCCCGCAGATCATCTCGGAAGAGGCATTCAGCCGGGCCAATGGCCTTATATCCGAGATAGACAAACTATTGCGGGACCGTCAGGCGAAAGAACTTTTAGAGCGCGGACCGTCGCCCCTGAACCCCACCCATTGGCGGCCTGCTTGGGTTGATGTGAACGAAGCTGCGCAAGCGTTGTTCAACGAAGCGCTGCGGAACCTGAGAACTGACGTCGTTCATGAACGTTTGCGTTCCCGTGGCCTGGGTATTCTGGCGTTGGTTTTCGTCGCCGGCGTGCTGTTGTTTTACGGCAAGCGGTGGTCGGAAGCCGCTGGTGCGCGTTTGCGAGCCCTGGGGGGGCAGGGAAGTGGCGTATGGACGTTCCTGACCTCGTTGCTGCGCATTATCCTCCCTTGGTTCGGTGTCTGGCTTCTGGTTCAGGCGGTCGTGATGACAGGCGTTCTGGGGCTGCGCGGAACGTTGTTGATGGAGAACGTGCCGTATTGGGCGGCGATCATCCTGTTTTATGACTGGATTGGTCGACAGGTTTATGTGCTGCAAGCGGCGCAGGGGTTCAGAAAACTGTCCCGCCAGAAAGTCACTGAGTTACGCGTCTACCTCGACCTTCTTGCGGGGCTCATGATCCTGCATGAACTGGTGAACCTGTTCGATCAGATCGAAAATATTTCGGATGCGACGCGCGCTGTCGTCGTCTTTCCGGTCATCGTCGCAACAGCTTTGATTCTACTGCGCGTCCGTCGCGTCCGCAGTGTTGATGTCCCGGTCGATGCAGATGAGCCGTCTGCAACGGCCCGCGCTGCTGGGTTCAGCCAACTGGTCGAGTTCATTCGACGCGCTTTGTTCTTCCTGGGGATCGCCAGCCCGATATTGGCAATGCTGGGGTATACGAATGCGGCTGAGGCAATCGTTTTCCCCGCTGTGCGTTCGTTGGTTCTGATTGCCGCGCTGGTCATAGTTCAGCGCTTCCTGACGTCTGTTTACGGATGGCTCGGCGGGCATGGCGAAAAGGCCAAGGATTCGCTGTTTTCGGTTCTCATCGGCTTTGCAATGGCCATTCTGGCCATGCCAGTCCTCGCGCTTTATTGGGGCGCGCGTAAAACCGACCTGCTAGAGGTCTGGTCGCGCCTGCTGCAGGGGTTCGATATCGGCGGCGTAACGATCGCGCCCAGCAACTTCTTTACCTTCCTTGTCATTTTTGCCGTCGGTTATGGCCTTACCCGGATGCTGCAAAGCGGGCTGCGCAATTCGCTGCTGCCAAAGACCAGTATTGATCCCGGCGGACAAAACGCGATTGTTTCGGGCACCGGGTATGTCGGTATTTTCCTGGCCGCGCTGGTTGCGATAACGATTGCCGGTTTCAACCTGTCATCGCTGGCTATTGTTGCCGGTGCGTTGTCAGTCGGGATCGGCTTTGGTCTGCAGACCATCGTGTCGAATTTTGTGTCGGGCATTATCCTTTTGGTCGAACGCCCAATCTCGAAAGGGGATTGGATCGACGTGAATGGGATGATGGGGTACGTCCGTGATATTTCCGTCCGGTCCACGCGGATCGAGACGTTTGACCGCACGGATGTGATCGTTCCGAACTCGGACCTGATCAGCGGCGTTGTCACGAACTATACACGCGGCAATACGATCGGGCGGGTGATTGTACCGGTCGGCGTCGCCTATGGTACTGATACCCGAATGGTGGAGAAGATTCTGGGCGAAATCGCGAATTCACACCCGATGGTTCTGGCGAATCCAGCGCCCAGTGTGGTGTTCCAGGGGTTTGGCGCAGATTCGCTGGACTTTGAAATCCGGGCCATCCTGCGCGATGTGAACTGGGTGCTTTCAGTCAAATCCGACATGAACCACGAGATCAACCAGCGCTTTGTCGAAGAGGGGATCGAAATCCCGTTTGCACAGCGCGATCTCTGGTTGCGTAACCCCGAGGTGTTGCAGGGCAGCGAAGCCCAACCCAGCAAGAACACCGACGAAATACCGTCCGCAGAGCCATCCACAAATCCCGTCGAGATGACCGAGGGCGATTTGGCTGATGGTGACGGCGACGAGATTTAAACGCCTTTGCAAGGCTTTCGATTTCAGGTGAAATTTCACCTCAATGGGGCCTTGCAAATCCCTCGGCGATAGTTCAAATAACGCCGGCACGGAGAGGTGGCCGAGTGGTCGAAGGCGCACGCCTGGAAAGTGTGTAGGCGGGAGACCGTCTCCAGGGTTCGAATCCCTGTCTCTCCGCCACAATCCCCTATCAACATTTATCCAGCCGCGTTTTTACGTGAATCCGTCAATCCCTGGATTTCGACCAGCGCAGAAGTAGGTTGGCCGCGATTGGCGCGCCGATGATCACGACGACAATGCGCGCCAGGTGGTGTGTGACCACATAGCCCAGATCCGCCCCTGATACGATGGCCAGCACTGTCATCTCTGCCTGACCGCCCGGTGCAAAAGCTAGAAAGGCTTCGACCGGATGGCCCAGCCCCAGCGTGGTGACCACTGCCGTGAAAGCAGCGGCCAGAACGGCCAGCAAGATCACATAGGTGAACCCAGCCGCCACGACGCGTGTGAGTTCCGACCACGTGATGCCGACGAACTTGACGCCGATCCCACAGCCGATGAAGAATTGGGCGAACAGGATCGCCTCGCGCGGGGGGGCGGGTATGGATGAAATCCCCAAGCGATAAGGCCGCTGTCAGGATTAATGGTCCAAGAATCGAGGCACCGAAAAGCCCGATCTTCTCTCCACCTTTCCAGCCGACAAAAACTGCGACCGCCATGAGTATCAGTTCATGCAAGGGTAGGGCCGAGGCAGGTTCGCCCAACGGGTTGGTCAGTTCGGCACCTTAAAACAAAGTCAGGAACAAAGGGGCAAGGGTGACGATAATCAATACGCGCGTCCCGTGGATCAGAGACAGGGTTCGCGGATTGGCACCGGCCTCGGCTCCAAAGATAACCATGTCCTGAAAGCCGCCCGGCATGGCCGCAAAAAACGCAGTTTTGTCGTCAAAGCCCCAGAATTTACGAAAGAACGGCACACCAACCATTGCAATCAGCAGGATAAATACCGGTATCAGCAAAAGGGACGCCGCCATCTTTGGAAGTTCCGCGAACAGGCTGGGTGTGATCGACGCCCCGACCGCGACGCCAAGAATGGTTCTGGACGTGACCGAGATTTGCCCGAAATCTCGCATGGGTGCGTGTGCCAAAGCGGCAATCAAACACGCTGACATCGGCCCGAACAGAAAGGGCAGCGGCAGGTTCAACGCCCAAAAAACTGCAGTTCCCAACATAGCCAAAGTCAGCGTGACTTACCGTTGCAACAGCGGGGACAAATGAAGGCTTGAAGCGGTCAAGGATAGTGTCCGATTTCGTTGAATAAGATGTGTATCCAAATGTATACAAAGATATCCAATATGCAAGATTGAGATTGATGAAACTCAAGAAGATCCTTATCAGACCGGCCCGCAGGGGAGTTCCGCTTATCAGCGTTTGCTGGATGAAATTCGCGAGGGCGTTTTGTTGCCAGGTGACAGGCTCAGAGAGATCGAGCTGTCCGAAAGACTGGGTGTCAGCCGAACACCTGTGCGCGAAGCGATACGGCAACTCGAAGCGGATGGGTTGGTTACGCATGTCCCTAGGCTGGGCGCAACGGTTCGCAGCCTGAGCTATTCGGAAGTCATGGAGCTGTACGAAATGCGCGCCGTACTTGAGGGCACGGCGGCACGTTTGGCGGCACGCTCGGCTTCGGATGTGGAGCCGGACGAACTGAATGTCCTGAACAATCGCCTTGCCGAGGCTGGCACCGGTCCGGTGGCCGCCCAGTTGAACCGTATTTTCCATGCTACACTATTGGATGCCGCCAAAAACCGCTTTCTCACAAAGTCGATGCTATCGCTGCAAAAGGCGCTGTTGATATTGGGCCCGTCCCAAATGCTGGACGGTCAGCGCGCAGACGATGCCGCGGATGAGCATCGCCGTGTGATGGAAGCCTTGCAGGCTCGTGACGGCGACGCAGCCGAGCTGGCGATGCGCGCCCATGTTCATGCGGCCCAGCGGATGCGTATCCGCGCTTTGCAGAAACGGGACCGCGCAATTGATCAGACCTGATCTGAGGAGTTGATCGTCCTACCTCTTGGTCCTAGGCTCTTTCGCCAAACCACTCCTCCCATCCGCAGAAGTCGACGGAAAATCCGGCCATCGTGGAGGTCGTTGTTTAGGCTTTTCCGGTACAAACACTCAGCTGACCACTTTCAAAGGGTTGGGGCCTTCAACCTCGCGGCTGATCTCTTGAACCAGCGCCATCGCGGCAGGGTTTCGGCGCTTAACATGCATCCGCGCGACAAAAATGATCGCCGGGGGATCGGGGAACACGCCTTTGATCACCTCTATGTCCGGTGTGACATGCATTCCATTCAACAGGGCGACGCCCAAACCGGACCGCACGGCCGACTGAATGCCAGTGGCGCTTGGGCACTCTAATACGTTGTTGAAGCGGTGCCCTTGCAGCTGCCCATCTCCGAAGCCCCATTTTCGATAGAAGCACTGGCTGTCGAAGGACAGAAAGGGAACAGGTGCTGTCGTATCCAGTTGGAAATCCGGTGATTTTACCCAGTGCAGAGTGTCCTCGAACAGGATCAGGTCATCTGGCCGCGCATCGTGCCGAAAGATTTGCATGACGGCGACATCCAACTCTCCGGCCTTCAACCACTCTTGCACGTTCATACTTTGACTGGTGCGTGTTCGGACCTGAACGTCCGGATAAAGCCGTGTGAAACGACCCAATATGCGAGCGATGTCGCTGGTGGCCGTGTCCTCGGTCATACCCAGCCGGAGTGCGCCGGCCAAAGGTTTCTTGCCCAAGCTGGCAAGCGCCTCATCGTGCAGGGAACAAATTCGGCGGGCATAATCGCACAGGCGCAGACCAGTATCCGTGAACAGAGGGCCACCGGGTCGGCGCGCCAGCAGATCGCAGTCCAGTGCTTGCTCTAACCGTCTGATTTTGTGGCTGACTGCCGATTGCGACAGCGCCAGATGCTCGGCCGCGCGCGTCACGCCGCCGTGGGATGCGATGGCCAGAAGGGCACGCAGGGCGTCAATTTCCAATCGGTCGGTCAATTGCATATCCATGACAAATTTGGATTGAAGTATGAATATCATTCATTTGCGTCACATACCAGTGTTGAACTACTGGTCAGGAAATCCAAAGCTCAGGAGCATTCGCATGCCGCATCTCGTCCCGGACCACACAGTGATCAAAACCCCGCGGATGGTCCCCGGAACCCATGGGGAAGGCGATCCGGTGGATTTGATCCACAGCACATTATCTTACATCCATCGCGGCGTGCCGCCTGTACGGGCAGCGGCGGGCAACAGGGTACACTTGTTCGATCTGGCGTGTCTTGGTCAGTTTGAACGACCTTGGATTCCGGCGCTTAAAGGTTCGGTCACCGATCAGGTTCCCGTCGTTCACAAGCTGCTGGAAAACTGCGGTCATTTCCCGATTGGAGATCACCCCGAACAGACACCCACGCCGCTTATCAATCTCTTACCGAGAAAAGTCTGAGCCATGACAGATCAAACCATAACCCGTGACCAGCGCGGTCTGACGACCGTATTCGAAATCAGCGGATCGGTTCTGGCCATGGCCTATGCCTTGTTGATCGCGTCGAATACGGGGGCCGAGTTATTGGGTTTCACCTTGTTGTTAGTGTCCTCGGGCCTGTTCGCGGCTTGGGCCGTGATTGATCGCCGCTGGACGTTCCTGCTATTGCAAGGGTTCTATGCGGCCTCAGCGATCATTGGGTTGATCCGGTGGGCATGAACTTCGCATAGGGCAGTTGCGGGAATCTTGCTAGAACAGCCTTATGCGCAATGAAGACAGAATCAAAATCGGCTTTTTGCTGTTTGACGGCTTTCCCATGGCTTGCCTGACCTCGGTGATCGAGCCGTTGCGGGCGGCCAATGAAATCGCCGGGCAAGAGGCGTTCTGCTGGTCGCTGCTGTCCGAGCGCCAACAGAAAATACAATCCAGCGCAGGTGTCCGGTTCGAGGCCGAGAAGTCTCTGGCCGACTGCAAGGATATCGACATTTTGTTCCTTCTCAGCAGCCCAACGTCCGGCTTTGACAACACAACCGTTGGCAACGGTGCTCTGCGCAGTCTTGGAAGGCATGGCACCGTATTGGGCGGGATTAGCGGTGGGGTTTTCCCATTGGTCCGGTCCGGGGTGATGGGGGGGCAACCTGTTTCCGTCCATTGGTGCTATGAGGCCGCATTTCTGGCTGAGTTTCCCGAAGTCGACTCGCGTAGCGAGGTGATCGTGAAAACGGCGACACGCTACACCGCAGCCGGTGCCGCTGCCGGGTTCGATCTGGCCCTGCATCTGATTGAAGATCGACTGGGTGGCGAAGTCGCGCACGAGGTTGCCTGTTGGTTTCAACATCCGATGATGCGTGGGGCAGGTGTGCGGCAGCAGGTTCCGACCACGACCGCGCCGGAAACTGGCGACAGCCTGCCGCCGCTGGTGTCGCGCTGTGTCGACCTGTTCGCGGGCCACATGAGCGAACCGATTTCCATCGCAGAGGCCGCACAGCAGATCGGGGTTACGCCGCGCCAGGTGGAACGCGCATTTAAGCAGGCGACAGGCCAAAGCCCCAGCCACTATTATCGCGCCATGCGCATGAAGGCGGCGCGGCAGATGGTTGTCTATACCAAGGACCCGATTGCAGATATCGCCGCTGCGATTGGCTATGGTTCAGTGGCGCCGCTTGTGACGCATTACCGGTCGGCGTTTGGGCTAAGCCCCAGCGAAGATCGCCGTAGGATCAACCGCTTCCGCGTTGAAGGTAATGCGCCGCTGCCGTCAGTCTGACATTGCTTTACAGCGCCGAACGCATTGCAGTGACGATGGCATGATGCAACGATCCGGCGGATGAACGGGGGCCATAAATGCTGAACGCTTCATCTGACCGACAGAGAACAAAGCAGCCAATGTGGTGAATTGAGCAACGGGCGACGCTGCCCGCATCGATATTGCGCAGGTCCAGCATAGATAACAGTTCCAACACAGCCGGAATCTGATCACCGTTCAGGTCGAAACGTGTCCAACCGTCGGTCTGTTCTGTCACCGACGCGGTATCACCCAAAGCGGACTTCACCTGATCAGCAAGCTCTTCGTGCGTGTCAAAAGGCGCCTCGATCATCCACTGATCCGGACCGGCCCAAAAGGCAGTGACAGTGTCACCGGCATGTTGGCCGATACCAGGTGCAGGGGCACCGATCAGTTTCGCCAGGGCTTTGCTGGCTTTGGTTTCCTGTCCCATCCGCGCGGCGACGGATGCCAGTGCGACGCCCGGAACTTCCCGGCACGTAACCCCGCCAACAGTGTCGACCTGCGGTTCGGACCCGCCCAATGCGGTTATTGCAACTAGATCATGCACGCAGACGCTCTCCTTCGGGGTCAACGAAATGGGCCGATACGATTTCGACCTCGACGGTCAGATCGGTCAATGGGGACACGAGGCGCATTTTCTCGCCCATCCGGTTTGCACCATCCTTCAAAAGACCCAGCCCGATATTGCTGTTCAGAATAGGCGAATATGCAGCCGAAGTGACATAGCCCTGATCGTGCGCGGCATCCACCGGGCCGGTCGTGTTCATCAAATGGCCACCAGCGGTGACTTTTTCTTCGGGCGATACCGGTTTGATCCCGACCAGCCGCAGGACATCCGGTTCTACCAAGGCCTCTCGTTCGGACAGGGTCGATCCGATGCTGTCTTTCTTTTTCGACACCATCTTACCCAATCCAAGATTCAATGCGGTTGTGGTGCCATTCAACTCGTTGCCGGCGGCGTGGCCCTTTTCGATCCGCATTACGCCCAGCGCTTCGGTGCCGTAGGGGACCACGTCAAATTCTTCGCCGTCGGCCATCAAGCGTCGCATCAGGGCGTCGCCATAGCGTGAGGGCACCGCGATTTCGAACGCCAACTCTCCCGAGAAGGAGATCCGGAACAGCCGCGCGCGCAACCCGCCGCAGACCGTAATGTTGCCACAGCCCATGAACGGGAATGCGTCGTTCGAGATGTCGAATTCAGGGTCGACGATCTTTTGCAGCAGCTTGCGCGAATTGGGACCAGCGACAGCATATTGCGCCCAGGAATCCGTGGTCGAGATCAGCTGCACATCCATATCCGGGAACAGGCATTGGCGCACAAATTCCATGTGACGATAGACATTTACCGCGTTGGCCGTGGTCGTTGTGACGACAAAATGATCCTCGGCCAGACGCGCGGCGGTGCCATCGTCCATCACCATGCCGTCTTCGCGAAGCATCAGGCCATAGCGGGTTTTTCCCACGGGAAGCTTGGCGAAACCGTTCGCGTAGACGCGGTTCAGGAAATCAGCCGCGTCCGCGCCCTGCACGTCGATTTTTCCCAGTGTCGTACAGTCGCACACCCCGACGGACGCGCGGGTCTGGCGCACTTCACGATCCACTGATTCACGCCAATGAGTCTCACCCGGAAGGGGGAACCACTGCGCGCGCAGCCAGTTGCCGACCTCGACAAACACAGCGCCCTTCTCCTTGGCCCAGTAATGCGAGGGCGTCAGGCGCGAGGGGTGGAATTCTTGTCCCTTCATCCGACCGGCGAAGGTACTGATCGGAACGGGCGTGTAGGGCGGGCGGAAAATGGTTGTCCCTGTTTCGGGGATCGATTTTCCGGCCACCTCGGCCATGATCGCCAATGCGCTGATGTTCGAGGTCTTGCCCTGATCAGTCGCCATGCCCAGCGTGGTATAGCGTTTCAAGTGTTCAACTGACCGAAACCCTTCCTGATAGCTGAGTTTGACGTCCTTGACGGTCACGTCGTTTTGCTGGTCCAGCCATGCGCGTTTGCAGCCTTCGACATACCAGAACGGTTTCTGCGCGAGTGGTGTATCCTCGGCCTCGGGCAAGTCAGGCTGAGCAAAGCCCAACTCCAACGCTGCCGCAGCAGCCTCGGCACCGGATTGCAATGCGCCGTGGGTGGACATCGCCCCGTTCGCCGCACCCGCCACCGATAGCCCCACCGGCAGATTTGAACCGGGCACAAAAGCGGCCAGATCGTCGTTCCAGACCGGACGCCCGCGCTGATGGCAGGTCAGGTGCACATTCGGGTTCCATCCACCCGAGACGCCCAGCGCGCCGCATTCCAGCGTGCGGGTCGAGCCGTCGGGCAGGGCAACTTCGACAAAGGTCAAACCAAGACGCCCCTTGGAATTCACAACCTGAGCGCCACTCAAGACTTCGTAATCGTAGTTGACCGGAGCATCTTCACGGACATCGATAACGGCGCAAATGTGAACGCCCTTGGCATGCAAGTCGGCGGCCGTGCGATGACCGTCGTCGTTGTTGGTAAAGATCGCCACACGCTGAGAGGCCGTCACCGCAAACCGGTTGGCGTAGGTCCGCAACGCGCTGGCCATCATGATGCCGGGGCGGTCGTTGTTTTCGAACGCGATGGGCCGTTCAGTCGACCCCGCACACAGCAAGGCCTTCTTGGTGTAAATGCGCCAGAGGATTTGGCGCGGCTTACCGGCGGGCAGGGTGGTCACGTGATCCCCTGTGCGTTCTACAGCGCCATAGATGCCGTGGTCGAAGGCGCCGATGACAGTGGTTCTGGCCATCAGCCGGACGTTGGGCAAGGATGCCAGTTCCGCGACGGCCTGCGCTGCCCAATCGCTAGCGCTTTGATCGCCAACTGAGAATGTCTCGCTGTTCAGACGTCCGCCGAACCGAAAATCCTCATCAGCCAGAATAACGTCCGCACCCGCGCGTCCTGCGGTCAGGGCTGCCATCAAGCCCGATGGGCCCGCGCCAATGATCAGCAGATCGCAATGGCGGAACCCCTTGTCGTATTCGTCGGGGTCGGCCTCCATTGAGAGTGATCCAAGGCCAGCGGCGCGGCGAATGATCGGCTCATAGACTTTTTCCCAAAAAGCTGCCGGCCACATGAATGTCTTGTAGTAGAAACCGGCGGACAAGAAGTTCGAAAACAGATCGTTCACGCCCAAAGCGTCGAATTTCAGGCTGGGCCAACGGTTCTGCGATTGCGCCTCAAGACCGTCAAACATCTCGATCGTGGTGGCGCGCGTATTGGGTTCCTGCCGGTTGCCAGAGCGCAGCTCGACAATGCCGTTGGGTTCCTCGGACCCGGCGGTCAGCAGGCCGCGCGGGCGGTGATACTTGAACGAGCGTCCGATCAGCCGTACGTCATTGGCCAGCAAAGCCGAAGCCAGCGTATCGCCGGGATGGGCGGTATAGTTGTGGTTGTCGAACCGGAAATTCACAGTGGTATTGCGGTCGATCTGACCGCCGCTCAGCCTGTTGTTCTGGGTCATTTGGATCGCCCCCGCGCACGGGCCACGTCGCGGGCCAGTTCTACCTTGGAAATCTCATGTGTGGTGGTGTCGCGGGTAACGACCAGCCACGACCGGTCGCCAGCCTCGTGATACCACAGTTCTTGATGCTCGCCTGCGGGGTTGTCGCGCAAGTAGCCGTATTCATAGAACGCGTCCGCCGCGTTATCGGCCTGCCAATCAGGACGGTTGATCAGTGACGCGTCACCCAGATAGGTGAATTCAGATGCGTCGCGCGGGCCCAGAAGGGGATGGTTGATAATCATTCTCGTGCTCCCCTCAATGCAGGTTGGGCTGATTGCCCACGCCTTTTTCGTCGATCATCCGGCCCGTGCGGAACCGGTCGAGACGATAGGCTGTGGCGGTAGAGTGCGGTTCGTCCTTCGCCAACAGATGCGCAAAACAGTAACCGGACGCCGGGGTCGCCTTGAACCCGCCGTAACACCATCCGCCGTTGAAATAGAGACCCTCGACCGGCGTGCGGTCGATTATGGGTGAGCCATCCATCGACATGTCCATAACACCACCCCACATGCGCAGCAGGCGGGCACGCCCGATCATCGGCATCAATGAGACGCCGCCTTCGCAGACATCTTCGACCACCGGCAGGTTCCCGCGTTGCGCATAGGTGTTGTAACCATCGATGTCGCCGCCAAAGACCAACCCGCCTTTGTCGGACTGGCTGACATAGAAATGTCCGGCCCCATAGGTGATGACGCTGGGCAGAACGGGCTTCAGACCTTCGGACACAAAGGCCTGCAGCACGTGGCTTTCGATCGGCAGGCGCATGCCCGCCATGCCCATCACCCGGCCCGAGTTTCCGGCAACAGCGCAGCCGACTTTGTTAGCCCCGATAAAGCCCTTTGAGGTCTCAACACCGAGGCATTTGCCGTTCTCGATACGCAGACCAGTGACTTCGCAATTCTGGATGATGTCGACACCGTGGCTGTCCGCGGACCGGGCAAAGCCCCAGGCCACCGCATCATGGCGCGCGGTGCCGCCCCGCCGCTGGGCCAGACCGCCTTTGATCGGGAAACGCGCATCGTCGAAATTCAGATAGGGGTGTTCTTTGCGTACCTGATCAGCATCCAGCAATTCGGCATCTGCACCGTGCAGGATCATCGCATTGCCGCGCCGCGTATAAGCGTCGCGCTGACCATCCGTGTGGAACAGGTTGAGTATTCCGCGCTGGCTCATCATGGCGTTGTAGTTCAGGTCTTGTTCAAGCCCTTCCCACAGTTTCATCGAGAATTCATAAAACGGCTCATTCCCGTCCAGCATGTAGTTCGAGCGAACGATCGTCGTGTTCCGCCCGACATTGCCTCCGCCGATCCAGCCCTTTTCGACAACCGCGACATTGCGATGACCGTAGACCTTGGACAGATAATGGGCAGTTGCCAGCCCATGACCACCACCGCCTATGACGATAATGTCGTAATGAGCTTTGGGTTCGGGGTCACGCCAGACCGGTTTCCACCCTTTGTGGCCGGTAAGCGCCTCTTTGATGACTCGAAAGCCTGAATATCGCATGAATCGGACCTTTTTTGCCAGAATTCACTATTTTCCTGCTCAGCGATATCCTCAGATGCGACATTGGTGTGTCTGAATCAGACCCTTTGGCGTGACGAGCCGGGAACCAATTGTGAAAACCATGATACAAAGGCGTCAACCTCGGGTGATGCGCGCTGCACGGCCAGAAAGTACCCTTCGGCCGCTGGAGCAGTCTCATCGAAAGCACGCGCGACCTGTCCGGTCTGCAGAGCGTGATCGGCGATAAGTGCATTCACCAAGGCCACGCCGTTCCCGGAAGCCGCCAATTGCAAGGCGAGCCCGTAAGAATCGACATAATAGGCCGGGGTATGGATTTTATGACCGGTGACCTCCGCCCAGGTGGACCAGTTGTCTGACGTTCCCACGGCCTCGATCAGGGGCAAGTCCTGAAAAGCGCCAACCAAGCCAGGTGCTTTTACCGCGATCAGGTCATTCGGTCGTAAAGGCATTGCATCCCGTCCAACCTGTTTTTCCGACCCGAACCGGATTTCGACATCGGCGCGCAGGGCCGAGTATTCATCCGGCCAGATCGTGCTGACAAAGCGAATGGACGTATCTGGGTTTTGCTCTCGGAACCGAGGTAACGCTGGGGAAATCAACCATTCGATGATACTGATCGACGCCGCAACAGTGACGTGCTTGGCCCGTTCCTCTGCCAAATACGGAGAGGCGGCGGATTGCAGCAATTGCAGTGCGGCTTCGACTTGCGGCAGCAGCTTTCGCCCCTCATCCGTCAAGGACAGGCCGCGCGGGTGCCGATGAAACAGAACGACACCAAGCCGGGATTCCAGCGACCTGATTTGTTGGCTTACGGCGGATTGAGTCAATCCGATTTCATCCGCCGCAGCTGTTGAGCTCAGCCGTCGGGCCGCAGCCTCGAAAGACCTGAACCATGTAAGGGGGGGCAGTGTTTTGGGCATGTGCAACCGACCTAGTAGCTTTGTTAATACCTAAGACCCAACTTCTTTCGTTTGTCAAAGTGCCGGCAAATCAAAGATATTTCTCGTACTCAAGATTGGGGGATATCGTGCAGCCGGAAATTCGTAAAATAGTGACCTTCGACGAAGAAGTTCTGATCGAAGGATATCGCAAAGCCGAACGGCCGTGGCGCATGTTCGCCGTGGCAGCGGTTGTCACGAACCCTTGGGCCGGACGTTTCGTCGAAGATCTGCGGCCTGAAATTTTGGCCTATGGCCCAATTCTGGGCCAAGAATTGACCGACAGGATGATCGCGCTGGCCGGAAGCGGCGAGGCGATTGAGGCTTATGGCAAGGCCGCGGTTGTGGGGTTGGACGGAGAGGTCGAGCATGCCTCGGGCCTGATCCACACGCTGCATTTCGGAAATATCTTCCGGCAGGCAGTTGGCGCCAAGTCCTATCTTTCATTCACCAACACCCGGGGGCCTGCGAACACACCGATCATGGTGCCATTGATGGACAAGAACGATGCAGGCCGCCGGTCGCATTACCTGACGCTGCAATTCGCCATCCCCGATGCGCCCCGTGCGGATGAGATTGTCGTGGTTTTGGGCGGAGCAACCTCGGGCCGTCCGCATCATCGTATTGGCGACCGTTATCAGGACTTGAAGGATCTGGGCCATGACGTGGACAACCCGGCCTCGGTCTGACATCGGCGGGCTCGCCGCGATAGACGAAGGCGAAGGCCCGCTTGTGGTTCTGCTCCATGGCGTTGGCTTGCGGGCCGAAGCCTGGGGCGCACAGATCGATGCGCTGTCTGCCGCCGGGTATCGTGTTCTGTGTCCGGATATGCCCGGGCACGGGGAAACCCCGTTCCAAAGTGCTATTGGGCTGGATGGATACGCCAACCCGATCGCGGCCCGATTGACCGAGCCTGCTGTTCTGATTGGGCATTCCATGGGCGCTTTGATCGCTTTGGACATTGCGGCATCGGGTCATGATCAGGTGAGAGGCATTGCCGCGTTGAACGCAATTTACCGCCGAACCCCCGAAGCGCGCGTGGCTGTTACGACACGCGCGGCGGCGCTGGATGCTGAGGCCATGAACGATCCCACCGTGACTTTGCAGCGTTGGTTTGGCGATCAGGTTTCCGAAGAATGCGAAGCCTGTTCGCGTTGGCTAAAAGATGTCGATCCGAGCGCCTACAAAGCGGCCTATACCGTCTTCGCCGAAAGCGATGGACCGACTAACGCACAACTGGGGCAAATCAAATGCCCGGCACTGTTTATGACGGGCGGGGATGAGCCGAATTCCACACCGGGCATGTCACAGGGCATGGCGCAGAAGGTGACAAATGGGCGTGTCGAAATTGTTCCGAACGCCGCCCACATGATGCCCATGACGCACCCGGCTAACGTTAACGCCAATTTGCTTGAGTTCGTTCGGAGGTGCCTGCCATGACCGAGGTTGATACCCGCGCCCTGCGTGATGCTTTCGGCAACTTCATGACCGGCGTGACGGTTGTGACGACCCGGGATACGTCCGGCAACCCGGTCGGGTTCACGGCGAATTCCTTCACGTCTGTGTCGCTTGATCCGCCCTTGCTGTTGGTCTGTCCCGGCAAGTTTCTGTCCACCCACGATACCTTTGCCGGATGCGCGCACTTTGCGGTGAATGTTCTGGCAGATGGGCAGCAGGGCGTCTCGAACACCTTCGCTAGTTTCAAGGGCGACCGATTTGGTCGCGTGGCGCATCGCGACGGAGCCAATGGCTTGCCGCTGATCGACGGGGCGCTGGCACAGTTTAGTTGTGAAACGCATCAGGCGCTGCCCGCAGGCGACCACACGGTTCTGATTGGCCGTGTCACAGAGTTCACCCATATCGGCGGAAACGGTCTGGGCTACGTTAACGGGTCGTACTTCAGTCTTGGACTTGAGCGTGAAATGGACGCGCAGGTTCCAACAATCTGCGGCGCGATTGTCGCGGCGAATGGCAAAGTTCTTCTGGAATGCCACCAAGGCGCATTTCGCCCGGTTCAAATCGCCGGTGCAGAACCCGGGGGGCAACGCAACAGGCTGGCACAGGGCCTCTCTGATCGGGGCATTCAGGCGCAGATCGAACAGGTCTATTCTTCGTTCAACGATGCCGAAACGAACCTGCACTACACGTTCTTTCTGGCGTCTTGCGTTCAGAACATCCCGGTGGAAAATGCCGAATGGGTAGATATCGGCGATCTGACTGATCTGACTTACGCCAGCAATAGTTTGCACCACATGATGACCCGCTACGCCCTTGAAGCCCGCGAAGGCGTTTTCGGGCTGTATCTCGGCGACGCCGAGCGCGGCGAAATTCACAGTTTCGGTAAAGGAGCCATTTGATGGAGTTTTCACTGTTTGCCCACGTGGAACGTCTGACCCCGGATCAGCCTCACGATGTTCTGTATGATGAATTCGTGAGCCTGGTGAAGATGGCTGATGACGGGGGCATGCGGGCAGTTTGGACAGGTGAACATCATGGGATGGAGTTCACCATTGCCCCCAACCCGTTTCTGTCGCTGGTCGATCTGGCGCATCACACGCGCAATGTGCGGTTGGGCACCGGAACGGTAATTGCGCCGTTCTGGCATCCGATCAAACTGGCAGGTGAGGCCGCCGCAGCGGATCAGATGACGAAAGGGCGTATCGAGTTGGGGATCGCGCGCGGTGCGTATTCCTATGAATACGAACGTCTGATGCCGGGAATGGACGCTTGGGAGGCGGGGCAGCGCATGCGCGAGTCCACCCCGCTGTTGCCTCAGATCTGGAAGGGCGATTGTGCCCATGAAGGCGAGTTCTATGCGTTTCCGGCCGCAACTTCGGCACCGAAGCCATATCAGGAGGACGGCCCGCCAATCTGGATCGCCGCGCGGGATCCTAACAGCCACGAATTCGGCGTTCACAACGGATTCAATATTCAGGTCACCCCGCTGTGGCAGGGTATGGAAGAGATCGAGACCCTGATGGGGCGGTTCAACGATGCCTGTGACAGCTACGAGGGGCCGCGCCCCAAGATCATGCTGTTGCACCACACCTATGTCGGTAAAGATGACGACGATGTTGCGCAGGGCGTGCAAAATCTGCGCCGGTACTACAATTACTTTGGTGCTTGGTTCCTGAATAAACGGTCGGTTGAACAGGGCTTGATTAAGCCGATTACCGAAGCCGAGATGGACGCGAACCCGATGTATACCAAAGAAAAATTGGGCCGTGATCTGACAGTTGGGACTGCCCAACAGGTGATCGACAGGATCAAGCGCTATGAGGATCTGGGTTATGACGAGTTTTCGTTCTGGGTCGACAGCGGCATGACCAATGAACGCAAGCGCGCCTCTTTGGCGCGGTTCATCGACGACGTCATGCCGGCATTTCAGTGAGGACGACCATGGGAAACCTACCGCATTTTCAGCTGTTCATTGACGGCACTTGGACCGAAGGATCAGCCTCGCAGGTGATGACATCGGAAAATCCGGCGACAGGTCAGGGGTGGGCCACATTCGCGTGCGCTTCTTCCTCCGATGTTGATCGCGCCATTGCCGCCGCCAAACGGGTTCTGGATGACCCGGAATGGCGGGATATGACACAGACCCAGCGGGGTAAGCTGCTGTATCGCCTGGCCGATCTGGTGGCTGAGAATGCCGCGCGTCTGGGTGAGTTGGAGACGACCGACAGCGGAAAGCTGTTGGCGGAAACCTCGGCACAAACCGGATATGTCGCGGATTACTACCGTTACTTTGCGGGGCTGGCAGACAAGATCGAAGGCACGGTCCTGCCCATCGACAAGCCCGACATGCACGTCTTTACCACACGCGAAGCGATCGGCGTCGTGGCCGCGATCGTGCCGTGGAACGCGCAAATGTTCCTGACCGCGACCAAGCTGGGTCCGGCGTTGGCTGCCGGGTGTTCCGTCGTGCTGAAAGCATCGGAAATCGCGCCTGCACCTATGCTGGAGTTCGCCAAGCTGATTGAACAGGCTGGGTTCCCGTCCGGAGTTGTGTCGGTTATCACCGGTGACGCCGAAAACTGCGCGATCCCACTGACCCGGCACCCGGATGTCGACCGAATTGCCTTTACGGGTGGGCCTGAAACCGCCCGCCATGTGGTGCGAAACTCGGCTGAGAACTTTGCGGTCACGTCATTGGAGCTGGGTGGAAAGTCGCCGATCCTCGTGTTTGAGGACGCCGATTTGGACGGTGCAGCAAATGGCCTGATTGCGGGAAATTTCGGCGCATCAGGCCAAAGCTGTGTGGCAGGAACGCGTGGGCTGGTGCATCGGTCAATCCTGGAACCTCTGGTCGAACGGATCGCCGAAAAGGCCAGCGCCATCCGGTTGGGTGATCCTTTGCAGCCCGAAACGCATGTTGGACCGCTTTGCACGGCAGCGCAGGTGCGCAAAATCGAAGAGACCTTGGACAAAGCGCAGGGGCGGGGCGCGACGATCCATTTCGGTGGAGAAGCAGCGGAGCGTCCCGGGAATTACATGAATCCCACTTTGGTCGAATGCGTGTCACCCGAGACCGAAACCTTGAAGATCGAAATGTTCGGACCTGTCATGTCCTTGCTGCCGTTCGATACCGAAGAAGAGGCTATCGCGCTGGCAAACAGCACCCCTTACGGGTTGGGCTCGGGCGTGTTCACGCAGAACCTTGCGCGTGCACACCGTGTTTCGAAACGGATCAGGGCCGGTATCTGCTGGGTGAACACCTATCGCGCGATCTCTCCTATCGCGCCGTTTGGCGGGTTCAATCAGTCGGGATATGGCCGCGAGGCCGGCGTTGAGGCGATCCTGGATTACACCAGAACCAAGACCACCTGGATCAGCACCGCGCAAGAGCCGATGGCGAACCCTTTCATAATGCGCTAAGGATTCGGAAAGGCAGGGATTTCCGGAGGGAAGTGAGGGGCGCATGAAACTGACAAAACCGAACTTCCCACCACCGGCCGATGCCGCCGACCGCAAGGCCATTGCCCCAGTAATCTGCTACCCACCGGACTCGTTGCAGCAGCCTGATCTGATTGGTTTGGGCCAACTGCGCGAAGGTGCCGTAAAGGTGGCCGAGGCCACTGCTGCCCCGCGTGACGCGGCATGCATTGATGTTCCGGCTGGCGCTTTCTTGAGGGTGGTTTCGGTCGACGGTCCTCAGGTTGGCGACCTGAACATGTGGAACAAGCATGACCTGACCGAGCGGTTCTATTCCGGCAAAACCCGCGCGCTGCACGGCACGCACCTGTCGACCGGAGACCGGATGTGGTCGAGCTTTCCCAACATGCGACCGATGGCGACGATCGTTGCCGATACTCTGGACTGGTATGGGTTCGATACCTATGGCGGATCGGTCCATGACGTGATTGGCACACGGTGTGATCCGTATTCCGGGCGTTTGCTATCGGGGGACGACTATCACTATTGCTGCCACTCGAACCTGACCCGCTCGCTGGCCAGCCATTGCGACCTGCCGCTGCATGAGGCCGAAATGCTGGTGCATGACGTGCTGAACGTGTTCATGTGCACCGGATTTTCCCGCGACACGGGCCAGTATTTTATGAAAGCCAGCCCGGTTCGCCCGGGCGACTATCTTGAGTTTTATGCCGAGATTGACCTGATCGTCGGCCTGTCTGCGTGCCCCGGCGGGGATTGTTCGTCGGAACATTCTTCGGATGCCGCTGCCTGCCATCCGTTGGTGATGGAGGTCTATGACCCCGGCGAGAAAGCGCGTGCGGCGCATGTGCAACCGGATCGATCAAAATATGACCGCACGCACGGAACCGGTTAACGAGTCAGGCGCTGACCCAAACGGGTTAACATTCTGCAGCACAGGTCCAACTGTTCGATTTCAAGAAACTCGTCCGCCTTGTGGGCTTGAGCGATCGAACCCGGTCCGCAAACGATCGCGTGAACGCCAAGCTTCTGAAACAACCCGGCCTCGGTCGCAAAGGCAACAACACCTGTACCGTTGGCCCCGGTCAGTTCGGCGACCAGATCACGGGCTGCGTTTTCTTCCATGGGCTCAAGGCCTTCGACTTCGGCGATAGCCTCTTGCGTGATGCTCGAGTCGCTGTGGACCGCTTGCATTTCCGGCAACAGTGAATGCTGTACGTAGTCCGAAAGGGTTTTTTTGACGAGGTCGGCGTCGCCTGCTTGCACGGGCCGCATCTCCCACAAGACCTCGGCCTTGCTGGCTATGACGTTATGGGCTACGCCGCCTGAAATTTGGCCGATATTGACCGTCGTCCAAGGCGGCTCGAACCGGCTGTCGGCGGGTGCGCGGGACTTGAGGATATGGCGCAGCTCCAGCAGTTTGGCGATGTATCGCGCGGCATACTCCGCAGCATTCACCCCGTCATCGGGGGCAGAGCTGTGTCCCTCTAACCCGGTAAAGCGAGTTGTATATTCAAAGCAGCCCTTGTGCCCCTCAATCACGCGCATCTCAGTCGGTTCGCCGATAATCGCGATGTCCGGAACGATGCCGCGTTCGGACAAGTCATCGACCAGCGCTTGCGCACCAAGGCAGCCGACTTCCTCATCGTAAGTAAAGGCAAAGTGCAGCGGCTGGGTCAGCTTCCCGACATCCAGCGTTTCGCCGAAAGCCACCGCCGCTGCGATGAAGCCCTTCATGTCGCATGTGCCGCGACCGTAGAGCTTGCCGTCATTTTCAGCCATCTGGAACGGATCGGTTGTCCAATCCTGATCGGCCACTGGCACCACGTCCGTATGGCCTGACAAAAGGATGCCGCCGGGTTGATCGGGGCCGAGGGTGGCAAACACGTTCGCCTTTGCACCGGTCTTGTCCCGCGTCTCGATACACCGTGCACCCAATGCCTCGAGCCGTTCGGTCAGATAGCTGATCATTTCCAGATTCGAGTCCGCTGACACCGTCTCAAAAGCGATCAGGTCGGCTAGTATTTCCATGGTTCTGGGTAAAGTCATGGCTTCACAAACAGCTTTCTGGGGCGGTCGCAGAAACATTCGGCAGGTCCGGAATCTGTGATGAGGATCGGCTCTGTGATCTCCAACCCCCAATCATCCATCCAGAGGCCTGGCATGAAGTGAAAGGTCATGCCGGGTTCCAGTACGGTCTCGTCCTCGGGTCGCAGGGAAATCGTGCGTTCGCCCCAATCCGGTGGGTAGCTGAGACCAATTGGATAACCGCATCGCGCGCCGCGTTCGATACCGGCCCGTTCCAGCGGGGTGGCCAGTGCCAAAGCAATGTCACGCGCCTGATTTCCGGCACGCGCGGCCTCTAGTCCCGCTTCAAGCCCTTCTACCAGCGCGGCTTCAGCACGAAGCAAAAAGTCGGGTGGCTTACCCAAAAAGACCGAGCGGCAGAAGGGCGCGTGGTAACGGCGATAGCAGCCTGACAGTTCGAAAAATGTACACTCTCCGGATTTGAATGGTTCACCATCCCAAGTCAGGTGCGGTGCAGCGGCATCCGGACCAGACGGGAGCAAGGGCACAATGGCCGCGTAATCGCCCCAATGCTCGCCAACTCCGGTGATTGCGTCATGGTAGATTTGCGCGACAAGGTCGTTCTTTCGCATACCCGGTTCAATGCGTTCCAATACGCCGTCGGTCACATGCTCGGATATCCGCGCAGCTTTTCGCATTAGCGCAATTTCTTCATCGGATTTCACAGCGCGCTGCCAGTTGACCAATGTGTTTGCGTCGATCAGCTCTGCGTCTGGCAACTCTGCCAGCAAAGTCAGGTGCGCTTTGGCCGAATAATAATAATTGTCCAACTCGACACCGATCCGCCCCTTCGCGATACCAGTGTCCGCAATCAGCGTGGCCAGATCCTGCATGGGGTGACGCACGGTGGATTGTACGTATTCGTCGGCATATCCATGGATCCGGTCATTGGACATCCAAACGGTTCTGCGCGCGCCATTGGCATCCTGATTTCGGCCCCACCAGATCGGGTCGGCATCCTGAAGCACAAATACCCCCTGATGCACATAGAACGACCAGCCTTCATACCCGGTCAACCATGCCATGTTTGAAGGATCTTCGACAAACAAGGCATCTAAACCCGCCGCTGCCATGGCAGCGCGGGTTTTTGCCAATCTGCGGTCATACTCGGCGCGGCTGAAGGCCGGATCTGAATGGGGCATTTTAGGCTCCTGCCTTAGGCGAGTTTTGTTGACAGAACTTGACGAATGCGATCACGTCAATGGGCATCACGGGAAAGACACCAAATTGAGAATCTCACCTACCCCCCATCGCGGCGGCCAAATGCTGATCAATGGCGCTTGTTTGAGAATTGACGCGGACGCGCAGGTTAGCTGCTTTTTTTCTGAGGTCACGGAATGAGGGGGTTTGAAACATCTGAGTTCGCAGCACGAACGGAACGTGCGCAAAACAAGATGCAAGCCTCTGGTCTGTCGGCGCTGTTGCTAACGACGGAACCTGAGGTTCGATATTTTACCGGCTACCTGACGCGGTTTTGGGAAAGCCCGACACGGCCCTGGTTTCTGATTGTACCTGCGAGTGGTAAGCCGATTTCTGTGATCCCTTCGATCGGGGCCGCGCTAATGGCCGAGACATGGCTCGACGATATCCGAACCTGGGCCGCGCCGGATCTCGCCGACGATGGCATTAGCCTTTTGGCTGAGACACTTCGTGAGGTGACGCCCGACGACGCAAGGATCGGTCTACCAGATGGGCATGAAACGCATGTCAGGATGCCGTTGGCAGACCTTCGACGTTTGCAACAGGCAGTCGGTCGGCGAGACCTTTGCGGCGACGAAGGGATCATGCGCGCGCTTCGGATGGTGAAATCATCAGCGGAGATTGCAAAGATCGAAACGGCTTGCGCCATCGCCGGACGCGCCTTTCAGCGGGTGCCCGAAATCGCCAAAGAAGGCGTGGCGTTGGATGCTGTGTTTCGCCGGTTTCAAATGCTGTGTCTGGACGAGGGGGCCGATTGGGTTCCATACCTCGCGGGCGGTGCGGAACAGGGCGGTTACACTGACGTAATATCCCCGGCATCTGATACGCAACTGCAACAAGGCGATGTCCTGATGCTGGACACCGGCCTGGTTTGGGATGGGTATTTCAGTGATTACGACCGCAACTGGTCGATAGGGCCCGCAAACGCGCAGGTTAAGTCAGCCTATAGTGCATTGATTGAAGCATCGGATGCGGCGTTCGAGATTGCGCGCCCGGGCGCTACGGCGGCCGACTTGTTTCAGGCGATGAACTCTGTGCTGTCGCGCCACGATGCTGACACTGGGGCAGGGCGCTTGGGGCATGGATTGGGGATGTCTTTGACAGAATGGCCATCCCTCATTCCAACCGACCACACAGTTTTGGAACCAGGTATGGTCCTGACGCTTGAACCGGGCATTGCCGTGGGTGGAAAGATCCTTGTCCACGAAGAAAACATCGTCATAACCGAAGAAGAGCCCCGCTTTCTTAGCCCTCGCGCTGGTATGGAGTTGCCCGAGATATGACGCGTTTACCTTATACAGTTGATGCAGATGATCCCGCAGCGCCCCCAATGGGCCTGATCGTCTTGCAGACAGACGAGACCCTTGAGCCGGAGTTCAACGCGTATTTTTCTGATCGAAGCTGTCCGATTTACGTCTCCAGAATTCCCAGCGGCAAAGAGGTGACGACTGATACTCTGGCGGAAATGGAAACCGCCTTGCCTGCCGCTGCCGATTTGTTGCCCAAGACCCGACCATATCGTGTTGTTGGTTATGGCTGCACCTCTGCCAGCTCGGTTATCGGCTCGGATCAGGTTGAACAAATGGTTCAAAAAACTTGCGAGGCGGCGATTGTTACAAACCCTTTGCGCGCGGCCTCGGCCTGCGCCCACGAACTTGGCGTAGCAAAGTTTGCACTTTTGTCGCCATATATCGAAGAAGTGAACGATCCCTTACGCAGTGCATTTGCGCAAAATGGCATTTCGATGGATGTTTTTGGCACATTCGGCGAAGCCGAAGAGGCCAAAGTAGCGCGGATTTCACGGAAGTCTCTGATTGAGGCTGCAGTGAGTCTTGGGCAGGATGATTCAGTTGAAGCTGTTTTTCTAAGCTGCACGAATCTTAGAACTTTTGATGTTATTCCGATTGTGCAGGAACGCCTTAAAAAACCGGTGCTTTCCAGCAACCAAAGCCTTGCGTGGCACATGCGTAAGTTGAATTCTGCCTGAAAACTCTGCTGCCTCCTTTTTAATCGTTACCCACGTGTCATATTTTGGTTGCGTGTCGCACCCCGCATGTCCTTAAATGGCCTCGACAGGTCTTTGAGATCCGGATGAACCGGGCAGGCAAGGACTGCACAGGGGAGACTAATCGGTAAATGTCTAATGACGCAGCGTTCGTCGAGTTTCAGCATGTCCAAAAATCTTATGATGGCGAGATCCTTGTTGTAAAAGACCTTAACCTTTCCATGCCGAAAGGTGAGTTTCTTACAATGCTTGGGCCCTCGGGTTCCGGCAAGACAACTTGTCTGATGATGCTGGCAGGGTTTGAAACAGCCACCCATGGCGAGATTATGTTGGACGGGCGACCGATCAATAATATCCCACCGCACAAGCGCGGTATCGGCATGGTATTCCAAAATTACGCTCTTTTTCCGCATATGACGGTGGCAGAAAATCTGTCGTTCCCTCTGGAAGTGCGGAAAATTGGCAAGGACGCAAGAGAAGAAAAGGTCCGCCGGGCGCTTGATATGGTGCAGATGGGGGCCTTTGGCAGCCGTCGACCGGCGCAATTGTCTGGGGGTCAGCAGCAGCGGATTGCCCTTGCACGTGCGCTGGTGTTCGAGCCCGAGCTGGTGCTGATGGATGAACCTTTGGGCGCGCTCGACAAACAGCTGCGTGAGCATATGCAGTTTGAAATCACGCGTCTGGCCCATGAACTTGGGATTACGACGGTCTACGTGACCCACGACCAGACCGAGGCGCTGACAATGTCAGATCGCGTTGCGGTATTCGACGATGGGCGCATTCAACAGCTTGCGCCGCCGGATCTGCTGTATGAAGAGCCTGAAAACAGTTTCGTTGCCCAGTTCATTGGTGAAAACAATACATTGGAAGGCGTTGTTAAATCAATCAACGGCGACGAATGTGTTGTGGCGCTGGATGACGGATCTGAAATTGACGCCAAGCCGGTCAATGTCCACGCGGCAGGTGATCGGACCAAAGTGTCAATCCGGCCTGAGCGGGTGGAATTCAACAAGGATCGCCTGCACGCCGATGCGCATACACTGAAGGCAACGGTGAAAGAGTTCATTTACATGGGCGATGTCTTCCGCTTCCGTCTGTCGGTTGCCGGGAATGACGACTTTATAATCAAGACGCGAAACGCCCCGGACGCTATCAAGCTGTCACCGGGCCAGGAAGTCGAAATCGGCTGGCTTGCGCGCGACTGCCGGGCATTGGACGCCTGATCAGGGAACAGCCCGTTCACGACACGAAAGTGCGCGGGGAAAGGCATGGGTGGGTTACCCCGTGGCCCAACCAAAAAGATCAAAATTAACGGGAATAACAGGGAGTTAACGATGAAAGTAACAAAAACCACTATTATGGCAGGTGCTATCGCGGCAGTTGCCGGCGCTGCATCCGCAGAGGAAATGACTATTGTCTCTTGGGGCGGAGCTTACTCCAAGTCGCAGCTGAAAGCATATCATGAGCCCTATTCCGAGAAGAGCGGCGTCACGATCCTGAACGACGACAGCTCGGCTGAGGCGGTTGCTAAACTGCGTGCGATGAACGAAGCAGGCAACATCACCTGGGACGTGGTCGACGTTGTGGCGGCAGATGCAATTCGTCTGTGTGACGAAGGCCTGGCGCTGGAAATCGATCCGGACACCATGTTGGCACCGGCACCCGACGGAACCTCGGCTGCTGATGATTTCGGTGACTTGCTTGTCAGCGAGTGTTTCATTCCGCAAATCGTTTACTCGACTACATTCGGGTATCGTACGGATCTGGTGGGTGACACACCGCCGTCGGATGTTTGCGCAGTCTTCGATCTGGAAGCCTATCCAGGCAAGCGTTCACTTGAAAAGCGTGCCATCAACAACATGGAATGGGCTCTGATTTGTGACGGCGTGGTAAAAGACGACGTCTATGACGTGCTGGCGACTCCGGAAGGGCAGGATCAGGCCCTGGCCAAGCTAGGCACCATCAAAGACAACGTTGTCTGGTGGTCTGCAGGCGCGGACACGCCGCAGTTGCTGGCGGACGGCGAGATCATCATGGGTTCGACCTATAACGGTCGCCTGTTCAGCGTGATCGAAGAGCAGAAGCAACCCGTTGCAATGCTGTGGGATGCTCAGATATTTGATCTGGACGGCTGGATTATTCCTGCTGGTCTGAGCGAAGAGCGTCAGAAGCGCGCGCTGGACTACATCATGTTCGCAACCGATACGCAGCGCCTGGCGGATCAGGCCAAGTACATCTCGTACGGTCCGGCACGTGCATCTTCGGCGCCGCTGGTGGGTCAGCACGCGGACCTGGGCATCGACATGGCACCTCACATGCCGACCGATCCCGAGAACGCCAAGAACACGTTCCTGTACAACTACGAGTTCTGGGCTGACTATCGTGATGATATCGAAGCAAAGTTCCAGGCTTGGCTGGCGAAGTAATCGCTGATTGAACCAAAAAACCAGCCGGGGCCAAGTTAGGCCCCGGCGTCAAAAAATCAGGGAACGCAGATGAGCGACGCAACTCAATCAGGTCCGATGTTGGCGGCAGATGGTACGCCGCTGAAGAAATCACTGGCGCGTTCATTGCGTCGGCGTAAATTGCGGGCGTTGGCTCTGGTTGCGCCACTTTTGCTATTTGTACTGCTATCATTCGTCATACCTATCATTTCCATGCTATTCCGATCGGTCGAAAACGGGATTGTCTCAGAGACACTTCCTTTGACAGTCGTTGAGTTACAGCAATGGGACGCCGAGAGCGGGGAATTGCCGGACGAAGCTTTGTATGAAGCATTTATTCGCGACATGGTTGTTGCCGTTGACGCCAAGCAACACACAAGACTAGGTACCCGCTTGAATTACGAACAGACGGGAATGTCGTCGATGTTCCGAAAATCTGGACGCCAAATCAAGCGGTTGGATCCGGAAGCTGACGCCCCGTTCAAGGAAAAATTGATCGAAATTCACGATGGCTGGGGGGACGTGGACACGTGGCGCGTGATCAAGACGCACGCGGTGCCGATCACCAATGGATACTTTCTGAACGCTATTGATATGCAGCGCACACCCGAAGGGGCGCAAGCGCAACCCGAAGATAAGCGCATCCTCATCAAGCTGTTCGGCCGGACATTGTTCATGTCGCTGATCATTACCGGGGCCTGTATTCTGCTGGCCTATCCAGTTTCTTACCTGCTCGCCAATCTGCCGATGCGGGCTTCAAACATGCTGATGATTTTGGTGCTGTTGCCATTCTGGACCTCGCTGCTTGTGCGCACCTCCGCCTGGAAAGTGATGTTGCAGCAGCAGGGTGTGATCAACGAAACGCTGGTCTGGCTGGGCTTTGTTGCCGATGATGCGAGGCTGGTGATCATCAACAATCAATTCGGCACGATCATTGCGATGACGCATATCCTGCTGCCGTTCATGATCCTGCCGATGTATTCGGTCATGCAGACGATTCCGCCGTACTATACCCGTGCGGCCAAATCCATGGGCGCGACAAACTGGACGACTTTCTGGCGGATTTACTTCCCGCAATCGATACCGGGTATCGGCGCGGGTTCGATCCTCGTATTCATTCTTGCCATCGGGTACTACATCACGCCCGAGATCGTTGGCGGCACCAAAGGTGTCTTCATTTCGAACCGGATTGCGTACCACATCTCATCCTCTCTGAACTGGGGACTGGCTGCGGCGCTGGGGACGATCCTGCTGGCGGTCGTTCTTCTACTCTACTGGTGCTACGACAAGATCGTCGGCATTGATAACGTCAAGCTGGGATAAAGAATATGGCTGCACTTACACCAATATCCCGCAAACCGTTGTCGGTGGTTCTGCCGGCTGTCGCAATCGCCGGAGGATTTCTGGGCATGTTCGTCGGAGCCGGGCAGGACAACGTTCTGCTGGGCATTCTGATCGGCGCTGCTTTGATGGCAGGGCTGGCATGGTTGTATATCAACGTGCTGGACAACGAACGCGTTGCGCGCTGGATTACGATACTGGGTCTTGCTGCAATTGGATTTTTCTTTGCAGGCATTACGGGCTTGATCGTCGGGCTGCTGGCGGGGTGGTTCTTTGCCTTCTTCATCTTCTGGCTCTACGAGGGGCGCTATCGGCAAAAATTGCTGCCTTACATGACGGCTGGTCAGGTGTTGTGGCATTTTACTTTCCGGGTGATCTGCGGGGCAATCTTCGTGTTCCTGATCACTCCGATCCTTGTGGTTCTGCCGCTGTCTTTCAATGCGCAGGACTTTTTCACCTTTACGCCCGAAATGCTGCGTCTGGACCCTGAAGGGTATTCGCTGAAGCATTACCGCGACTTCTTCACCAACAATGAATGGCAGCGTAGCTTCAAGAACTCGCTGATCATCGCACCAATTGCGACCATCATTTCGGTATCGCTGGGCACTCTGGCGGCGATAGGTCTCAGCCAGTCGCATGTTCCGGGGCGTCGGGCCATCATGGGCATTCTGATCTCGCCAATGATCGTTCCGCTGATCATCTCGGCCACGGGTATGTTCTTTTTCTACAGCGACATCGGCCGCTTTTTGGAAGGTACGCTGGGTATGAACAAGAACTTCGTCGGCTATGTGAAAGTCGTGCTGGCCCACGCGGTTCTGGGGATTCCCTTCGTCATCATCACGGTGACTGCAACGCTGGTCGGATTTGACCAGTCACTGACGCGGGCTGCTGCGAATATGGGTGCGGGTCCGGTGCGGACGTTCTTCAAGATCCAGATGCCGCTGATTTTGCCGGGTGTAATCTCGGGCGGATTGTTTGCCTTCATCACTTCGTTTGACGAAGTTGTGGTGGTTCTCTTTGTCGGATCAGCCAGCCAAAAGACATTGCCTTGGCAGATGTTCACCGGCCTGCGTGAACAGATCAGCCCGACCATTCTGGCCGTTGCGACCATCCTTGTCGTGATCTCGATCGCGCTGCTGACCACGGTCGAACTGCTGCGGCGGCGGTCTGAACGCCTGCGGGGTCTCACCCCGGCTTGACGCGACTCAAAAGCTGATTTAGCGATTTCACCATGTACCCCGGTCACGATGGCGTCGTGACGCAACGCGGGGTGCATGGCTCTCGGATCCCGAGGCCGCTCGTCCTGAACGCCGGGACTTGTGGCCGGGCGATGCCAGTCCGGCGTTGAGGAGAGTCAAAGATGAAAGATCTGAACAACCGCCCCGAGTTTTTCACCTGCCACAACGGTGACAAAGCGCCGTTGCCATTCAGCCGGGCGGAATACGACCGTCGCCTTGCCAATCTACGCGCGACCATGGCGGCACGGGACATTCCCGCAGTTCTGCTGACGTCGATGCAGAACATCGCTTACTACTCGGGCTTCCTGTACTGCTCGTTTGGTCGCCCCTATGGCTGTGTTGTAACGCAGGATGCCTGTACCACGGTTTCGGCCAATATCGACGCCGGGCAGCCCTGGCGCCGGTCGGTCGAAGAGAACGTGATCTACACCGATTGGAAGCGGAACAATTACTGGCGCGCTGTAGCCAGCCTGATTGGCTCCGCCCGCCGGGTCGGTATCGAGGGTGACCACATGACCCTGGCAATGCGCGACACTGCGCTGGACATGTTGGGTGCACCGGAACTGATCGATATCGCGGCTGATACGATGGCTGCACGGATGGTGAAATCAGCCGAAGAGATCGAATTGATCAAAGGCGGCGCGCGTACTGCGGATGTTGGTGGCGCGGCTATCCACGCCGCGATCCGTGAAGGCGCGACCGAGATCGAGATCGCCATGGCCGGACGTGACGCGATGGAGGCTGAGATTGCCCGCGCCTATCCGGATGCCGAATACCGCGACACATGGGTTTGGTTTCAGTCAGGCTTGAACACGGATGGCGCACATAACCCGGTCACCAAGCGCGCGTTAGAAAAGGGCGATATACTATCCCTGAACACTTTCCCGATGATTTCAGGTTATTACACAGCGCTGGAGCGCACTCTGTTTCTGGGCGAACCCGACGCCGATAGCCTGCGCATCTGGAAAGCCAACGTTGCCGCGCATGAGCTGGGTCTGAGCCTGATTAAACCCGGCGCGACCTGCTCGGGGATCTGCGAGGAAATCAACCGCTTCTTCGCCGACGAGGGTCTGCTGCAGTACCGGTCCTTCGGGTACGGCCACTCTTTCGGTATCCTTAGCCATTACTATGGGCGCGAGGCAGGCCTGGAATTGCGTGAAGACATCGACACGGTTCTGGAACCCGGCATGGTCGTTTCAATTGAGCCGATGCTGTGGATTCCAGAAGGTCAGAAGGGTGCAGGCGGATACCGGGAACACGACATTCTGGTGGTCGAGGAAACCGGTGCCGAAAACATTACCGGCTTCCCCTATGGCCCTGAACACAACACGATCAGTGCATAATTGATCTGGCAGGAAGGGCGATCAGCCCTTCTTGCCACGTTCGTGAAAGATGAACCCGATGAAGTTCAGCAGAACCTGAGCCGCCAGAATCTGCGTGCTTTCGGTCGGGTCGTAATTCGGAGCCACTTCGACAAGGTCGATCCCGACTACGTCTCCGCGTTTCGCAAGCCCCTGAATTATCTCCAAGACATCATAGTACTGGAACCCGCCGTGGCTGGGCGTGCCGGTGCCAGAGGCGATGGACGGGCAGAATGCGTCGATATCAATCGTGACATAATACCGGGCGCCTTCCGGGATGCGCGCCAACACGCCATCCGTACCGAGCTTGCGCACCTGCCGAACAGACAAAATGTCCGACCCGCGGGCGCGGGCGTCCTCATATCCTTCTTTGGCGGTTGACGACACGTTCCGGATGCCCAATTGCGTCATGCCCGAAACGTAAGGCTTTTCAATCGCGCGTCGCATGGGGTTGCCGTGTCCCGCGGTCACGCCGTGGCGTTCGTCTACGAAGTCCAGATGTGCATCGATCTGAACAACGTGGATGGGTCCATTTTTCTCGCAATCCTTTTCGAAAGCGTTGATGCAGGGAATATTGACCGAGTGATCTCCGCCGATGGTAACCGGCAGGGCGCCCGCGTTCAGCATCTTTTCCACACCGAACTGGATGTTGGCGTGGCTTTCTTCGGTTTTGGTGTGGATGATATCCGCGTCGCCGATATCGACCATCCGGACCGAGCCATCCAAGTAAGTGGCATCATCCTCATGGTCATATGCGCCGGCATGGCCGAAGCTGAACAGAGTTGAAGCTTCGCGCACCGCACGCGGTCCAAACCGAGCGCCGGATCGCCACTGAGTTCCGAAATCAAAAGGCGCGCCCATGACGGCGACGTCAGCATCGATTTGATCCCAATCCTCGACGTACGGAGCTTTGCCAAAGGTCGATATGCCCACAAACGGCAGGTTCAGGCGACCGCCGGAATATCCATGAGACGTCATTGCAAGAATCCTGTTTATTGTTTTCCCAGAGCAGCTTAATCGGGACTTCTAAATCAGGATAGGCGAAACCGGATACATATTGCTCAAGCGCGGACTTGATTGTCCGCCTTGCCAGTGTGTATCTGGCGTAACTGCTTGAAAGGAAACACCGTGGGACGTCACGAACTGCCACCAGAGACGGGTGCCTTTTTTATCAATCTGGATCGGGTCCCAGTGCGCCGTGACTTCATGGAAGCGCAGTTCAATCATGCAGGCTTGGTGGGTGCCACCCGGTTTGGCGCGACGGATGCCCAGAAACCCGGAGTTGTGGACGCCAGCGGCTATGTTGCCGGATCGGGCAGTCGCTGGGGATTGACGCAAAGCGAAATCGCCTGTTTCGAAAGCCATCGCGCAGTATGGCAGGCGGTCGTGGATCAAAACCTGCAAGCGGCGGCCATTTTCGAAGATGACGTCGAAATGTCCATCCAGGCAGGATCTGTGATTTCCGCACTGATGGCGGACCCAGATGCCTTTGACATGTTGAAGCTGGACTATTCCCCCAAATCTCTTCGTTTTGGGCCAGAGATGCATATCGCAGGCGTCACCGTCCGGCCCATGCTGGAAACGGCCCCGAGTGCGGCCGCCTATGTGCTTTCTCAGCGGGCCTGCCAGAAACTGCTGAATTGGTCCGAAAAGTATTCGGATCACCTGGACGATTTCGTCTCCATCCCACGGTCGGATTGGCGGATGTATCAGTGCTTTCCGGCTGTTGGGGTGCAGATGATCTGGTCGAAACAGCAAGATCACACGGTCGAAGAGGTGAAGGTCAGCGAACGATCCCAAGACCAGAAAACCAACAGCGGGCTGGATAAGGGGCCGCTTTGGTTCCGCCTTCGGCGGGAATTGGTCGCGGCGCGGCGCAAGCTGTATTGGCGCATGGGGGGGCAGACGCGATTGCTGGAACAGGGGGGATATGTCGGGTTCATCCCCTGCGCCGACGATCTGAGCGTGTAAATTCAAGCCTCACCAACGCCACCTAAACGGACATCCCGCGTTGCATCCGCGTCATAAGCGTTAACAAAACTGTCAATATGATATAATCTCGTGACGTTAGTGGTGAATAACGTTTGGGTTATGTGTCGTGGGGCAGACAATTTACGAAAGATACGGTGGTTTCAAAACGATCTCGCGGATCGTGATGACCTTTTACGAAATGGCGTTGGAGTCCGATCAGATCGGCGATCATTTCGAAGACATAGACATGCCCCGTTTGATTGATCATCAGACCAAGTTCGTTTCGTCCCTGGTTGGTGGACCTGCATCCTTTAGCGATGACAGGATCGAGGCGGTTCATCGTCACCTGAACATCTCTCACGCCGATTTTGATGAGATGGCTGCGCTTTTCAGCGAAGCCTTGTCGATGCATGGAATGGAAGACGCGCATATAAAAATTGCCCTTGATGCCATCGAGTCAAAACGAGCCATCATCGTGGCACGCGACGCCGCATGAGTATTCTGGCCATAAACGAACAGCTGCTCCGCGCGATCGGTGTCGGCGTCGCTGTTGTGCGGGCTACGGATTTGGGTTTCGTGTTTCACAACGGTCCATTTACCGAGTGGTTTGGGGCACCGGCCGAAGGTCAGACCCTGTTGGATTATTTTCCCGACCTTGATCCAAAAGAGCTTGAAGACGTTAAACAATCCGGCCTGCGCTATTCGGCCGAGCTACAGGTCAAACCCAAGCGCCGGACGCTGATATTCGCAGTCGCGGTTTCCCTGGCCAACGGCCTTTCCGAACAGGTGTTGGTGGTTGAATTTCAGAACATCACCCGCATTCGCGAGCTTGAGAGTATGATCGACAGTTATTCGACCATGGTCGAACGTAATACGCGCGAATTGGAACGCGAGAAAGAGCGGGTCGAACGGCTGCTGTTGAACCTCATGCCCCGCGCTGTGTACGAAGAGTTCAAGACCTTTGGTGTCGTTACGCCGCAACTCTACGATCAGGTCTCGGTCGTGATGCTGGATTTTGTGGGCTTTACGGATTTTGCGGCAAAAACCGACCCGACTGTGACACTCAGCGAGTTGAACGATGTCTTCACGGCCTTTGACAGGATCGTCGAACAATATGGCTGCGAACGGATCAAAACCATCGGAGACGCTTATCTGGCGGTCTCGGGTATGCCGGACGCAACTCCAGATCATGCGACGGCCGTGGCCCATTGCGCAGTCCGGTTCCTGCGTTACCTCGAACGGCGCAACGAAAGCCATCCGCATAAGTGGCAGGCCCGGATCGGTCTGGGAATGGGGCCTGCAGTCGGCTCGGTCGTGGGTATTCAGAAATACGTCTACGATGTGTTTGGTCCGGCCGTGAACATTGCTTCACGCCTGCAAGTCTTTGCAAACCCAATGAATATCGTCGCCCCAGAAGAAATGAAATACGCGCTGATTGACGAGTTTCAAGTCTCGGATATTGGGCCGGTGGATATCAAGGGCATGGGGCAGATGGATCTGATTAACGTCACCTCGGGCCTTAGTGTTCCGGCACCAAGGCCCAGGTTCTAGCTCGAACCTCAATCGTCCTGCGGCACCAGGCCCAAACCCCGCAGATAGATACCGATACCGCTTTCCAGCAGATCCTCTGGTGGAAAGGGAGAGCTGGCGCCTGTGTTGCGCGCATAAAGCTCAACAACACCATGGCTCATCGCCCAGATATGGGCACTGAACATCGACGCAGGTGGCCGTTTCTCTGGCGGGATGTGTTGCGAAAGATCTGCGGCTGCTTTTTCCAGCACGCTCTTGGCCCGGTTCGCGGCCAACGCCAATTCAGGCGTTCGGTTTACGGATATCCCACTTTCGAACATGGCGATGTAGTGCCCTGGGTGCTTGCGGGCAAACGCCAGATAGGCCCGACCAGTAGCCTCAAACGCTGCCAAGGCCGAGGGTTGGCCCGTGTCATATGCGTACTGCATCAGGTCGGCGAACATTTCAAAGCCCTGACGGGCGGCCTCGGCGATCAGATCTTCGCGCCCCTGAAAGTGCCTGTATACCGCTGCAGGTGTCACGCCTGCGGTCTTTGCGGCCTCGGACAGGGTAAAGCCGGTCGGTCCCTTTTCTTCAATCAGCGAAAGGGCGGCCTCGATCAGGGCTTGCTTGAGATTGCCGTGGTGATACCCGCGTTTCGCCATGCCTGTGTCACGAGCCTTTTTGTTTAAGTTCTGGGGAACCAAGACATAATCCACGCCTGCCGGTTCGTCCAACCCTTGGCAGCATTGTAGCGCGAAAATGTCATCACGCGTCCAACACCTCGGGTCCGCCGCAAATCAGTGGATCGATCTTGCCAATAGCCTTCTTGTCTTTTTCATCATAGTCCAGCGCGTGCAAAACAGTTCGTATTGCCGCGATGCGGGCGCGTTTTTTGTCGTCTGAGCGAATGATGGTCCAAGGGCAAAGGTCTGAGTGACTGCGGGTCAGAGTCTCCGAGATCGATTGCGTGTACTCGTCCCACTTACCAAGCCCCGCAATGTCGATTGGGCTGAGTTTCCATTGCTTTAGCGGATCTGTCTCACGTGCCAGAAAGCGGTTCAGTTGCTCCGCGCGCCCGACGTTAAGCCAGAATTTGAACAGTTTGATCCCGTCATTCACCAGTCCGGTTTCAAGCGGCAGAACTTGCCTGAAAAAACGTTCGCGTTCTTCGGGTTCGCAAAAACCAAAGACGTTTTCGACCACACCGCGATTGTACCAGCTGCGGTCAAAGAACACGATTTCGCCTGCCGCAGGCAGGTGTTGAACGTAACGTTGGAAGTACCATTGGCTGCGTTCGGTATCAGAGGGTTTGCTGAGCGCCACGTTGCGGGCGCCGCGTGGATTTAGGTTCTCGCGAAAACGTTTGATCGTACCACCTTTTCCGGCGGCATCGCGGCCTTCGAAAATGATCGCAACGCGGTCGCCCGTTTCCCTGATCCAGGATTGCATTTTGACCAGCTCGATCTGCAGCAAATCCATCTCTTTCTCGTAATCCTTACGCTTCATGCGTTCTTCGTAAGGATAGGTCGGGTTCAGGATGTCGTCTTTCTTCGCGTTTTCAATGGCTGACCGCATGTCTTTCGGGGCTTCCCTACGGAAGTATTTTTCAATGGAACCTTTGTCCGAACGGGCCATATGCTACCTCGCCATAAAATCCATATCCTACTATGGATTAGCTGGCGGTTTAACGCAAACCCGCTCGCTCGGCGGCGCGGTCGATTGCTAAGGCAACCTCGGGGGCGGCCACAACCTGCGGCATGTGACCAATACCCGGAAGCTCGATCAGTTCCGCGTCAGGGATTTGGTCGACCAGTTGTTCTGCATGCCAGGCAAATTTGACAGTGGTGTCAGCCGTTCCGTGAACAACTTCGGTCGGTACGGTAATTTTGCCATAGCGGGGTTGCAGGGCGCGAACTTCATCCAACAGATTGGCCCGCTGCTTGGCATTCGCATGCATCGAGGCGCGTCGCATTGTCAGGCCGGGGCCGAAGTGCTGTGAATATCCCTCGGGTGCCGTCTGCGGGGCAAAGACCTTGTCCAACGCTTTTTCCACGTACCATTCGGGAACGAACGCGGTGATCAGCGGCAGGGCCAGCGTATTGCCGGCCTCAGTCGACGCCAGCTTGTTGAAACCGTCCAGCGGCGTCTCCCACGGGATTGCAGCCGGTGCGATCAAAACAAGGGCAGAAATGTTGTCGGGCCGGGTGACCGCCCAAGCCAGCGATACCGATCCGCCATAGCTTTGCCCTGCAACAATAGGTTTTTCCGCCCCCAATTGGGCAGCGACTTTTTGCAGGATTAACGCTTGTTCTTCAATGGTTTCGCCGTCCGGATTGAAGCTATCGCTATAGCCCAGACCGGGTCGGTCGAACACGATTACACGGAAGTTCTCGGCCAGGATCGGTGCAAGAGCAAAGGTCATGTCACGGGTGTTACCGCTGGATCCGTGGATCAGAACCACATCGGGGCCGTCGCCCATGACCACCGCATGGACGGCGATACCGTCGACCATCACCATTTCACCCTCGGGGGGAAACCGAGCCTCAGCCTCAGCCTCATTCTGTGCTGCGCGCCAGACTGTGAGCAGAATCAGACCCGATAGGACGAGGCCAAGGAATATCAGAACTTTAATGACCAACGTCTTCCATGTTGAACGGTGTGGACTGGTAAATCTCGTTGATCCAATTGCCATAAAGTAGATGCGCATGGCTGCGCCATCTGTTTTGCGGCGGTTGTGATGGATCGTCGTCTGGATAGTAGTTCATCGGCACGTTGATGGGTGTCCCGTTCGAGACATCGCGATCATATTCCTGCTTCAACGTATCACTGTCATATTCGAAATGGTTGAAGATATAGATCGCACGATGCGAAGGGTCCTCGACCAGACAGGGGCCGACCTCATCGCTTCCCAACAATGTCGTCAGGCCGGGCGCGCTGTTGATCTCAGATTGGTTCATTGTGGTCCAGCGGCTGACCGGGATCACGCAATCATCGGAAAACCCACGCAAAAACGGGGAAGAAGGGGCCAGATTCTGGTGCCGATAGCAACCAAACGCCTTGGCATCGAGCGCCTGTTTGTCGATGCCGTGGAAATGGTTGATCATCGCCATCCCACCCCAGCAGACGCCAAAGGTGGAATGGACGTTCGTCTGCGTCCATTCGAATACTTCGGTCATTTCGTCCCAATATGTGACGTCATCGAACTCCAGATGCTCGATTGGCGCGCCCGTGATGATCAGGCCGTCGAATTTCTGATCCTTAACCTCTTGGAACGGTTGATAGAATTCGGCCATGTGATCAGCGGCGGTGTTTCTGGTGCGATGTTCGGTCATGCGGATCAACGACAGGTCAATCTGCAGAGGCGTGGCACCAATCAGGCGCGCGAACTGGTTTTCGGTCTGAATCTTTTTGGGCATCAGATTCAGCATACCAATCCGCAAGGGGCGGATGTCCTGACGCATCGCCTGATCCGCAGCCATGACCATGACGCCCTCTTTGGTGAGAACGTCGTAAGCGGGCAGGTCGGAAGGGATCTTGATCGGCATTAGGTGCAAGCCTTTGGAGTTACTGTGTAGAGGCGGTAATTAAGCCCGCTTTGCCCGGGTCTCAAGGGTGCGTTCGATCAACTCATCGAAATCACCCGCATCGCGAACCTTGTGCATGTCATCAGCGGTGACTGTGACACCCCAATTGTCCGCCATGGCCTGATAGCGCGGTTGGCGGTGCGCCAAGGCACGGGCATAGGTCCAGCGGATAAAGGCGTCCGGGTCGACGTCCTCGGGTGCGTAACCATGTTCGGTGAGGTATTCGTCCCAGACCCGGGTCAGAAACTCTGCCTGATAGGACATCGGCTTGGGGGCCTTATCGAAACGGCGGATCAGTTCAGCGGTGTGGTCCTCATCGCCCTTAATCCAGATCATCAGGGTTTGGCGGGACAGCTCGGACAAGACATGATCAGCCGGGTCCTCAGGATCGACCCATTCGCAAATTGACCCGCCGGTATCACAGATGAAGTTCGGGTATTGATACAAACGCTTGGCGCGGTCGATGAAATACTCGGTGTCCAACAGGGCGTGGATCTCAGCAAGGCGGAACTGTTCCTGCCTACGACGATATTCAGTAAGCTCAAGCCCGCCGTGCGCCGGGTTGCCCGGTTTGCCCAGATAGGTCGCAACCGGTGTCAGGTTTTCGAACGAGATATTTGAGCCGATATAGATCGAATCCGACAGCAACAGGTCGCGCAGGAATGGAATTTTCATCGCCTCGGCCTTGGCGTTGTCGATGATGTATTCGCCCATGTACCGGGTGCCGATGCGGTAGTCGATCGAGTAGTGGAACCAGTCCCCGGAATCGCGCAGCACGTTCGACACATAGGTCTTACCCAGCCCAGACATGCCGAAGAACAGCACTTTTTTCCGGGCCGCTTCGCGCCAGTCCTTTGCCGAGCTGTAGATCATTGTCCGCTGTCCCTTTTTCTGACCTAGCTAAAACGGGCAGGGGGCGGCGTCAATCACGTGAGCGGGACCAGTTCAGAATCAACAACCCGATCGCCAGCACGGCAAAGCCCAAAAAGGCCTGCGGCGGTAAGGTTTCGTCGCGCACCAGTGTGCCTAAAACGATGGCGACTGGCGGTATGACAAGCGTTACTAACATCAGGTTTCCGGCCCCGGCCATGGCAAGAACGCGGTAGTACAGCAAGTACGCTCCGGCTGTTGCGATCAGGGCGTAATAGGCAATGGCCGCCCACGTGATCGCCGGCAAGTTCAAAACGGGAAGCCCGTCGACCACGAGGGAAACAGGCAAAATCAGAATGGTTGAGCCGGTCAGCATGCCAGCTGCGGCAACTATGGGAGACAAGCCAGACAACTTGATTCTGGCCCAGGCGCTGGCCAACGCGTAAGAAACTGTTCCTGCGATGATTGCCAGTTGGGCAACGCTTTGAAGGTTGAAAGTCGCGAAATTCTTGAGGCCAATTGCAGTTGCTACACCCAGAAACCCCAGACCGACGCCCACACCACGAGCAAGGGTCAACCTCTCGTCCTTGAAAAACATAGCGGCGATCAGGACGCCGAAGACGGCGGTTGCTGCGTTCAGGATCGAGGTTAGGCCAGTTTCGATGTAAAGCTGCCCCCAAGCCATAAGCGAGAATGGGATGGCATTGTTCAACAACCCCATCATCAGGAATGCGCCCCAGATGCGCGGACTGGTAGGAACACTCAGCTTTTTAACCCAGACAACGATCCAGAGCGCCAGCATCGCCCAGAAAACGCGGTGCAGAACCGAGGTCATGACCGGGATCGTGTCCAATGCGACGCGGATCGAGATAAAGGATGCGCCCCAAATCACGCCCAGAAGTAACAGTTCGGCCCAAGCCCTTAGAGACAGGTGTTTTTGAGGTTCCATAGCCTGTTCTCGCATTCCCCGCGGCGATGTTCGACCCGAAACATGCGCAAAGAAAAACCCCGCCAAAAGTGGCGGGGTTTGTTAGTGGATTGGTAGCGGGATCAATTCAGCGTGTAAGTGAGCTGCAGACCGACGCTCCATGCTGAGTTGCCCGAGAATTCGCCACCTGTGGTGGTGGTCGCATCGCCGATATCGGTATAGCGGATGCCGCCAGAAATCTGCGCCTGTTCAAAGGTGTATGTACCACCTACGCCAAGGCTCCAGAAACCGTCGGTGGGGCCGAGGTTCGAAACAGTGGAACCTGAGGACGTTTCATAGCCCGCAGAGATCGCGCCAGAAAACTCTTCGGTGAACTTGTAGCCAAGACCCAGTGTGTAGGTGAAGGTATCGTCCGCATAGTCAACCAGGTTCTGTTGTGCAGCGGCAGTATAAACGGGCGGTGCCAGAACTGTCTGCGGCCAGTCAACCCAGCGGATCGAGCCGAACAGCAGCGTTTTTGGTGCCACACCGGTCTGGAAGTCCAGGTTCACCGATTGAGGCGTCACAACCTCGGTTTCGGTCTGTGCGGTCACAAGCGGTGCGGGGACGGGCGGTGGTCTCCGGTTGATGGACTCTGTCGAGTCGAAATCGTGCGTGATTTTAGAGTTGTAGGTCAGTGCGACACGTGCCGCGATCTCGGGACGTTCCCATGCGACGCCTACGACGTATCCGAAGTCAACCTCAGAGCCGGATTCAAATTCGTAACCGGCTACAACCGGGACAGCAACGGTTGCCTTGGCCCGCTGTGCGCGAATACCGCCGATTGCGCTGAAGCCGCCATCGAACTTGTAACGCACCAGGGCAGTAATCGCATCAACATCCGCTTTAGCGCGCAAAACGTCGGTGCGACCACCAAAAGCGGCCAAGGGGTTCTGCGACAAAGGATAGTTCGACGGGTACTCGACATCGGCACCGTACGGTTCATCATAAATGAGAGCAAAGTCCAACTGATCGGTAAACGAATGCTTGTATGCTAGGTGTGGTGTCCAGAAGCTTTTGGCGATGTTTCCGGAATCAACACCGTTCTGCTCACCGCTCACGTCGGGGTTTGCGTAACCCAAACGGAACTGAACAACAGAACCTTCCTCAAACAGAATGTTGACGCCCTGGCCGCTGCGATCAAGACCGCCTGCGTAAGCACCGGTTGCGCCAACGCATACCGCACACGCCTGTAGAAGCGCTTTTTTCATTAGTTCCTCCCTCTAGGTCTCCTGGAGGTCAGCGCCTGTTGAAATGTGGTGCGGACTGACCTGCATTGTGGTGCTCGATATTTTCTTGAGCTTTACCTTATCGTCAACTGGTGACCGTGCGTTACTTGTGTTGAGTGTCGCGTAGAGGTGTTGCCAAACTGTTACGATTCTCGGCGTGAACGTTCAGGAAAATACCTACGAAAATTACCGCAGCGCCTAATAGGGTCCAGTGATCCAGCGGTTCGTGATACAGAACCATACCTATGACCGCGATTGTGGGCAGGCGTGCAAAGTCAAACGGCACCACAACGGTTGCCGGGGCAATCGCCAGCGCATTTGTGATGCAGTAATGCGCCAGCAGCCCGGCCAGTCCCACCAGTAACAAAAACGGAGCTGTGCTTGCCGAGGGCAGGGTGATTTGTCCGTCGATACCCGATGCGACCAGCCCCAGCACGGCTTGCATTACTGTCAGCCAGAACATGATGCATCCGATGCTGGCAAAACGAGTGAGGGACTTTGTCGATATCGTTGTTAAGGCGAAGAAAACAGCGGACATAGCAGCGGTCATCACACCTGCACTGAGAGGCACGGTGCCCGGCCGGGCGACCAGTAGAATTCCGGCAAATCCGATCAGCGCCGATAACATGCGCACGGTCGTCAGGCGCTCTTTCAATAGAAGTGGAGACAGCAGTATGACCCATATCGGCTGCGTAAACTCCAGCGCAAACACCTGTGCCAACGGAATGACGCTGACCGCATAGAACCAGAGGTTTTGCCCGGTGAAATGCAATACGTTCCGGATGCCGTGCAAGCCGATCCGTTCGGTCGAAACCTGGTGCCACTTTCGAGTCAGAGTCAGGATCAGGGCGACCACGCAGATGCCGACGAGGCTGCGGTAGAACATGATTTCGAACGTGTCGTGGGTCACGCTCAGTTCACGGCCCGCGATTGCCATGGACGAGAATGAGGCAATCGCCCCGGTCATCCAGAGCGCTGCCTTGCCGATCTGTGGTCTGGCCGTTTCCATCCGGGCGCCTGTAGCTTTTGGTTATACCAATTTGATTGCTATCGATTTCTTCACGGCGTGAAAAACAAAAAAGCCGGGACAGAGCCCGGCTTTCGCATTATTCCCACTCGATGGTTCCGGGTGGCTTTGATGTGATGTCATAGGTGCATCGGTTGATGCCTTTGACCTCGTTGATGATCCGAGTGGCCGTCTCGCCAAGGAACTCGTGGCTGAACGGATAGTAATCGGCAGTCATGCCATCCACCGATGTCACCGCGCGCAGGGCACAAGCGTAGTCATAGGTGCGGCCGTCGCCCATGACGCCTACAGTACGCACGGGCAGGATGGCCACAAAGGCTTGCCAGATGTCATCGTAAAGGCCGTGTTTGCGTATCTGGTCGATATAGACCGCATCTGCTTCGCGCAGGATGTCCAGCTTTTCACGGGTGATCTCACCGGGGCAGCGAATCGCCAGACCGGGACCGGGGAAGGGGTGGCGGCCAATAAAGCTCTGGGGCAGGCCTAACTCGCGACCCAGCGCGCGGACTTCGTCCTTGAACAGCTCGCGCAGCGGCTCGACCAGTTTCAGTCCCATCTTTTCGGGCAGGCCGCCAACATTGTGGTGCGACTTGATCGTGACGGATGGGCCGCCCGAGAAGGACACCGATTCAATCACGTCTGGATACAGCGTGCCTTGCGCAAGGAACTCTGCACCATCGATGGTGTCGGCGTGTTTCTGGAATACGTCGATGAATAGCTTGCCGATGATTTTGCGCTTGGTCTCGGGGTCGCTTTGGCCTTCAAGCTCACCAAGGAACAGATCGCTTTCGTTCGCGTGGATCAGCTGGATGTTGTAATTATCGCGGAACATGCCGACGACTTCTTCGGCCTCGTTCTTGCGCAGCAAGCCATGGTCCACGAAAACGCAGGTCAACTGATCACCGATTGCCTCGTGGATCAGGATCGCCGCAACCGAGCTGTCGACACCACCGGACAGACCGCAGATGACCTTTTTGTCGCCGACCTGCTCGCGGATCTTTTCGATCATTTGTTCGCGATAGGCACCCATGGTCCAATCGCCCTTGAACCCGGCCAGCTTGACGAAATTCTCATACAGTTTTGCGCCCTTGGGTGTGTGGTGAACTTCAGGGTGGAACTGAACCGCATAGAAGTGACGGTCGCTGTCCGCTGTAATCGCGAAAGGTGCGTTGGGTGAGGTGCCGTAAACGGTGAAGCCGGGCGCGATTTCGCTGACATGGTCGCCGTGGCTCATCCAGACCTGCTCGTCACCGTCCGAAAACCAGCCTTCCAAAATATCCAGCTTTGCCTGCGGGGTAACAAACGCACGCCCGAACTCGGCCGTGCCGTGTCCGCTTTCAACTTTGCCGCCCAGCTGGTGCATCATCACCTGTTGGCCGTAACAGATACCAAGGATTGGAACGCCGTAATCAAAGATCTCTTGCGGTACACGGGGCGAACCCTCACGTGTCACGCTGTCAGGACCGCCCGAGAATATCACGGCCTTCGGGGCCATTTCCTGCACAAAGTCCATTGTGACTTTTTGATAGGGGTGGATTTCGCAATAGACATTCAGCTCGCGCAGGCGGCGCGCAATAAGCTGCGTAACCTGGCTGCCGAAGTCGATGATCAGAAGGCGGTCATGGGTGTCTTGGGTCATGGTTGGCTATTAGGTCGCAAGCCTTGCATGTGCAAGCGCTATGACGTCATTTGTGCAATTGAGCCTCAGGATAATACAGAAAGAGCGCGAGATGCCCGAGATCGTACTACGCCGCGCAAGTGCTGCTGATACCGAAGCGGTCACAACCTGCATTGCGGCGGCCTATGCGGAGGCATTGCGCGATATTCCTGATCTGCCCGATGTCACGGACGGCGTTGGCGACGACATCGCCGCGCATCAGGCCTGGGTTGCCGCGAAGGATGAAGACATCGTCGGGTTTATTGTTTTTGACCAGGTCGATTCTGCGGTGATGATCTTTAACCTTGCCGTATCGCCAAAGGCACAAGGGGCAGGGTTGGCGAGGCGGTTGATCGAATTAGCTGAACAAGAAGCCAACGGAACGGGCGCCACTAAGCTCAGGTTGCGAACGCACAAATTGATGCGAGCGACAGTCTCCATGTACCACTACTTGGGCTGGCACGAGAAAGAGGTGAGCGGAAAGACCATCCTGATGGAGAAGGAACTTTACTGATCAGAGCAAGTGCCTGACGGTTTTGGTTTATGCAGATGTCGCTTTTCCCCCTATAGCGCCGTAAATTAGATGCATTGCCCCAAATGCTTGCTGTAACAAACTGATCAACTCAATCATTAGACGGGATCTTCTCATGGCAGAGGCAAACACCCGGCGTCGGGCAAGAGGTGGCGGTGGCGCCGCCCGCCGGGCCGAACGTACCGCGGTTCGCATCGAAACGGCGAAATACATCGAACGGAATATTCCGAACTTCGAGGTTCTCAACGAAGAAGCGTTGGAAATCATCGAAACCAATGCGGAAACCATTCTAGCCGAAGTCGGCGTGAACTTTGTCGACAACCCAGCCGCGTTGCAGCGCTGGAAAGATGTTGGCGCCGATGTCGATGGTGAACGCGTCCGCATTCCGCGTGGTCTGGCACGTCAGCTGATCAAAACCGCGCCCAGCGAATTCACGCAGCACGCCCGTAACCCCGAAAAATCGGTTGTCATCGGTGGCCGTAATCTGGTTCTGGCCCCGGTGTACGGCCCGCCTTTTGTGCGGGACGCGCAAGGTGGCCGTCGCTATGCGACTATGGAAGATTTCAACAAGTTCGTGAAACTGGCCTATATGTCCAAGTGGTTGCACCATTCGGGCGGGACTGTTTGCGAACCCACCGACGTTCCGGTGAACAAGCGTCACCTGGACATGCTGATGGCGCACATGACCTTGTCGGACAAGCCGTTCATGGGCTCGGTCACCGATCCCAGCCGCGCGCAGGATTCGGTTGAGATGTGCGAGATTCTGTTCGGCAAAGAGTTCGTTCAGGAAAACACGGTGATGACCTCGCTGACCAACATCAACTCGCCGATGACCTTCGACGATGTGATGATGGGCGCGCTTGAGGTTTATGCGAAGAACAATCAGGCCTGCATCATCTCGCCCTTTATCGTGGGCGGTGCGATGGCACCGGTTTCGATTGCGGGGACACTGACGCAGGTTCTGGCCGAAGTTCTGGCCGGCGTGGCCTATAGTCAGATCATCCGCCCGGGTGCACCTGCAATCTTTGGTGCCTTTGTGTCGTCGATCGACATGAACTCTGGTGCACCGACCTTTGGTACACCTGAGGCTTCGTTGGTCACCTACGGAGCGGGCCAGTTGGCGCGACGTCTGAATCTGCCGTTCCGCTCGGCCGGGTCGTTCTGCGGCTCGAAACTGCCTGACGCACAGGCGGCCTATGAGACCGCGAACTCGCTGAACATGGGGCTGATGTCTGGTGTGAACTTCATGCTGCATTCCTGCGGCTGGCTTGAAGGCGGTCTGGTGGCCGATTTTGAAAAGTTTGTCATGGATGCCGACCAGTTGGGTGTTCTGCATAGCCTGGCCAAAGGCGTGGCATATGATGAGAATGCGCAGGCGATGGATGCGATCCGCGAGGTTGGCCCCGGCGGCCACTATCTGGGCTGCGCCCATACGCAGGCGAATTTCAAAGAAGCGTTCTGGAAGTCCGATGTTCTGGATTACAAACCCTTCGAGACCTGGGAAGACGAAGGCGGGCGCGACACACGCCAATTGGCCACGTCGCGGGTCGAGCATCTGCTGGCCAACTACCAGCAACCGCAACTCGATCCCGCCGTCAACGAAGCATTGAACGCATACGTGGCGGAAAAGAAAGCTTCCATGCCGGATGCCTTCACCTGATCATTGATATTGCGCGGCGCGACTGGCTTTGAACAGTTGCGCCTCGCCCAACAGCGCGATCAGCAGGTCCAGGTGGCGGACCAACGAATAGGCGGCGTCTTCGGCCAGTCTTTGGGCGTTAACCTCTCGTTCCAATTCCAACAAACGAACCAGCGCAGACCCTGTGCCGGGCAGTGATCCGTATCCCAGAACACGCTGAAGATGCCGATCCCGATCATACTCCTGCGCCCCAATTTTTGCGGCCCGAGCCAACAGGCGTGGGCGGCGGAGCGTTGTAATCATGGTCATCAGGTCCTGCATTTCGGTGATCCCTTGGTTGAACAGAAGAAAGCCATTTGTCACACAACCTAAACGAGTGTTGCCTTGTGCGGGTTCCCTCCGAACTCTGACTTCATGAGTGTTTATGATTTTGAATCAAATCTGGTTGTTGTCTCTCCGGGTTAACGAACGAGTAACGAAAGCGGCTCTAGTTAGGATTGGTTAACACATTCACCGGGGGCGATTGAGAACCGATTGTTTTGTCGACGAGGGCAAGTGACTATGCAAGAAAACATGGCTTTCACCATTCCGGCGTGGGTGCCTGAAGGGGCGCAGAGATACCTGGCGCATACCGAAACCGGTCAATCGATCCGCGACATCGCGCGATCCGTGGGGTGCCATGCGTCAACCATACTCAGGCAAATCCGACGTATTGAAATGCGCCGGGACGATCCGTTGGTGGATGCTGCGCTGCAAGCGCTGGCAGAGGTCCATTTCACGGATCAACAAGGGCGCGCTGGGTCCCTGAACGAGCCTTTGGGGATTCAGGCCAACGATGCAACAAGCAAGGACGATGAGTTTAACCGCGAAGCTCTTCGAATTTTGCGTCGCCTTTGTGAAACCGGCGCGGTTCTGGCTGTGGCGGAAGAGATGGACAAGGCTGTGGTCGTTCGGGATACCGGCGACAGCGGGACCGCAAGAACCGCAATCGTCGATTGCACGATTGCGCAAGCGCTGGCTCTGAATGATTGGATATCCTGCGACAATCCCGGCCGTATTTCCCGGTATCGCATCTCTTCCTCTGGGCGGTCGGCCTTAAGCCAACTGATCGCCGAGGCCGAGAACAAAGCCCGCGCCAGAAACGAGTTCGGCATGGCCGAGGCGCAATCGCCGTTTCAGGCGCATGGCGAACAAAGACAGGGCAGGTCGTCGCACGGCGCCAGACGTATTCGGTACAGTGCTGCCGAAAGTCCGCTGATCGCGTTGGCGCGCAGGCGGGACAAGGACGGAAAGCCCTTTCTCGACGAAACTCTGGTCGGCGCTGGCGAACGGCTGCGCGAAGACTTTGAACTGTCGCAGATCGGTCCGCAGGTTGCCCAAAACTGGGATCACTTTCTAACGGCCGGGGGGCGGGGAAGTTTCGCAAATGGAACGTATGCAGGCCAGGGATCGTCAGACGCGCGCGCTCGGGTTGAACGTGCCCTGTCGGATCTGGGACCGGGGTTAAGCGACGTGGCACTGCGGTGCTGCTGTTACCTTGAGGGGCTCGAATTAGCCGAAAAACGCATGGGGTGGTCGGCGCGTTCCGGGAAGATCGTGTTGCGCATCGCCTTGCAACGTCTAAAGCGCCATTACGAAGATCAAGCAGAGAAAACTCGCCTAATTGGGTAGAAATTCCATAATTCGCAGTTGAGGTTTCAGGGGGTAGTGATAGGAATTGCCTATGAATTTTACCCTCAGACAGCTTCAGTATTTCAATGCGGTGGCGGATCAGCGCAATTTTGGCCGTGCGGCGCAGGTCTGCCATGTTTCGCAGCCAGCGCTGTCGGTTCAAATCAAAGCGTTGGAAGAAACGTTGGGCGGCCCGCTGTTCGAACGTCAGGCGCGTGACATCCTGCTGACGCCATTGGGACGCGATGTGCTGGACTACGCCCGTCAGGTGCTTGGCGCGGCAGACAGGCTGGACCAGTTCGCCAAGGATCATTCCGTTGGGCATCGGTCCTTGGCGATTGGGATCATTCCGACAATTGCGCCTTATCTTTTGCCTGGTGTGCTTGCCGGGTTGCGCACGGCAGATGTCTCCTTGCGGGTGCAGATCCGCGAGGCACGGACCGAGCGCTTGCTGGCCATGCTGCGGGCCGGGGAAATCGATGCCGGTGTGATGGCCTTGCCAGCTGGCGGCAACGAATTGTTTGAATTGCCGCTTTTCGAGGATCGCTTTCTGCTTGCCGGCAGCGTGGGGCGTCTTGGGACGGTGCGCACCGACCCTGATGCCTTGCGCCCGGTCGATTTGCAGACCGCGCAGTTGATGTTGCTGGATGACGGGCATTGCCTGACGGATCAGGCGCTTGAGGTCTGTGGTCAGGACAGAAGCAGCGGTTTGATCAATATGGGGGCGTCCTCACTGGCGACCCTGTCGCGACTGGTTGCCGAAGGGTTCGGTCTGACACTCATGCCTGAACTCGCGGCCCGCTCGGAAACCGAAGCTGTTCCGGGGCTCAAGCTCATGCGGTTCGGGGCGCCGCAGCCTGCACGAACGGTGGGGTTGGTCCGACGCCTTTCTACAGGGCATGAAGATTGGTTCGACAGTCTGGCCGACGTTATTCGGCGTGTTGGTGAAGATATCGTAACCGCGACCCGCCATTAAAAAAGGCCCGCCAGAGGCGAGCCCTTGATACGTCAGCCTGACAATTGTTATGCCAGTGCCGGTTCTTTGGCTTCTTCCAGGTGCTTCATCAGGGTTTCCGGGGACGAAACGCCATAGGGATCTTCTGGGCAGTTGTCCATCAGGCCGGGCTCTTCGAACCAGGCTTCGACCACACCATCGATTACGATGGCAGCGTAGCGCCACGAACGCATGCCAAATCCCAGGTTTTCCTTGTCGACCAGCATGCCCATTTTGCGGGTAAATTCGCCTGAACCGTCAGGGATAACTTTGACGTTTTTAAGGCCCTGATCCTGCGCCCATTTGTTCATGACAAAGCTGTCATTCACAGACATGCAGTAGATTTCATCGATGCCCTTGGCAGTGAAATCGGCATAGCCGTTTTCGAAACCGGGCAGTTGGTAGGTCGAGCATGTGGGCGTAAACGCACCGGGCAGGGAAAACAGGATGACGCGCTTGCCTGCGAAGTAATCAGCGGTTGTTTTGTCTTCCCAACGGAACGGGTTGGGTCCTCCGATTGCTTCATCCCGAACGCGGGTATGGAAGGTAACGGAAGGCAGTTTTGCGCCGGTTTTCATCTACGGGCTCCTGTGATTCACATTAGAATTAGTGGTGACTTAAAACAGTTCTAAACCGCCTTCAACGCCAGAAATGCTGCAATTGCGATATAACTTTAGGTAGCTGTAAACGAGGGTTAATCTGCCTAGAGTGTTTGAAGTGCCGGGCTATTTTCTGCGAGTGCAAACGTACCGTGCATGGCGGGTATACCCGGGTGGCATAGTCTGCGCGTGCGTATTATGTTAGGGCAAAGCAAATTGACCCAAAGTCAGGAAAGCCAGCCGTGCGTGATCTGAAGATCCCAGAACAACGTCATCCCGAAAAAGCGCATCGTCCAGACAATGCGCAGCCCAAAAAGCCCAAGTGGATACGCGTCAAGGCACCCGGCGGTAAGGGTTATGCTGAGACGCACAAGATCATGCGCGAAAACAATCTGGTCACTGTCTGTGAAGAGGCCGGATGCCCAAATGTCGGCGAATGCTGGAGCCAGGGCCACGCCACCATGATGATCATGGGCGAGATTTGTACCCGCGGTTGCACGTTCTGCAACATCGCGACAGGCCGCCCTGATGATCTGGATGTTTTTGAACCGGGTCGTGTGGCCCACGCAGTCGAAAAATTGGGCCTGAACCACGTCGTGATCACGTCGGTTGACCGCGATGACCTGAAGGACGGAGGTGCCGACCATTTCGCGCAGACGATACGCGCGGTGCGGCATCGGTCGCCTAAGACGACGATTGAAATCTTGACGCCAGATTTCCTGAAATGTGATTCTTCCGTTCTTGAGACCGTCGTCGAGGCCAAGCCGGATGTGTTCAACCACAATCTAGAAACCGTACCCGGCCTGTACCTCGAAGTGCGTCCCGGTGCGCGTTATTTCCACTCGTTGCGGCTGTTGCAGCGCGTCAAAGAGCTGGACCCGTCGATCTTTACTAAATCAGGAATCATGGTCGGCTTGGGTGAGAACGAGCAAGAAGTCCGGCAAGTCATGGATGACATGCGCGCTGCCGATATCGACTTTCTAACCATCGGTCAGTATCTGCAGCCCACGCCCAAACACCATGGTGTGGATCGGTTCGTGACGCCGGAAGAGTTCGCATCCTATGAAAAGGCAGCTTATGGCAAAGGGTTCCTGATGGTGTCTGCGACACCACTGACCCGGTCGTCCTATCACGCGGGCGATGACTTTGCCCGGTTGCGTGAGGCTCGCCAGAAAAAGCTGGAACAGGGGTGACACCCGAAGCGCACGCGCGGCTGACACGCCTGCGCCACAACCTGCACCAATATCCCGAACTTTCCGGGCAGGAGCACGATACCGCTGCCCGCATGACAGAGCTGTTGCAGGGATTCGGTGCGGACCATGTGCTTACCGGACTGGGGGGGCACGGTGTTGCCGCGGTTTTTGACAGTGGGCAAGCTGGACCGACCGTGGGTATCCGGTGCGAGTTGGACGGACTGCCGATTCAAGAACTTGGCACGCACCCCTATGTGTCGAAGGTTCCGGGCAAAGGGCATTTGTGCGGCCATGATGGGCACATGACGATGGTGCTTGGCGTTGCCGAAGACCTGGGGCGACAGCGACCTAATAAGGGTCGGGTGGTTCTGATCTTTCAACCGGCTGAGGAAACCGGGCAGGGCGCCATCGCCTTTCGCACGGACCCCCAATTCGCGCAGATCGCGCCGGACTACGTGTTCTCTCTGCACAATCTGCCGGGATTGGAACTTGGCGCCGTTGAGTTATGTCAGGGTTCGGCTAACTGCGCCTCGCGCGGGATGAAGATAATCCTGACCGGCAAGACATCCCATGCGGCTGCGCCTCAGGATGGGAATTCCCCGGCTCGGGCAATGTCTGAATTGATGTTGCAACTGGCAGGTTTGGGCGCAGGCGGCGCGTTGGACGCTGATTTTGCGCTGACAACGGTGACGCATGCCCGTTTGGGAGAGCCGACTTTCGGCGTCGCTCCGGGGCAGGCCGAGATCTGGGTAACCTTGCGCACTGTTTCAGACGCCCGGATGCAAACGCTGATCACCGAGGCCGAGGCGCTGGCGCGCCGCGCTGCATCCACCGACAGTCTGGGTTTTGAGATCACCTATGACGATGTCTTCGAGGCCTGCGTCAATCACAGTGACGCGGTGAGCATCATCGCAACAGCCTGCGCCGAGCGTGGAGTGCCGTGCCATTCAACAAAGACGCCGCAAAAGTTCTCAGAAGACTTCGGGCAATTCGGCAAAGCCGCGAAAACGGCCATGTTCTGGCTGGGGTCGGGGCAGGATCATCCGCAATTGCATAACCCTGACTATGATTTCCCAGACGCACTTATCCCGGTAGGAGTAGACGTATTTGTTGCCGCAATTCGATCACTTAATGGCTGAAACTTCAGTTTACGAGATCGCTCACTATTCCAACGGCATCAATGACTGTCTTAGTGTCATCTGATATCGACAGGATTTCGTCATCCACGCGAATATATCGCTGACCGGCGGGTAGGGGCTTCAACTTCCAGCTGTCCAGGTCATCAAGATAATCAAAATTCAGATCGTTAGGGAGTTTCTGACCTCGCGTATAACGCTTGATCTGTCCGGGCGGTACACCAACGCCATTATTGGTCTTTATCGACTTTTCGATTTTCGACTTGTCTGGGCCTTTCCCTTTGCCCTTGTTGTCTTTTGCGTCCGCAAGACCAACCGTTGCGGCGACGGCGCAAGTCGCCAGAAGCCCAATAGACATTACTTTCATAAGCAGAATCCTCCCAAGATGGTCGGAGGGTAATCTGTTGTTGAGGGCGTTGTCCAATGGTATTCAATTAAGTGAATGAAAGGGTGCGCAGCTACTTTGACTATTGGAATCTGGGTTTGTTTTTGCCCCTCTCAGTCTTCGACAAATCGAACCTTACCAATAAACGGCAGGTTGCGATTGCGCTGCGCGTAGTCGATCCCGTAACCCACAACGAATTCGTCCGGAATTTCAAAGCCGATCCAATCGGAACGGAAATCGACCTCGCGCCGGCTGGGTTTGTCCAGCAAGGCAATGGACTTAAGTCGGCTTGGCTTGCGGCTGCGCAACAGTTTTGTGACGTGGTTCAGCGTGTGGCCGGTGTCGACAATATCCTCAACAGCCAAAACATCGCGCCCTTCAATCGCGCCGCGTAAGTCTTTGAGAATACGTACTTCCCGGCTGCTTTCCATCGCGTCTCCATACGAGGATACTTCGAGGAAATCGACTTCGATCGGCAGGTCCAGCTCGCGCACCAGATCCGCGATGAAGACGAAACTGCCGCGCAGCAGGCCGACCACGATCAGCTTGTCGGTATCTCCGAATTCTGCCGTGATTTCGCGGCATAATTCCTCGATTCGGGCTGCAATCGCCTTGGCCGAGATCATCGTATCTATCACATATGCGCGGTCGCTCATCGCTGCCCCCTTGATCTTTGGCGCGCAACATACGACATGACGCGCCATTGTCACCTGAAAAACCGGACGCCATGCCTACTCATTCGGAAACACGCCACCTTCTTTACACTGCGCAGCAGATGTACGAGCTGGTCGCCGATGTGGCCAAGTACCCCGAGTTTCTGCCGTGGTGCGCAGCTGCCCGCATTCGTCGGACCTATGCGGCGGGTGAGGCGCAAGTCATGGAAGCAGATCTGGTGATCTCGTTCAAAGTGTTCCGCGAACGGTTCGGCAGCCGGGTAACACTGTTTGCCGATCAGAAAAGAATCGACACTGAATATCTGGACGGTCCTTTCAAATACATGAAATCCGACTGGCAATTCGCTGACGCCGACGATGGCGGATGCAACATCACGTTCCACGTGGATTTCGAATTCAAGAACGCGATCCTTCAGGGGATCATCGGCGTGGTCTTCAACGAGGCTATGCATCGGATCGTTCAGGCCTTTGAGACCCGCGCGAAGGACTTGTACAGCTAGGTCTTTACCCCGGGTTGGCGGTCGCTAGACTGCGCCCATGACCGATTTTACCACATCACTGGCAGCCTTCGCGGCGGGGCCAATCACGACGACTTTGCAGACGCGGGTCGTTACGTCTCTTTCTGTTTTGGACTGGATTGCTGTCGGGCGTGCCGGAGTTGATGAACCTGTTTCGCGGACAGTGCGCGACCTTGTGCTTGGCGAAGGGGGTGCGGAACAAGCGCGCCTTTTTGGTGGAGGTGGGGCACCCCTGCGCGGTGCTGCATTGGTAAACGGAACCGTGTCGCATGCCCTGGATTATGACGACACGCATTTTGCCCATATCGGGCATCCATCCGTTGCCGTCCTTCCGGCGGCGCTGGCCATAAGCGAGTGGGACGACCGTATTCTGGTCGATTTCCTTGAGGCAGCCTTGGTTGGGATGGAGACGTCCATTCGGATCGGCGTCTGGCTGGGGCGCGAACACTATCAGGCGGGCTTTCACCAGACAGCAACGTCTGGCGCATTTGGTGCGGCTGTCGCTGCAGGGCGCATACTGGGGTTCGACGTCGAACAGATGCGCAAAGTTCTGGGCCTGACAGCGACTCGGGCTGCCGGTCTAAAGGCGCAATTCGGAACGATGGGAAAACCTTATAACGCGGGTCTTGCTGCCTCTGCCGGGGTTGAGGCAGCTTTGTTGGTGGCATCGGGATTCGATCCCAATTCAGACGCGTTGGAAGGGTCCTATGGATTTGGCGCGACACATAAAGGACAGTCTCACATTGCGGCCTCATTGGATGGGCTGGGCGCGGAATGGCTTTTTGAAGGCGTCAGTCACAAGTTTCATGCGTGTTGTCACGGTTTGCACGCAGCACTTGAGGCCGCGCGCGACCTGGATATCGCCGAACCGGAAGTCGCCGAGATCAAGATCAAGACGCATCCAAGGTGGATGAGCGTCTGCAACCAGACATCCCCGACAACTGGCCTCGGTGCCAAGTTCTCTTATCGGACGGTGATTGCGATGCAGGCGCTTGGCTATGATACGGCCCTGCCGGGCAGCTATTCGGACAAGATATGCGCCGACCCGCGGCTAGTATCCTTGCGGGACCGAGTCTCTGTCGAAGCGGATGAAAGTTTGTCGGAAACGCAGGCGCAGCTGACCTTGTTGCGCCGGGATGGGGCAAGGCGCGAGGCCACGCATGACCTGTTGGCCCCGATGACGCTGTCGGACCGTGAGGACCGGGTGCGAGGCAAAGCCAACAAGCTGATCGGAACAGATGACGCGGACGCGATCTGGTCGATGCTGCGCACCGGAGGCCGCGCCCGCGATTTGTCTGCGTTGCTGGAGGGTTAAGTCACGCGCCAGTGTAGCGGGAAACCCGGTTCAAACACTGTGACCGGACCATCTTCGCAGTCGATCTTGTCCGGGTATTCGACCGGTTCGCCTTTGGTCAGGGTGATGGTTTCCTCATTCACCGGAAGGCGATAGAAGGCCGGGCCGTTCAAAGACACAAAGCCTTCCAGCTTGTCCAAAGCGCCCTCGCGGTCAAACATCTCGGCCACCAGTGACATTGTATTGGTCGCCGTGAAACATCCCGCACACCCGCAGGCCATTTCCTTGTTGGCGTCGGTGTGGGGTGCGCTGTCAGTACCCAGGAAATAACGCGCATCGCCAGAGGTTGCAGCTGCCAGCAGAGCCAATCGATGTTCTTCGCGCTTGGCAACGGGCAAGCAATAGTAATGCGGCTTGATTCCACCCACGAGGATATGGTTGCGGTTGATGATCAGGTGGTGCGCTGTGATCGTTGCACCCAGATCCATGTCATTGGATTTGACGTAGTCAACGCCGTTCGCGGTCGTGATGTGCTCCATCACCACGCGCAGGCCGGGTGTGGCCTTGCGGATCGGATCCAGAACACGGACGATGAACACAGCTTCGCGGTCGAAGATGTCGATCTCGGCGTCGGTGACCTCACCATGTACGCACAAGGGCAGGCCGATCTCGGCCATCTTTTCCAGCACCGGACGCACTTTGTCGAAGTCCTGCACGCCCGAGGCAGAGTTGGTTGTTGCGCCCGCCGGGTACAGTTTGACCGCTTTGACCAAACCGCTGGCATGGGCTGCTGCCATATCATCGGGGTCCGTATCCTCGGTCAGGTACAGCGTCATCAACGGGTCGAACGTCATGCCTTCGGGTAGCGCAGCCAATATGCGGTCGCGATAGGCGGCGGCCTGATCGCCGCGTACGACGGGCGGTACAAGGTTCGGCATAATGATCGCGCGGGCAAAATGACGCGCGGTTTCGGGCAGGACGGCCTGCAACATCGCGCCATCGCGCAGGTGCAGATGCCAGTCGTCGGGGCGGCGGATCGTGAGGGTATCGGTCATGGCCTTCCGCTAGCACAGCGGACCCGGCGGTGAAAGACCTTCAATTCGGTCCCAGACCTTGTCAACTTGTGCGATCGTCGTAAGTCCCGGAAAGAACACAGCCTTGACGCGCGCGAGCGCCCATGACCTGTTGTGCCAAGGGAGAGATCGAAACATGACACAGCCAGATTCCATCGACGCCGTTCAATCCACGCTGGGCGCGCAAGGTTATGTCTGCGGGCGCGCGCTGGCGACGGTGGTGTTTCTGTCCCTGAAACTGGGCCGACCACTGTTTCTGGAAGGTGAGGCCGGGGTGGGCAAGACTGAGATCGCCAAGGCCCTTGCCGCCGGACTGAATCGTCGCCTGATCAGGTTGCAATGCTACGAAGGTCTGGATGCCTCTTCCGCTGTTTACGAATGGAATTTTCCGGCGCAGATGGTGGCGATCCGCACGGCCGAAGCCTCGGGCGGGGCGGATCGGGGCACATTGCAGACCGAGCTATTCTCGGACGAGTACCTGATTGAACGCCCGCTGCTGCAGGCAATGCGCCCGGACGAACATGGTGCGCCGGTCCTGCTGATCGACGAACTTGATCGCACGGACGAACCGTTCGAGGCCTTCTTGCTTGAGGCGCTCAGCGATTTTCAGGTCACGATTCCTGAACTGGGCACGGTCAAAGCACCGGAGCCGCCCATCGTGATCGTCACCTCGAACCGCACACGCGAAGTGCATGATGCACTAAAACGACGCTGCCTCTATCATTGGGTCGACTACCCCGATTTCGACCGAGAGATCGAAATCCTGCACGCGCGCGCGCCGGAAGCTGCCGAAGCGCTTAGTCGTGAGGTCGTGGCCTTTGTTCAGCATCTACGCACCGAAGACTTGTTCAAGAAACCGGGTGTGGCGGAGACGATTGATTGGGCCAAATGCCTGCTTGCGCTGGACGTCATCAACCTTAGCCCCGAAGTAATCGGTGATACCTTGGGTGCGATCTTGAAATATCAGGACGACATCCAGAAATTGCAGGGGTCCGAGGCCAAACGAATACTGGATCAAGCCAAAGCGTCGCTGGAACCAGCCTGATGGCTGAACAGCTTCCGATCGACATTCCTGACAACCCCAAGCTGGCGCAGAACATCACTCATTTTGCGCGGGCGTTGCGTAAAGCCGGGTTGCCGATCGGAACTGGGCGCGTTGTTGACGCCATTCGCGCGGTACAAGCGGCGGGGTTCACGGAAAAACAGGATTTCTATTGGACACTGCACGCCTGTTTTGTGAACCGCCCGGAACACCGCACTGTATTTGCGCAGGTCTTTCGCCTCTATTGGCGTGACCCCCGATATCTTGAACACATGATGTCGATGATGCTGCCGGCCATCCGTGGCGTACAGGAAGAACGCAAGGCTGACGCGGCCGAAAAGCGCGCGGCCGAGGCGTTGTTGGACGGGGTCGAACGTGATCTGCCCGAGGTGGCTGAGCAGGAAGAGGAGACTGAGTTAGAGATCGACGCCTCGCAAACGGCGTCCTCCGAGGAACGCCTGCGCAGTCTGGACTTTGAGCAGATGAGCACCGCCGAGATCGCGCAAGCCAAGCGCATGCTGTCGCGGCTTGCTCTGCCGGTAAAGCCGATAGAATCCAGACGTGGTCAGTCCAGCCATTTGGGCCATCGTATCGATCGGGCGCGAACGCTGCGCGCGGCGATGCGGCAGGGGGGAGAGTTGCGCGACATTGCCAAGCTCAAGCCCAAGCCGCGATGGCCCAACCTTGTTGTACTCTGCGATATTTCGGGGTCAATGAGCCAATACAGTCGGGTCGTTCTGCATTTCCTTCATGCCGTTTCGAATGCCAAAGGGGCGGGCTGGGCCAAGGTTCATGCGTTTACGTTCGGGACGCGCCTGACCAACATCACTCGCCATCTTCAGCAGCGCGACGTAGATGCCGCGCTGGCCGCCGCCGGGGCCGAGGCGCAGGATTGGGAAGGGGGGACGCGGATTGGCGAGTGTCTGCATGCGTTCAACCGCGATTGGTCGCGGCGGGTCATGGGGCAGGGTGCTGTGGTCCTATTGATCTCGGACGGGCTGGATCGCGGAGACCCCGAGGCGTTGGGTAAAGAGGTGGAGCGTCTGCACCTGTCCGCGCGCCGTCTGATCTGGTTGAATCCATTGCTGCGGTGGGATGGGTTCGCGCCCAAAGCGCAAGGCGTCGCAGCAATGCTGCCGCATGTGGACAGCTTCCGTGCTGGTCACTCGATCGCGTCGTTGGAAGATCTGGCCAATGTCATCTCAAAACCCGATGACGTGGGTGAGAAAGCGCGGTTGTTGTCCGCGCTTTCCGACTGAGTATCAGCTCAGCTGTTCTTCGTTACACTTGCGGGCCATTTCCATGGCTTTGTAAGTACCGGTCAGATCAACGGTGAAGGCAAATTCCTTTTCCGGGAACACAACCATAACCTTTTGCTTGGCGAGGTCATCGGCGAATTGGGGATCGTCAGACAGGACGTACCCACCAGAGTAACCCTTGGTGATGTTGCCCTTCATACCGGTTGCTTCACCAACATAGATATTGTCGCCCAGCAGGACCGCGACAGCTTCTTTTTCACCGCGCTTGATGTCGGTCTTGGCCTTGGTGAAGACGCCGACATATCCGACGCTACGGTCTTCGGTCAGACCCATCTGAACGACATTTTCGGCGTCGTCTACAGCTTCGATCAGGCAGGATTTCTTGTCTTCGTCGATAAAGACTTTCCAACCTTCAACTTCGCCGTAACGCAGGAAAGTGTCCGCGGATGCAACGCTTGCGGTGAACAGGCCAAATGCCATTCCGAGTGTAATAATGCGTTTCAACTCTCTGTCTCCGTTGTGAAAAATTAATATGCGCATACTGGAATGCAGCAGCTATGCATGTAGGCTAGAATCTGGTTCAGGTGCAATCAATGATTAGTCGTTGGCGTGCTGATCTGGGCTTGTATACGCCGATTCAGGTCGTTGCGTAAGTGAGTGGGGAACATTCGATATTGGTCTTAAGGCTCACTTTTCATTGCGCCAAACCTGCCTATGTTGGATCAGAACAGGCCGGGAGGGTGCAATGGACAGATTCGACAACAGCCCAGAGACGGCTCTTAAATGGCATGACGAAGGTCATCCAACCGCGCTGGCCACGGTGGTTGAAACCTGGGGCAGCGCGCCGCGCCGTGTCGGGGCTCAGTTGGTGATTGCTGCAGATGGTCGCATCGAAGGCTCGGTGTCCGGTGGCTGTGTCGAAGGGGCGGTCATCGTCGAAGCGCTTGAAGCGATGGACGAGGGTGAGGCACGTCTGTTGGAATTTGGCGTCAGCGACGAAGATGCCTTTGCTGTGGGTCTGGCCTGTGGCGGAACGATCCGTGTTTTAGTGGAACCTATCGGTTCGGTCCTGCCAGAATCCATGTTGCGAGATCTGGTCAAAGCCCGCGCTCAGCGGGAACCGGTGGCCTATGAAGTTAATACCGAAACCGGTCATCGGGCTTTGCGGCGGAAAGCCTATTCAGACCGAATGCGCAAGGACCGATCAGGTTTTGAGGAGGACGGACAGACATTTGTTGCGGTCCACAACCCTCCGCTGCGATTGATAATTGTGGGAGCAGTGCACATTGCGCAGGCGCTGGTTCCGATGGCCCGGATCGCAGGATATGATCCGGCCATCATCGACCCGCGCGATGCCTTTGCCTCTGGTGCCCGTTTCCCGGGCGAAACCATCCTGACTGATTGGCCGGACGAGGCGGTGGCCAAGCTGGGTATGGACACGCGAACCGCTGTTGTCTTGCTGACGCATGACCCCAAATTGGACGACCCGGCTTTGGAATCCGCCTTGAAGGCGGGCGTGTTTTTTATCGGGGCTCTGGGGTCCACGCGTACGCATGCCAAACGAGTTGCTCGCATGAAAGAGGCGGGTTTTTCGGACGAACAGATTGCCCAGATCCACGGACCTATTGGATTGGATATCGGCGCGGCGGATCCGTCCGAGATCGCGGTGGCCATCCTCGCCCAGATGACGGCCGTGCTGCGGGGCAAGGCGTGAAATTCGGTCCCGTTCCTGTCGCTGAGGCCACCGGCGCGATCCTTGCACACTCCGTCCAGGTGCAGGATGCCAAGTTGCGCAAAGGATTGCTACTGACGTCCGAACATGGCGCTCAGCTGGGTGCAGCTGGATATGATGAGGTCACGGTTGCGCAGCTTGAGCCCGGCGATTGCCACGAAGACGAGGCTGCTGAAATGTTGGCCGCAGCGCTTGCGCCTGATCCAGACGCTGCCGGTTTACGGGTAACGCAGCCGTTTACCGGGCGCGTGAACTTGCTGGCCGACGGGCCAGGTGTTGTCGAATTGGACGTCGCGGCCCTGCAGGAGTTCAACTGCGTCAACCCGATGATCACCGTAGCGACGGTGCCGCAATATCAACAGATGGGCCCGGGCGGGATGGTCGCCACGATCAAGGTGATATCCTATGCCGTTCCAAAGGATGACGTCGTGCAGGCCGCTGGTCTGGCCAGGGCTTCGATTCGTCTGATGGCACCGGTCCATAAAACGGCAGGGCTGATCGTCACGGATATTCCCGGAGGTCCCCCCAACGAAAAGGGTATTGCAGCCATTCGTGGCCGGGTGGAAACCCTTGGCATGGACCTCAGCGATGTACGGATCGTTCCACACAAAGCCGAACCGCTTTCGCAGGCTATTTCAGAGGCTGCCGGTGACATTGTGATGATCCTGACCGGCTCTGCCACATCTGATGTTTTTGATGTTGCACCTCAGGCCGTGCGGGCGGCTGGCGGTCAGGTGGACAGGTTCGGCATGCCAGTCGACCCCGGCAATCTGCTGTTTCTTGGAACACTCGGCCCAAGGCCGGTAATCGGATTGCCCGGGTGCGCCCGTTCGCCTGCATTGAACGGTGCGGATTGGGTCCTGTCGCGGGTTGCTTGCGGGATAGAAACAACCGGCGCGGACATTGCTGGGATGGGGGTTGGCGGGTTGTTGAAAGAAATCCCGACGCGGCCGCAACCACGTGCGTCGCGCAAAAGGTGATGTAGCAATTTAGCTTTTCTTCTTAGGCGGCTGAGATGGAAAAGACGACCCCTACGAACGTCGGATATTGGCGCTAAATATTTTTGTTCTCAAACAAATTTTCCCGTGTTTAACTCGGCGATAGCGATAAAAGCCAATAGGGGAGGATCTTATGACCAAGGTCTCAATGACCGTGAACGGTAAGACCGTGAGCGGTGAGGTGGAAGGTCGGACGCTGTTGTCCGGTTTTTTACGCGAGAATCTCAATCTCACTGGCACTCATGTGGGTTGCGATACAGCGCAATGTGGCGCGTGTGTTGTCCATGTGAACGGCGAGGCGGTGAAGTCCTGCAATATGCTGGCACTTGAGGCAGACGGGGCTGATGTGGGCACGATCGAAGGCCAGGCTAACCAGGATGGCTCGCTGAACGTGATTCAGCAGGCATTTCAGGACCATCACGGCTTGCAATGCGGTTTCTGCACACCGGGAATGGTCATGAGTGCTGCAGCACTGCTGAAGGAAAACCCGCGCCCGACCGAAGCCGAGGTGCGCAAGTATCTGGAAGGCAACCTGTGCCGTTGCACCGGCTACCACAACATTGTCAAGGCGATCATGGCCGCATCTGGTCAGGACGTCAGCAGCATCGCTGCCGAATGATGCCGCTACGGGCGTCCGATGAAGCGCCCGTGGGAAGACATAGGATGCACAGCATCCGTTTATGGGAGGAGAACAAGCAATGCCCAAAGACAGTGGCATCGGAGCCAGTTCCAAGCGGCGCGAAGACGTACGCTTTCTGACCGGAGCGGGCAATTATACCGACGACATCAACGTACATGGCCAGGCCTATGTACATTTCCTACGGTCCGACATCGCGCATGGACGGATCCAAAGTATCGACACCTCTGCAGCTGAAGGCATGCCGGGCGTGGTGAAGGTTTTCACCGGCAAGGATTTCGAAGGCGTGGGCGGGATGCCCTGCGGTTGGGAAGTGACCGACAAGCACGGCGCACCTATGCAGGAACCGCCGCACCCTATTTTGGCACAAGGCAAGGTGCGCCATGTGGGCGACCCGATTGCGGCCGTTGTGGCCGACAGTCTCGAACAGGCCCGTGATGCGGCCGAGGCGATCGATCTGGATATCGAAGAACTGCCGGCTGTCATGAACATGAAAGCTGCTGCTCAGGATGGGTCGACGCTGGTTCACGACGATCTGAAAAACAACATCTGCTATGACTGGCAATTGGGTGAGACGGACGACGCCAAGGTCGATGAGGTCTTTGCCAATGCAGCTCACGTAACGACGCTGGATCTGGTCAACAACCGCCTGGTCGCAAACCCGATGGAACCGCGTGTGGCGGTGGGTGAGTACAAGCGTGGTACGGACGAATACACGCTATTTACCACGTCGCAAAACCCGCATGTGATCCGCCTGCTGATGTGTGCTTTTGTTCTGGGCCTGCCCGAACATAAAGTGCGCGTGGTGGCCCCGGACGTGGGCGGCGGTTTTGGCACCAAGATATTCCACTATGCGGAAGAAGCGTTCTGCACCTTTGCCGCCAAGGCCTGCAATCGCCCGGTCAAGTGGACCTCAAGCAGGTCCGAGGCGTTCATGTCCGATGCCCATGGCCGCGACCATGTCAGCAAGATCGAGTTGGCGCTGGATGCAGACAACAACTTCATCGGCCTGCGCACCAACACCTATGCGAACCTTGGTGCGTATCTGTCGACCTTCTCTAGCTCAGTTCCGACCTGGCTGCACGGCACGCTGATGGCAGGCAACTACAAGACGCCGGTCATTCAGGTGAATGTGAAGGCGATGTTCACCAACACGGTGCCGGTGGACGCCTATCGCGGCGCTGGACGCCCAGAGGCGACCTACCAGCTGGAGCGTGTCGTTGACAAAGCTGCACGCGAGTTGGGTGTTGATCCGATTGCCCTGCGCCGTCAGAACTTTATCACTCAGTTCCCCTATGACACTCCGGTCGCACTGACTTATGACACCGGGGATTACAACGGGACGATGGACAAGCTTGAGGTCGCTGCCGATCTGGCGGGTTTCGCCGCGCGTCGGGCCGAAAGCGAAGCCAATGGCAAGCTGCGTGGTCTGGGCATCAACTGCTATATTGAGGCCTGCGGTATCGCGCCTTCGAACATCGTCGGGATGCTGGGGGCCCGCGCGGGTCTGTATGATGCCGCAACTGTTCGGGTGAACGCCACCGGTTCGATCAGCGTCATGGTGGGCGCACACAGCCACGGGCAGGGGCACGAGACGGCCTTTCCGCAAGTCGTAGCCGACATGATCGGTATCGACGAGTCGATGGTCGAGATCGTTCATGGTGACACCTCCAAGATCCCGTTTGGTATGGGCACATACGGTTCGCGTTCGCTGGCCGTTTGTGGTTCGGCCATGGTCAAGGCGACGGAAAAGGTGATCGAGAAAGCGAAGAAGATCGCGGCCCACCTTTTGGAAGCGTCCGAGGCCGATATCGAGCTTAAGGACGGTCAGTTCAGCGTCGCGGGCACGGACAAATCGGTGGCCTGGGGTGATGTGACCCTGACGGCTTATGTTCCGCACAACTATCCGCTGGAAGTTGAGCCAGGGTTGGAGGAGACCGCGTTTTACGACCCGGCCAACTTTACTTACCCCGCCGGTGCATATGCGTGCGAGGTCGAGGTTGACCCCGAGACCGGTCAGGTGACCATCGAGGCCTTCACTGCCGCTGACGACTTTGGCAACATAGTCAACCCGATGATCGTCGACGGTCAGGTTCATGGCGGTATCGGTCAGGGTATTGGTCAGGCGCTGCTGGAAAACTGTGCCTATGACGAAAACGGTCAGTTGCTGAGCGCGTCTTTCATGGATTATGCGATGCCGCGCGCGGATGACGTACCTTTCTATGGTGTCGATCATTCCAGCCAGACGCCCTGTACGCATAACCCGTTAGGTGTGAAGGGCTGCGGCGAAGCCGGTGCAATTGGCTCGCCGCCGGCGGTGGTCAATGCGGTGTTGGATGCGCTGAACTCGGGCGGCAAGGCGGTCGATCACATCGATATGCCGGTGAGCCCGTCCCGCGTCTGGGCGGCGATGAACAGCTGATTGGTTGGGTGGGCTGGGGGCTCTGCCCCCAGACCCCCGGAATATTTATAGCCAGATGAAGGGCGGATCCGCGCCTTTCGGAAAGGAAAGCGAAATGTACAATTTCGAGTTTGAAAAGCCCTCGACAATTGCGGATGCTGTTTCGGCATTGGGAGGCGAGGATGCACAGGCGTTGGGGGGTGGCCAAACGTTGATCCCAACGCTGAAACAACGATTGGCAGCACCGTCTACACTGGTGTCGCTGGGTGGGATACCCGACATACAGGGCGTTTGCATCGAGGATGACGGGTCTGTGGCCATTGGTGGCGCAACAACCCACGCAACGGTGGCGTCAGAGGCCGCCGGCAGCTATCCGGCTCTGGCCGCGCTGGCTGGACAGATCGGCGATCCAGCGGTGCGTAATCGAGGTACAATCGGTGGCTCGCTGGCCAACAATGATCCGGCCGCTTGCTATCCGGCGGGCGCTTTAGGATCAGGTGCGACGATCATCACCAATACGCGCCAAATCGCGGCGGATGATTTCTTCGAGGGCATGTTCAGTACAGCCCTGGAGGAAGGTGAGATCATCACCACGGTCAATTTTCCGGTGCCACAAGCGGCCAGCTACCAGAAATTCCTGCAACCCGCATCGCGATTTGCACTAGTCGGAGTGTATCTGGCGCGTTTCGCGGACGGTGTTCGCGTTGCGGTAACAGGTGCCAGTGAGGATGGTGTGTTCCGCTGGTCCGAGGCCGAGGAAGCACTGAACAAGGAGTTTCGGCAGGATGCCTTGACCGGGCTGAGCATCAATCCCGCGAATATGATTGCCGATTTGCACGGCAGTAAGGCGTATCGCGCGCATCTGGTCAGCGTGATGACCAAGAGGGCCATTGAAGCCTGCATGTAAGCTCAAAACTGTCAAAAAAGCCCCGGACCTTATGGCCGGGGCTTTTTTTATTTCCGTCTTATTCTGGGCGGCTGGGATGGTTGCCAGTATGCGCCTGTGTCTTCTCGGGACTTTTGGTAATTGTCCACGCGATTGCGCGCGACGTCTCCGCCTGCTTGAAATAGGTGACCCAGTAGGCATTCCAGAACCGCCATGGCCCCAGCATAGTTCGAGAAGTGGTGCAGAGATCGCGTGCTGACGGGGAAAACCACGTCCGGCTCGATCCCGGGTGCGATCACTTCGCTGTCGGCAATCAGGATGAGCGGCACATTCATGCGTCGCGCCAATCGCATTGATTGGATGGTGTCGGCGGAATAAGGGTGAACGGTGATTGCAATCAGGCAATCGTTGGGGCTTGCGTCCAACAGATCATCTGCCGCGGACCCCATGTGGCGCGGAATAAGTTGCAGACCGGGGTGTGCCATGCGTCCCGCATATGAAAAATAGTAAGACAAGGCGTAGCTGGCCCGGGTGGCGGTGACAAAGCACCTGTCAGCAGACGTCATAATTTCAACGGCGCGCTTGACGCGTTCAGGGTTCATTAACCTCAGGGATCGCATAACGACGTTCTGTGCATTCTGGGCGAATTTTGCCTGGGCAGCGCTGAATGAATCACCGTCTTGCATGTCGGCAAGCCAACTTTGACTCAAATGATCCTCACCATCTGTGACCAACGCATCGCGGAACGGAGCGCGCAGGCTGTCGAAGCGGTCATATCCCATCCGGTCCGCCAGTCGGACCAGAACGTTCGAGCTGACGCCGATCTTTGCTGCGGTTTCCCGAATTGAGTCCAGCCCGAAATCTCCGGGATGGTCGAGGATGTATTTTGCCGCCATCTGCAATCCGGGAGGCAACTGGTCAATCTGCTGTCGCAGAGCTTCGGTAAGCTGGCTCAAAGACTTGGTCATCCGTGAAAGAAAACAAATGTTATGAAAGATGTAAATTGAAAACGCGCCTAAGGTCCTTAACTGGGTTAATAGTCTAAAAGGGTACTCTTATGTCCAAAACACTGCCGCAATCGCATACGCCCTATGTTCTGGTGGCGCCGAACGGTGCCCGCAGGCGGCATGCGGATCACGCTCAGCTTCCGGTGTCTGTGCAGGAGATCGTATCGACTTCGCAAAGCTGCTTTCGGGCCGGTGCAGATGGAATTCACCTGCATGTGCGCGATGATCAGGGGCAGCATTCTCTGGATGCCGGGCGTTATCTTGAGACGATGGCAGAGTTGCGTCGTGCCGTGCCAGAGATGGATGTCCAGATCACGACCGAGGCAGCGGGTATCTTTGATGTCCCGGCCCAATTGCACTGTTTGCAAAATGTAAAGCCGAAATGGGCTTCGATCTCGGTCCGGGAAATCGCGCGCACGCCAGACCTCGCAAATAGTGTTTATGGTCTCTGTGCCGAGCAGGGAACGCGCGTTCAGCATATTCTCTATGACGATGCAGATGCTGCGCTTTTGGCAGATTGGCAGGCTCGCGGTATTGTCCGTGATGGGCAGACTGATCGTCTGCTGGTTCTGGGGCGGTATAATGCGGGGCAGGAATCCGCACCAGAAGACCTTGATCACTTTTCGCAAACCCACTCCAGTTGGATGGTCTGTGCATTCGGAAAGCAGGAACATGCTTGCCTAAAAACGGCTGCGGACCGTGGCGGGGATGTGCGGGTTGGATTTGAAAATAGCTTGACCGACCAGGATGGAAGTACCTGGGCGAACAACGCAGCGTCGGTTTCGGCACTGGTCGCGGCTTTGAAAGGACCTCAGCAATGAGCCACGTTTTTCCTCGTCATACCAAATCGAACCTGCCGGTCGCCGTTAGTGGCGACGGGTGTTACCTGATCGACGATCAGGGGCAGCGCTATCTGGATTGTGGTGACGCTGCGGTGTCATGCCTTGGGCATTCGAACCCGGCGGTTATTGAGGCCGTGCAGCGGCAGGTCGAACAGATCGCTTTTGCACATACCGGATTCATGACATCCGAACCTGCTGAGGCGTTGGCCGATCTGTTGGTGGAACACGCGCCTGATGGTCTGGACCGTGTGTATTTCGTCTCAGGCGGGTCCGAGGCGACCGAGGCGGCGATGAAACTCGCGCGGCAGTACTTTCTTGAAATTGGCCAGCCCGAGCGTCGCCGGGTGATCGCTCGGCGGCAGAGCTATCACGGGAACACTTTGGGCGCGTTGTCGGCTGGAGGTAACGAATGGCGACGCGCGCAGTTTGCTCCGATGCTGATCGAGATGACACATATCGCGCCCTGTTTCGAATACGCTGAAAAGGCGGATGCCGAGAGCAGCTTTGACTACGGCCAGCGCGTCGCGAATGAGTTGGAGGCCGAGATCCTTCGCTTGGGTCCTAAAACGGTTATGGCGTTCATGGCGGAACCCGTTGTGGGCGCAACGCTGGGCGCGGTTCCTGCTGTTGAGGGGTATTTCCAGCGTATTCGCCAGATCTGTGACCAATATGGCGTTCTGTTGATTCTTGATGAAGTCATGTGTGGCATGGGGCGGACCGGACATTTGTTTGCCTGCGATCATGATGGGATTGCGCCGGACATTCTGTGCATCGCCAAAGGGTTGGGCGCTGGTTACCAACCGATTGGCGCGATGATGTGCACCGGGAAAATCTATGATGCAATTCGCGACGGGTCCGGGTTCTTTCAACATGGTCACACCTATATCGGTCACCCGGTTGCGACGGCAGCGGCCCTGGCTGTTGTCACCGAACTTACCACGCGCGCGTTGCCCGCGCGCGCCGGTGTCATGGGCGAGAAGCTGCAAGCGGCGTTGCAGGCCGAATTCGGACAGCATCCGAATGTCGGTGATATCCGTGGCAGGGGGCTGTTTCGAGGGCTGGAGCTGGTGGCTGATCGCGAAACAAAAACACCGTTTGATCCGGCTCATGGCGTAGCAGGCAAAATCAAGAAAGCCGCGCTGGCTGAGGGGCTGATCTGCTATCCCATGTCCGGTACACGGGATGGGCGTCTTGGGGATCATGTCCTGCTGGCCCCGCCATTCATCATTGAAGACGCGCAAATAGACGAGCTTGTGGGCAAACTTGGTCGGGCGATCTCGACCTCGATCCCCGGCTGAAGCGCCGCGTGGCCTGTACCTAAAAACCAACAAAAAAACCCTGTCAGAGCGGATCTGACAGGGTTTCGAATTCGATATGCACAGGGGCTTATTTCTGTGGCAGCGGACCGATCAGCATGATCATCTGACGGCCTTCCATCTTCGGCATGTTTTCGACCTTGCCGATGTCTTTGGTGTCGGCCGCAACACGTTCCAAAAGTTCACGACCCAGATTTTGGTGCGCCATTTCACGGCCGCGGAAACGCAGGGTCACTTTGACCTTGTCCCCGTTTTCAAGAAACTTGAATACGTTCCGCATTTTTACGTCGTAATCATGAGTGTCAGTGTTGGGTCGGAATTTGACCTCTTTGATCTCAATGATCTTCTGTTTTTTGCGGGCTTCGGCTTCGCGTTTCTGCGTCTCGTATTTGAACTTACCAAAGTCCATGATCTTGCAGACCGGCGGGTTTGCGTTGGGCGAAATTTCGACCAGATCAAGACCGGCATCAACTGCCATCTGCATGGCTTTGGCGGGATGAACCACCCCGACATTTTCACCTTCAGCGCCAATCAGACGGATTTCGGGGGCACGGATCTTATCATTGACGCGGGGGCCGGTGTCTCTTTGCGGCGGCGCGTTGTGAGGTCTGCGGGCTATGGGTTCATTCCTTTGATGATTGCAGAATTTCAAGGCCGGAATTTAGACTGGCCTGCACGCCGATTCAAGCGGCATAAGTGCAGGCCAGGCCGAAAAAACCGGGTTTTGTTATAGGTTTTTCGCCAGTCCGGGGCCAAATGCCCCGGAACCGGTGCATCGAGTTAACCAACAAAGGCTTTTTCGATGACAAACTCCTTGGGTTCGGAATTGGCACCTTCGCGCAGGTCGAACTCTTCCAGAATCTTTTTGATGTCCAGGTTGAAGGCCAACGACCCACAGACCATAGCCCGGTCGGTTTCCGGCTTGATGCCGCCCTCGATGCCCAGATCAGCAAAAACCGTGCCGTCTTTCAGCAACTCAGTGATGCGACCCATCTTGGGGCTCTCTTCCCGTGTCGTGGTCGGGTAGTAGCGAATCTTGTCGGCAAAGCCTTCGCCCATCAGTTCGGCCAGCATTTCGTCCTGACGAATGCTTTCGATCAACTGACGGCCATATTCCAATTCACCCACTTCGCGGCAGGTATGGGTGATGATGACTTCGTCGTAATCCTCATAGGTCTGCGGCTCGCGCAGCAACGAGGCGAAGGGCGCAAAACCTGTTCCGGTGGCAAAGAACCACAGGCGTTTTCCAGGCAGCAGGGCGTCGTGGACCAGCGTGCCAACGGGCTTGGGCCGCAGGATGATCTGATCACCCGGTTTGATGTGCTGCAGTTTCGATGTCAGCGGACCGTCCTGCACCTTGATCGAGTAGAACTCCAGCTCTTCATCCCACGAAGGCGAGGCGATGGAATACGCGCGCAGCAAAGGCTTGCCGTTGTCGCCCAGCAGGCCGATCATCACGAACTCGCCCGAGCGGAAGCGCAGCGAGGCGGGACGCGAGACCTTGAAAGAAAACAGGCTGTCGGTCCAATGTTTGACATCTGTTACGGTCTGGGCGTCCGGAAGGACGGGTGCCTTGACGGCGGTTGCTTCGGTCACGGGTTTCATCTCTGTCATCGTTTCACTATCGGCTGGGTAAACCGACATCTCCGTTTAATCTTTGATTCAAGTCAGGAAAAGGGGCTAAATGCCCCTTTGAAGTCACAAGCTGGCGATTGGCGGGGTTAGCCGCGCAGGCGGGCCTGATAGCTATGATCTTTCCAATTGGCGCGGGCTAGCCATTGATCTTCGGGCTGGCGATTGGCCAGTGCGTCGTCGATTTCGACCTCATCGAACCCGCTGCGGCGCGCCATGGCGTATTGGTCGGCCAGAACGTGGCCCCTGGCCCGCAGGCGACCTGTGAAACCCTTCAGGCGCAGCACGCGCGCGATGGTAAAGCCGCGGCCATCCGCCGAAGAGGGGAAGTCCACGCGGACCATGCGGGCGCTGCCCAGGCGGTCAACCAGTTCATCAGGATCAGCGTCCGAGGCCACGTCCAGCGCAACGACATCATTGGCCGCGTCTTCCAGCGTGACAAAGCCATCTGTCCAGTCGTCGGGGGCGAACCCCTCATCCGTTACGATTACATTCATGTTTTCTCTCCAGCGCGCACCATCTTGCCGTCGACAAAATGGATGCCGCATTCTTCTTTGTTCTGATCGCGCCAGCGTCCGGCGCGGGGGTCTTCGCCTTCTTTGACCGGCGAGGTGCAGGGCGCACAACCGATCGAAGGGTAACCTTTGGCCACCAGCGGATGCCGGGGCAGGTTGTTTTCATCCATATAGGCGCGCACGTCTTCCGGCGCCCAATGGGCCAGCGGGTTTACCTTGATCCGACCGGTGCCGTCTTCGACCTCAAAGAAGTCAAGCGCGGCGCGTGTGCCAGACTGGAACCGCTTCCGACCCGAGATCCAGCCGTCATAGCCCGCCAAAGCACGCTGCAGCGGGAAGGTTTTGCGCAGGTTGCAGCAGGCATCCGTGTCGCTCAGGCGCAAGGCGCGGTATGGGTCTTCGCGCTGAACATCCTCATCATCTGCGCGGATGATGTGGACGTTCTTCAGGCCAAGCCGATCTGATACGTCCTGCTGATATTCCAGCGTTTCGGTGAACAACATCTGCGTGTCCACAAACAGGACCGGCGTGGCTTTGTCGACCACGGCTGCCATGTGCAACAACACCACCGATTCCGCCCCAAAGCTGGAGACCAAAGCAAGCTCTTCGATTGCCTCCAACGCGCCATGCATGACGTCATGGGCACTGTGGTGGCGGAACTGGGTGTTCAACGCTTCGACCTTTTCGGTCAGCTCAGCGCGGTCAGCCCCCAGTTCCGTCTGGATCAGGTCAAGCGGCATTCGCTCGCGCCTCGGGGTAGAGGGCTGCCTTGAACGGTGCCATGCCTACGCGGCGATAGGTTTCAAGGAATGTCTCTTCGGCGCTGTCACGCTGTTCCAGATAGGTTTCGACGATGCGTTCGACGGCAGGCACGATCTCATCATAGGCAAAGCCCGGGCCGGTGCGGTCACCAACGGCCGCAGTTTCAGTCGCGTCACCACCCAGAGTGATCTGGTAGTTCTCGACGCCTGCGCGATCCAGACCCAGGATACCGATGTGCCCCACGTGGTGGTGACCACATGCGTTGATGCAGCCCGAGATCTTGATCTTCAGGTGACCGATATCATGCTCAAGCTTCAGATCATCGAAACGGGTCGCGATTTCCTGTGCAACCGGGATTGAACGGGCCGTTGCCAGCGCGCAGTAATCCATGCCGGGGCAGGCGATGATGTCGCTGATCAGGCCGATATTGGCGGTTGCCAACTCATGCTCTTTCAGACGATCGTGGATCGCAGGCAGGTCCGACTTGTGGACATGCGGCAGGATCACGTTCTGCTCGTGGCTGATACGCAGTTCGTCATAGGCGAACTCTTCGGCCAGATCGGCCATCACGCGCATCTGCTCGGCGGTCGCGTCACCCGGCGTCTGACCGTGCTTCTTGATCGAGATCGTGACGATCGCGTGGTCCGCGTTCTTGTGCGGTGCGATGTTGGTGTCGACCCACGACCGGAAGACCGGATCATTGGTATAGGCGCTTTCAAACGACGCAACCGAGGCTTCACGGAAGGTTGGCGGGGCAAAGTGGCCCTTGATCTCTTCCAGCAGATTCATGTCCGCGCCTTTGAACTGCGGGCGAACTTTCAGGAAGCGTTCGTTAACCTTGGCGCGGATCGCGTCGATGCCATGCTCATGCACGGTGATCTTGATGCGAGCTTTGTACTTGTTGTCGCGGCGGCCGATCTGGTTCCACACGGAAACAGTGGCTTCCAGATAAGCCAACAGGTCGTCAAAGGCGACGAATTCGGACAGTTCTTTACCGATCATCGGCGTACGGCCCAGGCCACCACCCACGATAACGCGGGCACCCAGTACGCCATCACGCTCGACCAGTTGCAGGCCGATGTCATGCGCCTTGATCACGGCACGGTCGTTTTCCGAGCCGGTGATGGCGATCTTGAACTTACGCGGCATGAACTGGAATTCCGGGTGGTCGGTCGACCACTGGCGCAGCAGTTCGGCATAGGGGCGCGGGTCGGCGACCTCATCCGCGGCGGCACCGGCGAAATGGTCGGCGGTCACGTTGCGGATTGTATTGCCCGAGGTCTGAATGGCGTGCATGCCAACCTCAGCCAGCGCGTCCAGCATGTCTGGCACGTCGTTCAGTTTCGGCCAGTTGTACTGGATGTTCTGACGGGTGGTGAAATGGCCGTAGCCCTTGTCCCACTTCTCGGCCAGCAGGGCCAGTTGACGCATCTGCGCGCTGGAGAGCGTGCCATATGGAATGGCAACCCGCAGCATATAGGCATGCAATTGCAGGTACAGGCCGTTCATCAGGCGCAGGGGTTTGAATTCATCCTCGGTGAGCGAGCCGTCAATGCGGCGCTCGACCTGCGCGCGGAACTGCGCGTTACGTTCTGCCAAAAATGCTGTGTCGAACTCGGAGTAGCGATACATGATTAGCTGTCCTTAGTTGCAGCCCCGAACCTTGGGGCCTTGAGTAGGGGAGAGAGACGGGCCAGAGGTCAGGCCCGGGGCTGCGGGGAAGTTTCCTGTTTGCCGTGGGCATAGTTGGACGGACCAGTGCGGCGGAAGTCTTCCCGGAAATGGGTGGGCTCGGGGCCGTTGTCGCCGGCGACGGCATCGGCAAGATAAGCACCAACGATCTTGCTGGCCTGACGTGTTGCATCCAGCAGGCGGACCTGCGCGTGGGCTTCGTCGGTTATCAGTTCGGCCTCGGACAATTCGCGCGACCAGCGATCGTCTTCGGTCAAATAGATGACGTCACCTTCCAACAGGTCGTTGGCGGTCACCACTTTGGGGGTAAAAGCGCGGGCCATCAGGCGTGCTCCTTCTTGAAATCGGTCAGGGCCACGGCCGCCTGGCGCGGGGCGAGGCCATAAAATGTCAGGGTAGGGCCGTCCATTTCGGCGGCGTTCAAATCGGTGGGCAACTGGTCCAGAGTCGTTTCCAGAATGCGCTGATCGGGGCGCGTAGCGTTTTCAATCAACGTCACCGGCGTTTGGCGATCAGCACCGTGCATGATCAGGCGGCCCTGAATAAAACGAGCGGACTTTTTGCCCATGTAAATCGCAGCCACCGAACCGGTGCGCGCCAACGCGGTCCAGTCGTGATCCGCAAACCCTTTCATGTCGTGGCCGGTCAGAAAACGGACCGAAGAATTGCGTCCACGCCGTGTCAGGCTTTGACCGATTCCGGCAACCGCTGCCGACGCAGCCGTGATGCCCGGAACGATCCGCCACGAGATACCAGCAGCCTCAACCGCCTCGATCTCTTCATCCAGACGTCCAAACACGGTCGGGTCGCCGGACTTCAGGCGCACGACGCGCCGACCTTTCAGGGCGTGATCGACCAGCAGGGCGTCAATGTCTTCCTGTTTCCACGATGGGCCGAAACCGGCCTTGCCGACATCGACCAGTTGGGCGGTCTTTCCGGCCAAGGCCAGGACCTCATCACTGATGAGGCGATCATGCAGAACAACATCCGCGCGCTCGAAGGCTTTCAGCGCCTTGAGCGTCAGCAATTCCGGATCGCCCGGACCCGCGCCGACAAAGTCGACATGTCCTGTGCCATCATATGATTGCGTAAGCTGCATTTCTTGTCCCGAGTGTGGTTTGACTTGCCTTGCAATATAGGAAATATTCCCGCCAATGCGCCATATAGGCGAACAAATAAGGACAAATGTTCCGCGCCAACGGCAAAGCGGGACATTGGTTTCGAAACGAAGGGAAATTTGGAATGTCGGTGCGGATTGATGATACGGATCGGAAAATTCTGGTCGAGCTGCAGCGGGACGCCAGTCAATCGCTGGACGAAATAGCCGCTCGTGTTGGCAGTTCCAAGACCCCGGTCTGGAATCGGATACGCAAACTGAAAGGGGCCGGAGTGATCGGTCAACAGACCGTTTTGCTGGACGCCGAAGCGCTGGGATTTGAAGCTACGTTTTTTGTTCTGATCCGAACGTCGGAACATGAGGCTGACTGGCAGCATAAATTCCTGAAAGCTCTGCGGGACAGGCCCGAAGTGCAAGAGGCGCATCGGCTGGCCGGCGACATCGACTATATCCTGAAGGTGCGGGTCAAGAACGCGCGTGCCTATGACGAATTCTATCAGGCGCTGATTTCAGAAGTGCGCGTTCACAACGTGACTGCCTTGCTGTCGATGGAAGAAATCAAGTCCACCACCATGTTGCCTTTGAAAGCGCTGATCGAAAGCTAGGTCTGCACCATCAGTTTGGTCAGCCCGTGAAAATGGTAGGTATTCGAGTACTCGGGCTCGGCGCTCAGGCGCAGGTTCGGATATCTGTCGAACAGCGTGGACAGTGCGATGCGCATTTCCATCCGTGCCAGAGGGGCGCCAACGCAAAAGTGCAGGCCGCCACCGAAACTGGTGTTCGTGACGATGGCGCGGGTGGGATCGAACCTGTCCGGGTCGCTCCAGACCGCAGAATCCCGGTTCGCAGCGCCCAGTAGTAGCGCGACCTCATCACCACGTTTGAAACTGTACCCAAATGCGTCGATGTCTTCATAGGCATAGCGAGTGAACATGTGCAGCGGCGGGTCAAAGCGTAAAATCTCTTCTACCGTGCGGTCGATGCTGTCCGGCGTAAAGTATTGCGGTCCTATGCCATTTTGCAAAACGGTTTTCACACCGTTTCCAAGTGAATGCACGGTCGCTTCGTGCCCGGCATTCAAAAGCAGAATGCAGGTGGCGACCAGTTCTTCGCGTGACAGCTTTTCGCCATCCTCTTCGGCCACGATCAACCGTGTGATCAGATCGTCCTGCGGATCGCTGCGGCGCTGCTCGATGTAGTCGATCAGAAAGTCGGAGAATTCCTGGGATGAGGCGGCGGCAGCGGTCTCAGTCTCGGGCGTACGGCTGGCTTGATACATTGCCACCATATCATGTGACCAGCGTAATAGGCTGGGTGACATATCCTCGGGCACGCCCAAGAGGCGGCAGATCGTGATGACCGGAACTTGGGTGCAAAAGGTAGAGAGCAAATCGAACGGCTGGTCGGGAAATGCGTCTATCAAAGAATGGGTTAGGTCGTGGATCGAAGGTTCCAGCGCCGCAATAGCACGCGACGTGAATGCCCGCATCACCAACGCACGCAGGCGCGTGTGTCTTGGCGGTTCGGCTTCCATTAACGAATGCGCCTCGACCGCCAACCAAGGGGCAAGATGCGCCGGACCTGGGGTTTGCATTTCTTCGGGTACTTCCCGACCAAAGCGGCGATCTTTCAGCAGGGCCGAGACCGCCCGCTGGGATACTGCGGCGACCTTCCCATATTCCTGCCAATAGATCAGATCACCGCTCGCGCGTGCCTGATCATAGAACGGGTAGGGGTTCTGCACGAATTCCGGATCGACCGGAGTTTGAAATACCGTCTTCATGCGGCGCAGACTTGCCATGCGGCGCGCCGAATGCAAGACCCTATATCATGCAACGCGTTTGGGTCATTCTGGGATTTTTGTTTGCTGTCGGCCTGTTGACCGCAGGGGTCTGGTCCTATGGCTATCGTCAAGCGCTGTCGCAGCTCAGCGAAAAGGCCGAGGCTGACCTTGAACTGGCTGCCGACCGACTCAGCACTCAGATGCAGGTCTATCAGGAACTGGCCGTGCTGATGGCCACGCATCCGGTCCTGCGCGCCCTAGAGTCTCCGGGGCAACAACGGGCAGCGCGCGCGATATTGCTGGACGTCGCCGACAAAACCTCGGCCGTCAACATGATGTATCTTGACCGAAGCGGGCAGGTGTTGGCCTCGGCGCAGCCGGTTGTGTGGCCAAACATGGCGGACCACCCTGCGTTTCGGCGCGCATTGCAGGGCGCAATGGGCAGCGCGCATGGGGTTGTGGAAAGCAGCGGTGATCGCACCTATTCCTACGCCGCCCCGGCCTTTGGTGATGCTGGTCAGGTCGAGGGTGTATTAATCGTTGTGGCCGATGTGCAGGATGTGGAACAGACCTGGCGCGGCAGTACCGAGGCGGTGTTCTTCACCGACGGAGACGGTGTCGTGTTTATCTCAAACCGATCGGATTTGTTGTTTTGGTACCGGGATGAGGGTCAATTGGGCCTGACACCGCCAGACGGCGGGGTGGTCGATTTTGCCTCGGTTCTGGTCGGTCCGCACGAGGTCTGGGAACTGAATTGGGGGCGGTATCTGCCTAGCCGCGCTTTACACCTGATGCTGGACTTGCCGGTGATCGACATGACGGCTGAAGTTCTGGTCGATGTGGCCCCCGCGCAGCGTTTGGCGAGGTTGCAAGCGGCAACCGTTGCTGCAATCTGTCTGGCCTTCGGCGCGCTGTTGTATCTGGCGACCGAACGCAGGCGCACATTGGCCGAGGCCAACGCTGTATTGGAAAGCCGGGTCGCGCAACGGACACATGCGTTGACTGCTGCGAACACCGCTTTGCGCCGCGAGGTCCGTGAACGCGAGGACGCAGAAACCGCGCTGAAACACGCTCAGGAAGAGTTGATTCAGGCGGGTAAACTCAGCGCGTTGGGCCAAATGTCGGCGGGTATTAGTCACGAACTGAACCAACCGCTGATGGCGATCCAGCAATTCGCAGATAACGGCGCGGCTTTTCTTTCCCGCGGCCGGGACGAGAAAGCCTCGGAGAACCTGACGCGTATCTCTGCTATGGCGGCGCGCATGGCGCGTATCATCAAGAACCTGCGCGCCTTTTCGCGCAACGAAAGTGAACCGATGGGCAAGGTTAACCTGGTTCAGGTGATCGATACGGCGGTCGAGTTGACCGAGGCGCGGTTGCGGACCGAGGATGTCCGTATGGATTGGGCCCCGCCCAATAACCCGGTTTACGCATGGGGCGGCGAGGTGCGGTTGGTTCAGGTGTTCGTCAACCTGATTAACAATGCCGCCGACGCGATGAGTGGGCAAGACGACCGCCTCATCCGCATTGCGATCGACCGCGGCGACAAGCTGGCCGTGACTGTCCGCGATATCGGCCCGGGCATCGAAAACTCGGAAAAACTGTTCGAACCGTTCTATACGACCAAGGCTGTCGGAACCTCTGAGGGGATGGGGCTTGGGCTTTCGATCTCGTATGGTCTGGTGCAAAGCTTTGGGGGTAACATCCGGGGTGCAAATCTGGACACCGGGGCGCTGTTTACCGTCGAGCTTGAACCTTTCACGGAGCACGAGGTCGCATGACGCGGAAAATTCTACTGGTTGATGACGACGCTGCCGTCCGCGAAGCTTTGGCGCAAACGCTTGAACTGGCAGATTATGATCCGGTTACTGCGGGATCCTTTGTGGCGGCAAAAGACCATATTCGCGCCGACTTTCCGGGTGTGATCGTTTCGGACATCCGTATGCCGGGCCGGGATGGTTTTCATCTGCTGAACTACGCGCGTGAGGTTGATCCAGACTTGCCCGTTGTCCTGTTGACCGGAGAGGGTGATATCCCAATGGCGGTGCAGGCCATGGGACAGGGGGCCTTTGATTTTCTGGAAAAGCCATGCGCGGCGGCGGACCTGCTGTCCGTGCTGGAGCGCGCCTTTGACGCGCGCGCGCAGGTGATCGAACAGCGTGCCCTCAAATCAGAGCTTGAGCGCGGCGATCCGGCAGCGCGGCTTTTGTTCGGTCTGTCCGCACAGGCCGAGGCTTTGCGTGAACGGGTTCGATCCGTTGCCCCCACCGGGGCAGAAGTTCTGGTAACCGGGCCACCGGGCAGCGGGATATCGAAAGTGGCCGAAGTCGTACATCTGATGTCGCCGGTTGGGCAGGGGCCGTTCGTCAAGCGCCCGGCCTCAGGGCTGACGCCCGAGGGGTTGGTGCGCGTGTGCGAAGATGCGGCCGGTGGGTCGTTGTTCCTGGATGAGGTTTCGGCCATGCCAGACGCCACACAATACGCCGCGCTTGAAATGATAGAGCAGGGCACAGGTTCACGGATCGTCGCGGGAACGACCGCAGATCTGGCGGCGCTGTCAGAGCAGGGTCAATTCAATGCCGACCTGTTCTATCGCCTGGATGTCATGCGTGTGCGCATCCCGTCGCTGGCGGAACGACCCGAAGATATTCCAGTGATTTTTCGCCATTATGTCGCGCAAGCGGCAGAACAGGCGGGCATTGCCGAGCCCGAGATTACCTCGGAGCACCTTGCTTCCTTGATGGCCAGCGATTGGCCGGGCAATGCCAGATCGCTGATGTCGGCGGCGATGCGGTTCGTGTTGGGGATGCCGGAAGAGGTGGCACGTGCCGCTGATCTGGGGCTGAATGAGCAAATGGCGCGCGTAGAGCGGTCGCTGCTGATCGCGGCGCTGGGTCGGCACAATGGCAAAGCCTCGGATGCGGCAAAAGCGTTGAAACTGCCGCGCAAGACTTTTTATGACAAACTGGCCCGCTATCAGATTCGCCCAGAAGACTATCGGCGCTAACGGAGGCTCTCGCCGCCTTTGACTGCATTATCATGCATTTAAAGGCGTTGGGCCGGGCAGCCTGCATTCGCAGGCTGCGTGTGGTCACCAGAGAATCAGGGGGTGAGTCGCTCGATCTGATTCGAAGTGCGTGCGGAAATCCGCACAGCCGTGGAAATTAATGTGCGGATTTTCGCACAACAGGCAGCGCCACTGACTTTTGATGACGAGGAATGCCCTTCTAACAAGCAGAAATAAAACGAAAATAATTGAGAGCTCTGAATTTCGAACAAAAAGTTGAGCGGTGCCCTTTGATTCGCTTCACTGCGCCACATGAGACGCCGATCTGGCGTTGACTGAAGGTTCCATGGAAATCTGGGAGGAAAAGACAGATGAAATTCCTGACAACTGCCGCGACCGCGCTGGCGTTGAGTGTTACAGCAACCGCCGGTATGGCCGCGTGTGATGACGGCGAGATTGTCGTCAAGTTCGCGCATGTGACGAACACGGACAAACACCCCAAGGGCATCGCGGCATCGCTGCTGGAGCAGCGCGTCAATGACGAGATGAATGGCGTAATGTGCGTTGAGGTCTATCCGAACTCGACGCTCTATAATGACGACAAGGTGCTTGAAGCAATGCTTCAAGGCGACGTCCAGCTGGCCGCGCCGTCGCTGTCGAAGTTCGAGAAGTTTACCAAACAGTTCCGTCTGTTCGACCTGCCGTTCATGTTCAAGAACATCGATGCAGTTGATGCATTCCAGGCCTCGGCGGATGGTCAGGCCATGAAGGACAGCATGCAGCGCCGCGGCCTGCAAGGGCTGGCGTTCTGGCACAATGGCATGAAACAGATGTCGGCCAACAAACCGCTTGAGGCTCCGTCGGATGCCGAAGGCCTGAAATTCCGTGTTCAATCCTCGGACGTTCTGGTAGCCCAAATGGAAGCCATTGGCGGCAGCCCGCAGAAAATGGCGTTCTCGGAAGTTTACGGCGCGCTGCAGCAGGGCGTTGTGGATGGCCAAGAAAACACCTGGTCGAACATCTATGGCAAAAAGTTCTTCGAAGTGCAGGACGGTATCACCGAGACCAACCATGGCATCATCGACTATCTGGTCGTGACATCGGTTGACTGGTTGGACAGCCTTGATCCCGAGGTGCGCGATCAGTTCCTGACGATTCTGGGCGAAGTGACCGAGACACGGAACAAGGAAGCCTTCTCGGTGAACGAAGCAGCCAAGGCTTCGATCACTGATGCCGGCGGAATCATCCGCGAACTGAACCCCGAACAGCGCCAGACCTGGGTCGATGCGATGAAGCCCGTTTGGGACCAGTTTTCCGACGACGTAGGTCAGGATAAGATCGACGCCGCTCAGGCCATCAACGCCGGGTTCTGATCCTGGTTGAGGCCGCGTGTCCAAAGACTGGGGAGTGGCGGACACGCAGGCTGGGCGGGCCGTAATTTGGCCCGCCACACCTAACTCTCATCACCAATAATGTGGGGACAGAAAAATGTCTGGTTCGAAACCCGGCCAAGGCGGGCTGGTCGACCATATCGAGGAGACCATGATTGCCGCTCTGTTGGGCGTGATGACGGTCGTAACCTTCGCCAACGTGATCGCGCGTTTTGTGTTTAACTCCAATATCTTATGGGCGCTTGAGCTGACGGTTTTCACCTTTGGCTGGCTGGTGTTGCTGGGGGCCTCTTATGCGGTCAAGAAACACGCGCATCTGGGTGTTGATGCAATCCTGAACATGCTGGCCCCGGCGCCACGCCGCATTCTGGCGCTGATATCGGTGGCGTGCTGTCTGGTGTTCTCGCTTCTGCTTCTGAAAGGGTCGTATGACTACTGGGCCGTGTTTGCGGACCTGCCGCCAACATCGGGCCGCTGGTTCCCGACCGGGTTTAATTTCGACGCACGCAGCCAGAGTTTTTACGAAGTGGACGATATTCCGATGGTCGCGCCGCTGCGCTTCCTCGAGGATCTGATCAACTATGGCGAGGGGTATGAAAAATTGCCCAAGGTGGTGCCGTATCTGGTGTTGCCGGTGTCGATGCTGCTTCTAGTGATCCGCTTTGCTCAGGTCGCAGTACAAATCTGGCGTGGTGAGACCGACCGTCTTGTTGCCAGCCACGAAGTCGAGGACGAGATCGAAGAAGTCCGCGCTCAGCAAGGAGAGCATGACTGATGGACGTCGTACTTCTATTCTCTATGGTCATCGGCCTGTTGCTGATCGGTGTGCCGATTGCGGTGGCCCTGGGTCTCAGCTCGACCCTGTTTCTGCTGATTTATTCCGACAGTTCGTTGGCTTCGGTCGCGGGAACCCTGTTCGAAGCCTTTGAAGGCCACTTTACACTGTTGGCGATCCCGTTCTTCATTCTTGCATCGTCCTTCATGACGACCGGTGGAGTGGCGCGGCGGATCATCCGCTTTTCCATCGCCTGTGTCGGGCACTTGCCGGGCGGTCTGGCAATTGCGGGTGTCTTTGCCTGTATGCTGTTTGCCGCGCTGTCGGGGTCGTCTCCGGCGACTGTTGTAGCCATCGGTTCTATCGTCATCGCCGGTATGCGGCAGGTTGGCTATTCTAAGGAATTCGCTGCGGGAGTGATCTGTAACGCGGGTACGCTGGGCATTCTGATCCCGCCGTCCATTGTCATGGTGGTGTATGCCGCCGCCGTTGAGGTCTCGGTCGGGCGGATGTTCCTTGCGGGCGTCATTCCGGGCCTGATGGCGGGTCTGATGCTGATGGTCACGATCTACGTTATGGCCAAAGTCAAGAACCTGCCCAAGGGTGATTGGAAAGGTTGGGGCGAGATTTTTACCTCGGCCCGCGAAGCCGGTTGGGGTCTGTTCCTGATCGTCATCATTCTGGGTGGCATCTATGGCGGTATCTTCACACCGACCGAGGCTGCTGCCGTTGCTGCCGTCTATGCCTTTTTCATCGCAAGCTTTGTCTACAAAGACATGGGGCCCCTCAGCACCAATGGGGATGGGCAGAACATTTCGCTTCTGAAGAAACCCTATGCTCTGGTCACGGCGTTCTTTCACCCCGACACCAAGCACACGCTGTTTGAGGCCGGTAAGTTGACGGTGACGTTGCTGTTCGTCATCGCCAACGCGCTGATCCTCAAGCACGTGCTGACCGATGAACAGGTGCCTCAGCACATCGCTAGTGCAATGCTATCGGCGGGTCTGGGGCCGGTTACCTTCCTGATTGTGGTCAACGTGATCCTGCTGATTGGTGGTCAGTTCATGGAACCCTCGGGACTGTTGGTCATCGTGGCACCTTTGGTGTTCCCGATCGCCATCGAGTTGGGCATCGACCCGATCCATTTGGGCATCATCATGGTGGTGAACATGGAGATTGGGATGATTACGCCCCCGGTTGGTTTGAACCTGTTCGTGACCTCGGGCGTGGCCGGTATGCCGATGATGAGCGTTGTGAAGGCGGCGCTGCCGTTCCTGGCCGTATTGTTCGTCTTCCTGATCATGGTGACGTACATACCGTGGATTTCGACCTTCTTGCCTAATACCTTTATGGGTCCGGAAATCGTGACGAACTAGCGGGTATACCTGCGACAAGAAAGGCCGGGTCTATGCCAGACCCGGCCTTTTTAATATGCCGCCATTTTTGAGTATTCCGCACCCAGAGCGATCCCGCGATAGGCAAGGTGACGGCGTGTCCTCCAGTAACGGATGCCGTCATCTGAGGGCAGGAATCACCGATGGGCGCAACAGATACTGGGTTTTTCGGGTCGCGCCGCGTTGGAGGTTTTGATCTGCACGCCGCGCCCTCTTGAATACAGGGCAAGAGAATTTATGTACGGGAAAGAGGACGACCTCGCCTTGTTGGCTGATCATTCGGGACGACCCGAAGAGATGTGAGGTGTCTCTATGCCCTGGATGTTTTTGTTATTCGCTGGCCTTCTGGAAATTGTCTGGGCCGTCGCCATGAAGCAAGCCGCCGGTTTCACGCGCCTATGGCCTACGGCTTTGATGGGTGCGTCAATGATCGGGTCGTTCGGGTTGCTTGCCCTTGCGATGCGGGATTTGCCCTTAGGCACGGCCTATACGATCTGGACCGGCATCGGCGCCGTTGGTGCCTTCATGGTCGGCGTGATGTTTCTGGGCGAGGCGCTGACCGCGCCCCGCCTGATCGCGGCGGCCCTAATTGTGGCCGGGCTGGTGACGATGAAATTGGCTTGACCTCAGGCCTTTTGCAGGGCGTCGATAATGCCAGAAAAGTCTTCGGCTTTCAGGCTTGCGCCGCCCACCAGCGCCCCGTCCACGTTGGAGACTGCAAAGATTTCGGCTGCGTTGCCCGGTTTGACCGAACCGCCATAAAGTAACCGGACCGAGCGGCCGACACCTTCGCCAAATCGACGTTCAAGCCGAGCGCGGATGAAGTCGTGCACTTCTCCGATCTCGTCCAGTGTGGGGACTTTGCCGGTGCCAATGGCCCAGATCGGTTCATAGGCAACAACCAGGTTCTCACCGGTCGACTGATCTGGGATCGAGCCGGACAACTGTCCGCCGATTATGTCCAGCGTGTTCGCGGCCTCACGCTGCTCCAGGCTTTCGCCGACGCAAATGATGGCTTTCAGGCCCGCGTCCATCGCGGAACGTGCTTTGGCGCGGACATCCTCGTTCTGTTCGCCGTGATCTTCGCGCCGTTCTGAATGCCCAAGAATGACGGCGCTTGCCCCTGCATCAACCAGCATCTGAGCACTGACATCGCCGGTATGTGCGCCGGATTCGGCTGCATGGCAATCCTGACCGCCGACGGTAATTCCGGTACCTTTCACCGCCTCTGCCGCGCGATGCAATAGCGTTGCCGGTGGGCAAATCAGGACGTCTACTGATGCATCAGGATACGATGTAGCCAGCGACAGAAGCTCGGGCAATGCAGCCGCGGTTCCGTTCATTTTCCAGTTTCCAGCTGCCAGCTTGCGCCGCATAACGCGTACCCCCAAATAAGTCGTTGTTTGCTCATCGGATAGCACCACCAGCCGAGCCTGACAATTCCGGTTGCAAAGGTCCGACCACAACGGCAGGTTCCGCGTTATTGTGGAGGGCAGCATGATCGATGATCTTGATCTGAGAAAACTGGATGAACGCGAGGCTTCAGTGATGGCAAAGCTGCTGCATGCCATTGGTGAAGTTGGGTTTCTAACGGTGTCGAACACCGGGTTGAACGCCGATCAAGTCCGAAACGTGATCGAGGTGTATCGCGACTTCTTCCATTTACCGGACGTCCAGAAAAAAACCGTTGATATGGCGATGACGGGTTCAAACCGAGGGTGGGGCGCGCCGCGATCAGAACAGGTCGACCCCAAGGCCAATCCGGATTTCAAGGAAGTGTTCGACTGTGGTTTCGAATTGCCTGCGGGAAATTCTTATGCCGGAAAAGGGCTCAGTGTTTATGCACCGAACTTGTGGCCGAATAATCCCGTGGATTTCCAAAATATTATCAGAGCTTACTACAGCGACGCCTGCAATGTGGCGATGCGCGTTCTTCGGGCCATTGCGGGCGCTTTGGGCCGGGATGAACTCAGTTTTGATCGTGCCTTTGACACGCCAATGGCCCTGTTGCGCGGGAACTACTATCCAGAACGTCCGGCATGGGCAGGTGATCGGGATTTTGGCATCGGGGCGCACACTGACTATGGGTGTCTGACATTGCTGGCCACGGACGGGGTCTCAGGGCTTGAGGTCCGCATGCCGGATAGCAGCTGGCAACCTGTCTCTGCGGCGCCTGGTACATTCATCATCAACTTTGGAGAGATGCTGGAATTCTGGACCGCCGGAAAAGTCAAAGCCACCGAGCACCGCGTCATAGGCGGGACGCAGGAACGCATTTCGGTCCCACTGTTCTTTAACCCGTCCTACGACACCAACGTTGCTCCGCCAGGCTCAGGCAAAACGATCAGCGCAGGTGACCATCTTACACGGCGCTACAACGAAACCTATCTGCACCTGCAGGCGACTTAGTTTTGTGTGGAAAGCGTCTCGTCAAATTTGATGGATTCGCCGCAACCGCAAGCGTCCACAACATTCGGGTTGCGGAACTTGAACCCGGCTTCCAGAAGCGAGACCTCATAGTCGATTTCAGTTCCGAACAAGAACATCTGCGCCATTGGCGCGATCATGATGCGAGCACCGTCCTGTTCGACCACTTCGTCGTTGGTGTCAGCCTCATCCACGTAGTCCATGGTGTATTCCATGCCGGCGCAGCCGCCTTTTTTGACGCCAATGCGCAACCCGGCATGACCGCCGGTCGCCATCAGGCGCGTGATCTGCTCGGCCGCTTTGGTCGTCATTGTCACGGCCTGTTTGCCGGGAATGCCAAACATGGTGGTCTCCGTTGCGCTACGTTATCCCCAATCTAGGGCCGAGAGGCGTCAGGCTCAAGACATAGCAGACCTGCTGACCTAAGTTTTACCGGCAGTGACGCGGCCAAACGACCAATTGCCACAGCAAACTTGCGTCACTCCCGGTCTTCGCCTTAGCTTGACGATTGTGACCGGACATTTGAGCGAAGGGCGAATGAAGATGGTGAAGATCGGGCATTTCCGCAGAAAAATCATTACGATGCAAGCTGTAGTCGCAGTCATTCTGACCGCGGGCTTGGCGCATGCAACAACGGATGGCGCACGACATCCGGTGAATTGCGCAACAGCCGAGGGGGATCTTCGGGCCATCGCCGCAGAAAAAAAGCACGCAGAAGACCAGCAGGCAGAAAGTATCATTGCGATCACTCCTGCCGGTGCATTGCTGGGACTGGTCACGGGAACCGAGCAAAAAAGGCTCAGTATGTTGAATGGCGATTACGTCAAAGAGCTGGATCATCGTGCGGCCGAGATAAAATCGACCTGCGGCGTGAAATAGGCCGCCCGGGCCCTTTGATGTAAAAAGGGCTGCTCCGGTTCATAGACAGCTCTTTTTGTTATACTTCAATGCTTTACTTGGTAAAGCTGAGCGAAATTCTACATGAATCCCAGTTCAAGACGTGCTTCGTCTGACATCATCTCCATGCCCCAGGGGGGCTCCCATGTCAGCTCGACGTCAACCTCTTTGACGCCAGCGACCGGTTCGATGGCTTCGACAATCCAGCCTGGCATTTCACCGGCGACCGGGCATCCGGGCGCGGTCAGTGTCATGATGACCTTCACCGCGTTTTCCTTGGTGATGTCGATCGTATAGATCAGACCCAGATCGTAGATATTCACCGGAATCTCGGGATCGAAGACGGATCTGCAAGCCTCGACCACGGAATCGTAGAGTGGATGATCGATGGTCGAAGGTGCGATCAACGGCGTACCTTCGAACTGTTCACTTGGATGGGTCATTCGTGCCTCGGGGCTGTTACCTGAGAAATTATATAGGGAAAGGCTGGGGCAGCGTCCAGTGGTGCCGTGTGGCCCGTCGGACGCTGCGTCGATTTGGATCAATCGTTGATATCGTGGCGGAAGGTTTTCACCTGGCCATGGGGCAGGGCGAACATGCGCCGCAGGATCAGCCAGGCCACAAGCGAAAGACCCGCAAAGATCAAAAGCAAGACTGCCAGGCTCGGGGCAAAACCGGGGATCACAAGTAGAAGCCCTGTGACCGCCGCGCCAATCGCAAAGCCAAGAAAGATGAACCCCGGCAAGACGATCTCAAGTATGCCCAGAGCCAGCGCTCCGGCCAGCCAGAGCCACCATGTCAGCCAGAAGGGATCAGCCATTACTTTCCTCCTTTCAACATCTTGAAGGCATCGCCAAAGGCCTCAAGCGCATTGGCGGGAACCACGATGGTCTGCGACCCGGTGCCGTTACCCAGTGCGTTCAGTGCTTCGACTTGCTTCAATGCGACCTGATACTGGGCGGCCTCGATACCATTGTCCTGAATGGCCTTGGCGACCACGCCGGTTGCATAAGCTTCGGCCTCGGCCTGAATACGGCGGGCTTTTGCGGTCTGCTCGGCCGCATAAAGTTCCGCGTCCGCATTCAATTCGACCGAACGTTTTTGACCTTCAGCCTCGGTCACCTGCGCACGACGGGCACGTTCCGCGTTCAGCTGCTGCAACATAGCATCGCGTGTGGCCTGATCCAGGTTTACGTCCAGAATCTCGGCGCGGGTGACTTCGATCCCCCAGTCGTCAACGGCAGTTTCGACGCTTTCCTGAATGCGTTCAATCAATTGCGCGCGATTGGACTGCACCTCATCCAGATCCATTTTACCGATTTCGGCACGGACGATACCTGCAACGGTTGTTGCAATCGCACCGTCGACGTCACGGATACGGTACACGGTCTTTTCCGGTTCAAGAATGCGGTAGAACACCGAAGTATCGATCTGAACCAGAACGTTGTCCTTGGTGATCGCGTCCTGCGTCGCATTCGGCAGCTGGCGTTCAAGAATAGATATCTTGTGACGCGCAACATCTAGAAAAGGAACGATAAAGTTAATGCCGGGGCCAAGCACCGAATGCAGGCGGCCAAAGCGTTCAACCACGTATTTTTCGGACTGAGGCACAATTTTGATGCCCTTGAAAATAACGACGACAATCAGAACTGCCGCGAGCAGGTAAATGATGTTCGATGTTAGCAATCCAATGATCTGTTCTTCAGTCATATCTGTCCTCTGTATTTTTGTGTACTATGGTATACACTTGGGGATTGACTCGCCCATTTTCAACTTTGGTATGGCGGGAATGGGGATAGAAGCAAATCTCTGAAAACCACAATGTGGCGCGGAATTTTTTGAATGTGGCTGCTTTGCATCCGGTTGTGATTGCGCTATCGGGCGGGGATGAAACTGATAATTGATACAGATCCGGGCATCGACGATGCGATGGCCATTGCCTATGCCGCCGCTGCACCTGAAATTGACCTGATCGGCCTGACCACGGTTTTCGGCAACACACATGTGCACCAATCCAGCCGCAACGCGCGGTTCTTGCTGCATAAACTGAGATTGGACGCGCCAGTAGCCGAAGGAGCGCGGCTTCCAGTCGGTGCGACCACCTACGACCCGTCCGAGCATGTGCACGGCCCCGAAGGATTCGGTGATTTGACTGACATCCCGCAGATTGGGGAAAATCACCCCCTGACGGCGGCCGAATTCCTTGTCGAGCAGGCGCGGGAACACAAGGGTGAGCTGGTCGTCTGCGCCATTGGACCGTTGACCAATGTCGCCGATGCAATGCGGTTGGACCCAGAGTTTGCAGGCAACATCAAGCGACTGGTGATCATGGGCGGTGCCGTGTTTTGCCCCGGGAACATCACGGAGCATGCCGAGGCCAACATCTATCACGATGCACAGGCCGCGGATGCAGTGTTCGCGTCTCCGCCAGATACTGTTCTGGTCGGCTTGGATGTCACTCTGAAAACTCTGTACGAGACCGCGGATTTTGATGCATTGGCGGCGCGTTCCGCTGACATGGGCGGTTTCCTGCGCGACATCTCGAAATTTTATCTGAAGTTCTACAAGGATATCGGCGGATTGGAAGGGTGCGGCCTGCACGACTCGACGGCTGTGATTGCCTGTACCCACGAACCCATGTTCGAGATAGTCGAAACCGGGCTTCAGGTTGAGGTAGATGGTCCGCAAATCGGGGCAACCCGACCGGATGCCAATAGACCAATGGTGCGCGTATGCCGGGATGTGGATGGGGCAGGGGTTGTCAGCCTGTTCACTGACCGCGTTGCGTCATTGCCCTGACGACTTGCAATACCAGCGAAGATCGGGCAATTGCTGCCCGGTTCAGCGACCCTGAGGCATTCACATGACAGACCGTTTCTCATTTGACCTGAAAGCCACGGATGGCAAGGCCCGTACCGGAGTCATCAACACTCCGCGCGGGGAAGTTCGAACGCCGGCCTTTATGCCGGTTGGCACGGCGGCAACGGTCAAAGCGATGATGCCGGAAAGCGTACGTGCCACTGGGGCAGACATCCTGCTGGGCAACACATATCACCTGATGCTGCGCCCGACCGCCGAACGGATCGACCGTCTGGGCGGGTTGCACAAGTTCATGAATTGGGAACGGCCGATCCTAACGGATTCCGGTGGGTTCCAGGTCATGTCGCTGGCCGGGTTGCGCAAGCTGACCGAAAAAGGCGTGACCTTCAAATCTCATATCGACGGTTCGCGCCACGAATTGACGCCTGAACGGTCGATGGAGATTCAGCGCCTGTTGGGGTCCGACATCGTTATGTGTTTCGACGAATGCCCAGCGTTGCCCGCTGACCGGGATCGCATTGCCGAGTCGATGCGCCTGTCGATGCGGTGGGCTGAGCGGTCGCGTGATGCTTTCGGGGACCGCCCGGGTCACGCCTTGTTCGGCATTCAGCAGGGCGGACTAGAGCAGGAGTTCCGCGAGGAATCGGCCGAAGCGCTGAAAGAGATCGGTTTTGAGGGCTACGCCGTCGGTGGACTTGCCGTGGGTGAAGGCCAAGAGGCGATGTTCGACGTGCTGGACTTTGCGCCGGACATGCTGCCGGTCGACAAACCACGTTATCTGATGGGCGTTGGAAAACCGGATGATATCGTCGGCGCCGTTGCGCGTGGCATTGACATGATGGATTGTGTGCTGCCGTCCCGCTCGGGGCGCACAGGGCAGGTATTCACGCGCTACGGCGTGGTGAACATCAAGAATGCCCGGCATTCCGACGATCCGCGCCCGTTGGATGAACTCTGTAAGTGTCCTGCCTGTTCAAACTACTCCCGCGCCTATCTGCACCACGTGTTCCGCTCGAACGAGATGATCTCCGGTATGCTGCTGACCTGGCATAATCTGCACTATTTCCAAGAGATCATGCAGGGCATGCGCGACGCCATCGCCGCCGGAACATTCGATGCGTGGCAGGTCGAGTTCCACGCACAGCGTGCGCAGGGGGATATTGAACCAGTCTAGGCATGGCGAGGTTCGGGAAGGTTCCTCACCTTCCCAAAACAGACTGTTAACGCCTAAAACCAAGCAGTGAACGCCGTTTTTTGTTCGGCGCTTGACCGAAGTCATAACCAAAGCTCTCAAAAAAATCCCGGACTTCTTTTGTAAGCATTCCGCGACCAGTCGCGTATTGAGGTAAGTCGAAACCGCCGCCGTAATTCAATTCAACAACAACGGGGCCTAACTCAGTAATTGCGATGTCGGTGGATTGATAACGTATCGGCGCAAAGGTTCGGGCAGCACGGCTGTTTATCTCGCGCAATTCTTGCCAGTAGGGCAATTGCATTCCCATCAAACCGGCTGTTTCGGGGTGATCTTCCAGAAAGGTAACCTCCATGCCATCACGCCGAGTGACGGTAGTGATTTTTCCAGTCTCGGGGTCAATCGCACAAGCTAGATTACCGGGGCGCCAAAAGGCATCAGCGATATTGTCGTTTTGGGGCAGCTTGATCACTGCGATCGGACAAAAAACGTCGTCCTCGCGAAGCAGGTTCACCATTCTAATCGTGGCCAGAGCAGAAGCATACGGCCTGAGGGCTGAATGATTGTGAAGCAAAGGTTGCAAGACATACGAGTTCTGCCCAACGGTTTCTGACAAGAATTCTTCGTATGGTACAGGGTTCATCCCCGCGCATGTTAAAGTATCATTATCAGCGTTCTGGATTCGGAATGCGCCAAAGCTGACCATCCCTTCAGTAATTTTCCCAAACAGGCCCGTATGTAGATTATCCAGTGCCGTTTCGCGTAGATCATCCGCAGTGCAAATCTTTTTTATGCCTGGAAATACACGTGAGGTTTGGTCGATTACGCCCACAATGTCCGGGACCGGCACATCCACCGCATTGAGCAGAGTTGTCGCTACTACTTTGTCTTCAGCTGCGCTTTGCCAGCCAGTGTGGTTGCATATATGTGTGATTGGCCAGTGAAGATCGTTTGAAATGTACTCGGATCTTTGAGCGTCCGAGAACCGATCAGAATGATGCAGCCCGTTACGCACATATTCGGCCATGTTCAATCTGCTGTGCGACTTGGCTATTTTGTTAAACTCGCGCTGAATTTGAACTGGGGACCGGCCGGACGATTTTGCCGCGTGTGTTAGCAACGCGGTATGATCAGAGTCTCGGGCAGACAAATACTTTTCATAGTCAATATCCGCGGCGCTTGTGGGGTTTGACGTTGTCATGGCAGAGATCTCCACGTTCGATTTATTGGTTCCATTTTGGAAACTGTTTTGAGCGGAAAAATGGCAGTTTTATGACTTGTTGCCGGAATATTTAGTTGGGTTCCTACAGAGATTGCCGGACAAGGTTTTCTCTTCTATCCAGCTCGGCCCCAGAAATTAGCTTCTGTGGTCCTGTTATCGGCTTGCCGATCTTTCTGGTTCGCGTCATTGTGATGGTCAAAAGGGAAGGTTGAATTGTGTGCCCATGTGCACCATTTCTTCACTCTAAAGTACAGGAGACGGACAGGCGTTGCCTCGATGAGGGACCAGAGCCGTCTTGCCAATGATAAGGATAGAGCATGCAAGAGCCCCTGAACTCATCATACCCAGTGCTGCCGCTGCGCGATATCGTGGTTTTCCCGCATATGATCGTGCCGCTGTTCGTTGGTCGGGAAAAATCCGTCCGGGCGCTGGAAGAAGTGATGCAGGACGACAAGCAGATTCTGTTGTCCAGCCAGATCGACCCGAGCGACGATGACCCAACCGAAGACGGCATCTACCGGTCTGGTGTGCTGGCCAATGTACTGCAATTGCTGAAATTGCCGGACGGCACAGTGAAGGTGTTGGTCGAGGGCCAAGCCCGCGTGATGATCACGGAATTCCTTGAAAACGAAGAGTTCTTTGAGGCTCGCGCCGAGTATCTGACCGAGATTCCGGGGGACGTAACCACGACCGAAGCGTTGCTGCGAACGGTTACGGATGAATTCGAGCGTTACGCGAAAGTGCGCAAGAACATCCCCGAAGAAGCGTTGACCGCAGTTGGGGAATCCACCGAACCGGCAAAGCTGGCTGACCTTGTGTCGGGTCATTTGGGGATTGAAGTCGAACAAAAGCAAGACCTGCTGGAAACCCTCAGCGTCAGTGAGCGGCTTGAGAAGGTCTATGGCCTGATGCAGGGCGAGATGTCGGTTCTGCAGGTTGAGAAAAAGATCAAGACCCGCGTCAAAACCCAGATGGAGAAGACGCAGCGCGAATACTATCTGAATGAGCAGATGAAAGCCATTCAGAAGGAACTTGGCGATGGCGAGGATGGCAGCAATGAAGTGGCCGAACTGGAAGCCAAGATCGAAGAAACCAAGCTGTCGAAAGAGGCGCGCGAAAAGGCCGAAGGCGAGCTGAAAAAGCTGCGCAACATGAGCCCGATGTCAGCTGAGGCCACCGTCGTACGCAACTATCTGGACTGGATTCTGGCCTTGCCGTGGGGCACGAAATCCCGCGTGAAAAAGGATCTGGGCCGCGCGCAGGACATTCTGGATGCCGATCACTATGGCCTTGAGAAGGTCAAGGAGCGGATCGTCGAATATCTGGCTGTTCAGCAGCGTTCGAAGAAGCTGAAGGGCCCGATCATGTGCCTTGTTGGCCCTCCGGGTGTGGGTAAAACCTCACTTGGTAAGTCGGTTGCACGTGCGACTGGGCGTGAGTTCATCCGCATCTCGCTGGGTGGCGTACGCGACGAATCCGAGATTCGAGGCCACCGTCGGACCTATATCGGTTCGATGCCTGGTAAGATCATCCAGGCGCTGAAAAAGGCGAAGACCACGAACCCGCTCATCCTGCTCGACGAGATCGACAAGATGGGACAGGACTTCCGTGGTGACCCGGCTTCGGCGATGCTCGAGGTGTTGGACCCGGAACAGAACAGCACGTTCATGGACCACTACCTGGAAGTGGAATATGACCTGTCGAACGTGATGTTCCTGACCACGTCCAATAGCTACAATATGCCAGGGCCTTTGCTGGACCGGATGGAGATCATTCCGCTGGCTGGTTACACCGAGGACGAAAAAAGTGAGATCGCCAAGCAGCATCTGATCAGCAAGCAGGTGAAGAACCACGGCCTGAAGGCCAAAGAGTTCGAACTGACCGATGACGCGCTGCATTCGATCATCCGCACGTACACGCGGGAAGCTGGCGTCCGGAACCTCGAACGTGAAATCGCCAAGGTGGCGCGGAAGTCGCTGACCAAGATCATCAAGAAAGAGGCTGAATCGGTCACGGTGACGCCAGACAATCTGGATGAGTTCCTGGGCGTCCCCAAGTTTCGCTATGGCCTGGCCGAACAGGACGATCAGGTAGGTGTTGTCACCGGTCTGGCGTGGACATCTGTCGGTGGTGATCTGTTGCATATCGAGGCGCTGAAACTGCCGGGCAAGGGCCGGATGAAGACCACCGGCAAGCTGGGCGATGTGATGAAGGAATCCATCGATGCGGCGTCGTCTTATGTGCGGTCAATTTCGCCTCAGATTGGGGTGAAGCCACCCAAGTTCGACAAGATAGACATCCACGTGCACGTGCCGGATGGTGCGACTCCGAAAGACGGGCCTTCGGCTGGTCTGGCCATGGTGACCTCGATCGTATCCGTGCTGACCGGTATTCCGGTTCGCAAGGACATCGCTATGACGGGTGAGGTTTCGTTGCGTGGCAACGCTATGCCGATTGGTGGTTTGAAAGAGAAACTGCTGGCGGCCCTTCGCGGTGGCATCAAGACTGTTCTGATCCCGGAAGAGAACGAAAAGGACCTGGCCGAGATCCCGGACAACGTGAAAGAAGGTCTGAAGATCATTCCGGTAGAGCACGTGTCCGAAGTTCTCAAGCTGGCACTGGTACGTGAGCCGGAAGCGATTGAGTGGGATGAGGCCGCTGAAGAGGCTGCTGCAGCCGCTGCGAAGGCCACTGAAAGCGCAAGCCCGTCTGCCACGACGCACTAAGCGATAGGCAAAAGACAAAGAAAAGGCGGGGTTTTCCCCGCCTTTTTCCTTTTCAAAAGCCTATAACGGGTTTCTTTGGGTCCAGAACCTCTTCCTCAGCGATGTAAGTCTGAAACTTTTTGGCGGACAGGGAGGATCGGACCGCTAGGCCAAAAATGACGATTGAGAACATTACGCACAGCAAAATATCCCAGCCAAAGGGGATTTGCTTAAGCGCACCTTCGCCGAACTGTCCCAGGAACGAGATCAAGCCGATCCCTCCGAAATAGGGAACCAGCCACAGGGCTTCGGTCACGTCCATTTCGTCCAGCCGATTGTGGAACCGTGCGAGAAGAAGAACAAACCCGACGATTAACGCTATGCCAAGCCGCCAAACGGTGTCCCAACCGCTCCAATAGACGATGAGTGTGGCGATAGCGAAGGCCGTGATGGCCACCACTTTGACGAAGGGGATGCGAATGGAACGCGGGCGGTCCGGCATCAGGCGGCGCAGGCACACAACGGCGATTGGCCCAACGGCGAAAGACACAACGATGGCCGCACCATTCAGAGCAATAACGGTGGTGAACGGGACCGTAAGAAGGAACAGGATTCCGATCAGAAAGTTCAGAGCCAAGGCCCACAAGGGCACCCCAAATGAAGACAGTATTTGCAAACGCTTTGGCAGGAACCCGTTCTGTGACAAGGCCAGTGCAATGCGCGCGTTCGAGCCTGTCGATACCAAACCGTTGCCGAAGGGGCCAATGACCGAGCCTATGTTCAAAACGCTCAGGAACCAGACGATCCCAACCGATAGGATGACCCCGTCCAATGGCCCCTGACCGCTAAAATTCAGGCTTGCCCAGCCGTTCTTCAGCATCTCCGGGTCAAGTGCGCCGATAAACGCGATCTGCAATCCGACATAGATGGCCGCACACAGAATAATAGACAGCACCAGCGCCGCAGGAATGGCCACTTTGGGGTTTCGAACCTCACCAGCCATATCGACCACATGACGGAAACCGATGAAGGAAAAGATGACGCCTCCGGTTGAAACAGCCGCCATGATGCCCTGCAAGCCGTACGGCGCAAAACCACCCGGTTGGGTGAAGTTCCCAGTGTCAAATCGACTTGCGATCAGCAAAATCGACAGAACGATAGGAATGGCAATCTTGGCCCATGTCAGCGTCGCGTTGACTTGCGTAAAGAATTTTACCCCCAACGCATTAATGACAACGAACAACAACATGAAAAACAACGCCACGGCGATACCCGCGCCGGTCAAATCGCCCGTATCGGCTGTGTGCAGCCAGGGAGCATAAGGTCCGAGGTATTTCAGCATCGCCTCGACCTCAATCGGGGCGGTAGTGTTGTAGCCAATCCAGGCGGTCCACCCCATTGCCATCGAAACGATGTTCCCGTGCGAAAACTGGGGGACGCGGGCGATCCCTCCGGGAATGGGCAGCATGGCCGAAATCTCGGCGAAGGTTATCGCAAGAACGAACATGGCCACCGCGCCAATGATCCACGAAAGGATAGCGGCAGGACCTGCGTGTTGAACTGCGAGGAGGGGGCCGAACAACCAGCCGGAACCGATAATTCCACCGACCGAAATGAAGGTCAGGCCGACAAGGCCAATATCCCGTTTCAATTTGGCCATGCGAAACCCCATGCCTCAGCGCCGGTTGATCACACGGCAGATGTAGGAACGATACGCAGCTGAAATACAAGCTGGCAAGCATCGTAATTTCAAGGCCTTAGAGGGCGTTGATTCTGAGGAAGTGGAATGGTGGGTGATAAGAGATTTGAACTCCTGACATCTTCGATGTGAACGAAGCGCTCTACCACTGAGCTAATCACCCATAGGCGCTGCTGTTACAGCGACTCGGATTGGTTGGCAAGATGGCCGGTATTGAATTCGATGCAGCTCATGAAAAGCTGGTTTTGCGGCCTCGGTGGCGGATGGCTCATTCGGAAAAAATCAGGTTCTTCGAAAAAACTTCAAAACGCCGCTTGACGATGTCGGGGCGTAGCCATAATACACCCAAACGTTCAGCGATGAACAGACAGCGGGCGGTTGTAGCTCAGATGGTTAGAGTACCGGCCTGTCACGCCGGGGGTCGCGGGTTCGAGCCCCGTCAACCGCGCCACTGCTGTCAGCCTGGATCCGGGTTAAGGGATCACGAAAAAAGATGCGCGGTTGTAGCTCAGTTGGTTAGAGTACCGGCCTGTCACGCCGGGGGTCGCGGGTTCGAGCCCCGTCAACCGCGCCATTTTCCCAAAAGTCAGCGTTGAAATCGTAACTTGTTGCACGCTTCGGCGTGTCAGTTGCGATGCTGCTTTGTTGGATAGGCGAATAAATGACAGTTCTTGCTTTGTTCTGATTTTTCTGTTGGAGTTCCAGCGTCGTTCACCTATTTCTAAGACACTTGTGTGTTGGGGGCCAAAAATGGCTGAGCTGAAGAATATCGAAGTGCGTGGAGCGCGCGAACATAACCTCAAGGGTATAGACGTGGACATCCCACGTGATCAGCTTGTGGTGATCACCGGGCTGTCGGGGTCTGGTAAGTCGTCTTTGGCTTTTGACACGATCTATGCCGAGGGCCAGCGGCGCTACGTGGAAAGCCTGTCAGCCTATGCGCGCCAGTTTCTGGACATGATGGAAAAGCCGGATGTGGATCACATCAGCGGCCTGTCGCCTGCCATTTCGATTGAACAGAAAACCACGTCCAAAAACCCGCGTTCTACGGTAGGAACGGTCACCGAGATCTATGACTATATGCGCCTGTTGTTCGCTCGCTCCGGTACGCCGTACAGCCCGGCAACGGGGCAGCCGATTGAGGCCCAACAGGTTCAGGACATGGTCGACCGCATCATGACGATGGAGGAGGGGACGCGCGGATTCTTGCTCGCCCCCATCGTGCGCGACCGCAAAGGCGAATACAAAAAGGAATTCCTCGAACTGCGCAAGCAGGGCTTCCAACGCGTGAAGGTCGACGGAGAATTCTACGAACTGGATGAACCGCCCACGCTGGACAAGAAATATCGCCATGACATTGATGTCGTCGTCGACCGGTTGGTCGTGCGCGAAGGGATGGAGACCCGGCTGGCCGACAGTTTGCGTACCGCGTTGGACTTGGCCGACGGTATCGCCGTTCTGGAAACCGCGCCGCGTGAAGGCGATCCGGAACGGATCACCTTCAGCGAGAATTTTGCTTGCCCGGTCAGCGGCTTCACCATTCCTGAAATCGAACCCCGTTTGTTTTCGTTCAATGCTCCGTTCGGGGCGTGCCCGGATTGTGATGGTCTGGGTGTCGAGCTGTTCTTTGACGAACGCCTTGTGGTGCCGGACCAGACCCTGAAACTGTACGACGGGGCGTTGGCGCCCTGGCGCAAGGGAAAGTCGCCGTACTTTCTGCAGACCATCGAAGCGATTGCCCGACACTATGAGTTCGACAAGAACACGCCGTGGAAGGACCTGCCGCCAAAGGTGCAGCAAGTGTTTCTGCGCGGTTCCGGCGACGAAGAAATCCAATTCCGCTATGATGAAGGCGGGCGGGTCTATCAGGTCACCCGCAGCTTTGAGGGCGTGATCCCGAATATGCAACGCCGCTATCGCGAGACCGACAGCGCATGGATCCGTGAAGAGTTTGAGCGGTATCAGAACAACCGACCCTGTGGTGCCTGTGAAGGCTATCGCCTACGTCCCGAGGCGCTGGCGGTTAAGATCGCAGGCGTGCATGTTGGGCAGGTTGTTCAGATGTCGATCCGCGAGGCCCTGGCCTGGGTCGAAGATGCACCGAACCATCTAAGTGTCCAGAAGAACGAAATCGCACGCGCCATTCTCAAGGAGATCCGTGAGCGGCTAGGATTTCTGAATAACGTTGGTTTGGAATACCTTACGCTGTCCCGCTCAAGTGGTACCTTGTCTGGTGGTGAAAGCCAGCGCATTCGTCTTGCCAGCCAGATCGGATCTGGTTTGACAGGAGTTTTGTACGTTCTGGATGAACCGTCCATTGGTCTGCACCAGCGGGACAACGATCGCTTGCTTGGGACGCTCAAGAACCTGCGTGACCAGGGTAACACAGTGATTGTCGTCGAGCATGACGAGGAAGCAATCCGCGAGGCGGATTATGTTTTTGACATCGGGCCGGGGGCTGGAGTGCATGGTGGTCAGGTTGTGAGCAAAGGCACACCTGATCAAATCGCGGCTGATGCGGCCTCGATGACCGGGCAGTATTTGTCGGGAACCCGCGAGATCTCGGTCCCGGCTGAGCGACGCAAAGGGAACAAAAAGAAGGTGACGGTTGTCAAAGCGACCGGGAACAACCTGAAAAACGTGACCGCGGATTTCCCGTTGGGCAAGTTCGTCTGCGTTACCGGGGTGTCGGGCGGCGGAAAATCGACGCTTACGATTGAGACGCTATTTAAAACTGCCTCCATGCGTTTGAACGGCGCGCGGCAAACGCCGGCGCCCTGCGAAACCATCAAAGGGTTGGAGCATCTGGATAAGGTCATCGACATTGACCAGCGCCCTATTGGGCGAACTCCGCGTTCAAATCCAGCGACTTACACCGGGGCCTTCACGCCGATCCGCGATTGGTTTGCCGGTCTGCCCGAGGCAAAGGCGCGCGGCTACAAACCGGGGCGTTTCAGCTTTAACGTCAAGGGCGGCCGGTGCGAGGCATGTCAGGGTGACGGCGTCATCAAGATTGAGATGCACTTCCTGCCAGATGTTTATGTCACCTGCGAAACCTGCAAGGGCGCGCGGTACAACCGTGAAACGCTGGAGATCAAGTTCAAAGGCAAGTCCATCGCCGATGTACTGGATATGACCGTCGAAGACGCGCAGGAGTTCTTTAAGGCTGTACCCTCAATCCGCGATAAAATGGATGCACTGGCGCGTGTCGGGCTTGGCTATATCAAGGTTGGGCAGCAGGCGACAACGCTTTCGGGAGGTGAAGCGCAGCGCGTGAAGCTTTCAAAGGAATTGTCCAAACGATCGACCGGTCGCACGTTGTACATTCTGGATGAACCGACAACGGGTCTTCACTTCGAAGATGTCCGTAAGCTGTTGGAAGTGCTGCATGAACTGGTCGATCAGGGCAATACGGTCGTTGTGATCGAACACAATCTGGATGTCGTCAAAACCGCCGACCATATCATTGATATCGGCCCGGAAGGCGGCGATGGCGGTGGTGAGATCGTGGCAACCGGGACACCCGAGAATGTGGCCGAGGTTGATCGCAGCCATACCGGCAGGTATCTCAAGCCGATGTTGGACGGTGCGCGCGTTGCTGCGGAATAGTGCCGTTCTTTAGTAAAGAATATCAGCCACTGCGCCGATCAGGTTCAGCACCTTTTGCGTTTCGGGGTCGACACGATAAACGTAATCGCCCGCGCGAATGTAGGATCCGCCGCGATTCAGACCATAACGGTAGGGATCGTTGATCCAGCGGTAGTCGCGCGTGATATAGTCGCCCTTTTTGTACAGGTTTTTTACCTGACCCGGCGGAACACAGGGTACTGCTTTTTTTGCCAAGCCTGGCGGGCAATGACCCGCCTTACTCTTTCCGTTCCCAGCCATTGCTGTAGCCGGACTCAATGAAAGCGCGACAATGGTCAAAGTAACAGACAGAATTCGCGACATCATGTTTCCTTTCGCGTTAAAGCGCGGTTAGGAAACAGATGGCCGCTGTTTGTCCGCCGGTCAACCCGATGGGCAGGAAGTTGCCACCCTGCGGCAGCTAGCCCCTGGTACGGTTTTCAAAACGTGGCAGCATGGCGGAAAAATCCTTGCCCAGTCCGTCTTCGGATTCGACGAATTTCTCATAAAGCGCTGTTGCAACCTGTCCCATGGGCGTGTCTGCGTCCGAGCTTTCAGCAGCTTGCTGGCTGAGCCGCAGGTCTTTTAGCATCAGCTCGGCCGCAAATCCGGGTTGATAGTCGTTATCCGCCGGGCTGGCAGGTCCAACGCCGGGGGCGGGGCAGTAGGCGTTCATCGTCCAGCTATAGCCCGAGGACGTGCTGACCACGTCAAACATCTTCTGCCGGTCCAGCCCAAGCTTGTCGGCCAGCGCAAAGGCCTCGCAGGTGGCGATCATGGTTACGCCCAGGATCATGTTGTTGCAAATCTTGGCCGCTTGACCAGCACCGGATTCGCCGCAATGCACAGCTTTCTGACCCATGATGTCGAACAGCGGCGATGCCTTTTCAAACGCCGCGTCGCTACCGCCTGCCATGAAGGTTAGCGTACCCGCCGCCGCACCGCCGATGCCACCTGACACAGGGGCGTCTACTGCGAGAACGTCCGCTTCCTTGGCCTGCTCAGCGACGGCACGGGCGCTGTCGACATCGACCGTTGAACAGTCGATCCAGACCGCTCCGGGCACCATGGCGGGAATGATCTCTTTTGCCACCGCCCGCAGGATCTGTCCGTTCGGCAGCATGGTCACGACGATGTCGGCACCAGTCGCGGCCTCAGGACCGGAGCTGGCGATAGTGACACCCGGGACAGAGACATCCGCCATGTCAAAGCCGCTGACATCATGCCCTGCTTTGGCAAGGTTGGCCGCCATCGGATTGCCCATGTTGCCCAGACCGATAAACCCGATTTTCATTCCTTAATCCTCCTCAAAAGTCAGCGTGTCCGCGCCCAAAGGTTGTAGCATCTTTGAAACAGCGACAGCCGGTACGTCTTGGTTCTGATGGCGCCAGCTCGGGTTGCGATCCTTGTCGATGATCTGCGCCCGGATACCCTCCAGAAAGTCCCCGTGTTCCATCGCGCGATAGGTAAATCGGTACTCCAGTTCCAACGCCTTGCGTATGGTCAGGTTTGGAGTGCGGAGACGGTGCAGCATTTCGACCGTGCACGCCATGGAGAGTGGCGAATTGCGCCCGATCAACTTCAGTGCGTCAGCGGCGGCTTCATTGTTCGAGTTGCGCAGGCTGTTCTGTATATCTGCAAGAGTTTCGCCACCGAAATCTGACTCAATCGCATCTTGCATTGCGCCCAACGAGCCTTGGGGCGGCGTTTCGGAATGGCTTTCAAGAATGCTGGCGTCGCCGGATGCTTCAAGCATGTCGATCAGATCCGGCCATTGCTGGATCGGAATGTAATGATCTGCGAAACCGGCCAGAATGGCATCTGCTGGACCCATACGATGACCGGTAGTGCCGAGATATTCACCTAACCGTCCGGGTGCGAGTGCCAGCATCAGTGTGCTGCCGACATCCGGAACCAAACCAATCGAGCATTCAGGCAGGGCGATTTGCGACGTTTCACCCACGATGCGATGGCTACCATGGCAACCGATGCCGACGCCACCACCCATCGTGAACCCCTGAAGAAAGCTGACTACTGGCTTTGGGTATTCGAAGATCAGAGCATTCAAGCGGTACTCATCGCGCCAGAACTTTCGGCCGTATTCAAAATCGCCCTTGGTGCCGGTCTCATAAAGCTCGGCAATGTCACCGCCCGCGCAAAAGGCCTTGTCGCCCTCGGCATCCAGAATAACCAGTTCGACCGCGTCGTCCTCGCGCCAGTTGCGCAGCGCGGTGTCGATCGCCAGGCACATGTCATAGCTGAGTGCATTCAGGGCCTTGGTTCGGGTCAGGGTGATACGACCGGCACGGCCTGCGGTGCGAATATAGATGTCTGGCATAAAGTCCTCAGCGCTGAGAGAGCATCTGGCGGGCAACGATGACCCGCATGATCTCGTTCGTGCCTTCCAAAATTTGATGCACGCGCAGATCGCGCACAAGTTTTTCGATGCCATAGTCGGCCAGATAACCATAGCCGCCGTGCAATTGCAGGCACTGATCCACCACTTTCGATCCCGTCTCGGTCACGAATTTCTTGGCCATAGCGCAGAACTTTGTTGAATCGGGCGCGCCCTGATCCAACTTCCACGCCGCCTGACGCAGGAATGTCCGGGCGGCCTGCAGCTCGATCTCCATATCTGCCAGACGGAACTGAAGGGCCTGAAACTGGTCGATGGACTGCCCGAAAGCCTTCCGCTCGGACATGTATTGCAGTGTCATGTTCAACCCGGTTTGTGCGGCACCTAGAGAACAGGACGCGATGTTCAGACGTCCGCCATCCAGTCCCTTCATCGCGTATTTAAAACCGTCACCCTCGACACCGACAAGGTTGTCGGAGGGGATCTTGCAATCGTCGAACTGTACCTGAGCAGTAGGCTGGCTTTTCCACCCCATCTTCTGTTCCAGCGCGCCAAAGCTCAGGCCTGGGGTGCCATCCTCGACATAGACCGTCGAAATGCCCTTGGGCCCATCCTGGCCGGTGCGCACCATGCAGACATAGGCATCCGAATACCCGCCCCCCGAGATGAAAGCCTTGGTGCCGTTCAAAGTATAGCCTTCGTTCGTTCGTTCCGCGCGGGTTTTCAAAGCGGCCGCGTCCGAACCTGAGCCGGGCTCGGTCAGGCAATAGCTGAGCACGGTGTTCAAGCTAAGAACATCGGGCATGATGCGGCATTTCAGCTCGTCACTGGCGAAGCTGTCCAGCATCTTGGCGCACATGTTGTGGATCGACAGAAAGGCCGCGACAGAGGGGCAGGCCATCGACAAAGCTTCGAACACAAGCGTGGCGTCCAGACGAGACAGGCCAGAACCGCCGCTGTCTTCCGAGACATAAAGGCCGCCGAAACCCAGCTCACCAATGCGCGGCCAAAGGTCTTTGGGGATGGTGCCTTCGGCTTCCCACTGGCGGGCAAATGGGGCGATGTTTTCCTGCCCGAAATCATGGGCCATGTCGAAGATTGCGTTCTGCTCTTCGGTTGTTGCGAAATCCATGGATTGCCTCCCACGCTGCCCGTTGAATTGAACGAGTGTTTATTTCCCAATCCTTACAGAAATTTTGCACGGCCATCAATCACGGGCACATTCTTGTGCGGGAGAACGTGCCAACGTTCAGAGGTCTTGATGGAATTCGTCAATCAAGTGTTGAACCACAGCCTTGCCGGGGTCATCACCTTTTGCCGCTGCCTCGGCATGTACCCGGCGCTGGCGGGTGGCCGAGGTGCCGTTCTGGGCAATCTGCTGCAGCTTTGCCAACTCAGTCATGGTGCCCAGAGCTTCGGCGTCTTCGGCCAGCAGACCCATCAATTCGCCCATGAGTTCCGGCATGGGTTTGATTGAGCGATCTCCGAAGTCAATCATCCCTTCGCCAACGCCATAGCGCTGCGCACGCCAGCGGTTTTCGCCAATGAGAAAGCGATCGTATTGTCGCCACCTGAGATTTCGGTCTTTCAAGCGACATAGCATGCGCGTTAACGCCTGCACCATTGCGGCCAGTGAAAGTGCATGCTCCATGCGGGGCTGCACGTCCATGATCCGGGTCTCCAGCGTTGGATATTGGTGCGACGGTCGCAAATCCCACCAGATTTTCGTGGTATCTTCGATCACGCCCAGTTCGACCAGAACGCCCGTAGTACGTTCATATTCGGACCAGCCGGAAAAGATCGGCGGGAGTCCTGTCCGTGGCAAGTTGTCGAACACCGTTAACCTGTACGAAGACAGTCCTGTGTCCTCACCGTTCCAATAGGGCGATGACGTCGACAAGGCCAAGAGATGCGGCAGAAAGTAGGACAGCTGCGGAATCAGGTCGGCGCGCAAGGCTGAATCGGTCACCCCGATATGGACATGCATGCCACAGATAAGCATACGCCGCGCCACTCCGCCCAACGCGTGTTGTAGCGCGTCATATCGGTCTTTGCGCGTGTGTTGCTGTTTTTTCCAGTCAGCAAAGGGGTGGCAGGAAACAGCGATTGGAGCAAGGTTGTGCTCGGCGGCGCGTTTCGAAACACAGGACCGCAAGCGTTTCAGATCCTCGCGCGCAGAGCTGATGGTCACATGCGGGCGCGTACCGACCTCGATCTGGCATTGCAGGAATTCGGGGCTGACCTGTCCTTCAAAATCGGCCTGGCAGGCTTCCATTAACGCGGCAGGCGCTTCGGCGAGTTCCAGACTGTCTCGAGCAACCAGCAGATACTCTTCTTCGATGCCCAGCGTAAATTCCTGCTGCATTCCGGCCCTCGCAACTGTGTTCTGACCAGTGAATACGGAAATTGTCTTTTTGCCAAGTGTTTGCCAGCTGGGTTCTTGCGAAGCCCCCATACGCACAGGTAAGGAGGCGTTCAGATTATCACCAAACCCGGAGCCACCCCCGTGAAACCAAGGAAATTCCCCCGGCTGAACGCCGTGCTTGACCGGTTGGGTGTAAAACTGATCGACAAAGTGACCGAACGGGATGAGCGTGCGCGTCTTGAGGCGTTCGAACGGGCAGGGGGTTTGACCCGGCCTGCCTATGCCCTGTCACCGGGGATGGAGGGGTTCGACATTGCCCAGCTGGTGTCGGAATACCAAGAACATTCCGCTTCGCTGGAAGCTCTGAAAGACCCTGCGCGCAACAAGACCGGATATCGTATTAACAACGGCTACTACGACAGCCCGGATGCGGACGCGCTGTATCTGATGATCCGCCGGTTCAAACCCAAGCGGGTGATCGAGGTGGGTTGCGGAAACTCGACCCGTGTAACGCGGCAGGCGATTATCGACGGCGGATTGGAGACCAAGGTCACCGCAATCGATCCGTATCCCCGGGCAGACATCGCGCATGTGGTGGATCAGTTCGAACAAAAACGTTTGGAGGAGATCGACCCGACGCTCTTTGAACAGCTCGAAGCTGGCGACGTGTTGTTCATCGATTCCAGCCACGTTGTCCGCATGAGCAATGACGTCGCGCACCTGTTCTGCCGCATCATTCCGGCGCTCAAACCCGGTGTGGTCATTCATGTGCACGATGTTTTTCTGCCCTACGAATATCCCAAACGGTTCTTCTATGATTGCCCGGGCTGGGGTGAGCAGTACATGCTGCATGCACTCCTGCAATCTGGTGCATATTCAATGCTTTGGCCCGGCTACTACCTACAGCAGGATTGCCCCGATGCGGTAGAATCCTTGCCATTTTTGAAGGACGGTCGTGCTCAAAGTTTATGGGTGCAGGTCAAAGAAAATTGATCAGTTAGTGATCCGGCGCGACTAAGCGCCCGTACCCCTTTCCATAACCAAGCTGGAGAGGAGATGACAGCCATGTTTCGTCGTACGTTTATGGGCGCCGCCGCCGCAATTGCACTGACACTGCCTGTAAAAGCACAGGCTGCAGATATCGTGGATACCGCAGTATCAGCCGGTTCCTTCAACACATTGGTCGCCGCCGTTCAGGCCGCGGGTCTTGTCGACACGTTGAAAAGTGACGGACCGTTCACAGTGTTCGCACCGACTGATGAAGCTTTTGCGGCACTGCCCGAAGGTACGGTGGAAACGCTGCTGTTGCCTGAAAACAAAGATCAGTTGGTCGAAATCCTTACCTATCACGTGGTCCCGGCCAAGGTGATGTCGGGTGATATCGCTGGCAAACGTGCGAAGGTGCTTACCGTACAAGGCGACCGTCTGAGCGTGAACGCCAAGAACGGCGTAAAAGTGAACGACGCTAAAGTCGTTCAGGCCGACATCGAAACCAGCAATGGTGTGATCCACGTCGTCGATGCGGTGATCCTGCCGGAATAAGACCCCCATCTGAGTAGAAGAAAGCCCCGGTTCTGATGACCGGGGCTTTTTCGTTAGACTAGTCTGACTTGGGTTCCGACTTTTACCAGAGGATAAAGCTCCTCGACATGTTGGTTATACAGGCCAATGCACCCTGACGAGCTTTGGCGTCCGATCTTTCGCGTATCATGAGTTCCGTGCACAAGATAAGCTGGCCAACCTAGATACATGGCGCGTGTACCCAGCGGGTTGCCGGGCTCCCCGCCTTCCATACGAACCGGCAAAAGCGGGTCGCGTTCGCGCATCGAGGCGGTCGGCGTCCAGCTTGGGTTTTCCGCTTTGCGCACAACTTTGGTATAGCCGCGCTTGGTCAGCTCTTCGCTCATCGGTACCGAACTGGGGTACAGCTTGTAGGTGCCATCGGGTCCCCAATAGTGCACCGCGCGGCTTGTGATATCGGCCAGCAAAGCGCCAGCGCCCAGCTGGTCAAAATGGTCCTGCCAGTTCTGTTGCGAGAAGGACGAGACATTGCGGCGCACCGGCAGTTGCGTGCTGATCGCCTCTTCTGTTGTTGGGAAAGCATCTGAACTTTCGGCGCGCAACAGCGTCGGTGTCGCAAGGACGGACGCAGCACCCAGCAAGGCGGTACGACGATTAATACGGGAACTGGACACGGATGCCTCCTGAAGGACTGCTCGAGAGTTTCCAGCAATTTAGTGACTGCGTTGCTTCAGGGCCAGATGCTTGGCTTAAATTTTCCGTGAGATTTACATGTTTCACGCGGTTTTTTGCCTGCTCGGACGGGGAATTGACCGGTGTCCGGACAGGGTTTTGCTGTTTGCCGGATAAGGCTTGGGGTATTTTTCTAACTTGGCCTCTCCATTTCCAAGGGACAGGCCCACAGATGTTCGGAGACCGCACGATATGACCAAGAAATCAGAAACCCTGGAAAGTCCCGTATCTTATGAGCTGAAAACCAAATTGGCAGATCTGAGCGAGCTCCTAAACAACTGATACCTTGACGAGGAACGAAAAAGGCCGCCCATTGAGGCGGCCTTTGGTCAATTTGACGCTAAAAATCAGTCCATCGCTTTGAAGTTGAACTCGCCACCTTCTTTGATGCCCGACGGCCAACGGGCCGTAACGGTTTTCGTGCGGGTGTAGAACTTGAAGCTGTCCGGACCGTGCTGGTTCAGGTCACCAAACATGGATTTCTTCCAGCCGCCAAAGGTGTGGTAGGCCAGCGGAACCGGGATCGGAACGTTGATACCGACCATGCCGATATTCACACGGCTGGCAAAGTCGCGCGCAGTGTCGCCATCGCGCGTAAAGATCGCGGTGCCATTGCCATACTCATGGTCCATCGCCAGTTTCAGAGCTTCTTCATAAGAGCCTGCGCGCACGGTCGACAGAACCGGGCCAAAAATCTCTTGCTTGTAGATGTCCATCTCAGGCGTCACATTATCGAACAGGTGTGGGCCGACAAAGAATCCGTCCTCATAGCCCTGCAAGCTGAAGTCGCGGTTATCAACAACCAGCTTCGCGCCTTGTTCCACACCCGAATTGATCAGACCAAGAATACGCTCTTTGGCAGCGCCGGTTACAACTGGGCCCATGTCGACGTCATCACCGGCGGTGTAAGGTCCGACCTTCAGCTTTTCGACGCGCGGGATCAGTTTTTCGATCAGAGCGTCAGCGGTTTCTTCGCCAACTGGCACAGCAACCGAGATGGCCATGCAGCGTTCGCCCGCCGCGCCAAACCCGGCACCGACCAGAGCGTCGGCAGCCTGATCCAAATCCGCGTCAGGCATGACGATCATGTGGTTCTTGGCGCCGCCGAAACACTGCGCGCGCTTACCGTTCGCGGTTGCGCGGGAATAGATGTATTGCGCGATCGGGGTCGAGCCAACAAAGGACACGCCCTGAATGGTATCGCTGTCCAGCAGAGTGTCCACGGCCTCTTTGTCGCCGTTGACGACCTGGAAGACGCCCTTGGGCAGGCCGGCTTCGACGAACAGTTCAGCCAGCATCAGCGGTACCGAGGGGTCACGCTCAGACGGTTTCAGAACCACGGCGTTGCCGCAGGCCAGTGCAGGACCCACGTGCCACAGCGGCATCATGGCCGGGAAATTGAACGGCATGATCGAAGCAACAACACCCAGCGGCTGACGCATCGAATACATGTCAATGCCCGGACCTGCGCTGTCGGTGAATTCACCTTTCAGCATCTGAGGCGCGGCGATGCAGTATTCGATCACTTCCAGACCGCGCTGCAGATCGCCTTTTGCGTCAGGGATAGTTTTGCCATGCTCGCGGCTCAGCGCTTCGGCCAGCTTGTCCATGTCGCGATTCATCAGGTGAACCATTGCCATCATGACACGTGCGCGTTTCTGCGGGTTGGTTGCCCCCCAGGTCAGCTGCGCGGCGGCTGCGCTTTCGATTGCGGCTGTGGTTTCAGCAGCACTTGCCATCGGGCACTTGTACTGAACCTCTCCAGTGGCAGGGTTAAAGACGTCGTCAAATCGTCCTGAGGTTCCGGCGACATTCTCGCCGTTGATGAAATGGGACAGCTCGGTCATTGCAGATCTCCTCCGATGCATTTGTGCGCACAATAGGCTTGCATAAATTGCTTGAACAGAGGCAATGTCCCAAAGAGGTTTTGCAAAAATGCAAAGGGCAGGGCGTGACACCGAACTGGGATGATATGCGGGTCTTTCTGGCCGTCGCGCGAGAAGAAAGCCTTTCGGCTGCCGGGCGTCAGCTGAAGATCGACCCTGCCACCGTCGGGCGGCGGATTGCTCGGTTAGAAGCCTCATTGGAAGCCCCCCTGTTTACCAAGTCGCAGCAAGGCTACCTTTTGACCGCTGCGGGTGAGCGCCTAATGGAACACGGGCAAAAAGCAGAAGAGGCGATGCGCGCGGCGGCGGGTGCAATGGCGGGAACGTCAAAAACGCTCAGCGGACAAATACGGATTGGCGCGCCAGACGGGTCGGCCAACTATCTTTTGCCGCAGGTCTGCGCGAAAATCAGCGATGCAAACCCCGATCTGGATATTCAGATTCTGGCCCTGCCGCGCGTGATCAACCTGTCCCGGCGCGAGGCTGATATGGCGGTGACCGTCAGTGCACCAACAGCTGGGAGCCTTCTGGTCCAGAAAATCACCGATTACAAACTGCACCTTGTTGCGACGCGCGACTATCTGGCCTCTTACCCGGCAATCCGCACGGTCCAAGACCTGAGTGGCCATCGCATGATTGGCTACATTCCGGATATGATCTTTGACCGCGAGCTGGATTATCTAGTGGATATCGGTGTTGACCGTGTCGCGCTTGCATCGAATTCGGTGTCGGTTCAGCTGCGGCAGGCCACGCTTGGAACGGGGGTTTGTGTTGCGCATGACTTCACCTTGCCGTTTCATCCCAACCTGCAGAAAATCCTGACGGATCAGGTGAGTTTGACCCGGAGTTTTCACCTGGTGCGACATCAGGGCGATCAGCGGAATGAAAGGTTGAACCGGTTTGCGCAGGCCTTGTCTCAGGGTATTCGGGAAGAGGTTGAGCGGCTTGAGGCTCAAGTGTCACCTTGACAGGTTTAAGCATTCCGGCAACGCTTTGGAAAACAGGACATTATTTCGGAGGTTACGCTTATGCTCGTTCAGGCCATTCTGAAATCCAAGGCCACCGGAGGGGTCGAGACAGTCAGCCCGACAATCACTGTGGCTGACGCCTCGAAAATCCTAGCCGAAAAACGGATCGGGACGGTTGTTGTATCAGAAGATGGCGGCGAAACGGCATCTGGCATCCTTTCCGAGCGGGACATCGTAAGGGAGTTGGCCGCAAGCGGCAGTGGTTGCCTGGCGCAGCCAGTCAGCGCCTATATGACCCGTAACCTTGTGACAGCCACTCAGCAGGACACGGTTCAGGATATCATGACGCGCATGACCGAAGGGCGCTTTCGCCACATGCCCGTTGTTGAAGACGGCAAGCTGGTGGGGATCGTGACGCTGGGCGACGTGGTTAAGGCGCAGCTGGCGGAACTGGCTATGGAAAAAGACGCGCTGCAAGGCATGATCATGGGGCATTGACGCCCTTGATCCCCATAGCTGCCTCTTGCACCTGCGGCGAAGTTATGTTTGCTAGCGCAGAAAGTTTATTGCGCAGGAGGCCACGATGAGGGTTGGATTATATCCCGGAACATTCGATCCAATCACCCTGGGTCATATCGATATCATTCGCCGTGCGGCTGCTTTGGTGGACAAGCTCGTCATTGGCGTCGCGATCAACCGCGACAAGGGCCCATTGTTCTCACTTGAGGAACGCGTTGCGATGATCGAGGCGGAATGCGCCCATCTGACTGAGCAAACGGGAACTGAAATCGTTGCGCATCCCTTTGAAAACCTGCTGATCGACTGCGCCCGCGATGTTGGGGCGCAGATCATTGTCCGCGGGCTGCGGGCGGTTGCGGATTTTGAGTATGAATTCCAGATGGTCGGAATGAACCGGGCATTGGACGACTCGATCGAGACGGTCTTCCTGATGGCCGAGGCGCGGCATCAGGCCATTGCCTCCAAGTTGGTTAAGGAAATCGCCCGGTTGGACGGGGACGTGTCGAAATTCGTCACGCCCCGCGTCAATGCTGCGCTGCGTGACCGTTTAGGATAGGGCTCCCATCGCCGCGGCGGTGTCTAGCATCCGGTTCGAAAAACCCCATTCGTTGTCATACCACGCCAGCACACGCACCAGTGTGCCGTCGGTCACCTTGGTTTCCGGCAATGAAACGGTCGAACTGTGTAGGTCGTGGTTAAAATCCACCGAGACCAACGGGCGGTTCTCTGCCGCCAGAACTCCGGGGATTCTGGCTGCGGCTTCGGTAAACAGCGCGTTGACTTCTTCTTCCGTTGTCGGGCGCGAGACTTCGGCGACCAGATCAACCACGGACACGTTCGGGGTTGGGACACGAATAGCCTGACCTGTCAGTTTTCCGGCCAATTGCGGCAAGACGAGGCCAACGGCAGAGGCCGCGCCTGTTGTGGTCGGAATCATCGACAATGCTGCCGCGCGGGACAGGTATGGGTCTTTCCCGGCAGTGTCGTGGACGGGTTGGCTGGCTGTGTAGGCGTGAACCGTGGTCATGTTGCCATGCACAATGCCAAGCCCTGCATCCAGTGCTGCGGCAACCGGTGACAAGCAATTGGTCGTGCAAGACGCGTTGGACACCACGTTATCTTCAGCCGTCAGCTCGTGATCGTTGACGCCGAACACAATCGTTTTTACCGCGCCATCGCCGCGGGCTGGGGCCGAGATCAAAACCTTCTTCGATCCGTTCGTGAAATGGCGGGATGCAGCTTCGCGTGTGCGGAATACGCCAGTGCATTCCAGAACGACGTCCACATCGGACCAATCCAGTTTTTCCGGCTCGCGTTCGCTGCTCAGGCGGATCGGACCGTTTCCAACGTCCAGGCCTGCCTCGGTTAAAGTGACCGGTTTGCCGTACCGGCCATGGACGCTGTCGAATTCGAACAAATGCGCGTTCAATTCCGGCTTCGCCAAGTCGTTTATCGCAACGATTTCAACGTCCGTCCGCCCGGATTCTATGACGGCCCGCAGCACGCCGCGTCCGATCCGTCCAAATCCGTTGATTGCCAGCTTGAGTGTCATGTCCTGCTCCGTGCGAATTGCGGCCAATATGAAGTTAGCGCTAACAAAGCCAGATCAGAGAAAAAGTCAAGCAAAACCTCAGTCAACGCCAGAAGGCGAGCCAGTCCAGAAAGAAGTAGAGTTTCTTGCCAAGGAACACGAATTGTTCGGTTCCAAAGAGGGCATAGCTGATAACGAACAAGCCCAGAATGAGCAGGGCAAGCCAAATGGCGATTTGATTTGTCATGCTAGCCCCGGACGAAAACGCCCGCCCAGTTAACCTGAGCGGGCGAAAAGGTTCAAGATTTCAAAGCAACCTTAGTTAAGGCGACCCATGGCAACTGCAACGTCTGCCATGCGGACCGAGAACGCCCATTCGTTGTCGTACCATGCCAGAACGCGGACCATGCGGTCGCCGACCACGCGGGTCTGATCGGGTGCGAAGATCGAGCTTTCTTCGGTGTTGTTGAAATCGGTCGAAACCAGCGGAGCGGGCTCATAGCCCAGAACGCGCTGCATCGAACCCTGCGAGGCCTCGCGTACGATGGCGTTCACTTCTTCTACCGTTACATCACGTGCGGCGCGGAATGTCAGATCAACCGCAGAAACATTCGGGGTCGGAACACGAATGGCCGAACCATCCAGGCGACCTTTCAGGTTGGGCAGAACCTCGCCCAGTGCTTTCGCGGCACCTGTTGAGGTCGGGATCATCGACATCGCGGCAGCACGGGCGCGGTACAAATCGCTGTGACGGCGGTCCAGGGTCGGCTGGTCGCCGGTATAAGCATGGATCGTGGTCATGATGCCGTTCTCGATGCCGATGCCCTCGTCCAGTACCTTGGCAAGCGGAGCAAGGCAGTTCGTGGTGCACGAACCGTTCGAGACCATTTTATCATCGGTCACAAGGCTGTTGTGGTTTACACCATACACGATGGTCTTATCGACGTTCTTGCCGGGGGCTGACAGCAGGACCTTTTGCGCACCACGATCTAGGTGCGTTTTGGCTTTCAGACCGTCATTGAATTTACCGGTGCATTCCAGAACGACATCGCAGCCATCCCAGTCCAGTTCATTCATGTCATAGGTCGAGAACATCTCCATCGGGCCGCGGCCCAGATCCATGGTTTTTCCGTCGATTGCGACATCGCGGGGGAAACGTCCGTGGACACTGTCATACTTTAGCAGGTGCGCTGTGGTTTCCAGCGGGCCGGTTGCGTTGACCTTGATCACTTCGATGTCGTTGCGGGCGGATGCCGCGATATGCGACAACGTGCAGCGGCCAATGCGGCCAAAACCATTGATACCGACCTTGATGGTCATGTGCTGTCTCCAAATGCGCTTGCGTTGGACGCCATATAGCGGTCAAAGCGCTTTCTCAAAAGACCAAAAGTGACATATTTTTAACGTGTTAGCGCAAACCTATGCCGGTTGCGCTAACGCTTGCGCTAGCCGTCGGATCGGGTAGGCTCCGGGTGCGGCAGGTGAATTGAAAGGAAACACCATGAGCGGTCTGTTGGCCCTGTTGGATGATGTAGCGGGTATTGCAAAGGTAGCGGCATCGTCTGTGGATGATGTGGTCGCGGCTGCCGGGAAGGCAGGGGCGAAGACCGCAGGCGTTATCATTGACGATGCCGCCGTGACCCCGAAATACGTTCAGGGATTCGCCCCGGCGCGGGAATTGCCGATCATCTGGCGTATCGCGCGCGGATCTATCTTTAACAAGATCATCCTGCTGCTGCCGGTTGCCTTACTGCTGGCGAACTTTGCACCGTGGTTGATTACGCCTTTGTTGATGATCGGCGGCTCTTATTTGTGTTTCGAAGGGGCCGAGAAGATATTTCATGTCCTATTCCCTCATGGCAGTCACGTTATCGACGAAGATATGGCCATTCGCGACCCCGGCCATCTGGAAGAGCAAAAGGTCAAAGGCGCGATCAAGACAGATTTTATCCTTTCGGCTGAAATCATGACGATTGCGCTGGCCGCGATTGAGGCCCCAAACCTGTGGATGCAGGCCGCGACCTTGGCGGTTGTGGGGATCGGTGTCACCGTGGCGGTCTACGGGTCAGTTGCCCTGATCGTGAAGATGGACGATGTCGGGCTGTACCTCGCGCAAAACGCACCGACACCGATTGGGCGAGGGCTTGGGCGCGGGTTGGTCAAAGCCATGCCGGTTGTCATGAAAATCCTGTCCATAGTCGGCACCGCCGCGATGTTGTGGGTCGGCGGTTCCATCATCATTCACGGGATGGAGGTTCTGGGCTTTGGGTGGCTGGGACACCACATCCACGACTGGGCCTATGCCATTGGTCATTCCGTGTCTGAGCAGTGGACCGGCGTTGTTGAATGGGTATCCAAGGCAACGATGGACGGTGTGTTCGGTCTGGCATGGGGATTTGTTCTGATCCCGGTGGCGACAAAGGTGGTCGGGCCGATGATCGGGATGTTTTCAAAGAAGACTGATGCGCATTAAATTCATAATCCTGAAATGAGAGACCTGAGCCATTTACCGACTTTTAGACCGGTCCAGAGTTGGGTTCGCATACAATTGAAGGGACGGGCAGCCAAACGCAAAGCGGCGGCCTTGTCGGCCATGAACCTTGGTGCGGAACAAATACCGTTTGAACCGCTCAGGCTTTACCAGGTACTGTATTTCCGGATCGACACGGCGGAGACTGCGGCCCGACGCGCCAAGTGGGCAGGGGGGCGATTGTTTAACCTGCTCAGCGGCCAGTCGGCGCAATTCATTCCGCTATATGGAACGCATGTTAGGCAGGTTTTGTCTGCTGCAGGGCTGAACGTGCCCGATAGGATTGTGCCAGCAGAACGGTATGAGTTGCGGTTGGGTTATGCGAAACGGGCCTATACGGCGTTGAAGGCCGAGTTAAAGCAGCCAAAATAGGAAAGGGCGGCCAAAGCCGCCCTTTTTGTATCTGGCTGATGAGCCGAGCGTTTATTGACCCAGCAGTTCCTTGACCTTGGCCACTGTCGCCTCGGCGGTGATGCCGAAATGCTTGTACAGTTCACCGGCTGGGGCCGACGCACCGAAGCTGGACATGCCGATGAAACCGGCTTTGGCTTCGCGACCACGTTCACCCAGCAACCAGCGATCCCAGCCACCGGCGCGAACGGCGGCCTCAATACCAACGCGGACGGGTCCACCTGGCAGGACGCGCTTTCGATAGGCTTCATCCTGCTCGGCGAACAGCTCCATCGAGGGCATTGAGACGACGCGGGTGCCAATGCCTTCAGCCTCAAGCATCGCTTTGGCTTCCATCGCCAGCGATACTTCGGACCCGGTGGCGATCAGGATGGCCTGACGTTTGCTGTCCGCGTCGGCCAGAACATACGCGCCCTGTGCGGTCAGGTTCTTGGTCTTGTGTTCTTTGCGAACCGTCGGCACGCCCTGACGGGTCAGCGACAGAACGGACGGGCTATTCTTGAAGGTCAGAGCCAACTCCCAGGCCTCAGCCGTCTCGACCACATCAGCAGGACGGAACACATAAGTGTTCGGCGTTGCGCGCGAGATTGCCAAATGCTCGACCGGCTGGTGGGTCGGGCCGTCTTCGCCCAGACCAATCGAGTCATGGGTCATCACGAAGACCGTCGGCACCTTCATCAAAGCGGCCAAACGCATAGAGGGGCGGGCATAGTCGGTGAACGCCATGAACGTGCCGCCATATGGGCGGATACCACCGTGCAGCGCCATACCGTTCATCGCTGCGGCCATTCCGTGCTCACGGATACCATAGTGAATATAGCGACCCTTGCGGTTTTCCGGCAGGAATACGCCCATATCCGCAGATTTGGTGTTGTTCGACCCGGTCAAGTCGGCCGAACCGCCAACGGTCTCGGGCATGATCGGGTTCACGACGTTCAGAACCTTTTCCGAAGACGCGCGGGTGGCGAGTTTCGGCTGATCTTCCGACATCTGCTTTTTGAACGCACGGATGGCACCGGCCAGTTTCTTAGGTGCATCAAACGCATAGGCGCGGTTGAATTCGGCCTGTTTGCGTTCGGAAATCTGCGCGAAACGCTCTTCCCATTCGGCGCGTTCAGCCGCGCCACGGGCACCGATGGCCTCCCAAGCCGATTTGACGTCAGTAGGGACCACAAAGGCATCATGGGGCCAACCATAGCCGTTTTTGGCGGCTTTCAGCTGATCCTGATCGGTCAGTGCGCCGTGACCTTTGGAAGTATCTTGTGCGGCGTGACCAAGCGCAATATGGCTTTCGCAGGCGATCATGGATGGTTTGTTCGATGATTTGGCTTGCACAATGGCCGCATCAATCGCGATCGGATCATGACCATCGATTTCAATCACGTTCCAGCCCGAAGCCTTGAAACGGCGCACTTGATCGGTGCGATCGGCAATATCCACGGTGCCGTCGATGGTGATGTTGTTGTTGTCCCAGAAAACAATCAGTTTGCTGAGCTCATGACGGCCAGCCAGAGTGATGGCTTCCTGGCTGACGCCTTCCATCAGGCAGCCGTCACCCGCGATGACGTAAGTATAGTGGTCGACAACCTTTTTACCGTAATGGGCGCGCTGAATTTCTTCGGCCATGGCGAAACCAACTGCGTTGGAAATGCCCTGACCCAGTGGTCCGGTCGTGGTTTCAATCCCGTCCACCAGGAAGTTTTCCGGGTGGCCTGCAGTTTTCGCACCCAGCTGGCGGAAGTTCTTGATCTCGTCCAGCGTCACGTCCGCATGACCGGTGAGATACAGCAGAGAATAGACCAGCATCGAACCGTGACCTGCAGACAGGATGAACCGATCACGATCGGGCCAGTTCGGGGCCGAGGCGTCGAATTTCAGATGCTTTTCAAACAGCACGGTCGCAACGTCGGCCATGCCCATCGGCATACCGGAATGGCCGGAATTGGCGGCAGCGACGGCGTCAAGGGTCAGGGTGCGGATAGCCGCAGCCTTGTTCCAGTGTTCAGGATTGGCATTGCGCAGCGCAGTCAGGTCCACGGGCGTTGTTCCTTTGGATTACAGGCAGATGGGGCGCTCAATACCATCCACCCCCCAAAGTGCAAGTGGAACCGAGGGTGGCGTCGCATTCGTGGTTCAAGAATGCTGTCCAAGTGATTGAAAGCAAACAGTGGGTATTTTCCGTTTCATTCGGTTAGACTAGGCCAATACCCGGCCTGTATTGATTCGGATGGGCCGCGAAAAAGTGAACCTTGGTAAAGAGGTGGCAGGGGCATGAGCCAGATCGAAGAATTACAGCGCCGTATCGTTGCCGCGATGGAGAGGATCGGAACCGGGGTCGACGCCCTGCGTGACGCGGTGCCTGCAAGTGGCGGTGACGACACCGCTCTACACACGGCATTGGAAGACGAGCGCGTCGCCAATGCGCAGCTGGAAGAGCGGCTGAAATCCCTCAAGGAACGGCACGAGAAAGAAGTCGACGCGATGCGCGCCGACATGGATGCGCTGAAAGCAACGCCAGCCGAAGATCCTGAAAACGGCGCGTTGCGTCAGCAGCTGTCAGAGGCCACCGCCAAATTGGCGGCGGTCGAAGCGGCCAGGGCCGAGTTGGCAGAGGCTAAGGCTGCATTGGAAAACCAGGACGAACTGGTTGTTCTCAAGACAGAAAACGATGAACTTAAATCGGTTGTGAGCAAAACGCAGTCGCTTGAAGATGAGAATAGAAAGTTGCGGTCCGAATTGGCCGACAGCGAGCGTGTTGCGGAGTTAAGCGCAGAGCTTGAGATGCTGCGTGCGGAACGTGCCAGCCACGGCGCGGCCATGTCGCGTTTGGATGATGATCTTCAACGTATGCGCAAGGCGAACGAACAACTGCGCAACTCGGTTGATGAGTTGCGGGCGGCCAGCAAGGACGGTCTGGCCGATGCCGAGCTGTTGAACCGCGCGACTGTGGCCGAGCTTGAGGCGACGAAGGCTGCGCAGGCGACGGACGCTGCCGAAGCTCAGGCGGTACTGGCCCGGCTGGAACCGTTGCTGTCGCAGGCAAAGCTGGCTGAGGGGGAGGTAGAGTAATGCCCGAATTGACCATTCATATCGGTGGCCGTGGTTTTGACGTTTCCTGCCAGGACGGTGAAGAGCCATTTCTGCAATCTGCGGCGAAAATGCTGGATGACGAAGCGCAGGTTTTGTCTGATCAGATCGGTCGGATGCCCGAAGCACGCATGCTGTTGATGGCCGGGCTGATGCTGGCCGACAAGACCGCCGCTACAGATGACAAGCTCAAACGGGCAGAGTCCAAGTTGGCCGAAGTTGAAGCCGAATTGCAAAGCCTGCGCAACCGACCTGAGCCCGAGCCTGAAAGAATTGAAGTGGCCGTCGTCCCGCCTTCGGTCACGGACACACTGGCCGAACTGGCCGCACGCGCCGAAGCCCTGGCCTCGGTGGTTGAGGAGAAAACGGCAAAATGAATGTGTTGAAAACGGTAGCGTTGACCGGTCTGATTGGTCTACCGGGGGGCTTGGCCTGGGCGGAAATAGATATCCTACCGGTTACCTTCACCTGCCAGAATGGCGTTGAATTGCAGGTTGCGTATTTCAATGCGGCTGATGGGTCTGGTGCGGCGGCGATGATGGTGGACAACCAATTGGTTGCCCTGCAGCAAGTGCCCAGCGGATCGGGTATTCGCTATGAAACCGCAGGAGAGACCGGGTCGTATATCCTGCGATCAAAAGGGTGGGATGCGACAGTCAGCTTTCTGGCGACCGGAGGGGCCGCCAGTGAGCAGGTTGTTTTGGAGAATTGCAACAGTCGCTGATCAGGCGTTTGCTTCGCGAATTTTGTCAGCAGCTTCCTTGTTGAATTCGACACCGTTTTCGTCAAACAAAGTGTCCAATTCGCCCGACAGGGTCATCTCGGTGATGATGTCGCAGCCACCGACGAATTCACCTTTGACATACAGCTGTGGAACTGTTGGCCAGTCAGAATAATCCTTGATGCCCTGACGAACGTCTTCGTCGGCCAGAACATTAACATCGGCATATTCAACGCCCATGTAATTCAGCACGCCGGCCACGCGGGACGAGAACCCACATTGGGGCATCTCTTTGGTGCCTTTCATGTAGAGCACCACATCGTTGGCTTTGACGGTTTCGTCGATCTGAGTCTTAACGTCGGTCATCTTGCTTGTCCTTTTCACCCGCGTCGGGGGCGGTCGTTTCATCTTGTGACGGGTCGGGACCCCATCCTTCTTCCTCAAGTCGCCGATGCTCGGCCTGTGCCAGAGCCAGCGGATCCAGCCCGTATCTTTCAATGCCGCCGACTTTGCTGATCTTGTCCGGATCGGGGCGCATGTCGGCCAGCTTACGCTTTCTGTTGCGCTTCACATAGGCTTCGATAAGCGCCGCGGCAACTATCAATGTCGCGAGTGCGCCTATCCAGAAGAGCCAGCCGGTCATTTTTTTGGAGCCATGGCTTTGGCGTATTCATGAGGGTCTCTAGGTATTAGCCCAGCTTGTCCTTGATCCCCATTTAGTCCGTTAAAGCTTGACGCAACCAGTGTAGCGTTCTGATTGGGTGTTGTTCCACGTTTGGTTGAATAGCGCGTTTTGCCAAACGTCGATTTGATGATGAGTACAATTCCGATGAACGTAAACACCCCGGAAACAGTATATACCCAAGCAGTAAACGTCATTCAGGCACTTTCGTCGTGAGCGCCAGAGCGTGCAGCTCTCCGTCCGAGCCGTCCATCTTGCCCTTCAGGGCGGCATAGACTGCGCGCTGTTGTTGCACCCGGTTTTTCCCGCGAAAGCTTTCGTCCACGACCATTGCGGACATATGCACGCCATCGCTGCCGCCAACCTGAATTTCCGCATCCGGAAAGGTTTCACGCAGTAGGGCTTCGATTTCGTGGGCGCTCATCGGCATGTAGGTTTCTCCTGAAGGTCTTTCTCAAGATGTAGAGCGCCCGGACGGGGCGTGCAAGAGGAGGATAGGGAACCTGAAACGACAAAACCTGCGCCGGGGCAGGCGCAGGTTTCATTTTGCAAAGATTGCTTCGGTGTTATGCGACGGCCTCAGCAAAGCTGGTGCGGAACGTGGTAGCCAGATCCTCTAACGCGGCCTCAGAGTTGCCAACCCGAATGCTATCGCCAGTGAACCGACCTACGGACACCAGAGGAACGCCTGCCTGACCAGCAGCGATCATCAGCGCCTCGGCCTGATCAAAGTTGCACGCGACCAGATAACGGGCCTGATCCTCGCCGAACAGGAACTCGGTCGAGGCTTCATCGAGGTGAACGCCGACGCCTGCGGATTCCGCCAGCTCAAAGGCTGCTAGCGCCAGGCCACCGTCACCCAGATCGGTGCAGGCCTTGATCATCTCGCGGTTGGCCCGGATGAACTCGCCGTTGCGTTTTTCGGCATCCAGATCAACATGCGGCGCGTCGCCGTCTTCGCGGTTGAACACTTCGGCCAGCAGGGCGGATTGGCCAAGATGGCCGTTTGTCTCGCCGATGACTAGCGCGACATGGCCCTCGCGAACCTCGTTGCCGATGATCTCGTCCGTGTGGTTCAGCAAACCTACTGCGCCAATGGTCGGGGTCGGCAGGATCGCCTGGCCATCGGTTTCGTTGTACAGTGAGACGTTGCCCGACACGATCGGCATATCCAGCGCGGCTACGGCTTCGCCGATGCCCTGGATCGCGCCGACGAACTGGCCCATGATCTCGGGCTTTTCGGGGTTGCCGAAGTTCAGGTTATCGGTGGTCGCCAATGGGTTGGCTCCAACGGCGGTCAGGTTGCGGTAGGCCTCGGCCACAGCCTGCTTGCCGCCCTCAACAGGGTTGGCGCGGACATAGCGTGGGGTTACGTCGCTGGTGAAGGCAAGTGCCTTGTCAGTGCCGTGCACGCGGACCATGCCTGCGCCCAGACCTGGGGTTCGGGCGGTGTCGGCCATGACCATGGTGTCGTACTGCTCATAAACCCACTGCTTGCCTGCATAGTTTGGAGAAGCGAGCAAGGCGCGCAGACCGTCGATCGGGTCGATTTGCGGGACTTCAGCCAGTTCTTCGGCTTCCGGCGTAGCCTCCCACGGGCGGTCGTATTCCGGCGCCGTCGAGGACAGCTTGGACAGGACCAGATCGGCTTTGACTTCGCCGTTGTGAAGGATCAGGAAGCGGTCTTCGGCGATGGTTTCGCCGACGATGGCGAAGTCCAGGTCCCATTTTTCGAACACGGCGCGGGCTTCGGCTTCAAGCTCGGGCTTGAGGACCATCAGCATGCGTTCCTGAGATTCAGACAGCATCATCTCATAGGCTGTCATATCCTCTTCGCGCTGGGGAACGTTTTCCAGATCCAGACGCACACCCAGACCGCCCTTGTCGCCCATCTCAACGGCAGAACAGGTCAGACCAGCCGCCCCCATATCCTGGATCGAGATCACGGCACCCGTCTGCATCAGCTCCAGCGTCGCCTCCATCAGGCGCTTTTCAGTGAACGGGTCGCCAACTTGAACAGTGGGGCGCTTTTCTTCGATGGTGTCATCGAACTCGGCCGAGGCCATGGTTGCACCGCCAACGCCATCGCGGCCAGTTTTTGCACCCAGATAGACGACGGGCATACCAACGCCGGAGGCTGCCGAGTAGAAAATCTTGTCGCTGTCGGCCAATCCGGCGGCAAAGGCGTTTACAAGACAGTTGCCGTTATACGCTGGGTGGAAACGAACTTCACCGCCAACACATGGTACTCCGAAACAGTTGCCGTAGCCGCCGATGCCTTCGACCACACCATTGACCAGTTGGCGGGTTTTGTGGTGGCCGGGCTCACCAAAGGATAGCGCGTTCATGGATGCGATAGGCCGCGCGCCCATGGTAAAGACGTCACGCAAGATGCCGCCAACGCCTGTGGCCGCGCCCTGATAGGGTTCGATGTATGAAGGGTGGTTGTGGCTTTCCATCTTGAACACCACTGCCTGCCCGTCGCCAATATCGACCACACCTGCGTTTTCGCCCGGTCCGCAGATCACCTGAGGCCCGGAGGTGGGCAAGGTGCGCAGCCATTTCTTGGACGATTTGTAGGAACAATGTTCGTTCCACATGGCCGAAAAGATGCCGAGTTCGGTAAATGTCGGCTCGCGCCCGATGATTTCGAGGATCATATCGTATTCGTCGGGCTTCAGCCCGTGTGCGGCAATCAGATCCGGGGTGATGGCGGGCTCTTGCATCGTTTGTCCTTGTCCAGGTTGGCCGGGATTGCCGGCCTTTTAGGGCAAGGTGCCGTCTGTGGAAAGGGTCAAGTCAGCGCAGGCCAATTGTGAAAGTAAAAAACGGAACCGGCGATTGGGCCGGTTCCGTCTGTTGTTTTGAAAATGAGGGTGTCAGTCAGTGTCCAATCAGCGACTGAACCGATGCCGCTAGGCCGGGTTTTGCGCCTTGGACGCATCTGCAGCCGCAGCGCCAACGGCTGCCTTTTGCTCCTCGGTCAGATTTTCGGCATCATCCAGCCCCGGAATAGCGACGCGAACTTCGCGACGGGCAAAGTCGATGCCGTTTTCCTTGAAGGCGGCTTTGACCCGATTGAAGATCTCTTTGCGCAAGGTGAACTGCTTGCCCGGTTTTGCCATGAACTTACCGCGGATGATCATGCCTACATCGTCAAAGTCGAACACACCCTGAGATTTGAAGGGCTGCAGGAAGCCGTCCTTGTGAACCTCATCCTCCATCATCTCGGCGCCGATCTTCTTGAAGATTTTCTTCACCTTGTTCGGATCGGTATCGAAGGGCACGGTGAACTTCAGCTTCATGATGACCCAGTCGCGGCTGAAGTTGGTGATCTTCTGAATCTCACCATATGGGATGGTATGAACCAGACCGCGGTGGTGGCGCAATTGCATGGAGCGGATCGAGATCTTTTCGACCGTTCCCATGGTGCCGCCGATATCGACATATTCACCTACCCGGAACGCATCGTCGATCAGGAAAAAGATCCCGCCGACAATGTCAGAGACCAGTTTCTGCGCACCAAAGCCGATAGCCAGGCCTAGAATACCAGCACCAGCCAGCAGCGGTGTGATATCCAGACCCAGCGCGCCAAGCGCCAGCAGGACAAATATCACCGCAATCGCGACCTGAGCTGTCACGCGCAGCAGGGGCAGAACCGTCGCCAGACGTGATCCACCAGAACCGCCGCCTTCGCCCGCTTCTTGATCGGCACTTTGTTCAACCGCAGTTTGCTCTTTCGCAAGGCGACGGTTGATCCAAAGCGAAACGACCTCGTTCAGGATGTAGCCAACAGCAATGATGATGAAGAACTGGATGACCTTGCTACCGGATTCATCCCCACCACCCGCGATTTCACTGAGGTCGAGATCCCATGCCCTGGCGATCATCAGGATGACAAGAATGCCGGCCAAAACCCGACCAATCCGGATATAACTGCGTTTAGTAGACTTGTATGCGCGCTCGGCCACCGGGCCTTCGCCAAGCATAGGCGGTTGCAGATGGCGAACCAACCCACGTATCAGCGTATCCAAGGCAGGTGCGATCAGCAGCCAAGCCATGGTGGTGAAATGCGCCCCCTTGACCAGCAGCGCCAAAGACGAGGGATTGCGTTGCGCTACGATAAACTCGACCAGCAGCCAGATTACCGCCGACACGCCGATTGCGAAGTAGGGGTAGTAGTGGGCGACTTCCTCATCAAATTTGGAATGATCAGGGTCGGTACCCAACATCATCTGAGACAGGCCTTCGCGCGCGGTCCAGGCGATGACGCCGATATAGATATGGATCGCTGCGTTCAGCCAGAAACCAATGCGTGTTTCGCCGCTGGTAATGCCGTTCAGCCTGTTGAAATGAAGCAGGAACAGCGTGAAACCGACCAAAATAAGCAGACCGATCAGGTTGCGGTGTAGGTATTTCGCCCAGTGATCATCGATATTCACCAGCCGGTAGTGAGGTTTGCTGGGTGCAAGTACGAACCGCGAGGCTGCTGCGCCCAAGCGCGGAATCCAGATCAGGTAAAAAACGAAGGGTGCCGCGTAGGTGATTTGTTCCGGAGTCAGAAGCCCACGCCCGACCGCGCGGATGACGACATAGAACACGACCAATCCTGCGATCTCGCGGCAAAAACGGCGAAACAGGTACCTGACGGCGCCCCAAAGATCATTTTCATCTCCGACTTCAGCATGTTCGTGCCACCGCCGAGTAAGGAATTCGAACAGCTTTTCTGCGAGGAAGCCGACGACAAGTACGCTGAGGATTAGGCCCAACAGGGTAAACGCGCCGGTTGTACCAAAGGTTGCCGAAAAGTTTTTGAAAGCGTCGGCTTGCGCACTGAAAATGTTCGGAACCGTGACGATAACCTGAGTCCACGACGCCACCATTTCGGCCCAGATCTCATTGATTTCCGTGATTGGGTCTTCGCGCTCTTCCGCTTCGGCGGCATTTTTTTCCGCAACCGCGTCCAGACGCTCTAACAAGATCGCGCGGACCTGGTCGTCGGACATACGTGCGACCATGTCATCGACTTGTTCGGGCGTCAGATCCTCGGGAATTGTGACGGTAGTCGGTGCACTAGAGGTACTAGTGACCTGGGCAAGTGCTGGCCCAGATAATAGCGCAATGGAGAAGAACGCCATTAACAGGCGAGTGAGGTGAAACATCGAATCTGTCCTCGACCATAAGTCTTGATGATTTTTTCGTGATCATAGGCTTAAGTGCAGGATCTTCCCAGATGTTTCACCCATTTCAGATATGAATTTAGTGTTGCGGGCAAAAAAAAGGCCGAGCACTAAGCTCGGCCGTAGTCCAACAGGGAGGTGAAGATGATGAGCGTTACAGCATCACCGCCTTCGATTGCTCATTTAGGGGGCGGTTTGTGTACTATCAAGGTTTTATAGACTGATCGCAGATCATTGCCGCTATGCCACTGGTGCATAGCTACAGTTTTCCCATCTGCTTCAACTGCTTGCGCTGCGCAATGATCTCATCCTGAACAAAGTCGCGGAATGCCGCGACGCGTTTGGAATGGCGCAGTTCCTCGGGGTAGGCGAGATAAACCGGGACATCGGCGGTTTCGATATCCGACAGGATCGACTGCAGATGCGGAAAGTCATGGGTCACGTAATCCGGCAACACACCGATGCCGAGGTTGTGCAAAACACCCTGCAAAACACCAAAATAGTTGTTCACCGTCAACAGCGAGGTCGGATTATAGGTCATCAGGTGCCGGACCATCATTGCGCTTGCGCCGACCTGCGGGGCCGAGGGTGTCTGGCAGATCAACCTGTGTTTCGAGATGTCTTCGGGACTTTCTGGGCTGCCGCGTTCTTCCAGGTATTCCGGCGTAGCATAAAGCTGCATTTGCACGGTCATCAGGCGTTTTCGAACCAGATCGGCTTGGCTGGGTTCTTTCATGCGGATGGCGACATCGGCCTCGCGCATCGGCAGGTCGAGAACACGCTCTTCCAGCATCAGGTCGATATTTAGATCGGGGTATTGCTCGTATAGTTTCGGAAGGCGTGGTGCTAGCCAGAGTGTGCCAAAGCCAAACGTGGTGGTAACGCGCAGAACTCCGAACACTTCTTCTTCGCTGTCGCGAATGCGGGCGGCGGCCGCATCCAGACGTTTTGACATGGCCGATGTCGCGTCGAACAGCAGCTCTCCCTGTTCGGTTAGAATCAGGCCGCGGGCGTGGCGGTGAAAAAGCGTCGAATCAAGCGACTCTTCAAGCGCACGGATCTGCCGACTGACCGCGGATTGGGACAGATTCAGCTTGTCCCCCGCATGAGTCAGGCTGCCCGCATCCGCAACCGCGTGAAATATCCTTAACTTGTCCCAATCCATCGCCGCAACTTTCGTTATCCTTCCGAAGCCCTATATGAAATAGGTAACAAGTTCTACATTCAAACTGTTGAAACGTTACAATAACAGACTGGTAGGTCCTATACAGGTCAGCTTTTTTGACCTAAAATGCGTATGAATGAAGCACACTGATCTGACGAGGGGAGGCGTCCGATGAGTCAGCCACAAATATCGCTAAACGACCGGTTCGATCTTGAGAAAAACCCCGTTCTTTTGAACGGCACACAGGCGCTGGTGCGTCTTATGTTGATGCAGAAGGCACGGGACAATGAGGCGGGTCTGAATACCGCAGGTCTTGTGACCGGATACCGCGGCTCGCCCCTTGGGGCTGTAGATCAACAGATGATGCGAGCCCAGAAACATCTGGCTGAAAGCGATGTGACCTTTCAGTTCGGGCTGAACGAAGATTTGGCCGCCACAGCATTATGGGGTAGCCAACAGGCCGGGTTGCGCGGTGACGGCAAGTTCGACGGCGTCTTTGGACTTTGGTACGGCAAGGGTCCGGGAGTGGACCGTTCCGGCGACGTGATGCGTCACGCGAACATGGCCGGAACCGCCAAACATGGCGGCGTTCTGATGGCCATGGGTGACGACCATACCGGCGAAAGCTCGACCGTGTTGCATCAGTCTGAATGGTCTTTGGTCGACACGTACATGCCTGTGGTTAGCCCTGCTGGTGTGCAGGAAATTTTGGACTATGGCATCTACGGGTTCGCACTCAGCCGGTTTGCAGGCGTCTGGGTAGGGCTGAAGACAATGAAAGACACGATCGAGGTTACCTCGGTCGTGGATGGCAGCCCGGATCGCATGAACGTGGTGGTTCCCGAATTCGACATTCCCGAAGGCGGTTTGAACATTCGGTTGGGTGATACACCGCACCTACAGGAAGGGCGGGTCATTGACTATAAGCGTTTCGCGGCCGAGACGTTCTCGCATGCCAACAAGATGGACAAGCGCGTCTGGGGCAAACCGGGCGCGAAAATCGGGTTTGTAGCGGCCGGCAAGAATTGGCTGGACCTGACGCACGCCATGTCATTGCTGAATATTGATGAGGCCGAGGCCGAGCGCCTGGGCATTACGACTTACAAGATTGGTCAGACATTCCCGCTGGATATGGCGGGTTTCCATGACTGGGCCGAAGGATTGGACCTGATTGTAATCGTTGAAGAAAAACGAAAGCTGATCGAGGTTCAGGTCAAAGAGGCCATCTTTGACGACCGCCGCGGGCGTCGCGTCTACGGCTGGTACAAGGGCGGGGCCGGTACCTTGCATCGTGAAGAACTGTTCCCGACACGCGGCGCGCTGGATCCGATCATGATCGCCGAAAAACTGGGCGATATCCTGATTGAGGAAGGGCGCGATACTGACGGGGTGCGCGCTGGAATGGCCAAGCTATCCGAGGCGCGCCGGGCGGATAATGCAGAAGAGATTGCAACGCGTTTGCCGTATTTCTGCTCGGGCTGCCCACATAACAGTTCGACCAAACTGCCCGACGGCAGCCGGGCCTATGCGGGGATCGGCTGTCACTACATGGTGCAGTGGATGGATCGGGAAACCACCGGGTTCACCCAGATGGGCGGAGAGGGTGCGAACTGGATCGGCGAAGCGCCGTTCTCGACGACCGATCACGTGTTTCAGAACCTAGGTGACGGGACATACAACCACTCGGGCGTTCAATCGATCCGAGCGGCGCTGTCGGCAGGAACCAACATCACCTTCAAAATCCTGTTCAATGATGCCGTCGCCATGACGGGCGGGCAGGATAACGAAGGTGATCTGAGCGCAGAGCGGATCGTGGCCGAGGTCAAGGCCATGGGCGTTCAGCATGTGGCCGTGGTTTACGATGAAAAAGAAGACGTGAACTTCAAGGCAATGCCGTCTGGCGTGGAAACCTTTGAACGCGCCGAGCTGATGAACGTGCAGAAGAAATTCCGCGAGATCGAAGGCGTTTCGGTCATCGTCTACGTTCAGACCTGCGCGGCAGAAAAGCGTCGCCGTCGCAAGCGGGGTACGTTCCCGGATCCAGACAAGCGCGTGTTCATCAACTCGGACATCTGTGAGGGGTGCGGCGATTGCGGGGTTCAGTCGAACTGCGTCTCGATCGTTCCGAAAGAGACCGAGTTGGGGCGCAAGCGCGCTATCGACCAGTCCAGCTGCAACAAGGATTTCTCTTGCCTGAAAGGGTTTTGCCCGTCTTTCGTGACATTGGAAGGGGCCAAGATCCGCAAAGAGGCCACGACCGAGATCGATTTGCCGGACTTGCCGATGCCCGTTCTGCCGACGATCAACGGTACACATAACGTTGTCATTACTGGCATTGGCGGGACTGGCGTGGTCACTCTGGGCGCTGTGATGGCGCAAGCAGCTCAGATCGACGGCAAGGGCGCCGGGATGATGGAGATGGCGGGTCTGGCCCAAAAAGGCGGCGCGGTGCACATACATTGCCGTCTGGCCAACCGGCCCGAGGACATCAGTGCCATTCGTGTGGCCACGGGCGAGGCACATGCGCTGATTGGGGGCGACCTTGTTGTGTCCGCTGGGGCCAAAACGCTTGGACTGACTCGCACCGGACAAACTGGTGCCGTGGTAAACAGCCATGAAACCGTCACGGGCGACTTTACCCGCGACACCAACTTCCAAATCCCCGGCGATCGACTAGAGCTTGCGCTGCAGGCGCGGTTGAAAGAGGGTCTGTCGCTGTTCGACGCCACCGATCTGGCACGCGCGGTGATGGGCGACTCGATTTACTCCAACATGATGGTCTTGGGAGCGGCCTGGCAGCGTGGTTTGTTACCGATCAGCCATGAAGCGATGTTACAGGCGATCGAGTTGAACGGGACCGCGGTTGAGCGCAACAAACGCGCCTTTGATATTGGCCGTTGGGCCGTTCTGCATCCGGAAGATGTCACCGCGATTTTGAACCCTCAGGTGACCGAGCTGCCAAAAACTCTGGAACAGCTGATTGAATTCCGTGCGCAGCACCTGACCGACTACCAAGGCGCCCGTCTGGCAAAGCGTTATCGTAAGCTTGTCGATAGCTTCGAGGATGATACCGTCAAAGAGGCCGTCGCAAGAGGGTATCATAAGCTATTGTCTTACAAGGATGAATACGAAGTTGCGCGTCTGTTGCTTCGCAGTCGCGAACAGGCAGAGGCCGAGTTTGACGGCGACTTCAAGATGACCCTGCACCTTGCGCCACCGATATTGGGTGGGAAGGATGCAGAAGGCCGGCCACGCAAGCGGGCATTCGGAGAGTGGATGTTGGGTCCGTTGAAGTTGCTTTCCAGGTTGAAAGGCCTGCGTGGTACTCCATGGGATATCTTTGGCTACAGCACCGAGAGACGGATGGAGCGCGCCTTGATCCGGCAATATGAACATGATCTCAAAGAGATAACGCCCTTGGTTACACCACAAACCAAGGATGCGGTTGTTGCTTTGGCCAAGTTGCCACTAGAGATCAAGGGTTTTGGCCCGGTTCTACTTGAAAACGAGGCTAAGGCCGCAAAAAGGCGCGAAGAACTGTTGGCGACCATTCGAAATGGCGGTCCAGAAATGCAAGCGGCGGCCGAATAATCCGTCACAAGCCTGTCACGATAGCTAGGCAAAAATGTTACTTGGTACTATCTAGCAGGTGCCAAGTATCGGAGTTCGAAATGCCCTCGCGCCGCCACGTTGCTCGTGACATCTCTTATGCCTATTCCGCCGAAACCAAAGGCGGGCGTATGGTTATTAAGTTGATGGAGAACACAACGGGTCGCATGCGCCTGATTAAGCGTGCAGACGGGTATGAAAAAGAAGTGGCCGACGGGCGTGATTTCTGGTCGGTCATGGTTGAGAGGTACGGGCTTACGCTGGACGTGGTCAGCGGGTCTTTGTCCAACATTCCCAAAACCGGGCCACTGATCCTGATTGCCAACCATCCATATGGTATTCTGGACGGGATGATGATGGGGCATATCTTGTCCGAAACGCGCGGAGATTTTCGCATTCTGGCGAACCACGTGTTTCGCAAGGCCGAAGACTTGGACAACATTGTCTTGCCTATATCGTTTGAAGAAACGAAAGAGGCGATGAAGCAGAATATTGAAACCCGGAAAACCGCGCTGAACTATCTGGGTGATGGCGGTGCCATTGGGATATTTCCGGGTGGCACGGTGAGCACGGGCGTAAAGCCGTTCTCACATCCGATGGATCCGGGGTGGCGTGGGTTTACTGCAAGGATGGTGGCCAAATCCGAGGCTACCGTAGTGCCCGTTTTCTTTGACGGTCACACCTCGCGCCTGTTCCAGATTGCCAGCCATCTGCACAACACTTTGCGCATGGGGTTGCTGATCAAAGAGTTCAAAAAGCGCGTCGATACGCCGGTAAAAGTGGTCATCGGTGAGCCGATTTCCCGCGACGTTTTGGACCCGTTAGCCACCGACAAACGCAAGATGATGGATTTCTTGCGCAAAGCCACGTATGAGCTGTCCCCAAAGCCGCTGAAGTCTTATGACTACGGCTATGAATTTGAGGAACGGCATCGCGCCTAAAGGGGCAAATGGCAGTAGGCATCTTTGATTCCGGATTGGGCGGTCTGACCGTCCTGAACGCCGCGCAGAAACGTCTGCCCGACGTAGATTTTCTATATTTCGCGGACAGCGCACACGCGCCCTATGGCGTGCGGGACGCTGAAAATATCTATGACCTGACACGCAGCGCCGTGAACGATCTGTGGAACCGTGGTTGTGATCTTGTGATTCTGGCTTGCAATACCGCCAGCGCGGCCGCATTGCGCCGGATGCAGGAAGAGGGTGTGCCCGAAGGCAAGCGCGTGCTTGGCGTGTTTGTTCCGCTTATTGAGGCGCTGACGGAACGGCAGTGGGGCGATAACAGTCCACCTCGTGAAGTTGCGGTCAAACATGTGGCCCTGTTTGCGACGCCTGCCACAGTGTCCAGTCGGGCCTTTCAGCGGGAATTGGCGTTTCGGGCCATCGGTGTCGATGTCGAGGCGCAGGCCTGTGGAGGTGTCGTCGACGCCATTGAGGACGGTGACATGATCCTGGCCGAAGCGTTGGTGCGGTCGCATGTGGATGCGCTAAAACGCAAGATGCCCGAGCCGCAGGCGGCGATTCTGGGTTGCACCCATTACCCGCTGATGGCCGAAACCTTCCAGCGGGCTCTTGGGCCGGATGTTCAGGTGTACAGTCAGGGTGATTTGGTCGCCGAAAGCCTGGCGGATTACTTGCAAAGGCATCCGAGAATGCAGGGTGACGGCGATGGTGGCTTTCTGACCACCGGCAAGCCCGAGTTCGTCAGTGACAGGGCGACGCAATTCCTCCGACGACAAATCACCTTTGAGGCCGCCTGACTTAGGTCAAGGACGCAGCCTGTTTGATCCCGTAGTTCAACGACCGTCACACCGGCGATCGTATCCTGTGACACACTGAAACAAGAGGTCTGACATGACCCATAGAATCGCAATTTTGGGCGCATCTGGTTATACCGGCGCTGAACTGGTGCGGCTGATCGCCGAGCACCCGAATATGGACATCGTCGCGCTGGCCGCCGAGCGAAAGGCTGGTCAGTCGATGGCGCAGGTCTTTCCGCATCTGCGGCACATGGACTTGCCAGATCTGTGTAAAATTTCCGAGATCGATTTCTCGCAAGTCGACCTGTGTTTTTGCGCGCTGCCGCATAAAACCAGCCAAGAGGTCATTCGAGACCTGCCCAAGAACCTGAAGATCGTCGATCTGTCTGCGGATTTCAGGCTGCGTGACCCCGAAGAGTACGAAAAGTGGTACGGAAACCCGCATGTGGCAATGGAGCGGCAGGAAGAGGCGGTCTATGGCCTGACCGAGTTCTATCGGGATGAGATCCGCAATGCGCGCCTTGTGGCCGGAACCGGCTGCAATGCGGCGACTGGTCAGTACGTGCTGCGCCCGCTGATTTCGGCCGGCGTCATTGATCTGGACGATATCGTGTTGGATCTGAAATGCGCTGTGTCCGGGGCAGGGCGGTCGCTGAAGGAAAACCTGCTGCATGCAGAGCTTAGCGAAGGTTATAACGCCTATGCGGTTGGTGGCACGCATCGACATCTGGGTGAGTTTGATCAGGAATTCTCGGCTCTGGCCGGGCGGACCGTTCATGTGCAATTCACACCACACCTGATCCCGGCCAACCGGGGTATTCTGGCAACGACTTATGTCAAGGGTGATCCGAGCAGCGTATATGAGGCGCTGGCAAAGGCTTATGTAGACGAACCCTTTATCCAGATGCTGCCCTTTGGCGAGGCACCCTCGACCCACCATGTGCGGGGATCGAACTTTTGCCATATCGGCGTGGTCGCCGACCGAATCGAACGCCGGGCCATTGTGATCGGCGCGTTGGATAACCTGACAAAAGGTAGCAGCGGGCAAGCTTTGCAGAACGCTAACCTGATGTTAGGTGAGGATGAAACCTGGGGCCTGATGATGGCCCCCTTGTTCCCGTGAGGACGGTATGAAAACGCTCAAGAAACGTCGTCGAATTCAGGTCATTGTGCTGGCAGCCGTCGCTTTGGCGCTGTCGACGGCGTTGATTGGGTATGCCATGCGGGACGGCATCAATTTCTTCCGTTCGCCCAGCCAGGTGATCGCCGAGCCCCCCAAACCGACCGAAGTGTTTCGGATTGGCGGGCTGGTCGAAGAAGGCTCGATCGTGCGGGGGCAGGGTAAGACGGTACGTTTCGTTGTAACCGATGGTGGCGATAGTGTTCCCGTGGCCTTTACCGGCGTTCTGCCGGACCTGTTCACGGAAAATCAGGGAATGATCGGCACCGGATCTTATGTGAACGGTGTCTTTGAAGCCACTGAAATTCTAGCCAAACACGATGAAACCTATATGCCCAAAGAGGTCGTTGATGCCCTGAAAGAACAGGGTGTCTATAAGGAAGTCGACGGAGGCTGATCCGGGACCGATACCTAACTTCAAACAGGGGCGTTGCGTGCACATGGCACACAGCGCCCTTTTTCATTGCCACGGGTTAACCAATTTGCCCGAGCCTTTGCGCAATCACAGGCGGAGGGTGCGATGCAGACGGTTCGGAAAATTGCGACTGAGATCGTGGGGCGAGAGGGTGGGTTCGTAGATGACCCGGATGATCCGGGCGGCGCGACAAACTATGGTGTGACCGTTCATACCATGCGGCGTCTGGGTCTGGATTTGTCTGGTGATGGGGTGGTGGACCAAACGGATGTGCGAAGGCTCAGCAAAGCGCAGGCCATTGATTTTTTCGTCCGACATTATTTTGAGCTTCCGCGCTTGAGACTGTTGCCCGAGATGGTCCAGCCCTCGGTGTTTGACATGTACGTCAATGCAGGTGCGCAGGCAGTCCGCATTCTGCAGCGATTGTTGCGCGAAATGGGTTTCGACGTGGTGGTGGACGGGGTTGTTGGGCCACAGACAGCTCGGGCATGCCGAAGCGCGGCCAAGTCTGACCCGGTTACCTTTGCAGATGCCTATGGGGTTGCACGCCGCAACTATTACTTCCGTCTTGCGGATCGAAGGCCCGCGTCCCGGAAATTCGCGCGCAGTAGGGCGGGCGGTAAAGGAGGCTGGATCCGGCGGGCGGAAGAGTTTGTTTCACCTTCCTATCACCTGACGGACACAGAGTTTCAAAAGAGGGTTTCACGATGGGATTGATCTCGGGTATTTTGGCTTTTCTGTTTGGAAACGAGCGCAACATCATACGAGAAACCGCCGAGGTCTTTCGGGAAAATGCAGAAAGCGGCGCCGAGAGGGGTTTGCAGATTCGACGGCAGGCTGTCAGTCAGTTCGGGGCAGAATTTCAGGGCTCTGGAAAAGCTCCGTTTGATCGGTTTATCGACGGTCTTAACCGCCTGCCCAGGCCCGCGATGGCACTGGGAACGCTTGGTCTTTTTGTGGCGGCGATGGTCGATCCGATCTGGTTTTCGGCGCGTATGCAGGGGATCGCCCTGGTACCCGAGCCGTTGTGGTGGTTGCTGGGGGTGATCGTGTCCTTCTATTTCGGCGCGCGGCATCAGGCCAAGGTGCAAGAATTGCAACGCGAAATTTCGGCCACCATGATGCGCACTCCGCAGGTGCTTGAAAGCCTAAAGGCGCTGGCTGAGATGCGTAGCGACGGCGTGGGCGTGGCCAAATCCGGCCCCGACGCGGCACTAACAGCAGCCGTAATAAAACCTGACGAAAACCTTGCGTTAGAGACATGGCGGCGCAAAAGGACCGGCTGACCCGCGACACTATGTTCGCGGCAAGGGGGCGAAAGTGATTGGTGCTGGTCACGCAACAGGATTATATCTGGGGCATGATTACAGAACTTGGCCATTTCGCCCTGATCCTCGCCTTCCTCGTCGCAATCGTGCAGTCGATCGTTCCCTTGATCGGCGCAGCCAAACGTTGGGTCGGCTGGATGGGGGTCGCGGAACCCGCCGCAATCGTCCAGTTCTTGCTGGTTTCTTTCTCGTTCGGAGCCTTGGTCTGGGCGTTCGTGACTTCGGACTTTTCCCTGCGTGTGGTCGTCGAGAACAGCCATTCGGCCAAGCCGATGCTGTACAAGATCAGCGGGACATGGGGAAACCACGAGGGCTCGATGCTGTTGTGGGTTCTTATCGTGTCATTGTTCGGAGCGATGGCTGCTTTTTTTGGGGGTGGCTTGCCACCGACATTGAAAGCGCGCGTTCTATCGGTTCAATCGATGATTGCGGTCGCCTTTTTCGCGTTCATCCTGTTCACATCGAACCCGTTTGAACGGCTGATTGTCGCCCCGTTCGATGGTCGTGATCTGAACCCGTTGTTGCAGGATCCCGGCTTGGCCTTCCATCCGCCGTTCCTGTATCTGGGTTATGTGGGGCTTAGCATGGCCTTCAGCTTTGCCGTCGCCGCCCTGATCGAAGGGCGCGTTGATGCCGCATGGGGCCGCTGGGTGCGTCCGTGGACCCTTGCCGCGTGGATATTCCTGACCATTGGCATCGCTCTGGGATCATGGTGGGCCTATTACGAGCTGGGTTGGGGCGGTTTCTGGTTCTGGGACCCGGTGGAAAACGCCTCGTTCATGCCATGGCTTTTGGCCGCCGCGCTGTTGCATTCCGCCATCGTCGTGGAAAAACGCGAAGCGTTGAAAAGCTGGACCATCCTTTTGGCGATCATCGCATTCGGCTTCTCGCTGATCGGGACATTCATCGTGCGGTCGGGCTTGCTGACTTCTGTGCATGCCTTTGCAAATGACCCGGAACGCGGCGTCTTTATCCTGATCATTCTGGTGCTCTTCATCGGTGGCGCACTGACCCTGTTCGCGGCCCGCGCGCAAGCGATGGAGGCAAAGGGTGTGTTCAGCGTGGTTAGCCGCGAAAGCGCGTTGATTCTAAATAACATCCTGCTGGCGGTCAGCTGTTTCGTGGTATTCTTCGGAACGATGTGGCCGATGGTGGCAGAGATGGCGTTCGACCGTAAGCTCTCGGTCGGCGCGCCATTCTTCAATGCGGCCTTCACGCCCTTTATGGTCGCCCTAGGTATCGCGTTGCCGATAGGGTCCATGTTGCCATGGAAGCGAGGCAAATTGGGCAAGACGGCCTATTCCCTGCGCTATGTGTTCATCTTGTCGGTCGCGTTGGCCCTGTTGGTCTGGGTTATGCAGACCGGACGCAGCGCCCTTGGGCCGATCGGACTGTTTCTTGGGGCCTGGATCACTTTAGGTGCGGCCGTTGATTTATGGAGCCGCACCGGTCGCAAGGGCAGCATCCAACGTCTGTTCCGCTTGCCGGGCGCGGACTGGGGTAAAGCGGTGGCTCATACCGGGCTTGGAGTAACCATCTTTGCCATTGCCGGTCTGACCGCGTGGGAGGTTGAAGATATCCGCGTTGCGCAGCCCGGTCAGCCGTTTGAAGTTGGGCAGTTCACACTGACGCTTGAAAATGTCCGCAACGTGCAAGGGCCGAACTATTTTTCAACCACTGCGGATGTTCAGGTTGAAAAGAGCGGTCGATCTATGGGCACGCTGCATCCCGAGAAACGCAATTACCCCGTTGCCCGGATGCCTACTACCGAGGCGGCGATCGACTATCGCTTTTGGGGCGACCTCTATGTCGTGATAGGGGACCAGCAAGCCGATGGTGGTTGGGTCATGCGGACTTACATCAAACCTCTGGCCAACTGGATCTGGGGCGGATGTATCCTGATGGCATTAGGCGGGCTTCTGAGCTTGACTGACCGCAGGTTCCGGGTGGCAGCGGGTGCGCGCAAAGCACCCTCGGGTGGAGTACCGGCGGAATGAAGCGTCTGATCCTGATTTTCGCCCTGATCGCATCGCCCTTGTTTGCGGTGCAGCCAGACGAGGTACTGGAGGATCCGGTCCTGGAGCAACGCGCGCGTGACCTGAGCACCGGCCTGCGCTGCCTTGTCTGCCGCAATGAAAGCATCGACGAAAGCAATGCCGAACTTGCTCGCGACCTGCGCCTGCTGCTGCGCGAACGGCTGGTCGCGGGCGATACCGATGAGGAAGCGGTCGATTTTATCGTGGATCGTTACGGTGAATACGTTCTGTTAAAGCCTACGGTTACGGGGGCGAACCTGATGCTATGGCTGGCCGGTCCGATCATGTTGTTGATCGCCGCCGTGATAGGCTGGAGTTTTTTACGCAACCGATCTCAGGCGGTGGGCACGGAAGTCAAGGACGGCCTCAGCGAAGCTGAGAAAGAACGCCTGCGCCAGATTCTTGACGACTGACCCACCGTATTTCTTTCCCTTCGTCTTGAATTGAGTCAGGGTTCCCTAATGCCGTGAGCATGGGGAGAGCACTACATGGACTATGAGGCTATACTGCTGGATATCACTGACAATCTGGCAGTGGTAACCCTGAACCGGCCCGACAAGATGAACGCGCTGACCGCACAGATGCGGGCCGAGGTCACCCATGCGATGACACATGCGGCCCGGCATGCGCGGGCAATCGTGCTGACAGGGGCAGGGGGCGCCTTCTGCTCAGGTCAGGATCTGGGCGATTCTTCCAGCACTGGCCGGATTGATCTGGAACGCACACTGCGCGACGAATATGATCCCATGCTGGAATCCATCTACAACTGTCCGGTCCCAACCATCGCAGCCGTCAATGGACCAGCAGCCGGGGCCGGGGCGAACATTGCGCTCAGCGCAGATGTGGTGATTGCGACTGAAAGCGCGTATTTCCTGCAGGCGTTTTCCCGTATCGGCTTGATGCCAGATGCGGGCGGCACATGGTTCCTGCCACGACAGATGGGGTTCGCCAAAGCCATGGGGGCGGCACTGTTTGCCGACAAAGTCAGTGCCAGACAAGCGGACGAATGGGGCATGATCTGGGAAGCGGTGGCTGACGACGATTTCGACGCGCATTGGCGCAAGCGAGCTGCCTATCTGGCAAACGGACCGACCACCGCGTTTGGCGCGATCAAACAGGCAATCCGCGGAACTTACGACAACACTCTGCCGCAGCAACTGGAGATGGAGGCGCATTTGCAGGGCTACTGTGGCCGTTCGCGCGACTTTGCCGAAGGGGTAGTAGCCTTCATGGAAAAACGCCCCCCGAAATTCGAGGGGCGTTGAACAGTTTAAGCGCGACGCCGGCGGCGATTGCGCCGTTCGGGCACTGCCGCATCGTCTCCGGTACCGTCCGAAGCTGAAGAGAACGGGCCCAAAGCATCCGTGATCTGATCCAGCGTCGGACGTGTCCCGCGGCTGGTTGTATCCAGTGCCTCACGCATTTTGCGCAGGTGATCTGGCATGGTGCCACAGCACCCGCCGATGATCGTGGCACCCGCATCCCGTGCCATCGCGGCGTACTGCCCCATCAATTCAGGCGTGCCGTCATAGTGGATATGGCCATCGACATATTTCGGGATACCCGCGTTGCCTTTGGAAATCACCGGACGTTCCGTTCCCTGAGCCGCAAATCCAAGCACAGTACGCAGGATGTCTGACGCACCGGTGCCGCAGTTGGCCCCAAATGCGATTGGCGGATTAGGCAGGGTTTCGACCAGTTGGGCCAGATCGGCCGACGTTACACCCATCATGGTACGTCCGGCAGTGTCAAAGCTCATGGTGCCACACCAGGGCATGTCGGCCAGCGCAAAAGCTTCCGCCGCTGCTTTGAATTCCTCTGGTGCGCTGATGGTTTCGACCCATAGAACGTCCGCACCACCTTCTTTCAGCGCTTCGGCTTGCTCGTGAAACATCTCAACAGCGCCGGCATGGGACAGGCTGCCAATAGGTTCCATGATCTCACCGGTCGGACCAACAGAGCCTGCAACAACAATGGTGCGCCCGGATTTGTCCGCCACTTCACGGCCCAGTTCGGCACCGATCCGGTTCAACTCACCAACCCGGTTATGGGCGTCGTGCAGTTTCAGGCGCGCGGATGTGCCGCCAAAGGTGTTGGTCAGAAACAGGTCGCTGCCTGCGTCAACCGAACCCTGGTACAAAGCGCGGATTTTATCCGGTGCTTCGACATTCCACAGCTCGGGCGCGTCACCTGATTGCAGGCCCATATTGAACAAGTTCGTGCCTGTGGCACCATCGGCCAGCAAAGCATCATTTGTTTCCAGAAGTTTATAGAGCGCATTTGTCATGGGGGTATTCCCAAATAGCCGAATAGGGCCGTTAAAAATTCAGACGCCCCGTGTCTCATGACCGGGGCATCAAATCAAATTCATAAAACTCATGAAGATCATGAGCCGAGTGTTTTTTTATTCGGTTTCGCTCAGGACCTGCGCTTTGGCTTCAGGCAATAGCTCGGCCATTTTTGCGCGGATTTCCTCATCGGACGACAACGCGCCCAAATCTCCGGCGACCTTGCGCACGACATCTTCGTGCCCGGCCTCTTCGAAATCGGCGATTACTACGGTTTTGGCATAGGCTTCGGCGTCCTCGCCGGACTTGCCCATCTTTTCTGCGGCCCAGAGACCTAGCAATCTGTTGCAGCGCGCCTGTGCTTTGAACTGCATTTCCTCGTCATGGGCGAATTTAGCCTCAAAAGCGTTTTCGCGTTCGTCAAAAGTGGTCATTGGTTGCGGACCTCATAGATTACATCTTCTTTATTGATGATATGACTATAGCTGAGCGCCTGTGCAAGGGAATTGCGCTGCGTCAAAGCCTCTCGGTCCGCTGAACTTGCGGGAAAGGGGGGCTTGGACTATGAGGGCGCCAACGCGAAGGGACTCATTCCCTCGCCCCGGACTGGAAAGGTCGCTCATGGCGCGTCGCAAAAAGATCTACGAAGGTAAGGCCAAAATTCTGTATGAAGGCCCGGAACCCGGCACCATTGTCCAGTATTTCAAGGATGATGCCACCGCGTTCAATGCGGAAAAGAAAGATGTCATCGACGGAAAGGGCGTGTTGAACAACCGTCTGAGCGAGTTCTTCATGACTGGCCTCAACCAGATTGGTGTTCCGACCCACTTCATCCGTCGCCTGAACATGCGTGAGCAATTGGTGCGCAATTGCGAGATTGTTCCGCTTGAAATCATCGTTCGCAACTATGCGGCGGGAACAATGTCAAAACGTTTGGGCATTGCCGAAGGGACGCAACTGCCGCGCCCGATTGTCGAGTATTGCTACAAAGACGACGCGTTGGGTGATCCGCTGGTCACCGAGGAACATATCGCCGCTTTTGGCTGGGCCAGCCAACAGGACATGGACGATATCCTGAGCCTCGCGCTGCGCGTCAATGACTTTATGAGCGGCATGATGCTGGCTGTCGGCATTCGTCTGGTCGATTTCAAGATCGAGATCGGTCGCGTTTACGACGGGGATTTCCAGCGTTTGATCGTGGCTGATGAAATCAGCCCCGACAGTTGCCGCCTGTGGGATATCGAAACCGGTCAAAAGCTGGACAAAGACGTATTCCGCCGCGATCTGGGTAGCCTGACGGACGCATATTCCGAAGTTGCACGCCGGCTGGGCGTATTGCCGAAAAGCAACGTCGCTAAGCCCACGCTGATCAACTGATCACACGGGCGAACCGGATTTTATCAAAAGCACTGCTATACTCAAAGCGGTGCTTTTTTCTTTGTATCTGGCGGTTTGACAGGATTGCCGGTTGTCCGGCATTGTCGGGCAAATAGGAAAACGAGAGTAGCGCTATACATGGCCGAATTGTTTGATCAGGCAGTTTTTCTAAAGTTCCTTGCAGCCCTTCTGGCGATTTTCAACCCGCTCTACGGCATCCCGATTTTTCTTAGCATGACGAAAGGGTATTCGGCCCCCGAACGCCGGCGGGTAGCGTTTATCGTGACGGGTACGGTGATTATTATCGGTCTGATAGCGGTTGTGATCGGAGAAGAGATCCTGGCTGTGTTCGGGATCGACATACCCTCGTTCCGTATTGCCGGGGGTCTGATCATCTTCGGTATTGGTATGTCGATGCTGAACGCGTCGGACAGGCCACAAGGGGATCAGCAAGCTGTGGAGGAGGGGCATAAGAAAAAAGAAAACATCGCCGTTGTACCGCTTGCAATTCCGTTGACTATTGGGCCCGGCACTATTGCGATAACAATCGTCTACTCTCATACGCTTAGCGATGGTGCCGAAGTGGTGACGCTTGGCACGGCAATCGTAATCGCTTGTTTGATCGTTGGCTTAGGCTTGTTGTTCGCCGATCCGATCTCGCGCTTATTGGGGATGACGATGATTAATGTCATCACGCGTGTCATGGCTCTCATACTTGTGGCGGTCGCAATCGAGATGGTTTTGACAGGCACGTTCAATGCAATTGACGCGCACTATCCTGGTCTGATTTCCGGGGGTGGCGGGTAGCGGGCATAAGTGCGGTCATCTGCCCACTTCAAGAAGGGTTGTCGAACGCCTTTCAGCACGTTATCCCCCGCGCAACGGAACGGGCCGACAATATCGGCCCTCAGCTGGAGTTGCGAGAATGAAAGCACGTGTGCATGTGATGCTCAAAAACGGGGTCCTCGACCCGCAGGGTGAGGCGGTGCGTCACGCATTGGGTGCCATGGGCTTTGATCAGGTCGAAGGCGTGCGGCAGGGCAAGGTGATCGATCTTGAGCTGGCCGAAGGCGCGACCGAGGCGGACATCACCGAGATGTGCGAAAAGCTGTTGGCCAACACGGTCATCGAACGCTACGAAATCGAACTGGTCTGAACCTTATCCCCGGAGGCCCCGCCATGCGCGCAGCTGTCATCGTATTCCCAGGCTCAAACTGTGACCGGGATCTTGCCGTCGCTTTCGAACAGGCAGGTTTTGAGGTCGATATGGTCTGGCACAAGGACGCCGCGCTGCCTGAAGGTGTGGATATTGTCGGCGTTCCGGGTGGCTTTTCCTACGGCGATTACCTGCGCTGCGGCGCCATTGCTGCGCAGTCACCGATCTGCAAAGCCGTGGTCGAACATACCAAACGTGGCGGTTATGCCATTGGTGTCTGCAACGGGTTTCAGATATTGACTGAAACCGGCATCCTGCCGGGCGCTTTGCTGCGCAATGCCGGTTTGAAATACATTTGCCGCACGGTCGGTCTGAAGGTGGAAACCAGCGACAGCGCGTTCACCGAAGGTTACAATGCGGGCGATGTGATCGGTATTCCAATCGCGCACCATGACGGTAACTATTTTGCGGATGACGCCACACTGGCCAAACTGCAGGATCAGGATCGGGTCGCGTTCACCTATACCGAGAATCCGAACGGCTCGGTCGGGGATATCGCCGGTATTCTGTCTGAAAATCGCCGGGTGCTGGGAATGATGCCACACCCTGAACGTGCGGCGGATGACGGCCATGGTGGAACGGACGGAACGGCATTGTTCCGCGCATTGTCTGGTGTTCTTGCCCCAGCGTGACTTGAGGTTATGATCCAGCCCGCGTAACTTTCTGGGATGAGTTCCGAAGTTCGCTCTGGCTGGTCCTTTCTGACAAAACCGTTTCGTGGTGCGCCATTGGGTTGGCGGCTGCGCTTGGCGATTATCATTCTTTTGATCGCAACGGTCACCACGGTTTATGTAACCAACCGTCTTCTGACGGACCGGTTTACTGAATCAACACGAAACCGGGCCGAAGTGCGGCTGGCGTTGTATTCCGGCAACTTGCTGAGCGAACTGCGCCGAAACGCAATTGTTCCGCAGCTTTTAGCACGCGACCCGACGTTGATTTCCGCGCTGCAGTCCAGTGACTATTCCCTTTCCACCCAGCGTTTGATTTCGTTTGTCGAAGAGATTGGCGCGGCCTCGCTGATGTTGCTTGACGGGGACGGGCGAACTGTTGCGGCCACTGATCGTGCTCGCTTGGGAGAACCACACCGGAGTTCGCCGTATTTCATTGATGCAGTGCGGGCGAATTCGACGATCTTCACCGTGATTGAAAAGGAATCGGGCGGCTACAGCTTTGTCTATTCAAGACGAATGGAAGCCAATGCCGACGTTCTGGGCGTCATCGTGGTCGAGGTCGATCTGCAGAAATTCGAGCGCGCCTGGGCAGGTATTTCCGACGCTGTAATGGTGACTGACAGTACCGGAACGATCATTCTGTCGACTGAACCGCAATGGCGGGGGCTTGAAGAGAACGCCGCGTTGCTTCGCCAGCCGGCGCAAGGTGCCATTCAGCGGGCAATACGCGCCACAACAGACTGGACCGCGTTGCCGCCAGACGCCTATCTGCAGGGTGAGGCGGTGATGCGGATGGAAACGCGCATCCCGTTCCGGGGATGGAAAATGACGTCGTTCACCACTTACGAGTCGATTCGGGAAAAGGTTAACAGCGTTATCGCGCTCGAGATCATGGGTTTTGCGATTCTTCTGGCACTGGCCTTCTATGCGCTTAGCCGTCGAGCCACGTTCCGCATGGCGTTGTTCCAGCGCGAGTCGGCAGAGCTTCGCGCATTGAACTCAAGGCTAAAGCGGGAAATTGCTGAGCGGGAAAGGGTTGAAAAAACACTGGAAGTTGCCGAACAGACGCTGGCGCAAAGCTCGAAACTGGCCGCTTTGGGTGAGATGTCGGCGGCCGTGAGTCACGAGCTAAATCAACCCCTGGCTGCAATGAAGACCTACCTGGCTGGCGCACGTCTTTTGCTGCGTCGGAACCGGCCTGAGGAGGCGTTGGCAAGCTTTGGTCGGATCGATGGTCTGATCGAAAGGATGGGGGCGATTACCCGCCAGCTCAAATCCTACGCGCGTAAGGGTGCGGATACGTTTTCCCCAGTAAATCTTAGTGAAGCGCTGGCATCGTCGCTGTCCATGATGGAGCCGCAACTGCGCCAGCGTCACGTCAAGATCACCCAGATACTGCCCGACGAACCGGTGTCAGTTATGGGCGATCGGATGCGGATCGAGCAGGTGATGGTGAACCTCTTGCGCAATGCGTTGGACGCCACCAAATCTGTATCCGAACCGGATATCGAAATCATACTGGCAGCGGGCGATACGGCGGTGCTGACAGTGCGCGATAACGGCTATGGAATCGAGAACATCGAAAATCTGTTCGAACCGTTCTATACTACGAAACAGCCCGGCGACGGGGTCGGTCTGGGGCTTGCCATCTCTTCCGGGATCGTGAACGACCATGGCGGAAGGCTGACTGCACGAAACAGCCCACAAGGCGGGGCCGTGTTCGAGATGCAGTTGCCGATACTGGGAAGCGACGGCCTAGAGGCCGCGGAATAACGAGGAATGACTATGGCACAGGCCATGAAGATCGCCATTGTGGATGACGAACAGGACATGCGCCAGTCGATCAGCCAATGGCTGGCACTGTCGGGATATGACACGGAAACCTTCGCCAGCGCCGAGGACGCGCTGAAAGTGTTGGGACCGGAATATCCGGGTATCGTGATCTCGGATATCAAAATGCCCGGCATGGACGGCATTCAGCTCCTGAAAAAGCTTATGGGCGCCGACAGTACGTTGCCGGTCATCATGATCACCGGTCATGGCGATGTGCCGATGGCGGTAGAAGCGATGCGCGTTGGGGCGTTTGATTTCCTAGAAAAGCCCTTTAACCCTGATCGCATGTCGGAACTGGCCAAACGCGCCAGCAACGCGCGCCGACTGACCTTGGACAACCGTGCCTTGCGGCGCGAGCTGTCGGGCGGAACCCAAATCATGAACAAGTTGATCGGCGCCAGCCCGGTCATGGAGCGCCTTCGTGAGGATATCCTAGATCTGGGGCAGGCCGATGGCCATGTGCTGATCGACGGTGAGACCGGCACTGGTAAGACACTTGTGGCCCACGCTTTGCACGCGGTTGGCAGCCGTGCTGGCAAGAAGTTCGTTCTGGTATCCTGTGCCGCGCTTGAGGAGGAGGCGCTGTCGAAACGCCTGTTTGGCCCAATGATGCCGGAAGACGCGCAATTGCCAGCGATCGAAGAGGCTCGAGGCGGTACACTTGTGCTAGAAGACGTAGAGGCGTTGAGCGATACGCTGCAGGCCCGGTTACTGAGCGTGATGAACGATCAAGGAACGCCGGCCGAAACCCGGATCATCGCAATTTCGAACCTGCAAGAAGCAGGCAAGACCAGCGAAGACGTTCTGCGCCCGGACCTGTTCTATCGTCTTGCTGCATTGCGGATCACCATGCCGCCTTTGCGTCAGCGTGGCGAGGATATCCTGACGCTGTTCACCCGGCTGAGTGAGCAGTTCTCGGAAGAATATGGCTGTGACGCGCCACAGGTAAGTGCACAGGAAGCGGCTCAGCTTTTGCAAGCGCCGTGGCCGGGCAATGTGCGGCAATTGATCAACATTGCGGAACGGGCCGTTTTGCAATCACGGCGCGGTTCCGGAACGATTGCGTCGCTGTTGATGTCCGATCATGAAGAAATGCAGCCCGTGATGACGACTGAAGGCAAGCCGCTCAAGGAATATGTCGAGGCGTTCGAGCGGATGCTGATCGACAACACGATGCGGCGCCACAAGGGCTCGATTGCATCTGTGATGGACGAACTTTGTTTGCCACGTCGAACCTTGAACGAGAAGATGGCGAAATACGGGCTGCAGCGCTCGGACTATTTGTAAGAAAGAGAGGGGGCCAGCCCCCTTTTGAGCCTACGGCTCAAGTCACCCCCGGGATATTTTTGGCCAGATGAAGCGATCCCGGGGCTTTGTGTTGTTCTTCTCGCAGTTTGCCCATTGTGTTTTCCACAGGACTGCTTTTATTGTATCTGGACGGGCAGGGCTAATTTGCGCCCAAAAGTCCCGAATCTTTGAGTTTCGCTGCTCTGTCGTTGATGGTGATCAATCCCGCAAGGCAAAGCAGACCGATTATGCCCCCAAGGGGGCAGTTGAACGCCTGAGCTCGCAAAAGCGAGCGAAAGGAATAAATGGGCAGGCAGCGGTTAGATCTGCGCCTGTCGGAGAAGAACCGCGATGACGCGCGCGCAACGATTGAGTATACGGGCAGGGGGCCACAGCGCCAGACCCTGCCGCGCGCCGTCCGAAATCGCCCTGACAAGACACCACCCCAAAAGCGCCCGTCCCCCCGGACGGGTAAGGATAACGTGTTTGGCGCGGTGCACCAAGGAAACATGGCTAAGAAAATGCTTATCGATGCCACCCACGCGGAGGAAACCCGCGTCGTGGTGGTTGACGGAAACAAGGTTGAGGAGTTCGACTTTGAATCCGAAAACAAACGCCAGCTTGCTGGCAACATCTATCTTGCAAAAGTAACCCGGGTCGAACCGTCCCTACAGGCGGCTTTTGTGGATTACGGCGGGAACCGGCACGGTTTCCTGGCGTTTTCGGAGATCCATCCGGATTACTATCAGATTCCGGTCGCAGATCGCGAAGCGCTGATGGAAGAAGAGCGCGCCTATGCCGAGGCAATGAAGGCGCGGGATGAAGCCGAAGAGGCGAAGCCTAAAAAGCGTCGCTCGCGTTCGCGTACGAAGGCTGCGGATGTAAAATCCGATGATGCCGTAGAGTCGATTGAGGTTTCATCCGAACCCACCGGCATGGAAACCATCGATCTGGACGAAGGTGAAGAAGGGGCCGACATGTCGGTTCCGGAAGGCACCTCTCCGGCTGATCGTGTGGCTGAAACTCCGGTGGAAGAGCCGGTCGATGCCGAAGTAACCAAAGAGCAACCTATTGAAGCTGAATCTTCGGAAGAGCCAGTTGATGCCGAGGTTGTGGCAGAAGCAGAAGGTGCTGCTGAGGTCGAGGAAGTGGCCGAAGCCCCTGCAGAAGCTGAGGAAGCAGCCGCCGATGGTACTCAGCATGACTCTGTCGAAGCTGCCGCAGAGGAGTCCGTTGAAGATTCCGAGGTTGGCGGTGACGAACCGGAGGAAGCCGTGGAAAAGGTTGAAGCCTCTGAGGACACCACGTCTGAAGATGAAGAAAAGTCCGATGTCGAAGCGCGGGCTGATGCGACCTCGAAGGACGATTCAATCGAATCCGTCGCCGACGAAGATGACAGCGAAGACATTCGCCCCGTGCGTAAGCCGCGGCCACGTCGCTATAAGATTCAAGAGGTTATCAAGGTCCGCCAGGTCTTACTGGTGCAGGTCGTAAAGGAAGAACGTGGCAACAAGGGTGCTGCTCTGACCACCTACTTGTCTCTGGCAGGTCGGTATTGCGTTCTGATGCCTAACACGGCGCGTGGGGGCGGGATCAGCCGCAAAATCACCAATGCGCCGGACCGTAAGAAACTTAAGGAAATCGCGGCGGAAATCGACGTGCCTACCGGAGCCGGACTCATCATCCGGACCGCCGGCGCCAAGCGTACTAAATCCGAGATCAAGCGTGATTATGAATACCTGCAGCGCATGTGGGAGCAGATCCGCGAACTGACGCTGAAATCGATTGCGCCGGCGAAAATCTATGAAGAAGGCGATCTGATCAAACGGTCGATCCGCGATCTCTATAATCGCGAAATTGATGAGGTTCTGGTCGAAGGTGAAGGCGGTTATCGCATCGCCAAAGACTTCATGAAGATGATCATGCCTTCACACGCGAAGAATGTGAAACGGTATGAAGACGCGCTGCCTTTGTTCGCGCGCTATCAGGTCGAAAGCTATCTGGCCGGAATGTTCAACCCGACCGTTCAGCTGAAATCGGGCGGATATATCGTGATCGGCGTGACCGAAGCGCTGGTCGCGATTGATGTGAACTCGGGTCGGGCGACCAAAGAGGGTTCAATCGAGGAAACCGCGCTCAAGACCAACCTTGAGGCCGCAGAAGAGGTTGCGCGCCAGCTGCGCCTGCGTGATTTGGCAGGCCTGATCGTCATCGACTTCATCGATATGGACGAGCGCAAGAATAATCTGGCCGTCGAAAAGCGTATGAAGGAACGGCTAAAAACAGACCGTGCGCGCATTCAGGTCGGCCGCATCTCGGGCTTTGGCCTGATGGAGATGAGCCGCCAGCGTCTGCGTCCGGGGATGTTGGAGGCGACGACACAGCCATGCCCGGCCTGTCATGGCACTGGCCTGATCCGCTCGGACGACAACATGGCGCTGACCATCTTGCGTCAGATCGAAGAAGAGGGTACCCGCCGCCGCTCACGCGAGGTGCTTGTTCGTTGCCCAGTCAGCATCGCCAACTTTCTGATGAACCAGAAACGCGAGCATATCGCACAGATTGAGGCCCGTTATGGCCTGTCTGTACGTGTTGAAGGCGACGTACATCTGGTCAGCCCGGATTTCTCGATGGAGAAATTCAAGACGGCAAGCCGGATCGTTCCCGAAGCCAGCGCGCCCGTTGTTTCCGTGGATGCGTCCCTGATGGATCTTATCGACGCCAGTGAGGAAGAGCCGGTCGAAGAGGAAACCACCGTTCAAGCCGAAGAGGAGGCTAAGCCCAAGCGCAAGCGTCGTCGCCGCCGTCGGAAGAAGAGCAATGGTTCTGACGAAACCCCTGAGGTGAACGCTGAAGAGGGTAACGCGGCGGCGTCCGAGGAATCGGATGAAGCCAAAACCGAAGCGGCGGATGACGTAAAGCCTGAGGGTGAAGCACCTGAGCCTGCCGAAGAAGAAAAAGCGGCCAAGCCCAAGCGTCGCCGCGCACCGCGTCGCAAGAAGAAGGACGCGGAACCTGTTGAAGCTGCAGAAGAAGTCGCCGCTGAAGCGGTTGTGAGCAAGGATGCCCAGGCCGCAAACCCTGAAGCACCGGCCGAGGAAGGTGGTGTGACAGATGCACCTGTTGAAGCCCCTGTCGAAACTGCCGAAAAAGTTGAGCAGACTGAAACAGCGGCAGAGCAGCCCGCGCCCGAGGCGGAAAGCGTCGTTGAAGAACAGGTTGAACCTGCAGAGGCTGAACAACCCGAACCTTTGGCCGATGTGGTCTCAGAAGACCTGCAGGAACCAGCGGACATCATGGTTGAAGAAGCCCCTGAGCCAGTTCTGGAGGTCGTAGCCGAAGAGCCGGAGCAGCCCGCCAAACCCAAACGGCGTGGCTGGTGGTCACTGGGTCAGTAACAAGAAAAGGCGGGCCAGGTGCCCGCCTTTTTCTTTTTGGCCGATCTCAGTGGGATTTCTGGATCAAATAGATCTGATGGCCGTCTGCGTCTTCCTGCGACAGCAATTGGTGCCCGCTCTCAGAACAGAAATGCGGGACATCAATTATGGCGGCAGGATCATCTGCCAGCACGCGCAAAACGGCCCCGGCAGGCATGGATTTCAAACGCTTGCGCGCTTTCAGGACGGGCAGAGGGCACAACAGACCCAACGCATCGAGTGTTTCAGGCGGATTTGACATAAGGTTCAGATATTTCCAACTGGGCAGGGTGTCCAGCATGCAACCACGAGGATGTGACCGAATGGCCCCGTGACGTTGGCCGTCTCATACCATATGTGCTGAGACATGTTCGGAATAGATATCATAGACGCGGGCCTGCTGCCTGCCATGTTCATCGCGATGTTGGGCGGATTGATCAGCTTTCTGTCGCCCTGCGTTCTGCCCATTGTTCCGCCGTATCTGGCTTATATGAGCGGCGTGACGATCAACGAGATGCAGGATGAGGCGAAAGCACGCCGCAAGGCAACCTTGGCCGCCCTGTTCTTTGTTCTGGGCCTGTCTACGGTGTTTTTGTTGCTGGGTTTCACCGCTTCTGCCTTCGGGGTGTTTGTCCTGCAGAACCAGGTGTTGTTCGCAAAGATCTCTGGCGCAGTGGTCATCGTCTTTGGCCTGCATTTTCTGAACGTCTTCCGTATCCCGTTTCTGGACCGCGAAGCGCGGATTGAGACCGGTGATTCTGGTGGATCAGTGTTTGGCGCTTATATCCTTGGTCTGGCCTTTGCGTTTGGATGGACACCGTGCATTGGGCCGCAGCTGGGGGCGATCTTGTCACTGGCCGCGTCCGAGGCCTCGGTCGCGCGGGGAACCCTGTTGTTGGGCGTCTATGCGGCGGGCCTGGGTATTCCATTTCTGCTGGCTGCGATGTTCCTGAACCGGTCGATGTCGGTGATGAATCGGATCAAGCCATACATGGGCACGATCGAAAAGGTGATGGGTGGCTTGTTACTGTTCGTGGGCATCATGCTGATCACCGGTCTGTTCACTGAATTCAGCTGGTGGCTGTTAGAGACATTCCCGGCGCTGGCGAATTTTGGATGATCTGCTGATCTGACTTACCTTGGCCCCATTGCTGGGTTAACCTGCGCCGCAGAAGGTAAGGCCATGAGCAGTCAGAAAAATCAACCTCGGGTGTGTAAACGCCGGGTATTCTATATACCCGGCTACGACCCGATTCCGCCGCGGCGATATCGGGAGCTGTATCGAACCGAAGGCAAGCTGCAGGCCGAGATTTCCGGTTATGAAATTTCGACGTCCGCCAAGTCTGGCGATGGCCCTTATGGGTGGCATGTCACTTCACGTCAGGACGGGACCGAAGTTCACGTTGATGTGGATGTTCTTGTCTGGTCGGACCTGGTTCGTGACAGCATGTCCAACTCGATCCCAGCGACCTATCTGCAACTGGTGCGGACCGCGTGGATCTATATGTCGACAGGAACACTGTGGCGCCTGATGCGGTTGCGCAAGGGGCCGGTGGTTGCCGCACTATATCCGGTTGGAATGTTGCTGGCTCAACTGCTGTTGGCGATCTTGCTAGCCGGGGCCATGACATGGGTTTTAATGCCGTTTATCGGATGGATGGGCGTAATCCTTGCGGTTGTGGCCGCTTACGGTCTGTTGCGCTGGTTTCGCCGGCAAGACGGTCAGCTTTTTGCCTATTACCTGATGCATGATTATGCCTATTCCGCAAAACTCAAAGGGGCGACGCCAGTTGAATTGCGCAATCGCCTGCGTGCATTCGGTGCGTTGATCCAAGAGGCGCTGAATTCAGACGCAGACGAGGTGCTGGTCGTCGGGCATAGCTCAGGGGCCCATCTGGGTGTCAGCGTTCTGGCCGATGTTATCCGCGACAACAGTCAACGTGATGACGGCCCTGTATTTTCGTTCCTAACGTTGGGACAGGTCGTGCCGATGGTATCTTTTCTGCCCCAAGCCCGTGAATTGAGGGCAGATTTGCAATTCTTGTCCACGCAGGAAGGCCTGACCTGGGTCGACGTCTCGGCCCCCGGCGATGGCTGTTCTTTTGCGCTGTGCGATCCGGTTTCCGTCAGCGGTGTCGCCACCGCCGAAAAGAAATGGCCGCTGGTTCTGTCTGCGGCCTTCACGCAGACCCTGTCCCCCGAGCGATGGCAAGCATTGCGTTGGAAATTCTTCCGCCTGCATTTCCAGTATCTCTGCTCCTTCGACAAGCCGGATCGTTATGATTATTTCCGCATCACCGCCGGCCCACTGACGCTTGGGCAGAGGTTCAAGGGCCGGGCGCCTTCTAAGTCGCGGGTGGAAAAGCCGGTTTCAAAATACAGTTCGGTGACGGCATGACGCCGCCCAAGCCACCTTCACGCCCTGATAAAGTATCGCTTTGGCGGTATCTGAGGTTGTTTCGCAAGGACGTTCTGTCAGCCCAACCCCATAGGCTGTACCGCGCCTGGATGGCCGAATTTCGCACGCCGTTCTTTCGATCATACTTGGTGAATCAGCCAGAATTGATCGACACAGTTCTGAAAAAACGCCCTGATGATTTCCCCAAATCTAACCGCATAAGTGAGGGGCTGCGTCCGTTGCTGGGGGACTCTGTCTTCCTGACCAACGGGGACACCTGGAAGAGGCAGCGCAGGATCATTGATCCGGCGTTTGAAGGCGGCCGTTTGAAAGATACGTTTCCAGCAATGCATGCGGCTGGTCAAGCGGGCGTGGATCGGTTGCGCACGCAGGCAGGTGGTGTTGTTGAATTTGAAGAGGTCACCAGCCATATCGCGGCGGATGTCATCTTTCGCACTTTGTTTTCGGTGCCCATCGAACACGAAATCGCCGCTCAGGTGTTTGACAAGTTTCGCAGCTATCAGCGTGAACAACCCATTCTGAACATTGCGGCCTTTGTCCCCCTGCCAAAGTGGTTGCCACGACTGCATTCGTGGCGCACCAAGAAGAATGCAAAGGATATCAGGGCGCTAATCCAGCGACTTACGGCGGACCGGGCTGAACTGATCGCTCGTGGTAGCGCGCCGAATGATCTGGCAACCAAGATCATGACCACGCGTGATCCCGAAACCGGGCGTAGGTTTGACACGCAGGAAATGGTTGATCAGGTGGCGATCTTCTTTCTTGCCGGGCACGAAACCAGCGCGTCCGCACTGGCCTGGACGCTGTACCTGATTGCAATGTATCCCGAATGGCAGGACAGGCTGGCTGAGGAAGCTGTGGCGCTCGACTCGCCTGATTTTTCTGTATTGTCGCGGCTAAAGCTCAGCAGGGATGTGTTTCGCGAAGCGCTGCGGCTTTACCCGCCCGTGCCGATGATGGTGCGCGAGGCGACATGCCCCGAACATTTCCGGGACAGGGATGTCCCCGAAGGGTCGCAAATCGTGATCAGTCCGTGGCATCTGCATCGGCAGGAAAGGCTCTGGGACCGTCCCGACGAGTTCGATCCGACCCGGTGGGGAACTGAGAATGGAAAGACCTGTCAGCGCAACGCGTACATTCCATTCTCGACAGGGTCCCGCGTATGTCCCGGTACTGGGTTCGCCATGATCGAGGGGCCGCTTCTGTTATCCATGCTGCTGCGACACTTCCGGTTCGAGTTGGTCGCGGGACAAACGCCCATTCCGGTCGCGCATTTGACCGTCCGATCGAAAGACGGAATTTGGTTGCGCTTGGTTGAGCGCTAACAAACTACCATCCTATCACGCCTTGCTGTATGCGGTTTGAAATCGCGGAATCATATTGAACGGGAAAGTCTTATGTCATCAGCAGAACAGCGCACACAAATGTCCGACGGCGCAGGATTCATCGCAGCATTGGATCAAAGCGGTGGCTCGACCCCCAAGGCGCTGGCGCTTTATGGCGTTGACGCATCTGAATACGGCTCGGACGAAGAGATGTTCGGTGAAATCCAGAAAATGCGCGCGCGGATCATTCTGGCGGATGATTTCACCAAGGACAAAGTGATCGGCGCGATCCTGTTCGAACGCACTCTGGGCGAGCAAATTGATGGTCAGAAGGTCGCCGACTACTTGTGGTCAGTGAAAGGCATTGTACCTTTCCTCAAGATTGACAAAGGTTTGGAAGACGAAGCGAATGGCGTTCAGATGATGAAACCCATCCCGGGTCTGGCCGCAACATTGGCCAAAGCCGATGGTGTTTTCGGAACCAAGGAGCGCTCGGTCATTCATGAGGCAAACGCCGAAGGCATCGCGGCGGTTGTTGCACAGCATTTCGACGTTGCGCGTGAAGTCGTGGCTTCCGGAATGGTTCCGATTGTTGAGCCCGAGGTGAACATCAACTCCGCCACCAAAGCCGAAGCCGAAGACATCCTGAAGGCTGAAATCCTGAAAAACCTTGATCAATTGGCTGACGGACAGGACATCATGCTCAAGCTGACGATCCCTAACCGAGCTAACCTCTATGACGAATTGGCCGATCATCCGCGTGTTCTGCGCGTGGTTGCACTGTCGGGCGGTTATTCGACGGAACAGGCCTGCGATCTGCTGGGCCAGAATGGTAAGATGATCGCGTCCTTCTCGCGCGCGTTGACCGAAGGATTGTCAAAAAAGCAATCAGATGCCGAGTTCAACGCGGCCTTGGGCGGAAACATCGACAAGATTTTCCGTGCGTCAATCTAAACACTATTGGGGTTTGGTGAATTCGCGGCGCAACTGCGCCGCTTTTTCACGCATGACGCAACCTTCGGCGTGATCATTCAACAGCCCCATTGCCTGCATAAAGGCAAATACGGTCGTCGGCCCGACAAACTTCCAGCCCCGTTTTTTCAGGTCTTTCGACATCGCCACAGATTCTGGCGACGTTGAAGCGGTTTGCGGGGCAGGCGGTGAGTCCGCCTCGTATCGCCATACATATGCCGCCAGAGACCCTTCGGCAGCGATTAACTCTTGCGCGCGACGTGCGTTGTTAATCACGGCCTCGATCTTTCCACGATGTCGCACAATCCCTGCATCTTGTAACAAGCGCTGTGTATCTGCATCATCAAACGCGGCTACTGCGTTGACATCAAAAGCTTTGAAAGCCTTCCGAAAATTCTCGCGTTTGGACAGGATTGTGCGCCAGCTTAGGCCGGACTGAAAGCTTTCTAGGCAGAGCTTTTCAAACAGGCGTTGGTCGTCACCAACCGGATACCCCCATTCCTGATCGTGGTAGTCAAAGAATTCGGGCGCGGCCTGACACCAGGCGCAGCGTGGTTTTCCGTCTGGACCTAGAACTGTATCAACCACCGCTTCGTACTCCTTTTGTTCCCCCTTACTGTAAGCGGTTTCTGGATGTCAGAGCAAGACTGATTTACTTGGATTGATACCAGTTCAGAATGAAAACCCGTATGGCCGATGCAAGTCCGATGTCCGGGTCACGCTCGACATCAATTTCGGCCGCCAGAGCGTTGATCGGTAGGTTTTTTTCCTTGGCAATGGTCCGGAACGCCTGCCAGAATTCATCTTCCAGCGATACGGATGTCCGATGGCCTTTCAGCGTCAGGGATCGTTTGACCGGGCGTCCGCTCATTTGTCCAACTTATAGCCTTCATGGTCCTGGCGCAGCTTGTGTTTCTGCTTTTTTGCTAGATCCTTTTCGGCCTTGGTGCGGCCAAAAGCGACGGCATTTTGGTCAGCACGGGCCTTGCTTTCGGTCCGCGCTTTTTCTTTTCGAAACTTGTTCAGATTGACCGGTTCCGTCATTGCGCATGTCTCACTTTGGTCAGACTATCGAACAATTCCGCACGGCTGTCATCTGAAAGGCATTCGACATTCACGGTGTCCAGAAAATCGGCCTGCGACGCTGTTGAGACCGGTGGTTGATCCGACAATGTCTCAAGGATTTGCCCGCCCAGATCTAACAGTGCAGGGCGTACCTCGGTTGTCAGGTCCGCATAGCTTTCGGGAACAGAGGTTTGGTCTTTGGTCCACCGTTCAATCCAACAGGATTGAATCTCTTTCGCGGCTTCGATCTGCACTTCGAAAAACAGCTGCGCGCTGTCCGGGTCAATGCCCGAAAGCGCTGCTTGTTCCAAGGTCTTGTCAACTACGACTTTTTCACGCTCGAGGTCTTCGACCGGGCGGTCATTGGCGTGTTTGAACGCAGCAACGTCCTGCATCCATTCCAGCCGAGAGTCGATCAGGTTGAACAGGTCAGCCTGAGCTGAGGTCGCTGTGCCTGCGATTAGCAGGCACAGGCAGGCAGACTTACGCCTCGCGATCATTTGGGGCCGATCATGTGTTCGGGGCGTACGACCGCATCGAATGTCTCCTCATCGACAAAGCCCAGCGCAATGGCCTCTTCCTTGAGGGTCGTGCCGTTCTTATGCGCCGTTTTGGCGACAGTGGTGGCGTTGTCGTAACCGATGGTCGGAGCCAGCGCCGTGACCAGCATCAGGGATTCCTTCATCAGCTTATCGATGCGTGGTTCATTGGCCTTGATGCCCAGCAGCATACGCTCGGTAAAGCTGTCGGTGGCATCGCCCAGCAGCTGAATGGATTGCAGCAAGTTGTACGACATCATCGGGTTGTAGACGTTCAGCTGGAAATGCCCCTGCGAACCCGCAAACTTCATCGCTGCATCGTTGCCTATTACATGTGCGGCCACCTGTGTCAGCGCTTCGGCCTGTGTCGGGTTCACCTTGCCGGGCATGATCGACGAACCCGGCTCATTCTCTGGCAGGATCAACTCACCCAAGCCAGACCGCGGGCCAGAGCCCAGGAACCGGATGTCGTTGGCGATTTTGTAGCAAGAGCCAGCAATGGTCGCCAGCGCACCTGATAGGAAGACCATGGCATCATGGGCAGCGAGCGCTTCGAACTTGTTGGGCGCGGTAACGAAGGGCAGGCCGGTGATGTCGGCCATGTTCTTGGCGACGGCCTCATCCCAGCCATCATGCGTGTTCAGACCGGTGCCGACAGCGGTGCCGCCTTGCGCCAGTTCATAGATGCCAGGCATCGCGGCTTCGACCCGGGCGATTCCTTGGCGGATCTGGTGCGCATAGCCGCCGAATTCCTGCTCCAGCGTCAGTGGGGTCGCGTCTTGCGTATGTGTACGACCGATCTTGATGATCCCGGCGAATTCCTTGGCTTTCGCTTCCAGTGCCGATGCAAATTTCTCGAGCCCGGGCAGCAATACGTCGCGCACGCTCATCGCGGTAGCGATATGCATTGCGGTCGGGAAAGTGTCGTTCGACGATTGCCCCATATTGCAGTGATCGTTCGGGTGCACAGGCTCTTTCGAGCCGATCACACCGCCCATGATCTCAATCGCGCGATTGGCGATTACTTCGTTCGAGTTCATGTTCGACTGAGTACCCGAACCGGTTTGCCACACGACCAGCGGGAAGTTGTCGTCAAACTTACCCTCAATCACTTCGCCCGCGGCCTGAATAACAGCGTCGGCGATCTTGGCATCCAGCTTGCCGATGGCTTTGTTCTCCATCGCACAGGCCTTTTTGATGACGCCCAGCGCACGCACGATGGCGACGGGTTGCTTTTCCCAGCCGATCGGAAAGTTCATGATCGAGCGTTGAGTTTGTGCACCCCAATACTTGTCGGCGGGAACTTCCAACGGGCCAAAGCTGTCGGATTCGGTGCGGGTCTGGGACATCGGTCACTCCGTCTAGTATGCAGTCGTATGCCGTTTACCCGTGACGGCGTCATCGCGCAATCGGCCAGTTGCGCGCACCATAAGCGTAAGCCGACCAAAGGTATAGGCGTTGAAGCGGCGCATTTTTCTTTGATACACAGGTACTAGGACCATTGTGTGCGCCTGTGACTGGGGTAGAATAGCAAGATCAAAACGCTGGAGGGTCAGGTGCTGCAATTTAACGGGGTTAATCCGCTGCGGCTTATCGCATTCGCGGTGGGTGCCGTATTCTGGCTTGTCTTTGCCAATCTTCAGGCCCAGGCCGGGGACATCACGCCCTTTATCGGGGATTACGTCGGTTCAGCCAATTTAGTTGACGATGATGGTACCGAAACCCCACGCGATATGAGCGTTTCGATCCATGAAACCAAAGAAGGGTTCAACGTCAGTTGGAAGACCACGACCTATAAGCCGGATGGCCGGGTCAAAGATCAGTCCTTCTCGATCGATTTCAAGCAATCTGACAGGTCAGACGTGTATTCAGCGGCGATGAAGCGCAATGTGTTTGGTCACGAGGTGCCCCTGGACCCAATGCAGGGTGAACCGTTCGTCTGGGGCCGGATCGAGGGCGAGACTCTGACGGTGTTCTCGTTGTTCATTGATGAAAACGGTGGCTATGAATTGCAGCAGTTCGATCGCACGCTGGCCGACGGTGGGCTTAACCTGTCCTTTTCGCGGTTCCGTAATGGGATTAAATCCCGCTCGGTCGATACGTTCCTCGAAAAACAGTAAACCCCGCGAGAGGCGGGGTTTGTAAGTCTGAGCTTACTTTCTGAAACTGTCCAGTGAAACGACATCCGCGTCTTGCTGGACCGGAGTTTCCTCAACCTCAATCGATTCTTCGACGATATGGGTCGCAACCTCTTCTTCGTCTTCGGGGCTCTCGAAACGCAACCCGAATTCAACCGACGGGTCCACGAAGGTTTTGATCGCATCATACGGAATATAAAGCGGTTCGGGCGCGTCACCGAAATTCAGTGTAATCGCAAAGCCGTTGTCGCCGACCTCGAGGTTTTCGAACCAGTGCTGCATTACGACAGTCATTTCTTCGGGATAGCGTTCGCGCAACCAGTCAGCTATTTCAACTCCGTCCTGCCGTGTATCGAACGTGATAAAGAAATGATGCGCCCCAGGCAGACCGTTTTCAGAAACGTTGGTCAGAACTTTCTGAATGAGGCCGCGCATGGCGGTGTGCATCAGGGTTCCATAGTCAATGTCCTGCGACATGTGTCATCCTCAAAAGTGGTTACCCCAAGCATAGGGGATTCGTTCGGAAACGAAAGACCGGGAGGGGGTGGATTGTTCAAAGAAAATGAAAACCGACTCCGGCCACGACCATCAGGGCCAAGGTCATTCCCATGCCGAATTTTAGCTTGAATATCAACACCCCGGCCATGAACGTCAAAACCAGCGCTTTTGTGTTCAGTGTCGCAAGTTCGGGCCATGGGATGGTTAGGGGTCCCCATGCCAATTCCGGGATTGTTCCGAAAAGAACCTTAAGAGCAAACCACACGGAAAGGTTGAGAATCACGCCGACAACCGCTGCTGTTATCCCGTGTAGGGCTGCGGACAGCCGTGGACGGGCGGCCAGTTGGTCTAGATAGGGTGCGGCAAGGAAGATCCACAGGAAACACGGAACAAACGTGGCCCAAAGGGCCACCGCACCAGCGGCAAGTGCTAAAGGGATCCCGCCTGAGATCTGCCCTGTCAGCATGGCCACAAACTGTGTGACCAGGATCAGAGGACCGGGTGTCGTCTCCGCCAGCCCCAGCGCATCAATCATCTGATCCGTGCTGATCCACTGATATTTGTCCACGACGGTTTGGGTCATATATGCCAGAACCGCATAGGCGCCGCCGAACGTAACAACGGCCAGGCGGGCAAAGAACCACCCGAGATCGCTCAGCAATTTCTGACCAGTAACGCTCAGCAACACCAATGGGCCAAGCCATAGGGTCAGCCAGATGGCACAGGTGCGCAGCGGGCGCGTCGCATTTGGGGCAGGGGGTGTTTGGGCGGTGTTGGCCTCACCTTTGAAACTCAGATACCCCCAAAGCGCTGCAGCCAGAATGATCAAGGGAAAAGGCAGGTTAAAGGCAAAGATTGCAACAAAGCCCAATCCGGCGATTGCCCGGTGCTCCACATCGGTCAGGGCTTTGCGCGACAGGTTTCTAAGCGCTTGAAGGACAATGATGATTACAGTTGCCTTCACCCCGACGAAAGCGGCCTGAACCAGTGGCAGGTCCCCGAAAGCTGCATAAAGCCCGACCAAAACGGCGATAATCAGCGCGCCAGGGATGACGAACAGGCCGCCGGCGATCAACCCTCCGGTCACGCCGCGCAGCCGCCAGCCGGCATATGTGGCAAGTTGCATGGCCTCGGGGCCGGGCAACAGCATGCAAAGAGACAGCGCCCGTAGATACGATTGTTCGTCCAGCCACGGGCGTTTTTCCACCAATTCCTGATGCATCAGTGAGATTTGCGCCGCAGGCCCCCCAAAGGACAAAAGCCCGATGCGCCCAAAGATACGGACCAGCTCCGATAGTGTCGGGGTCATGATTTGCGGTCCATTGGCCAGTCGTGTTGTTCTTCAAACCCGTCGCGCGCCCAGCGATACAACGCATCGTACAGATGCATTCCTGCAGCAAGGTTTTCGTGATCGTCACGGTATTGCCGGGACAACCCGACAGAGACAGCAAGCAACCCGGCAGCTTCTGGTGCAAGGTCATGGCGATTGGTGTCTGCGCCCCGAATGACAGTTGCAAGCCGATCCAGCGCGGGCGTGTGCAATGCGAATTCGTCCAGCATAGTGTCAAAGGTGCATTTGTCTTGCCGGTGGCTCCAATGAGCGCCTTCGATGTCAAAAGGGGTCGCGTCAAATATTGCAGCGGTGGCTTCGACTTCCGACGGGGCAACAAACAGGAACCGGGCATTTGGGTCCACAAACCGCCGGATCAGCCAGGGGCAGGCGATGCGATCGATCTTTGGGCGGTGTCGGGTCACCCAAAGGGATCCTTCGGGCTGCAGCATCGAAAACGCCTTCGCAGGCACACGCGGAGCGTCTGGCATGTCTCGCCACGCAAACATGCCGCCTTCAAGATACTCGGCTTTTACACCTTCGCCTCGCAACCACGAGACGACGGCCTGGCTGAGCTTCTTGCCTTTCTGGCAAATCACGACTGCAGGTCGGTCACCGATCAGGTTGACCAGCCCTTCGATATCCTTCGCAGGATGGCGTATTGAGCCGGGGATAAGATAGGGGTCAGCCTCAAAATCCGCATCCATACAGATGTCGATCAGTATGGGGGATTGCGGCTTGCCGATCAGTCTTAACAATTGCTTTGGGGTGATCGAGTTTGGTGCGGGCACAGCATGTCTCCTGGTTTCGTCGGATACATGCGAAACTTGGGCTGACGCCTCACGGGGTGTTCGCAATCTTACCCCATGGCACTTGCTACCGTGTAAGCGCCGAGGGGGTCAAGATTGCATATATGGTCAGGCCCAATCCAGCCTTTGACCGGTCATACACACAGGCAATGTGTCCTGCGGAAATTGGCCGAGCTGTTCAAAGAGTGAGATGAAATCGAACTGGTTATACGCTTCAACCATGCGCCCGTTTTTAATCCGCCCCATGACGCTGCCCGTGGCTTGAAGCGGGGCACCGTTATCGGCGCGCGTTGTGCGCAGGTGAATGATGGCGGATACCCAATCGCCGTTTTCGATGATTTTGGGCATATCGACCTGAATGTCCCCAAGGATATGGCGAAAGGCCATGACCAGATCCCGGAAATCATCCGCACCGACCTGCATTTCCGGAATAAGCCCTTCAGCCAAGGCTTCGGGGGCGAAATATTGGTCAATCGCGTCGGTATTGCCGTTTTCCCAAACCTCGGAATACCACTCTCTGAGTAGATCTGCGTGCGACATCCCAGCTCTCCTTATTCTGCTGGGGTAAGCATGAGACCAAATAGTGAAAAAACTCTGAACATGAACATGCTCAGCGAAAAACTCAGACTTTAAGTGGAAGGTGCAGGTTTCTGTTGCCAGGTACCTGCGAACCCCGCCTTACGCGGCTAGGCGCAAGGGCTTAAGTTTCGGTCTTGCTACTGCTTACGCAGCAACTGCAACCGGAGCACGATTGTCATTTGCAATTGTACTTTTCGGGCCGATACGGTGGCACCCCGCCGAGACAAAGCTAACCCCTTTAGACGTTCGTCGATCCTATTTCGGCCCCATGATCCCCAAATGAAGGATGTTGGTGGAGCCGCCGGGTACCGCCCCCGGGTCCGATCCGCTTATTACGAGCGCGTTTATGTCCATAGTCCCGAAGGACATATCCTATATAGGTGAGCGTGCGAGCAGATGCAAACTGGGAATTGAATCGGGTGTGCTAAGCAATTACAGCGGGTTAAATGGCCCTGTTGATGTTGGCCAGTATCAACCAAAGCGCAAGGACTAGTTCGATTCCACCAAAAGTAGCCGCCTTGACCAAAGGCGGGTTGTCCAGAAAAACCGAAACGAACCGGCCCAATGCCGCGCCCGCATAGACAACCCCCAACATGGCGTAGGCCATCGGGTTGTTGAGGAACAAAACAGCCACGCCAGTGACGACGAAAAGCCCACCGACCGAAGCACGCATCTCGCTTAGCCCCATATTGCTGTTTGTAGTGCTCAGATCCAGCGCGCCCAAGGTAAAGCTGGGCGCGAGAAAACCGAACAGGCCAAACCCAATGGTCATAAGGGCGGCAATCACGTTCAAAGCGGTGGTCATTTCAATTTCCTTACGCCGGATTACGTCTTTGCTGCGCCACGTCTTGCGCCAATTGTCTTGTGTAGCTCTCAAGCTCAACTAGCGTCGCGTCCACTTTGGCCGAGCCGCGATCTTCCAGCGCGTCGGCGATTTGATTGTGGAAGGTAATAATTGCTTCCCGGGACCGCGCTGTGAAAGTGATCATGTTCATCAGCGGCTGCATCGCTTCGACCGCGCCAGCCAGTTGATAGGACAGCACAGGATTGCCTGCACCATCCACCAGCGCCCGGTGAAACGCCACGTCCGAGGCGCAGAACGCCTCATCTGTCAGGCCCGGTTGGGATTGGCGGTGAACTTCGGCCCGCATGGTGGCCAACTGATCCGCGGTACGGCGTTGCGCGGACAAGGCAGCGCAGGCGCGTTCAAGTGCGAAGCGCGCTTCGCAGGCGGTGTCGAAGCTGACCGCATTCATCGACAGTAGCAGGGTCGAGGTCGTGATCTGTTGGGAATACGCGCCCTCAAAACTCAACCGGTTCACAAATGCACCACCGCTTGCACCACGTTGCGTGCGGATCAGGGATTGCGCTGCAAGACGCTTCAATGCCTCCCGCACGGTTGGGCGAGATACCTGGAATTGCTCGGACAATTCCGCCTCGGAGGGCAAACGTTCATCCACGATCAATTCGCCCGAGATGATTGCGTCACGAATGGCCTGAGCGATCTGCGCAGACAGATCAGCAGGCTTCTTGGGGTCAATTTTCATATTCTGGGGACCGTTGGTGAATTTTTATTTGTCTGACATTTAAAAGTCTGACATTTGAAAAGCAAGGACTGAGTCGGGAGGAGCGCGTGAGTCGCACAGTTCTGCGCACTGCATTTTGGCTGGGGTTTTATGCCCTGATCCTGTCCGCGTGGTGGGTCATGTTCACCATGGGCCGCGACATGGATCTGGATTGGATTGGTCGCCCCGGCCCAATGGGTCAGGCCATGGCGGCCATGGACCCGCGCATGGACATGTATATGCCCATGGCCGAATTTGGCCCGCTGTTCTGGATGTGGGCTATCATGATGGCGGCGATGATGCTGCCGACGCTCGTGCCGACGTTGCGCAGCTATGACGATCTGATCCGCAGCGCCAATGGCTCGCGCGCAGGTTGGTTGGGTGTTCTGTCCGGGTATCTGGTCGTCTGGGTTGGCTTTGCAGCTTTGATCACCGGTGTTCAGTTGGCGCTATTGTTTGGTGGGGTCGTTGACATGCTCGGCATTGGTAAATCCGGGTATTTCGCAGGCGGCTTGATGATCGCCGTCGGCGCATTTCAGTTCACCCGCGCGAAAGAGGTCTGCCACGGAGTCTGCCATGCCCCCATGACCTATTTTCTGGGGCACTGGAAAACCGGGTTCACTGGCGGTTTGCGCATGGGGCTGGGACTGGGCGCATTCTGTGTGGGCTGCTGCTGGGGCTTCATGGCGCTTGGTTTTGTTGGCGGTGTCATGAGCCTGTTGTGGATGGGTCTCGCGACCCTGTTCATGGTTTTGGAGAAACTACCCCAGATCGGGCACGCAGTGACCCGACCGATGGGATTTGCATTGATTGCGGGCGGTCTTGTTCTGCTCGTCTATCCAATAAGCTACGGAGGATAAGCCTATGGCTAAGAACAGAAAACCCGAGGCCGACAAGCTGCCGATCAGTCAGCGCATTGATAGCCGTATGCCCAATCCCAAGCGGCGCGAGATGAGCCCGACAGATTGGGCAATCAAAGGCGAATTGATCCTGAACTGCTCGTGCGATGTGTTCTGCCCCTGCGTGGTTTCATTGGGCGCGCACCCTCCGACCGAAGGGCATTGCCACGCGTGGATGGGTATTATCGTCGATGAGGGCCACTATGAAGGCGAAGACCTGTCCGGTCTGAACGTCGGGTTGTTGGTCGATATTCCGGGCCGCATGGGCGAGGGCCAGTGGAAAGTGGCAGCCTATGTTGACGAACGGGCAAGCGGCAAGGCCTACAACGGCCTGTTGCAAATCTTCAGCGGTCAGGCAGGCGGGACCACCGGTTTGTTTACCATGCTGGTCAGCGAGATTATCGGGGCCGAGCGCGCGCCGGTTCAGATTGAGCGCGACGGCACCAAGCGCCGCATCGCGATCGGCCGCAAGATACAGGGTGAAATTGAGATGCTGGGCGGCAAAGATCCGGAACACCCGGTCATGGTGTCAAACTCGAAATACTGGATGGGTCCGGACATCATTGTGGCTCGTGGCACCAAGTCCAAGGTCCGCGATTACGGTCGTGTTTGGGACTTTGGCGGCAAATCCGCCGAAATCTGCCCAATCGACTGGCACGGGCCAAAGTGATGATCACCGCCGCCTATGCGCAAGAGATGGCCCGATATAATCACTGGCAAAACAGCCAGTTGAAGGGGTTTCTTACCGCACTTTCGAATGAGGAACTGACCCGCGAGCGCGGAGCGTTTTTTGGTTCGGTCCTGGGAACGGCAAATCATTTGCTTTGGGGTGACTGGATATGGATGTCGCGGTTTGACAAAGGGCAGGGTCCCGGCGGCGGCATCCCGGAAAGCCCGTCACTGTGCATCGATCTGGCAGAATGGTTGCCTCTGCGCGATCAGATTGACCAGCGGACTACCCAATGGGCCGCGTCCTTGAATGACGAGGACCTGCGCGGCCCGTTCAAATGGTTCTCGGCCGCCAAAGAAGCCGATGTCACGAAACCGTATGCGCAATGCGTCATTCATTTCTTCAACCACCAAACACATCACCGGGGCCAACTGCATCAAATGCTGACCGAAACAGGTTCTGCTGCACCGGTGAGCGATCTGGTTTTTCTGCCTGAGGAGGCTTAAGTGGCTCAGATCTCACTCTCGCGTCGCCTGCGCCGAACACCTTTTTCTGATGGTGTCGAAGCTGCCGGAGTTAAGGGATATACGGTTTATAATCGTATGTTATTGCCCACTGTTTTTGAATCCGTCGAAGCGGACTACCGGCATCTGAAAACCCATGTGCAGGTTTGGGATGTTTCCTGCGAACGGCAGGTCGAACTGCGTGGGCCGGATGCCGCGCGGCTGATGCAAATGCTGACGCCACGGGACCTGCGGAGGATGTTGCCCGGCCAGTGCTTTTACGTTCCCATTGTCGATGAAACAGGCGGAATGCTGAATGATCCTGTGGCGGTGAAGCTCTCGGAAGATCGGTGGTGGATTTCGATTGCCGACAGTGACTTGCTGCTTTGGGTCAAGGGCATTGCCAACGGATACCGCCTGGATGTGCTGGTCGACGAACCCGATGTGTCTCCGCTGGCAATACAGGGGCCGAAGGCGAATGACCTGCTGGCCCGTGTTTTTGGCGACCGGGTGCGTGACATTCGCTTTTTTAAGTTCGACAAGTTCGAGTTCGAGGGGTGTGAACTCGCAATCGCACGGTCTGGTTATTCCAAACAAGGTGGTTTCGAAATCTATGTCGAGGGTTCGGACATCGGTATGCCCTTGTGGAATGCGCTGTTTGCGGCGGGCGAAGACCTGCAAGTCCGTGCGGGCTGTCCAAATCTGATCGAACGGATTGAGGGTGGGTTATTGTCATACGGCAACGATATGACCGACGACAACACGCCGCATGAATGCGGACTGGGCAAGTTCTGCAACACGCATACGGCGATCGGGTGTATTGGCCGAGACGCGCTGCTGCGCGTGGCTAAGGAGGGTCCGGTTCAGCAAATCCGTCCAATCGCAATCGACGGTGACGCCGTGCCACCATGCGATCGCCCTTGGCCGATTGTTGCGGGCGGCAAGAGGATTGGTCAGATCACGTCGGCCGCATGGTCCCCTGATTTCAACACAAACGTCTCCATAGGAATGGTCAAACTGAGCCATTGGGAGCCCGGCACACGGATCGAAGTAGAAACTCCGGACGGGATGCGCGGCGCAGTCGTACGAGACAAATTCTGGATTTGAACGGCATATCTCAGATCAGCAAAGGCTGATGACTGATTGAAAACGAAAGGAAAGTTGAAATGTTCAATGCTTTGGTAATGGATAAGGACGAAGACAGCGGACTGGCAAGCGCTTCGGTCAAAAAGCTTTCCGATGGGGATCTGCCCCATGGCGAAGTGACAATCGCTGTTGAGTATTCAACCGTAAACTACAAAGACGGCCTTTGCATGTCGCCGAAGGGCGGCGGGCTGGTACGCAGCTATCCGCACGTGCCCGGCGTTGACTACAGCGGCACGGTCGAGGCGTCCTCGGACGATCGCTATAAGCCGGGCGACAAGGTCGTTCTGACTGGCTGGCGCGTAGGTGAAGCGCATTGGGGTGGGTATTCCCAGAAAGCCAACGCCCTGGCGGATTGGCTGGTTCCCTTGCCGGAAGGTCTGGACACACGTCAGGCCATGGCAGTGGGCACTGCCGGTTTCACAGCGATGTTGGCGGTTATGGCGCTTGAGGATCAAGGCATGCAGCCGGGACATGGTCCGGTGCTAGTTACCGGGGCCGCTGGCGGTGTTGGTTCGGTTGCGACTGCCATTCTGGCCAATTTGGGCTATGAGGTGGCTGCCGTGACCGGCCGGCCAGAGGCGGGTGACTACCTGAAATCATTGGGCGCCACCACGATTGTCCCACGAGAAGATCTCAATGAAACCGTGAAACGCCCGTTGGAAAGCGAGTCCTGGGCCGGGTGCATTGACGCGGTGGGTGGCGAGATGTTGGCCCGTGTGCTGGGTCAGATGAAATACGGTGCCTCAGTCGCAGCCGTTGGTCTGGCCGGAGGGGCAGGGCTGCCTGCCAGCGTCATTCCGTTCCTGTTGCGCGGTGTCAGCCTGCTGGGCATCGATAGTGTGATGCAGCCCTATGACAACCGGGTTCGCGCATGGCAACGCGTCGCAACCGACCTGCCGATGGACAAGCTTGAGGCAATGGTTCATCCCGCAACCCTGGGCGATCTGCCTCAATTGGGTACGGATATCCTAAAAGGGCAGGTCAAAGGCCGTGTTGTTGTCGATGTAAACGCCTGATTCCTATGCACATGGTCGAACCGGCTGACATCAATGTTGGCCGGTTCAGTTGCCATTGAAAGAACCTGAAAATGCCAGAAACACCTCTGGTCATTGGCTCAATTCCAGATCATCATTGCTATACATCCCAATTGCGATGGACTATGAGCCATGCAAACAGCACCTGAAGACGGGGAGTGAGCAGCATGTCTGACGATTTTGAACTGGACACCGACGATCTGAAGCGCCGCATGGAAGGCGCGATGGGCAACCTGAGAACCGAGTTCGCCTCGTTGCGAACGGGCCGCGCGTCGGCCTCGATGTTGGAACCGGTCATGGTTGACGCTTATGGGTCGATGACCCCGATCAATCAGGTCGGCACCGTAAACGTCCCCGAGCCACGCATGGTGACGGTGAATGTTTGGGACAAAGGCCTTGTCGGCAAGGTCGAGAAAGCCATCCGCGAAAGCGGTCTGGGTATCAACCCCCAGCTGAACGGCACAATCATCATGCTGCCAATCCCCGAATTGAACGAAGAACGCCGCCGCGAGCTGGGTAAGGTTGCCGGGCAATATGCCGAGCACGCCCGTGTTTCGATCCGTAACGTCCGTCGCGATGGCATGGATCAGATCAAGAAAGCCAAAGCTGACGGCATGTCAGAAGACGATCAGAAGTTCTGGGAAAGCGAAGTCCAGGACCTGACCGACCAGATGATCAAGAACGTAGATGCCGCGCTTGAAACCAAGCAGGCAGAGATCATGCAGGTCTGATCCACGAAATGCCTGACACGTCGCAACCCTCACCCGCTACCGGACCACGCCACGTCGCCATCATCATGGATGGCAACGGTCGTTGGGCTCAGGCGCGCAACCGGCCCAGGCTGTTTGGGCATCAGGCCGGTGCCCGGCGGGTAAGGGAAGTAGTCGAGGCCTGTCCGGGGTTGGGTATCAAGTATCTGACAGTATTTGCTTTTTCGACTGAAAACTGGAAACGGACCCAGGTTGAAGTCGCCGGATTGATGAGCCTGTTTCGACGGTACATCATCAAGGAAGCTCGCAACCTGACCAAAGCCGGTGTGCGCGTGCGCTTTATCGGCGATCGGGTTCGTCTGGATTCCAAGCTGACCGAACTGATGGACACTTTGGAGGTAGCAACCCAGCACAACGATCTGGTGCACTTGACCATTGCGTTGAATTACGGCGGGCGGGATGAGGTTGCCCGGGCGACCAAACGGCTGGCGCGTGACGTGGCCGAAGGCCGCCTGCGACCCGATGACGTGGATGAGGAAACTCTGCCCAAGTATTTGGATACGCATGTTCTTCCCGACCCGGATTTGGTGATCCGAACCAGTGGCGAAGCCCGTATATCCAACTTTCTTTTGTGGCAATCCGCCTATTCGGAATACGAATTCATCGACACGCTATGGCCCGACTTCACCTCGGCCGAATTGGAACGGCTGTGCCGAAACTTTGGAAGCCGTGACCGGCGGTTCGGAGCGGTTCCGGCATGAGTGAGGGCCGATGGTCTGACCTAACCGCCCGTGTTCTGTCTGCCGCGGTGCTTGTGTGCATCGGTTCAGTCGAAGTGTGGCTGGGCGGGCTGTGGTTCGAAGCCTTTATTGCAATCGCCTGCGGCTTGATGACCTGGGAACTGGTGCGGATGATCGATCCGGACCGCAATGGTATCGCGATCCAGTTGGGCATTCTCACCGGTGTTGCGGTCGTGCTCAGCTATCATCTTCCGCCGCTTTATACGTTGCCATTCCTGCTTGCACCGGCATTGGTCGGGGCAGGGCAAATCAGTCGATCCAAGGGTATCTACGCACTCTTTGCTCTCTGGATCGCTGCGTCGGGTCTGGGCTTCATCTCAATCCGCGAGAACATGGGGTTCGGCTGGATGGTCTGGCTGATCTCGGTGGTCGTGGCAACGGATGTTGCGGGATACTTTGTTGGCAAAACCTTTGGCGGCCCTAAATTCTGGCCAAAGGTCAGCCCAAAGAAAACATGGTCGGGCACTGCAGGCGGGTGGGCTGCAGCAGCTGTGGTTGGCATGATCTTTGCCGTGAATGCCGGTTTTGGCGTCATGTTTGTGGTGATTTCGGTACTTGCGTCGATGGCCAGTCAGGCTGGGGACATTGTCGAAAGCGCGACAAAGCGCAAGTTTGGGGTCAAAGACAGCTCGAACTTGATCCCAGGGCATGGCGGGTTTCTGGATCGCTTTGACGGCATGATGGGTGCGGCCTTGTTCGTTTTGATAGCCGGGATTCTCTATTCCCCCGGAGCGATGTGATGCGCAAAATCTCAATCTTCGGCGCGACCGGATCAATTGGACAGAACACGATTGATCTGATTGATCGCGACCCCGCGTCCTATGACGTCGTCGCTCTGACGGGTGGGGCGAATATCGAAAAAATGGCGGAAGATGCCCGGCGTTTGAACGCAGATGTGGCGGTTACGGCCTATGAAAATCGGCTGGATGATCTGCGCGCGGCCCTTGCGGGTTCGGGCGTCGAAGTGGCTGCCGGTCAAAATGCGCTGACAGAAGCTGCAGCGCGGCCTGCCGATTGGGTTATGTCGGCCATTGTCGGTGCAGCCGGTTTAGAGCCTGGTCTTGAAGTGCTCAGGCAGGGCGGCACGCTGGCGTTGGCCAATAAGGAAACGCTTGTCTGCGCCGGTGCGTTGGTTCTTGAGACTGCCAAGGCGAACAATGCGCGGCTTTTGCCGGTCGACAGCGAACACTCGGCCGTTTTTCAGGCGCTTGTCGGCGAGGATATGGCCGCGGTCGAGCGTATCATCATCACAGCAAGTGGCGGCGCGTTCCGTGACTGGCCACTGAGCAAACTGGCACATGCGACGGTTGAGCAAGCCTCGAGCCATCCGAACTGGGATATGGGGCAGCGGATCACAATCGACAGCGCGTCTATGTTCAACAAAGCGCTGGAGCTGATTGAAACCAAAGAATTCTTCGGCGTGTCTCCGGATCAGATCGAAGTGCTGGTGCACCCGGAATCCATCGTTCACGCTCTGGTCGGGTTCCAGGACGGCGCTGTCATGGCCCATATGGGCGCCCCAGATATGCGCCATGCCATCGGGTACGCTTTGCACTGGCCCGATCGGAAGGACTTGCCGGTCGAACGACTGGATCTTGGAAAACTGAAGCAGCTTAGGTTCAATGAACCTGATGAGGCGCGGTATCCCGCGCTGCGCTTGGCACGCGCCGTGATGGAACGCGGTGGCCTGTCAGGTGCTGTATTCAACGCCGCCAAAGAACGGGCGTTGGATCGGTTCATTGCGCGTGAAATCGGTTTCCTTCAGATGGCCGACATAGTCGAGACCGTTCTGGACAGGTTTGAGGCCGCAGGCGACCTTATTGATGCCCCTTTAACCCTTGATAACGTGCTGCAAACGGACCATTTGGCACGTACATGGGTCGATGACATCGTCATCCAACGAGCAGGATAGAATTTTGGACGTACTTTCTCTGATCCCTCAGTTCGGCAATTTGCTGTATACGATCATTGCCTTTGTCATCGCACTTTCGGTGATCGTGGCGGTGCACGAGTACGGCCACTACATTGTTGGACGCTGGTCCGGTATTCATGCCGAGGTGTTCTCGGTCGGGTTTGGCCCGGTTCTTTGGAGCCGCATCGACAAGCGCGGCACGCGGTGGCAGATCGCCGCGCTGCCTTTTGGTGGGTATGTCAAATTTCTGGGCGACGCGAACGCGGCGTCGGGCAAAGACGAAACGGCGATGGAGGAAATTTCCGAGCAAAGCCCGGAGGATCTGCGTCGCACCATGCATGGGGCACCTCTTTGGGCCCGGTCGGCCACGGTTGCCGCAGGTCCGGTTTTCAATTTCATCATGTCGATCCTGGTGTTTGGTTTGATTTTCCTGACCCAGGGCGTGACCAAAGATCCACTGACAGTTGGGACCTTGCACCCTTTGCCCGGCACTGTTCAGCAATTGCAGGACGGTGACGAAATCGTCGCCATTGGCGGCGTTGCGGTGCCCGATTTCGACGAGGAGGGCGCATGGACAGACTTTGTTGACGCGCTGCCGGTGGAACCTGTTCTGGATTATACGGTCATCCGCGATGATCAGACCATGGATGTGACGGGCCCCTGGCTGTTTCCGCCACTGATCCAGCAGGTTAGCCCGCGCAGTGCGGCCATGGATATCGACCTTCAGCGCGGTGATGTCATCACTTCGGTCAACGGAGACCCAATTTATGCTTTCGATCAGTTGAAAGAGCATGTCGAAGGGTCCGACGGGAAAGTTCTGCTCTTGAATGTCTGGCGCGACGGGGCCGATCTTGAATTCGCCCTTGCCCCGCGCCGCACCGATGAACCACAGGCAGAAGGCGGCTTTGTCACGCATTGGCGCATTGGTATCGTTGGCGGCATGATGCTGGAACCTGCGACTGAATCGGCTGGTGTTCTCGAATCCATTTCGGGCGGCGCACGTCAAACTCTGCGTGTCATAGACGGCTCACTGTCAGGTATCTGGCACATGATTACCGGTGCCATCAGCACCTGCAACATGACCGGCCCGATTGGTATTGCCGAAACTTCGGGGGCGATGGCCAGCCAGGGTGCGCAAAGCTTCATCTTCTTTATTGCTGTGCTGTCTACAGCAGTCGGTTTGCTGAATCTGTTTCCGATCCCGGCCTTGGACGGCGGTCATCTGGTGTTTTATGCCTATGAAGCTGTAACTGGCAAACCGCCAAGCGATGGCGCGCTGAAGATTTTGATGGGGGTAGGGGTCTCCTTGATCCTCGGCTTGATGATCTTCGCACTGACCAACGATCTGTTTTGCTGATTATGGCCTTACGCGCCAACAAAAGCCGCAATTTCGCCTCAATCCGCAGATAATTTTATCGCGTCTCAATTTTATGTGGCAGATACTCAAATGACCAAGGCACTTCGAAAATCGTATCAAAGCTTTAGCTTCCTGTTCATGTTGAACTGGGACTTTTTGCTGTTTTTCGGTGCGACTGCGCTCGCCATCGGCGGCTGGACTTTCTTGGCCAACATGTGATTCTTACCAAAAATTGAACATGATTAGCAGCGGCCCACTGGGCCGCTTTGTGTTTTCGTCTTTTGACAAGGAAACCTAATCTCGCTACTCAACAATAAAGTCCTAAAATTCGGGTAGAAAAAAATGACTGATAGGCGAGGCGCAGGCACATCCTGCGGGGGGCAGAAGCCAGCAAACAATATTTTGTGGCAGACGCTACGTATTTTTTCTTTTGTTTTTGTAGCAAGCTTTACCTTCCTGCCGGAGGTTGCGCGCGCGCAAAGCTACACTATCAATTCGTTCGATGTTGAGGGTAACAGGCGGATCGAAAGTTCGACAATCATTGCCCGGACTGGAATCCAACCCGGCCAGACAGTGACCGCCGGACAGTTAAACGATGCGTTTCAGCGTTTGCTTGACAGTGGTGTTTTTGAGACAGTTGAACTGACGCCGCGTGGAAGCACTCTGGTGATCGAGGTCGAGGAATATCCGACGATCAACCAGATCAGCATCGAAGGCAATCGTCGCGTAAAGGACGATGTTCTGCTTGAGGCGATAAATTCTCAGCCCCGCCGGGTTTTTACGCCTCAGCTTGCTGAAGCCGATGCAGATCAGATCGCCGAAATCTATTCCGCGCAGGGCCGCGTTTCCGCGACCGTCATCCCGCGCATCATTCGCCGCAGCGACAACCGCGTCGATCTTGTCTTTGAAATTGCCGAGGGCACCACGATCGAGGTCGAGCGTGTTAGCTTTGTCGGCAACCGGGCATATTCGGATCGCCGCTTGCGCCGAGTTCTTGAGACTAAGCAAGCCAACATTCTGCGCACGTTCCTGCGCGGCGACACGTTTATCGCTGACCGAATCGAATTCGATAAACAGGTCATCCGCGACTTTTATCTGTCGCGTGGATACGTCGATTTCCGTGTGAACAGCGCAAACGTCGAATTTACCCGCGAACGTGACGCCTTCTTTCTGGTGATGAACATCACCGAAGGGCAAAAATTTTCATTCGGTAAGATTTCGACCGTCAGTGAAATTCCCGGGGTGGACCCTGCCGCATATCAAGCAGCATTAAAAATCCGTCCAGGTGTGACCTATTCCCCGTCGCTGATCGAAAGCTCGATCGCCCGCCAGGAACGGTTGGGTTTGAAGCAGGGTGTTGATTTCCTGCGGGTCGAGCCGCGGGTCACGCGCAATCCACGTGATCTGACGCTGGACGTTCAGTTTGTTCTGACCAGAGGTCCGCGGATCTTTGTTGAACGCATCGACATCGAAGGCAACACAACGACACTGGACCGCGTGATCCGCCGCCAGTTCGATACGGTCGAAGGTGATCCGTTCAACCCGCGTGAAATCCGCCAGAGTGCCGAACGTATCCGTGCCCTTGGATTCTTTGCCGTGGCAGATGTTGAGCCGCGCGAAGGGTCCACGCCCAGTCAGGTGATTGTGGATGTGGACGTCGAAGAACAGCCCACCGGCTCGTTGAGCCTTGGTGGTAGCTACTCGATTTCAGACGGTTTCGGGATTGCAATTGGCCTGAACGAATCCAACTTCCTGGGTCGCGGTCAAAATCTTGGGTTGACCCTTTCGACGGCGCAGGATTCCGAGCAATACATCATTAACTTCACCGAACCATATTTGCTCGGTCGCCGATTGCAGTTCGATCTCGGTCTTGGCTTGGCATCGACGAATTCGAGTTTTGCAAGCTACGATACCAAGCGCGTCTTCTTCGAGCCGCAGCTGAGCTACGCAATCAGCGAATTGTCTTCGCTCCGTCTCCGCTATGGATGGAACCGCAGCGAGATGACGCAGCAGGACGATGAAGTGAACGGTGCTGTTATCGCTTCGGAAATCGAGCAGGGCAAGCGGACATCCAGCACGCTGGGCGTATCCTACCTCTATGATAGCCGTCGCGGTGGTTTGAATCCGAATGCGGGCGTTTTGTTTGAGGTAGGCGTTGATGCGGCCGGTCTTGGCGGCGACAACGAGTTCTACAAAACAACAGCGCGCGGCATCGCGCAGACACGTGTCCTGAATGAGGAAGTTGTTCTGCGGGCATCGATGGAAGTAGGTGCCCTGCATTGGCAGGGCGACGACTTCAGCCGCGTGATCGACCGCTTCTTGATTGGTCCGAACACGTTCCGTGGCTTTGAACCTGCGGGTCTGGGTCCGCGTGACTTATCGAATGGTCAGGACGATGCGATCGGTGGTAACTATTACTGGGTTGCCCGCTTTGAATCAGACTTCCCGCTTGGCCTGCCCGAAGAACTGGGTCTGCGCGGCGGTGTGTTCTACGATGTTGGTAACGTCTACAACATCAACAACGTGAACACTGCTGGTGCCGACATCGTGGGCGCGGACGGGTCCGTCCGGCACGTGATCGGTGTGTCGGTTCTGTGGGAAACGCCTTTTGGCCCCCTGCGGTTCAACTTCTCGAAAGCTTTGAAGAAAGAGGACTTCGACAAGGAACAGAACTTTGACCTGACCGTTCAGGCGCGGTTCTGATCGCCAGATGCTGAACTTGATAAAATTAACTGCACAGGGCCCAATTCGGGCCCTGTGCGTTTTTCTGGCGCTGGCCTGCGTGTCGACCGCTCAAGCGCAGCAATTGGGCGTTCCTCAGGCGAATGTTCTGACCCTGTCCAGCGACCGGTTGTTTTCCGAGTCGCAATTCGGTCGACGCGTCATGCGCGAGATCGAAAGTGAAGGCGCATTGCTGGCCGACGAGAATGAACGAATTGTCGCTGAACTGAGTAGGGAAGAAAAAGACCTGACCGAAAAGCGCGCAGAACTGCCAACTGAAGAGTTTCGCCCGCTGGCCGAGGCGTTCGACAACAAGGTTCAGACACATCGCGAAAGTCAGCGCGCCAAACTGGACGCCCTAGCGCGCCGAAGCGAAGAAGCGCGGCAGACCTTTCTGGTTCTTGTGCAACCGATCCTGATCGAGCTGTTGCGCGAATCCGGGGCGTCGGTCGTTATCGAACGTTCCAATGTCTTTCTCAGCTCGGACCGAACCGATGTGACGGACACGGTGATTGCGCGGATCAATGAACAGATTGGCGATGGCAGCCAACTTGAAGACGAAAGCAAAGAATAGGTTTGCTTGCCCTTGAGGCGCGGTGTTGCTAACCACGCGTCAAAGAGAAATCCACAACGGGACGACTGCACTATGACCACGGAAACCAAAAGCGCAGACATTCAGCTGATCCAGCGGATATTGCCCCACCGCTATCCGTTTCTGCTGGTCGACAAGGTCGTCGATATCTCGGGCTTTCAATCGGCGGTTGGCATCAAAAACGTCACCATGAACGAGCCCCATTTCCAAGGGCATTTTCCGGGAACCCCGATCATGCCGGGCGTGACCATTGTCGAGGCGATGGCACAAACCGCAGGCGTCATGCTGGGCGTGGGCATGGATGTGATCGACAGTGAGCTGTTGATCTATTTCATGAACATCGACAAATGCAAATTCCGTCGCAAAGTGATCCCGGGTGACGTGCTTGAAATGCATGTCGAAACGGTCCGCGGCAAAAAGGGCGGCAAGATCTTCAAATTTGCCGGTCGCGCCACAGTCGATGGCGAGGTCGCGGCCGAGGCCGAGTTTTCGGCCTATGTCGACTGGGATATGGAAAAGACCACATGAGCGGCATCCATCCAAGCGCAATCATCGAAGACGGCGCGCAGATTGGTGAAGGCTGCGTCGTAGGTCCGTTTTGCTATGTGGGTCCCCAAGTCAAGTTGGCCGATCGGGTTGAGCTGAAGTCGCATGTTGTCGTGACCGGCGATACTTCGGTTGGTGAAGAGACCGTGATCTTCAACTTTTCGGTCATCGGAGAGATCCCGCAGGATCTGAAGTTCGGCGGTGAAAACACGAGCCTTGAGATCGGTAAACGTAACCGTATCCGCGAACACGTCACCGTAAACACCGGGACCGATGGCGGCGGCGGTGTAACGCGGATCGGCGATGATTGTCTGCTGATGGCAGGCGTACACGTTGCCCACGATGTTCAAATCGGAAATCGTGTCATCATGGTCAACCACGCCGGCGCAGCGGGTCATTGCATCATTGAGGACGACGTGATTGTCGGTGGTATCTCTGGATTGCACCAATGGGTCCGCGTTGGGCGCGGCGCGATTATCGGCGCGTTGACCATGGTTCCGAATGACGTGATCCCATATGGCCTGGTTCAGGCGCCGCGTGGCGAACTTGACGGCCTGAACCTCGTCGGCCTCAAACGCCGCGGTGTCTCACGCGACGATATTGCCGCTTTGCGGGCGGCCTTCCGCGAACTGTCTACTGGCGATGGCACGTTCATGGAGCGCGCGCATCGGGTCGGCGCGGATAACGAAAGCGAATACGTTCAGCGGATCGTCGATTTCGTGACCGGACATTCGGATCGGTCTTTCCTGACACCGGGGAAATAAACCATGCTGGCGTTGATTGCGGGAACAGGCGTTTTGCCGGGTGAAGTGGTCGCGCAGTTGCCCGACCGCCCGGTGGTCTGTGCGATGGAGGGCTTCGGCCCGGATACTCTGACCCCGGACGTCGAGTTTCCATTGGAGCAGGTTGGAAGCTTTATCGCCGACATCAAGGCGCGGGGTGTGACCCAAATCTGTATGGCAGGTGCGGTGGGTCGCCCGCCCATTGATCCTGCAAGGATTGACGCTGCAACAATGCCTTTGGTCCCAATCCTGCAACAAGCCATCATGTCTGGCGATGACGCGGCGCTGCGCGCCGTTATCGGCATTTTTGAGGATGCAGGTCTGGAGGTTAAGGCTGCCCATGAAATCGCACCTAATCTTCTTCCGAAACTTGGGTGTCTGACGCAGGCGCAACCGTCCGAGGCTGATCTGGCTGATGTCGACCGCGCCGCGGGCATCGTGCGGGCGATGGGTGCTGCGGATGTGGGGCAGGCCTGCGTGGTTTCAAAACGGCAGGCGCTGGCGATTGAGGGTATTTTTGGCACTGCATGGATGTTGCAGTCTCTGACTCAGCGCCCCGATGCGGGCGGCGGCGTATTGTTCAAAGCCCCGAAACCGGATCAGGACGTTCGTGCAGATCTGCCGGCGATTGGGCCCGATACCGTGTCTGGCGCAGTTGCGGCGGGGCTGTCGGGAATTGTGATCGAAAAGGGCGGTGTCCTTGTACTTGAGAAAGACCGCGTGATTGCGGAATGTGATCGGCTGGGCCTGTTTTTGTATGTCCGCGAGCGGACGAACTGATGCGGGTTTTCGTTGTCGCCGGTGAACCTTCGGGGGACCGGCTTGGCGGGGCTTTGATGGAAGGCCTGCGCGCGCTGGTACCCGGAGTTGAATTTCAGGGTGTTGGCGGCCCGCTGATGCAGGCACAAGGGTTGGACAGCCTTTTTCCCATGTCCGAATTGTCGGTTATGGGACTGGTTGAGGTTCTCCCCAAGTTTTTTCACCTCAAACGTCGGATTTCCGAGACAGCGCAGGCTGTTCTGGAAAGCAATCCAGACGTTCTGATCACCATCGACAGTCCCGATTTCTCATTGCGGGTTGCCAAGCTGGTCAAAGCGCAAAGTACTGTTCGCACAGTTCACTATGTTGCACCCAGCGTCTGGGCCTGGCGTCCCGGGCGTGCGGACAAGATGGCCAAGGTCATCGATCATGTACTGGCGCTGTTGCCGTTTGAGCCGCCCTACATGCAACGCGCGGGGATGGAATGTGACTTTGTCGGACACCCTGTTGTCAGCGAACCAGTGGCGACCGAACAAGACATTCAGGCCTTTCGCGCTGCGTACGGCCTAGGCCAATCGCCCATCGTTCTGGCCTTGCCCGGTTCGCGGCGGGGTGAGGTGGATCGTCTGGCTCCGGTCTTTGGTCAGGCGTTAAGCCTGTTTTTGAAACAGCACCCTGACACGCGCATTGTCGTGCCAGCCGTGGCCCATATGGTTGATGCGGTCACCGAACATGTTCAGGACTGGCCAGGGTCGCACGTCGTGGTTGCCCCCCGAGACATGCCCTCTGATCAGGCTCAGGCGCAGAAAAGGGCGGCTTTTGCTGCGGCCGATCTTTCGCTGGCGGCGTCTGGGACAGTTTCATTGGAACTGGCGGCACAGGCCACGCCAATGGTGATTGCCTACAATCTGAACTGGCTGACGACACTGATCGCAAAGCGCATGGTGAATTTGGACACGGCGACCCTTGTCAATCTGGTGTCTGACACGCGCGCGGTTCCCGAATGCCTGTTGGATGATTGCGAGCCGGATAAGATTGCCACGGCATTGTCGGACGTGGCCACCAGTCCGGATGCGCAGCGCAGCGCGATGGATGTGACCATGGACCGTCTGGGGCGCGGTGGTGAGGCACCGGGTCTGCGCGCCGCCCGAGCGGTTTTGAACAGGCTGCCCAATCGCCATGATTGAACACATCCTGTTCGCATTTTCCGCTGCGATCGTGACCATATCAACTAACCTGGACAATCTGGTCATCCTGTTTGGCCTGATCATGGTGATGGAGACACGCCGAGCCGTCTTTGGCTTTGCCGCGGCGCAAATGATAATTCTGAGCCTGTCGCTTGTGATTGCCAGCGGGCTGGATCACAGCCGGTTTCTGAATTGGGTCGGTTATCTTGGGATTATCCCGTTGTCTCTGGGCCTTTATGGCATTTGGCAACAACGGAAAGGGTCGGGCGGGCGTCAACTGCCCGATACTGGGGCCATCACCTCGGTCGTCGCGCTGTTTTTGACGCTATCGATTGATACGCTTGCGGCTATGACTCCGCTGTTCGCGGATTCGACGCCAGCGTTTCGGTTGACGGCCTTGATCGGGGCCGGGTGCGCACTGGCGACGTTAATCGGGATTGCAAGTTGGGGCGCACCACGCGCTCAGGTTTTAGGTCCGCGTTTTGCCCGCCTTGACAGGATTGCACCTTACATCATGGTGGCAGTCGGACTGTATATTCTGGTGAACAGCCCGACCGACGTCTTGTGATCGGGGTTCCTCAGTAACCGCGCCAGATCCAGCCGCCGCCGTATATGCGGCTGCTTTCATTGGAATAGAACACACAGGCCTGACCAGGCGAAATGCCTTCCTCAGGTGTCAGCAATTCGACTTCGGCAGTCGTTTCCGACAGAGGTCGGACAATCGCTTCACGCGGCGGGCGGGTCGACCGCACCTTAACCGACAGATGCCATTCGTCACGCGAAGTAAAAGGTTCATCCCCCAGCCAGTTGATCTCGCGCACCGGAACTGTCCGGGTCGCCAGCAACTCTTTCGGGCCAACCACAACCTGCTTTTTGTCTACGTCCAGCTTCACCACATACAAAGGCTCGCTCAGCCCGCCGATACCCAGACCGCGGCGCTGACCGATGGTGTAGTGGATGACGCCATTATGCTGCGCCAGCACCCGACCGTCGGAATGTACGATCTCACCTGGTTCCGCCGCACCGGGGCGCAGCTTTTCGATCACACTGGCATAGTTGCCATTGGGCACAAAGCAGATGTCCTGACTGTCGGGCTTGTCCGCCACCGACAGCCCGTATTGCGCGGCCATCTCTCGGGTCGCGTCCTTCGAGGGCAAGTGGCCCAGAGGAAATCGCAGAAAGTCCAACTGCTCAGGCGTGGTGGAAAACAGGAAATAAGATTGATCCCGGTTCGCATCCTCGGCGCTGTGCAGCTCTGGCCCGTTCGCGCCCATCTTGCGCTGGATATAGTGACCAGTCGCCATGCAGTCGGCTTCAAGGTCCTTGGCGGTTTCCAGGAGGTCCTTGAACTTCACGCGTTCGTTGCAACGGATGCATGGTACAGGGGTTGCACCAGCCAGATAACTGTCGGCGAATTCGTCGATCACGGCATCTTTGAAGATGTTCTCGTAATCCAGAACATAATGGGGAAAGCCGCGTTCTTCCGCCACACGCCGAGCGTCATGGATATCAATCCCCGCGCAACAGGCACCTTTTTTGGCCAGGGCCGCGCCGTGGTCGTACAGCTGTAGCGTTACGCCAACGACGTCGTAGCCCTGATCGGCCAGATAAGCAGCGACGACAGAGCTGTCCACACCACCGGACATGGCAACAACCACCCGCGTTTCCGACGGGGGTTTGGCAAAGCCAAGCGAGTTCAGCGGTGTCTCGGTATCGAGGGCCATGACGATTCCAGTACGGGTTAAGAAAGACCGGCAGAATATAGGAAAATTCTACACACTCTCAAGGGGCGGTTTCACGCGACATTAAGTAGGCTGTTGGCAGCTTTGTCGCAGCTGAAAAAGGGTCAAGAGATGTATTTGCACAAAGTCGAAGGGCCAAGGTCCGTAACCCTGCCGGATGGAACGGTTTTATCGCGTAGCGATCTACCACCTGCAGAGACGACCAGATGGGTCGCATCGCGCAAGGTGGTTGTGGTGCGCGGCGTTCTTTACGGGCTGATTTCGTTGTCAGACGCCAAGAAGCGGTATGGGCTTAGCGATGAAGAGTTCAATTCCTGGGTTTCTGCAGTCGCTGAGCACGGAACAGACGCTTTGAAAGTCACGGCCTTAAAAAAATATCGACAACTTTAAGATGAATGTGAATAAATGATTCAACGGTAACGTCAGATTAACCATTTTTGATCAGGCTCATTATGAAATTGGTAAGTTGACTAAATTGGAGCAGTAAATGCGTATACTTCTTGTCGAGGATGATCCGACCACATCGAAAAGCATCGAATTGATGCTGACGCATGCCAATCTAAACGTTTATGCGACGGACCTGGGCGAGGAAGGCATCGATCTTGCCAAGTTGTACGACTATGACCTGATCCTTCTGGATCTGAATCTGCCTGACATGAACGGGCACGAAGTGCTGAGACAGCTGCGCATCGCGCGTGTTGAAACCCCCATCTTGATCCTGTCGGGCGCTGACGATACCGAAAGCAAGATCAAAGGTTTCGGCTTTGGCGCCGACGACTATATGACCAAACCGTTCCACCGCGAGGAACTGGTCGCTCGTATTCACGCGATCATTCGGCGGTCCAAAGGGCACTCGCAATCTGTCATTCATACGGGCCGCGTCGCGGTAAATCTGGACGCCAAAACGGTTGAGGTCGAAGGCAAAGCCGTTCATCTGACCGGCAAGGAATACCAGATGCTGGAATTGCTGAGCCTGCGGAAGGGTACAACGCTGACCAAAGAGATGTTCCTGAACCATCTCTATGGAGGTATGGACGAGCCCGAATTGAAAATTATCGACGTTTTTATCTGCAAACTTCGCAAGAAACTCAGCAATGCGACCGGCGGCGAAAACTATATCGAAACTGTTTGGGGCAGGGGCTATGTGCTGCGCGATCCGCAAAGCAACAGTTTAGACGAACGTCGGATCGCTGTTGGAGCCTGACCTAAAATGAAATCCGGTCGCCGTTGGTCCAGGGCGACCCCCTCACTCATGGTACAGCACATCTGGACCTAGCCATGGCCTCGCCCTATCACTGGGTTCAAAGACTATGTGACAGGGCGAGGCCATGAGCGACTCAATTGCGGTAACAGAGCTGACTGAAGATCAAGCACGTGCCGAGCTGGCGCGGCTCGCGGAATTGATTGCGCGGGCCAACACGCTGTATCACGCCGAGGACGCCCCCGAGATCTCGGATGCGGACTACGATGCGCTAAAGCGGCGAAACGCGGACATCGAGGCGCGTTTTCCGGAGTTGAAGCGGTCCGACAGCCCCACAGATCAAGTGGGCGCAAGACCGGCGGAGGGATTTTCAAAACTCGTACATGCCGTCAGAATGATGTCGTTGGGCAATGCGTTCAACGATGAGGACGTTGCTGATTTTGACAGGTCAATCCGCAAATATCTGGGATTGAGCGACACGGCCGAGCTGGGTTTTACTGCTGAACCCAAGATTGACGGTCTGTCCCTATCGCTAAGATATGAACAGGGGAAGCTCGTGCAGGCGGCAACCCGAGGCGACGGCGAGATTGGTGAAAACGTGACTTCGAACGCGCGGACGATCTCGGACATTCCGCACAGCGTCCAAAACGCTCCGGATGTTCTGGAAGTACGCGGTGAAGTTTACATGTCGCATGAAGACTTCGATAAGCTGAACTCGCGACAGACGGAGTTGGGCGAAAAGGTATTTTCAAATCCACGAAACGCTGCCGCAGGGTCGTTGAGGCAGCTTGACGCGAAAATCACACGATCCCGTCCGCTGCGGTTTTTCGCTTATGCCTGGGGTGAGTTGTCGGCCCCTTTGGCCGATACACAAATGGGTGCCATCGAACGGTTGGCGGAATTCGGTTTCTCAACCAACCCACTGACAGCATTGTGCGAAACAACAGATCAGTTGATCGGACATTACCGCAGAATCGAAGCCCAACGCGCCACTCTTGGCTATGACATCGACGGCGTTGTCTACAAGGTGAACGACTTGGCGCTGCAGGCCCGGTTGGGGTTCAGGTCCACGACCCCAAGATGGGCCATTGCGCATAAGTTTCCCGCTGAACTTGCATGGACAAGGCTAGAGGCCATCGACATTCAAGTGGGTCGCACGGGTGCGCTCAGCCCGGTTGCCCGGCTGCACCCGGTAACTGTTGGTGGCGTCGTAGTGTCCAATGCCACGCTGCATAACGAGGATTATGTCGCCGGTCGCGATGCAAAGGGCGGTACGATCCGTGATGGGAAAGATATTAGGGTCGGCGACTGGGTGCAGGTTTATCGCGCGGGCGACGTGATCCCAAAAGTGGCGGATGTCGATATTTCGAAACGTCCAGATGGCGCGCAACCTTATGATTTTCCCACAACCTGTCCGGAATGCGGCAGTGATGCGGTTCGGGAAGAAGGCGATGCCGTTAGACGTTGCACCGGTGGGATTATTTGCCCGGCGCAGGCTGTTGAAAAATTGAAACATTTCGTATCTCGGAAAGCGTTCGATATCGAAGGGCTGGGCGCCAAGCAGATTGAAATGTTCTACGATGACCCGGACTTGCCAATTAAAACTCCGGTGGACATCTTTACACTGCAGACCAGAGATGCGGCCAATCTCAACAAGCTCGCCAACCGTAAGGGTTGGGGTGCCCAAAGTGCCGGGAACCTTTGGGCTGCAATTGATGAAAAACGCCAAATCCCATTCGGACGCCTTCTTTTTGCATTGGGCATTCGACATGTCGGAGAGGCCGCATCGAACCTGATCGCGAACCACTATGGCTCCTGGCCAGAATTTGAACGCGCCGTCACCGCAGCCGCTGATTTCGAAGGTCTTGAGTGGGACGAGCTTTTGGGTATTGATGGCGTAGGTGACGTCATGGCGCGCGCGTTGGTTTCTGCATTTGCTCAGGACGCAGAACGCGCCAGCATCGACGCTTTGGTCGAGCAATTGGACGTGCAGGACGCCAAACGACCCGACACATCGGGCAGTCCGGTGGCTGGCAAGACGGTTGTCTTTACAGGGTCACTTGAAAAGATGACCCGCGCCGAAGCCAAGGCCCGGGCCGAGGCACTGGGGGCCAAGGTCTCTGGTTCGGTCAGCAAGAAGACCGATTTGCTGGTGGCCGGCCCTGGTGCTGGTTCAAAAGCCAAGAAAGCAGCAGAGCTTGGGATCGAGACGCTGGACGAAGATGAATGGCTGCACCTGATCGGTACCGCATGAGTGGCCGTCCTGAGATCCTGTTTCCCCTGTTCGCCGGGCTGGAGACGCTGGAGGGCGTTGGCCCCAAGACTGCGCAGACAATGGTGCAGGCGGGGATCGAGTCGCCGTGCGATGTGCTGTTCGGCTTACCGTATGCTGTCGTTGATCGCAGGCGGCGCGATACAATCCAGGGGGCTGATCTGCCAACGACATTGACGGTTGAAGTCACGGTCGGCACCCACAGGCCGTCGCGAAACAAGGGCGGGGCTTACCGCGTTCACGTCGAAGACACGCAGATCGAGTTTCAGTTGGTCTTTTTCCACGCACGTGGAGATTATTTGAATAAAGTTTTGCCGCAAGGCAGTCGTCGTGTGATCTCTGGCAAGCTCGAACTGTTCGACGGCATGGCGCAGATGGTCCATCCAGATCACATGCTGCCCGTGGAAAGCGCGGATGACATAGCAGAATTTGAACCGGTCTATCACCTGACACAGGGCATCACCCAAAAAACGGCGTACAAGGCGGCACGTAGCGCATTGGCCCGCGCGCCACAGCTGGCTGAGTGGATTGACCCTGCGCAAGTGTCAAAACAGGGCTGGGCTGATTGGGCGACGGCTGTATCCGCGGCGCATAACCCACAGGGGGCGGATGACGTGGCCGCGCACGCGCCAGCCCGGGAACGCCTTGCCTATGACGAACTGTTTGCCCATCAGGTGACGCTGGCTCTGGCGCGACAGCGCGAGCGTAAGGCTCGGGGCATCGTGAGCGTCGGCACTGGTGCTCTGCAGGCCAAAGTTCTTGCTAATCTGCCTTACAAACCAACCGGGGCCCAGACACGTGCGATCAAGGAAATAACTGCCGACATGGGCTCAGACTCGCGGATGAACCGATTGCTGCAAGGCGATGTGGGTGCAGGGAAAACTCTGGTCGCCTTCATGGCACTTCTGGTCGCGGTCGAGGCTGGTGGGCAGGGTGTTATGATGGCCCCGACCGAGATCCTCGCTAGGCAGCATCTGGAAGGCCTGCGCCCGCTTGCCGAAGAAGCCGGGGTGGTTCTGGAAATCCTGACTGGGCGGGACAAGGGCGCTGAACGGCGTGCAAAGCTGGCCGCTCTGAAACAGGGTAACATTCACATCCTTGTCGGCACCCATGCAGTGTTTCAGAGCGATGTTGAATTTCATGCCCTGCGACTGGCCATTGTGGATGAACAGCACCGGTTCGGGGTGCGGCAACGGATGGAGTTGTCGGAAAAAGGGCAGGGCGCGGATGTTCTGGTGATGACCGCCACCCCGATCCCCCGCAGTTTGGCGCTTGCGCAATACGGGGACATGGACGTCTCTGTTCTGGATGAAAAGCCACCAGGACGGAAACCGATCAAAACGGCGATTATTAGTACCGAGCGTATGGATGACGTCGTAGCGCATTTACGTCGGGCCATCGATGAAGGACGTCAGTGCTATTGGGTCTGTCCGCTGGTCGACGAATCCGAGGTCTCGGACCTGACAGCTGCCGAAGAGCGGTTCAAACGGCTGCGGGCGGTGCTGGGCGAAGGCACAGTCGGGCTGGTCCATGGCCAAATGCCCGCTGCCGAAAAGGACGCCGCGATGGCTGCGTTTCAGAAAGGGCACACAAAGGTTCTGGTCGCAACGACTGTGATCGAGGTCGGAGTGAATGTACCCAACGCCTCGATCATGGTAATCGAACGGGCCGAAATATTCGGTTTGGCGCAGTTACACCAGCTGCGTGGCCGCGTTGGACGGGGCGAGGCGGATTCGACCTGCTTGCTCATGTATCAACCACCGCTAAGCGAGGGCGGGCGGAAGCGGCTGGAGGTTTTGCGAGAGACGGAAGACGGATTCCGGATATCCGAGACCGATTTGCAGATGCGCGGCGCAGGGGATCTGATTGGCACGGCTCAATCCGGGCTACCAAAGTTCCGGATCGCTGATCTGGAGCGTCAGGCCGGATTGATGGCTGTTGCGCAGACGGATGCACGAAACCTGTTGTCCAAAGACCCGAACTTGACCACCGAACGCGGGCAAGCTGTCCGTGTTCTGCTGTGGCTCATGAAACAGGATCAGGCAATCCGTTTAATTTCAGTGGGTTAGCAATATCGTTCCGTAAAGTTCACAAATGTTCTCAAAAAGTTCTTTACCGACTCGGTAAAATATGAGAACAAAAGGTCAACAAAGGATTAAAACAAGACCGGAGGTGAGACCATGCTGACCCAGATCAAGACCGCCATAAGCCGTTCGCATTCCACGCTATTGCAGGATGCGGCAGGTGCGGTGTCATTGGTGGTGATGCTGGTGGTTGCCCTTCACCTTCCCGGAACGTTCTGACCCTTTCTGCCTGCGATCTCGTGCCGAAAACACCGTGCTGTCGTCCCCATTTCAGTCAAGGGTGACCTGCCTGTCCCAATTCCCTTGAAAGGGCCATGCCTCGGCCCTGCGCGGAAATACGGATCCCACATGAGACACGCATTGCCTACCGCCGCCCTTTCCGCCCGGAAGGTGCGGCGGTTTTTTTATAGCTGTCCGGTTTTGAAGATTTCCAGCATCGCAGACAGTACCGAATTCACGGCAACCGACGCCAGGATCATTCCCATGATGCGGCTGATAATGGCGGCACCTGAATGGCCAATCAGTCGAATGATCGGCTCGGCCAGCAGCATCAAAACGAAGGCGATGGCCACAACGGATAACATAACCATTGCCGTGATACCTTGATCCGCCACGCTGAACCGGTTGTTGTCGGTCAGGATAACAACGGCCAGCATTGCACCCGGTGACGCCAATGAAGGTACCGCCAACGGAAAGATCGCAGGGTTGGGCTTGTGGAATTTGTCTTCCTGATCGTCTTCCGCTGCGCGTTGTTCAACCTCTTGCTTGCTTTCGCCAAAGATCATCGTCAGGGCAAACAGAAACAGGATGATCCCTCCGGCCACTTGGAACGAGTTCAACCCGATATCCAGCGCCTCGATCAGCAATTGCCCAAATACAAGGAAGAACAGCAAAACTCCGGCACTGATGAGCGCGGCCAACAGGGCAGTTTTGCGGCGCGCCGCAGCCCCAAGCCCGGCTGTAACGGCGATAAAAACGGGAATTGTTCCAATCGGATCAATAACGACCCACAGGGTAACAAAATGCTCCAGCAAACTATTCAAACCAAATTCTCCCCAAAACTATGGCGGAGGTTAGATGGGTTTGAATTGAATTACCATCTTCAGGCGCAGTTGGCCTGTTCGGCTTGTTCCATAGCTTCAGCAGTGGCATCCAACGCCAGCAGGATCGAAGCGTGACGGTTCTTATAATCACGCGCAGGCATGAGAACTTCCAGCCCGTCAAACGGTGCGTCCGGAGCAGGGCCGTCTTTCTTCAACATAGCCGACAGCTGATCCCGCGCGGTTTCGATTTGCGCGCGCGTGGTGCCAATTACAGCGGATCCAACGACCGAGGCCGAGGCCTGACCCAAGGCGCAGGCCTTAACGTCCTGACCGAATCCGGAAACGCGGCCGTCCTCAACCTTGACGTCCACGGTTACGGTAGACCCACACAAAGGCGAACGTTTCTTTACGGTTGCATCTGGGTTTTCCAGCCGTTCCAGATGCGGAATATCCGCAGCCAGGGCCAGAATGCGCCCGGAATAGAGCTTTATCAGGTCGTTCTCGCCAGACATGGCTTTCCCTCGTTGCGTGTTCCCCATACATAGTGAGCATCCAACGGGATGCAAAAGGTTTTTACAATGTCTGAGACCGTCACCTTCGATCCGTCCAGCCTGACGTACAACGACGCTGGTCTGATTCCAGCCATCGCACAAGATGAGGCCTCGGGCGAGGTATTAATGATGGCGTGGATGAACGCCGAAGCGATTGAAAAAACACTGGAAACGCGCCGCGTAACGTATTGGTCGCGGTCGCGTCAATCGTTCTGGATCAAGGGAGAAACCTCAGGCCACATGCAAGAGTTGGTCGATTTTCGCGTTGATTGTGACCGCGACTGCCTGCTTGTTTTGGTGCGACAGACAGGCGCGGCCTGCCACACCAACCGGCGCACTTGTTTCTACACTGCTGTTCGGGATGATGCAGAAGTCGAACTTATGGGCCCAATGGAATAGGTCAATTAAAGCCCGACCATTGCCCGTATCTGTTTCGCGGAAACGCCTTCGGCGCGGTATTTGGAAATGGCGCGAGCATCGTCACGTTTGGCCAAACGTTTGCCCAAGTCATCTCGGATCAGCTTATGATGGTGATAGACAGGTGTCGGCAAGCCTAGCAGGGCCTGCAACAGAACATGGATACGCGTCGCCTCGAATAGGTCCTGACCGCGTACGACGTGGGACACGCCTTGTTCCGCATCATCCAGAACGACGGATAGATGGTAGGATGTTCTCATATCGCGCCGGGACAATACCACGTCTCCGATTGTGTCTCGTAACTCATCGGCCGTGAAAGCGACTGTGCCCGATTCCCCGTTTGGTCCCACGCCATTTTCTTCGAAGAACGGCTTTTGGGCAGATGGTTGAGTGGCGATCCTAAACAGATCTGGAACCACACGCGCAGCCATTTTAATGTCCAATCGAAGGGGCGTTTCGTGCGGGATCGGCCCCGTTCGATCTGACACATCCCTGCACGTGCCCGGATAAATGATCCCATCCGGCCCATGAAGAGGTATACCTTCCTGTGGTGCCCCGGCGGCTGCGGCAATGTCCCGACGATTGCACGTGCACGGGTACAGCAAGCCCCGCGACCACAATGCCCTCAGAGCGTCTTCGTAGGTCGACACACGAGACGATTGCTGCATCACGGGTTCTGGCCAGGTCAATCCTAGCCAAGTCAGATCGTCATAAATCTGCTCTTCCCAATTTGCCCGGCAGCGGGAGCGGTCGATGTCTTCGATCCGCAATAAAAATTGACCGCCTGCAGCGGCGGCCATATCACTGGCAAGAAGTGCAGAATAGGCATGGCCAAGATGAAGCGGCCCAGTAGGAGATGGGGCAAATCTGGTAATGAATGTCACGTCTTCTCAACAACATATACGTCAGATTTAAGGTCCATACCGGGAAGGTGCGGCCCGTATTCCCGAAACAACAACCGCGCAGCGCCCATGTCCAGCCAATCGTTCAAACGGGTGGTGAAGGACGGATCGTCAAGCGTGTGATCGTTGAAGGAAAAGGCCAGCAAGCCACCTTTGGGTAGCGCCTTCATCAACAGGTCGAATGTCTCTGGCGGGGCGGCACCGGTTCCGATCACGCCAATCGCGGTGATTGCCTTATAGGCATCTTGCTCCAGCGGTTCCGGATCGGTGATCTCAAACGTCGTGAGGTTTCTGTAAACCTCCTTAGCGGCCGCCCCTTCAAGCATCTTGGGCGTGGGATCCACACCATCGATTACCTGAAATCCCGTATCATGCAGGGCCTTGCCGGACAGACCCGTGCCACAACCGTAATCCAGAACAGGCGTCTGCGGTTCGGGCATCTGGGACCAAAGCGCCTCGGCCACGCGACCAGGCGTGGCGTAGCCATGTGCTCCAACTTCGGCGTCGTATGACGAGGCCCATTTCTGATAATGCGTACGGGTCGCCTCGGGCGTATCAAGCCCGTAGGCGTCTTTGAGGTATTTGTCGCTCATACCCGTATGTTAGGCCGGTAGGGTGCAATGCGTCCAGTCAGCAATGCGCCAACCAGTCGGTCCATTCCGTCTTGGCCCGGTCGGTGTAGGCCTTGTACCGGTCCTTACGGCCCCGGCGACCGCCTTTGAGGCCATCAACCGGGCGAAACAGACCAAAGTTGACGTTCATGGGTTGAAAGGTCTTGGCTTCGGCCCCGCCGGTAATGTGGTGTATCAACGCGCCCATGGCACTGTCCTGCGGGATCTCGGGCAGGGAACGCCCCAGGATCTCGGCAGCAGCCAGCCGCCCAGCCAACAAGCCCACTGCAGCGCTTTCCACATAACCCTCGACGCCGGTGATCTGGCCGGCAAACCGAATATTCGGTTTTGATTTCAGCCGCATCTGCGCGTCCAGCAATGTCGGAGAGTTGATGAACGTGTTGCGATGAATCCCGCCCAGGCGCGCGAAACTGGCGTTCTCAAGCCCCGGGATCATGCGAAACACTTCGGTCTGAGCGCCGTATTTCATCTTGGTCTGAAAACCGACGATGTTGAACAAAGTGCCCAGCGCGTTGTCTCGGCGCAGTTGCACAACGGCATGAGGTTTGACGTCAGGCTGATGCGGGTTGGTCAGGCCGACTGGCTTCATGGGACCGTGGCGCAGCGTTTCGCGGCCCCGTTCCGCCATAACCTCGATGGGCAGGCAGCCGTCAAAATACCCGGCAGTTTCACCTTCGTGGAATTCTGTTTTGTCCGCCGCCAACAGGGCGTCGATGAACGCCTCATACTGATCGCGGTCCATGGGACAGTTCAGATAGGCCGTCCGCTCCTCTTCGGTTTCGCCCTTGTCATAACGGGACTGCATCCACGCCTGGCTCATGTCGATGCTGTCGGCATAGACAATGGGCGCGATCGCGTCGAAGAACGCCAGAGCCTCGGCACCTGTCTGGGCCCTGATCGACTCGCCCAGCGACGAGGACGTCAACGGACCCGTCGCAATGATCCAGTGGCCGTCGTCGGGCAGGGCGGTGACTTCTTCGCCTGTCACTTCCACCCGCGGATGGGCCTGCAGCTTGGCGGTCACTGCTTCAGCAAACGGATCACGATCCACGGCCAATGCGCCACCGGCGGGCAGGCGATGCGTATCGGCGGTGCCCATGATGATGCCGTTGGCTTCGCGCATTTCCCAATGCAGCAGACCGACGGCATTTTGTTCGTCGTCATCCGAGCGGAAGGAGTTCGAGCACACCATCTCGGCCAGATTACCGGTCTGGTGCGCAAAAGTGCCCACTTTGGGCCGCATTTCGTGGATTACAACATCCACGCCCATTTCCGCTGCTTGCCAGGCCGCCTCGGACCCCGCCATGCCGCCGCCAACTATATGCAATTTCTGTGTCATGAGGTGCCACATAGGGCACAGCATCGCGCAACGCAACACACGCCAAGTTTCGCGTTGATTAGCTAGTAATTTAAGGAGGGTACTTGGGGTCGCCGCAGCGGGAATGTCAGCGCCGGTGAGAGAAACCAGCTTGGAGGGACCTTCCGCCTACAGCGACCCAAAAGCGTATTTGGGCCTAAGCCATGTCTCAGCTTTGCCACAGTGTGGCCCTTTTGAAAAGGACTAAATTGCGAACAGTCGCGAAAATTTCCTTAAATAATCTCGTTATTGTTCCCAATTTGGCGGTCTTTTTTCGATAAATGCAGATATTCCTTCTTCGGTATCCCGATGCATCATATTCTGTGCCATCACCTCGCCGGTATAGGCGTAGGCCTGTTCGATCGGCATATCCAATTGCTTGTAATAGGCCTGTTTGCCCACTTTGACCGCTGATCCAAGCTTGTCCGCCAGTTGTTCGGCCAGCGCCATCGTTTCATGTTCCAACAACATTTCGGGTACTGCGCGATTGACCAGGCCCAGCTCTGTCGCGCGTTCTGCGGAGATGAACGCGCCTGTCGTCAACATCTCAAATGCCTGTTTCCGGGGGATATTCCGGCTGAGGGCCACCATAGGGGTCGAGCAAAACAACCCGATATTGACCCCGTTTACACCAAAGCGCGTGCCTTCGGCTGCAATCGCAAGATCACAAGTGGCCACCAGTTGGCAGCCGGCGGCCGTGGCGATGCCGTGGACTTGCGCGATCACGGGTTGGGGCAGAGATTGAATCGACAGCATCATTTTGGCGCACTGCGCGAACAAGTCCTGGAAGTAGGCTTTTCCCCCATCCTCGCTCTGACGTCCCGCAGTCATCTGTTTCAGATCGTGACCTGCGCAAAACGCCTTGCCTTCGCCGGACAGGATCACAGCGCGAATACTCGAGTCGTTGCTTAAGGCGTCGAATTCAGCCTGAAGTGCTGCCAGCATCTCTTCGCTCAGGGCATTCAAGCGCTCTGGCGCGTTCATTTTCAACCGGGCAACGCCATTCATGTCGTTACGTTCCAGAATTCCCATCTTGCTCTCCGATCTGATGTCGGGCCAACTCTAGGGTGGCAATTCGAGGAGGGGAAGTATGTCGTTGGTTTTGAACCGCGAACAACTGTCAGATTATCTGGTCGAGGTTTTTCCACAGGTCGAGAAGGACTTTGTCATCGACAGCCTGGATGAAAACTCAATCACCATGCGGCTGAAGGTCGGGGACAGGCATCTGCGGCCAGGGGGGACAGTTTCAGGCCCGTCGATGTTCGGTCTGGCCGATGTCAGCGTCTATGCAATGATCCTTGCATTGAAAGGACGTCAGTCGCTGGCGGTGACGACGGGGTGTTCGATGGATTTCATGCGCAAACCCGATGGGGCCAACGATATGATCGCGCGCTGCAGCTTGCTAAAACTGGGCAAAACGCTTGCGGTAGGCGATGTTCTGATGTTCTCGGAAGGCTCAGACAAACCCGTTGCGCGGGCTACGATGACCTACTCATTGCCACCTGCGGGGTCTGCAGCATCGGCGTTTGGATAAAAAAGGGCCGGGTATGAAACCCGGCCTAGGAAGAGGTCCCTATAGGGACTGGGGATAATTAATACTGCCAGAAATAGCGTTTGATCTCGCGGTCGGCCGCGGGGCGGGTCAGGCCGACATCTTTAAGCATGCGATCATCCAGCTTTGACAGGTTGACCCTGCTGCGGCGCTGTCGTTCCCACTGTGTGACAGTCGCCGCAAACCGCACGGCCAGCGCGGCGATCATCGGCAGCCGAGGGCTATCGTTCAGCAGCATGAGGGCGGGGTTGTGCATATGGCGTGTCATCTTGGGTATCCTTTCAAATTGTATTGACACAAAGTACTAATGTTCGGTACATGTGTGTGATACATTCAGGATTGTGTCAAAAGCAAAGGAAGAATTGTAATGGATACAATTTGGCCAGAGGCGTTACCAAAATCCAAAGGTCCCAAGTACACACTGGTCGCCGACACAATACGAAAAGCGATTGAGAACAAAGCGCTGGAGGTAGGATCTAAACTGCCTCCAGTCCGGGAGCTTGCGTATCGGTTACAAATAACGCCCGGCACGGTTGCCCGGGCATATACGATTCTGACGGAAGAAGGCTTGCTACAAGCCGAGGTTGGACGTGGTACATTTGTCGCCCCTCCAAAATCACCTTTGCTGGACGATGTGTGGGCAAGACAACTTCACCTGCGCGACGACAAGTACAACGCCGATGTCAGCCTGTTCAGCCCCAGATTACCGGACGTGGGGCAGGTGGCATTGATCAGGGAATGTCTTAAGAAAGTGTCCCAAGCCGATCCGCGTTTGCTGATGAATTACCCGACGCGCGATGCGTACCAACCCATGCGGCAGGCGGTCGTTGAATGGCTCTCAGATCTGCCGCTTGGCGCAGTGACCCATGATGATGTGGTTCTGACGCATGGTGGGCAAAATGGTCTTTGCCTTGTGTTTCAGACGATCCTGCGCGGCCCCAAGCCGGTCGTTCTGGTTGAAGATCTGTCATATGCCGGTTTCCGTCGGGCAGGTGAGTTGATGCGAGCCGAGGTTGTCGGCGTGAAGATGGACAAGTGGGGCGTTGACCCTCAGGCTATGGATCACATTTTGCGTCAGACCCAGGCGCAAGCGGTTTGCGTCTCGCCCGAGGTGCAAAACCCAACCGGTACACATACGCCGCTGGAGCGTCGAAAAGAGGTTGTGGAAGTCGCCCGCCGCCATGATTTGCAGATCATTGAAGACGATTGTTATCGGATGGGGGATGCCCGCGAGCCCAGCTATCGTGCATTGGCGCCTGAACGAGGTTGGCATGTCTCGTCGATCTCAAAGATCCTGACGCCAGCCCTGCGCGTTGGGTTCGCCATCGCTCCGCGCGAACGCAGCGTCGATCTTCGGCGTTCAGCCGAATACGGCTATTTCGGTTTGGCACAACCGCTTGCAGAGCTGACCCGGCTGTTGTTGTCTGATCCACGGACACGGCAGATCGCGAGGGACGTCCGCGCCCGGATGGGCGATTATGTCCGGGTGACGGTCAATGCGCTTGGCGGCTTTGATCTGAACTGGGCGCCGGACGTGCCATTTGTCTGGCTGAACTTGCCGTCGGGTTGGCGTGCCGCCGCATTCAGCCGAGCAGCCGAGCGGGAAGGTATTCAACTTAGATCCGCAGACGAGTTCGCGCTGCGGGACGGGCGTGCCCCCAACGCCGTTCGCATTGCGATGAATGGGCACGTGTCATTGGAGCGGTTCGAGGCCGCAATGCAGCGCCTGCGTGCACTTTTAGATAATCCGCCGGAACAGATCAGCGTTTAAAGACTCAGCTCGTTGGTTCGGGGTCGCCGAAAAACCCGGCCAGATGTGAGATCTTTCCCTCATCATCCAAATGCGCAAAATCGTGGCCGGCGACAACTACACTGCCGTCCGGGCCAACCAGACGCCATGTGAAGTGAATGACATCGTTGTGGCCATTGGCCTTGCTGGTCAACTCAAGCATTCCGCCCGTGCTTTGCGCCACCTCTCCGATATGATCGCATAGGTTTGAGCGGCCTTTGACCTCGGCCATGGGATCGACATAGATGCCATCTTCAGCAAAGCACCCAGCCAATATCTCAAGCCGTTTCGCCCGGTTAGGTTCTTTCCATGCTGCCCCATAGTCGTTTGCGGTCTGCTGCCAGTTCATTGCGCAATATCTCCCTTTCTGGATCTTGTCGGGTTAATTAACGTTCAATCATGTATTGCGGTTTATATGTTGAGTTGTGGGGTAAAATAATACCTATTTTATAACATACTGTAATTGCTTATTAAAATAAGTTTCAGCGTTCTTGACGCGCATTACGCCTGCATCTAAATACCCAACATCGAATTCGGGCCGCTCCGTATGTGGGCGGTCTTTCACATCAAACAGGACTATCCTGCCATGAAAACCTTTTCTGCAACACCTGCAGACATCGACAAGAAATGGATCCTGATCGACGCCGAGGGCGTTGTTCTGGGCCGTCTTGCCTCGATCGTCGCCATGCGCCTGCGTGGCAAGCACAAAGCGTCGTTCACCCCGAACATGGACATGGGCGACAATGTCATCGTGATCAACGCTGACAAAATCCAGATGACCGGCAAGAAGCGCGAAGAAAACTTCTACTGGCACACTGGCCACCCAGGCGGCATCAAGTCGCGCACCAAGCAGCAGATCCTTGAAGGCAAGCACCCCGAGCGCGTCGTGACCCAAGCGGTCAAGCGCATGCTGCCGGGCAACCGTCTGGCACGTCAGCAGATGACCAATCTGCGCGTTTATGCCGGTGCCGAGCATCCCCATGAGGCGCAAGCGCCCGAAGTTCTGGATGTTGCATCCATGAACAAGAAAAACACCCGGAGCTAATGACCATGGCTGATCAGATCAATACTCTCGAAGAGCTGAGCGCCGTTGCAGGCGTTGAGGTTGTGGCCGAAGAAGTCATCGTGCGTGAACCCGTACGTGACGAGCTGGGTCGTTCTTATGCCACCGGCAAGCGTAAAGACGCTGTTGCCCGCGTTTGGATCAAGCCGGGTTCCGGCAAGGTCACCGTGAACGGCAAGGACCAGGACAAGTATTTTGCGCGTCCCGTTCTGCAGCTGATCCTGCGCCAGCCGTTCCAGGTTGCCGGTGTTGAAGGTGAATTCGACGTTGTCGCAACCGTCAAAGGCGGTGGCCTGACCGGTCAGGCCGGTGCGGTCAAGCACGGCATCTCGAAAGCGCTGCAACTGTACGATCCGTCGCTGCGTGGTGCTCTGAAAGCTGCTGGCTTCCTGACCCGCGACAGCCGCGTTGTGGAACGTAAGAAATACGGTAAGCGCAAAGCGCGTCGTTCGTTCCAGTTCTCGAAGCGTTAATTCGCTGCCGAGTGCACAAATTCAAAGGGCTCGCAGTTGCGAGCCCTTTTTCGTTTGGGATGCGTGTACGGTTATTCTTCGTACACCATCTTCCAGGCGCCATCCTCGACAACGCTCACGTACACTGAGTCGGCCCCCTGATGGTCATCAGGTCCAAATGTCATGTGGTTTCCAACCAGTTCATCCTGATAGTCCAGCGTTTCCATGGCCGCGATAAAGCTTTCATGAGTCAGATCGGGGCCAGCAGCCTCAAGCGCTTTGACCATCGTTTCAGCAGCAGAATATCCCAGCATTGCGAACCCGACGGGATCTTCACCGGTTGCCGCTTTATATTCCTCGATAAAGGCGGCAGGGGCGGGATCTTCCGCGCGGGACCACAGATCCTGCCAGGATGCGGCGGCATAAAAACCGTCGGTCACACCGCCCGGCACTTGCGCGACGACGGTCAGGAAGCTGGCCGAGGTGCCAAGGAACTTCATATCTGCAAGGCCCATCTTTTTGGCCGTGCCGACAACTGTGATAGCCTGTCGTACGCCCAGAGCGATCGTTACGATATCGCAGCCTTCTTCTTTTAACTTGCTGAGTGAGCCCACGAAATCCGTTTCATCGGGTTTGTGCGTGGTCTCAGCGACGAAAGCGATCCCGGCTTCTTCGGCACCGGCCTTGGTGCCTTCGACGATCTCCTCACCAAAATCGGTTGGCAGATACATCGAACACACAGACTGACCACCAAACTGCTCAGCGAGATATTTCACACCGACACGGCTTTGGTCAAAATATGTGGAAAAGGCCGTGAACTTGTTGTCCATCGGCTCCTGCAACATCTGCCGTGCAGCAGACAAAGGGGCAACATTGGGAATACCTTTTGGATCCAACAGCTTGAACCCCGCGACATTCATCGGCGTTCCCAGCGACTGCAGCATTGCGAACACCTTGTCGCGGTTCAGCAGCTTGTTATAGCCCTGCATCGCACGCGGCATCTGATACCCATTGTCCTCAACAACATAGCGGATCGTCCGCCCGTGTATGCCACCATTAGCGTTCACGCGGTCAAACACCACATTTGCACCCTTGGTCGCCGGAACACCGACGGCTGCGAAGATACCGCTCAGGTCATTGACCGACCCGATGATAATCTCATCATCCGTGACACCCTGGGTCTGTGCATTGGCAAGGGTCGCCGAAGCCGTCAAGGCGGTGGCCGCCGCCAGCCGCATGATCACATTCTTCATCTTTCTCCTCCCTTTAGGTTATCTCTTTGATTAACTGTACATGTCTTCAATAAGATGGCCGTGTTTCTTTTCGACAAAACTGCGTTTCAGCTTCATTGTTGCGGTCAGTTCATCGTCATCTGCGGTCAGAAGTACATCAATCAGGCGAAAATCCTTGATCTGCTCGACCCGTGCAAAATCCTTATTCACCGCGTCGATTTCCCCCTGAATCTGATCTTTGATATCAGGGGCCGCACAGAGGGATGCAAAATTTGAAAAGGGGATTTTCCGATCCTGCGCAAATTTTTCGACGTTTTCCTGATCAATCATGATCAGCGCGGTCAGGAACTTTCGCTTGTCACCGATTATCACCGCGTCCGAGATGTAGTGGCTGAACTTCAACCGGCTTTCGATCTCGGCCGGGGTGATATTCTTGCCGCCAGCAGTGATGATGATGTCTTTCATTCGGCCTGAGATGGTGACGTAGCCATCCTCATCAATATGCCCGAGGTCGCCAGTTCGCAGCCATCCGTCGGCAGTGAAAGTTTCGGCCGTTTTTGCGTTATTGCGCCAATAACCCTGAAAAATGTTGAGGCCCTTTAGCTGAATCTCACCGTCGTCGGATATCCGGATGTCATTTCCGGGAACCGCGCGTCCGATGGTTCCGACCTTGTTGTTTTCGATTGTGTTTAGCGTCGCCAAGCCCGAGGTTTCGGTCATCCCGAACCCTTCGACCAACGGTACGCCAATGGCCCAGTACCACTTTAACAGATCCGTCGAAATCGGGGCCGCGCCCGAACCGCCACGCCGCATCTTGTCCATCCCCAACATACGGCGCAAATTACGCAGAACCAGCCTGTCCCACACCCAGAACTGTGCAGCAACGCCAGCAGGGACGGGTTTTCCAGCCAATATGTATTCCGCGCGCTTGAACCCAGCCTTCAGCGCCATGCCAAAGGCTGCGCGGCCAGTGGGCGTTGCGTCCTGCGTCATGATCTGAACATACGAATAGATCTTTTCCCAAACCCGTGGAACGGCCGTGAACGTCGACGGTGAGATTTCTTGCAGGTTGGCAAACACCGTCTCGGGGCTTTCGGCAAAGTTAACGACGCATTTTGCAGCCAGTGGGAAATAGATTGATACGTCCCGCTCAAGAATATGGCACAGCGGCAGAAAGCAAAGCTGTTCGTCAGACTCGAGCGCGGGCAGCGCATGGGCCCCGCATTCAATCGCGGCCAAGATGTTCTCGTGGCTCAGCATCGCGCCTTTCGGCATTCCTGTGGTGCCCGAGGTGTAAATCAGAAGTGCAGTGTCCTGCGGTGATGCCAGAGCTATCTCGGCCTCAAAGCGATCGGGTTCTTCAGCCTCGGCCTGCTGACCCAAAGTATATAACGCGTCGATCATCATGCAGCGCGCATGGTCCAGATCGTGCAGCCCCTCATCGTCCAGAATGATGACATTCAGAAGGCCGGGAACCTCGTCTTCGACCTGCAGAAATTTGTCCAGTTGCTCTTCATTCTCGACGATCAGAAAGCGGCTGTCGCTGTCATTAATCAGGTATTTTAGCTGGTTGGCCGAGTCGGTGGTGTAGACACCAGACGCGATGCCACCAACGGCCTGAATGCCCATGTCGAACCAGGCCCATTCCTTGCGGTCCTCTGACAGGATCGATACAACCTCGCCCCGTTGCAGTCCCAATTTGCGCAGTGCAAGCCCAATCCACTTGGCATGCTGCCAATAGTCCGCCCAGGAATACGACTTCCAGATGCCAAGGTCCTTTTCACGGTGCGCTGTGCGATCGCCAAGCTCGGCGCAGCGGTTCCGAAACAGTTCGCAAATCGTGGTGCTTCCGTCGACACAAACCGGGCGTTGGCCGGGGGTTGCGTTCAGGCGAACGCCGTTGACCGTGATCTGAGGGGGCAGGGTGCTGATGTTCATCTGTTTCACCTCCACGTCTTTTTTCGTTTCCAGCGGCGGTTTTCGCGTGCGCCTTCCTCCTGCACGCCCAGATAGAAGTTCTGGATGTCCTCGGATTGCATCAAAACGTCTGCGGCGCCATCCATGACGATGCGCCCGACCTCCATCACATAGCCATGATGGGCCAGCTCCAAGGCGGCGTTAGCATTCTGTTCGACCAGCATCATGGTCATGTTCTGTTCATCGTTCAGACGCCCCAGGATTCCAAAGATTTCCTGTACCAACAACGGTGACAGACCCAGCGACGGTTCATCCAACAGCATGATTTTAGGGTTGGCCATCAAGCCACGGCCGATTGCCAGCATCTGTTGCTGCCCGCCAGATAACGTTCCCGCCTCTTGGTTGCGACGTTCCTTGAGGATCGGGAAATACGAAAACACCAAATCGCGATCGTGGTCGATCTGGCCCTTGTCCTTGAGGGTATAGGCTCCAAGGCTTAGGTTTTCATCGACCGTCAGCAGCGGAAAAACCTCGCGACCTTCGGGCACGTGAACGATACCTTTTTGGACGACCTTGTGCGGCTCGGACCCCTGAATTTCGTCACCGTCGAATGTGATTTTACCCTTTTCCGGGTCCATCACGCCCGAAACGGTTTTCATCAACGTGGTCTTTCCCGCGCCATTTGCACCAAGGATCGAAACGATTTGGCCGGGGTGCACATCCAGAGAAACCCCTCGGATCGCCATGATCGGGCCATAGAAGCTCTCGACGTTGCGGATTGTCAGTATCGGAGTGTTCATGAGGCTTTCCCCAGGTAAGCCTCGACCACGGCGGGATGCGATTGAACCTCGGCAGGTGTTCCCAGCGCCAGTTTCGCGCCGTCTGCCATTGCAAGAACGCGGTCTGAGACGCCAGATACCAGTCCCATGTCATGCTCGACCATCAAAACCGTGATCCCCATCTGCCGCCGGATATCATCGATCCACCAGCGCATGTCGGTTGTTTCTTCGACCGAGAGACCCGAGGCTGGTTCGTCCAGCAAAAGCAGCTTTGGATCGGTGGCCAGAGCACGTGCCACCTCGACAACCTTTCGCACGCCATAGGGCAGGCCAGAGATCATCTTGTCGCGGAATGCCTGCAGGTCGAGGAAGTCGATGATCTCCTCTACTTTTTCGCGGTTCTCCAATTCCTGCCGCCGCGCGGAGGGCAGAAACAACACCTCGGACAGCATGTTGGTTTTGCGGTGACGGTGTCGTCCGACAAGGAGGTTCTGCAGGACCGTCGCATGCTCGAAGAGTTCGATGTTTTGAAATGTCCGCGCCACACCATATGCGGCCACGCCGGACGGTTTGGCCTTAAGCAAGTCGTGACCGTTATACCGGATCGACCCGGCAAAAGGGTCGTAGAAACGCGAGATCAGATTGAAGACGGTGGATTTTCCTGCGCCATTTGGTCCGACGATGGCAAAAACCTCACCTTCTTCGACCTCGAAAGACAGATCGTTGACAGCCGTCAGTCCACCGAATTTCAGAGTGACGTTTTCGAACTCAAGCAAGCTCATCTCAGGCGCTCCGTCTTGAGATAGGATTTTTGACGTTTGAACATGTCTTTCCGATAAAACGGGAACAGTTCGAACCACGTCCGGATTTTCAGCCAGCGCCCGTACAGACCCATCGGTTCAAAAAGGATGAAGGCGATCAGGATCATTCCGAAGATGCCGAATTCCAGCCCCGGAATGGCGACGGTATTGCCACCGAAAAGGGCACCCACGTATTCCTTGGAGATAGATAAGAACTGAGGCAGGAACCCTATCACAATGGCGCCAAGAAACGCGCCGTGGATGGACCCCAGACCGCCGATCACGATCATCATCAGCAACTGGATTGAAATCAGGACGCTGAATGTCTCATTGTTGAATGCGCCCGAGAACATGCCCATCAACGCGCCTGCCCATCCGCTGACAGCGCAGGACAACGCGAATGAGATCATCTTGGTCCTGGCAATATCCACGCCCATTGCCTGCGCCGATACCTCTGAGTCGCGCACAGCGATAAAGCTGCGTCCTAAAGGAGCCCGCAACAGGTTGATGTAGCCAAGTGTGACCAACACCGCCACACTGAGGACCAGCCAGAAGAACTGAACCGGAGTGCCCCAGCGGTCGACCAGAAACCCGAATATTTCGACACCGCCCAGATATTTACCCGCGACCCCGCCTGTGATCGGCTCGGCCAGAACAATGACGTCATCCATCAGGATGGACAGGGCCATGGTGAAGATCGCAAGGTAAATGCCATGCAGCCGCAGGGCCGGGATTGCTACGGTCACGCCAACCAATCCGGTTAGGATGCCAGCCAACGGAAAGGCGATCAGAAATGGTACGCCCGCTTCCAAAAGGATGACATTGGCGTAGCACCCAAAGGCCAGAAAAGCTGCGTGACCCAGACTGACCTGACCGGTGTGACCTGTTAAGATCATCAGACCGAGTCCCGCTATGGCCCATATCAGCACGTTTGTCAGCTCGCCTAGATAGAAATCATCCAGCCACCACGGCGCGGCTGCGACGGCTGTCAGTAAGATCATATACAGGCACAGCTGATAGGTGTCCTTCCAAGGTCGGATATCCTGCATATAGTTGGTTTTGAACACAATCCGCATGACTTAAACCTTCTTGACCCGAACCTGACTGAACAGCCCGTTGGGGCGGAAAATCAACACTGCCAAGAGCAGCGCATAAGGCGCGATCTGACTGTATCCTGCTGCGATGTAACGGCTGGCAAAGGGTTCAATTACCCCAACGATCAGCCCGCCTGCGAGGGCACCGGGCAGGCTGCCGAAACCACCAATAACGGCTGCGGCAAAGGCCTTGATGCCAAGCAAACCTGTGGTTGGATCAACCGAGCCTTTGGCCGCGAACAAGATCCCTGCAATCCCCGCGACAACCCCAGCCAAAGCCCAGATGAAACCCTGAACGCGCTTTACCGGGATGCCCATGTAATATGCTGCCAACTGGTTTTGTGACGCGCCTTGCATCGCCAGGCCCAATTTGGTCCGGCTGAAGAAAACATACAGACCCCAGGTCAAAAGGATGGTAACGACAATAACGGCGACGTCCTCCATCCCCAGCACCAGCCCTCCAAACCGAACTTCTTTGCCTGCCAATGGGTTTTGAAGTGTCTGCGGCTCGTGCCCCCAGATCAGCCCGGCCACAAACCGGATTACGAACCCTAAAGCGATGGTCAGAATGACGACAGCTGTTTGGCTTTCCCCAAACAAACGGCGAATGATCAGGCGATCTACCAAGTAACCTAACGCGCCCATGATCCCCAGCGAAATCGGAAGAGCCAACCAGAAAGGCAGGCCCATATATTCGGTATTCGTAAGCCCGATTGTCACAAAGGCGCCCAGCATCATGAAATCGCCTTGCGCGAAATTCACCGCCTCAGTGGCCTTGTAAATCAGAACAAAGCCAAGAGCGATAAGGCCGTAGACACAGCCATTCGCCAGCCCGCTGATCAGCAGCTGCGCGTTATCCAAGTCTGTCCTCCCATGCCGGTATGTCCGGCGTTCCTTACGCCCCGGACATCCTCCTTCGTCCGGGGCTTTGTTCTACTATGGCGTGATAATCACCTTCCCGTCACTCTTTTTCAGAGCATTGGCCAGATTTGCCACCACATCGCGCAAGCCAAGCCGTTCAGAAACATCCGTTTTCCAGCGTCCGTCAGCAAACCGGGCCTGTACTTCTCCAACAACTCTCATCTGGTCCGCCGGAGGCGTTGACGTCATCCACTTGGTCAACCAGAACCCCTCGATCCGCTTGCCCATAAAGATCAACTGACCGGTCTGTGTCAGTTTTGGCAATTCGGGGCTGAGCTTGCCGTAGATGACCCACCGTGCACCGTTGGGCATCGAACAAAAAATCTGCTCGGAAACCTGATCCGTCACGGCATCCAAAAAGACACGTGGTTTTAGTTCCATGCTGAGCGCTGCGAATTTCTGTATCATGTCCGGGTCGGACGTGACCAAGACCTCATGAGCGCCAAGTTCCTTCAAGGATTCAACTGCCTCGGCCCGACGCACGATTGCGATGGGTTTCAGTTCCAAATCGCGCCCCAATGAGCACATGAGTTTGCCCAACTGGCTGGTGGCCGCCGAAACGACAAAAGCATCGCCCGCACCCCGCGCGATGTCCACCATGGCCATCGCAGTCATGGGATTGATGACCTGGGCGGAACCATCTTCGTCCGAGATATCGGGTCGCAGTGGGATGCACATCAACGCCTGCGTCACGACATACTCCGCCCACGCCCCGGAACCAGCCGCCACAAAGGCAACCCGTTGATCCTGCAATGCTTCGGCACCGGCGCCGGTGGCCACCACGTCGCCACAGCCTTCGAACCCGGCGGGCGTGCCTTTTACACGCGGCTGCCCGTATTCGCCTTTGATAAAGTGGATGTCGGACGGGTTCACCGACGATGCCCGCAATTTAATCAGGACCTGACCGGGGCCGGGTTGGGGCACAGGAAGCTCGGCCTCGGCCAGCCAATCGGCGGCATCTTCGATAAACGGACCGGTGGCCGATCCGGAATAACCGTCATGGGTTTGAATGACAGCGAACATGTTTGGGGGCAGGGTGGTCATTTTGTTTCCTATCTCCTGTGCGGACACCGCACAGAACGGGTCTGTTGCCAATGGTGTTGCGTTGGATTTAGGGGCAGCCAATCAAACGGGTGTTGGGACGTCAATCAGAGTTGCGTCTGACGTTGCGGGAGCGTGCGCGCCGTATGGAATAAGGGCCGCTCAATTCCGAACGGCCCTTGGAAATTATTGTTGTCCGGTCAAAAGCACACGGAGCTCTTCGATCTTCTGGGCAATCAACTGAGGGGATGCTTTGATTTCATCCAGGATACCCAGAGCCTTTGTTTTGAGGTCCTGCGACAACTGGCTGTCCTGAACCGAAGTCACCATGGCGTCATAGTCAAAATTCTGGACGGAAAGCGTACCTTCTTCGATCCAGGAATTCAGCAGATCTTGCCCCTGATTGGCCAAAGCGGCGACCTGATCTCCGGCCTGGTTGGCCAGATCAGTAGCTGCTTGTCCGGCTTGCTCGGCCGCTTCGTTGGCTTGGTCTGCAATGGAAGATGCGGCTTCGCTCGCCTGCTCGGTCGCGGCTTCTACGGCATCGTTCACAGCCTCACCGGCTTCTTGGGCCGCCGATTGCAGTTGTTCGGCAGGTGTGGGTTCGGGTTGATTGAGATAATAGTAAGCTCCGGCGCCAAGTCCGGCGACGATAACAGCTAATATGAGAGTACGCGACATGGGGTTCTCCTTGAAATATGTGCCGCTTAGATGAGGGTAAATTATCGGTGATCAAAGGGGAATTCCCAGAAATTCATTTCAATTCGGGGGTTTGAGCCAGCCTGCGCCGATCTGATGGAACCAGGTGGCAATAACACGCCGTCATGCGGACAGCACAGCAGGTGAGCTTGATTATTCGCTAAAATCCGAGGCGGAATTGGGCCGGAAGCAGACACATTCTGCACAAAGGCCGCGAAGCTGCCGTTCACCGCGCTAGCGAAGCCCAATTTCTCGCTGTACAGGCGCGGACACTCAGGTCTGAAATTCAAGCCAACTGAAAACGGTGCGGTTTCGGCCCATTTTTCGTTAAGAACCCAAGAAGCGTTCAAGTTTCGCGCGATCGACCTTGGAGGCGTGACGCTTGTCCATGGGGATTTTGTCAATTGAAATCACCTTGGGAACACCAAAACTAAGCGCACAACTACTCCAAGCCTCAACTTGAGCAGGGAACCCTTGAATGCAAAGCGCCGGGCCTGCTTTCGTATTCACAAGTGCGCAGTGTTCTACACCTGGCCATTGCCTTGCCGCGACTTCGATTGCGAAGGGAAATAATGAACCCGAGTGCACTTCAATTTCGGACCCCATCCGTCCCCATAACCACAATCGACCGTGCTCGTCCAACGTGCCAGCGTCACCGGTTCGGTGCCAAACGACGCCGCCTTCTTTAATTTTGTTTTCCACTGATTGGGCCGGATCAAGATAACCGTTGTTCACATGTGCCCCTGCGACCTGAATTTCATTGTCGCAAATACGGAGCTTGATCTCAGGCACTGGATATCCGACGAGAAGCCCATCGCCACCGGACATCCGACGGTAATCCTCCTCCGAGATGTCCCTGGCGTCGAGATGGGCAATCGGTTCAGCCTCGGTCGATCCGTAGACGCAAATAACCGAAAGCTTGTGCCGGGTTCTCAACGTCTCCACCAGGTCCGGGAACACCGGGCCACCGCCCGTGAACACCGTGCGCAACGCACCGGTGTCGCCGGATTGAGCAAGTTTTTCACAAAGTGACGGCGGGATGAGGGTTCGGGTGATTTGCTGCACATGGATCCAGCTGTCCAACTGTTCCGGCGACAAGCGGTCCAGCTTGCTCAACTTCCAGTTCGGGAGAACACTTGTGCGCCCAGCCGCCAGATTGATCAGTGTGAACACCGGAAAGGCCACCAGATCGCGCTCGACTTGATCGCTGTTAAGGAGGGGTGCGATGGCATCGTGTTGCGCCATCAAAAACGCATGCGAGCGGGGAATGGCTTTCGGCTGGCCCGTCGTCCCGGAGGTAAAAGAAATAAGGGCGATATCCTCCGGTTGAACTTTGTGGACCACCGGATCGCAGCGACTTTCCCCCGGCTTCAGCAGAGGTAGGGACCAAAGGTTTGGAAACAGAAACTTCAGCAAAGAATACGCGCCCGCTGCACAGAACGCTTTTGGATTCGTGGTCCGGGCGGCGTGGCGCAGACCGGCCAACCCCATGGCCGGTTCCGGCAAGACTACGGTGGCGCCAAGGGACCATAGGGCGGCCAGACTTGCATACAGGTCCGCATCGACAGGCATGGCCAAAAGCACGCGATCACCTGGTTGGATACCCTTGTCCTGCCACCTACCTGCCAAGTGCTGAACCCGCATGTGCAGTGTTTGAAAACTTATCTGGCGGCCCTTGCCGTCCACTATTGCGGTCCTGTCCGGAAACCGTTCAACCGCAGCCGAGAAATGGGCGAGCAGGTCAGCCATTCAGCTTCCGCCCAAGCAGGGAATATCGCCGGAAAATCGTTGCACCTTCCGCGGCACTGCGGTCGGCCGAGTTATTGTCATCATGGATCAGCGCATGAATGGCTGTGTCGTACCCCATGCTGAATGCCGTCTTGTGGAACCTGTGTGCCAGATGCCGCCCGGCGCCGGGTTCGAGACTTGCATAGGTCTTAAGGATTGCGGATGTCGGATCGGGGCCTTCGGCATAGTTGGGAATGCCGAACAGAAACCCGGCCAATGACCCGTCGCGGCGGCGCGCAAACAGGATCAGCTCGCGCTTCATCATTGGCACAACCGGCATATACATGGCCAGGAAGTCCGCCTCAGATATCGGCTTATAGAATGCGTTGTTTGAGAATGCCCGGGTTGAAAGTTCGAATACCTGGCGGAACAGGGCCTCGGGATCTGTTCCATCCCACTCTTCCACCACGAACCCTTCGGTTTCCGGCGGTGCCGACCGGGCGGCGGCCTGCAGCGGCACTCGGGCCGAGAAGTACCGGCTGATCTCTTTAAATCCGGCCGACCGGAACACCTTGGGCTCATGAGGTTTGTTGGTGGGTTCCATCAGGAACGAAGCAGACCCGTCGCTGCCCGAGACAAACCGGTAGCTGTGCCAGGTATCGCCGGACATCGGCCCGATGATCCGGTCGAGGCCCGCGTCTCTGACTCGCCGTATCCCCTTGTGCAGGATCTCGGCTCCGGCCTCGGGGGTTTTGCAGGAAAAATCACCGAAGGTTGCGGTGGGAACGCCGTCCCAGTTTGGGCCGTTCAGATACACGGTCAGCTTTGCATCAGCGGTTTTGATCGTCTCTTTGGTCATGAAACAACTCCGGCAAAGAACCCCGCTCCAAGCGATCCAGCAACGACCCAAACATAGTAGAGCAAGGGCAGGGCGAGGGCCAACAGCGTCAACCTAAGAACCCGGTCTTTTTCGAACCAGTGTGGCCGGGCCAATGGAACCGCGACTGTGCACAGCAGTGAGAGCAGGGTCAGAGCCGTCAGCGGCTCAGCCCAGTTCGACTGTTCAGAATTCTGGGAAACAGCCCAAGTCCTAATTATGAACAGGAAAGCCGCAGCAAACGGTATCGCAATAGGATTGGCACACAGCGCCACAGCAGTGAGCCCCATAGCCAACCCCATCGCACTGAGCCCAAAAAAAGAAATCGCATCCCATCCCGTTGCATTTCCTGCCGCAAGCCACCCGAATCCCAAAAACCCTAATGCGGCTACGATATCCAGATCGGGGTACTTACTGTCACAAGGAGAAGCGGTGCGCGCCCAGCCATGTGCGGCAAGAACCATAATCGGCAGTACTGTGTTCTGCAGTTTAGCGGCCGCAAGCAGCAAAAAAACCGCGACAACATACACTCGGGTCGTATGCTTGGTCAGGCCCAGCTTGGTTCCCACCACGCCGAAACTGGCAAGGGCGGCAAAGAACATGGCGGCCAACAGGGCGAGCTCTGCCAAAGAGCTGTGATAGTGGCCGTTCAGAAAAATTAGCAAGCCAAGCGGCAGGAACAAGTTATCAAAACCCCGCCAACTTTGCGCCTCGACCAATGTGCCAAAGGCCGCAACCATAAGACACAACATCATGACGTTAGATGGCGGGAGTTTCGACAAGAATAAGAAGCAGATGATCGCAACCAATAGCGTTACGACAAAAAACACCACTGACCCTTCTAGGCTCTTGTCGCCATCTTCCACCACGTAGCGTTTGGTTCCATACGCGGTCCCGGCAAGCGCTGCGGCAGCATCCGCGAGTGTCAGAACTGCAATTGGCAGCAAGTAGAACAGTATGTTTTCGCCCGCCAGCAAAAAGCAAAGTCCAACGGACAAGGCGAGTAGAAAGTCACCGTAGGATGTGCGTTCAACCCCATGTAGGGTCGCGCCAAGACCCGATGAAAAACGCGGCAGGCGCAGCACAAGCATCACCAGCATTGTGGCTGCGATCAGCATGTAAACCGGCCAGCGATCAGGAAAGAGCCAGGGCAACAGCAACGCAAAGAGGCCCGTGCTGACATGCATCAGCTTGCGCTGCACTTCGGCGCTCAAACCCGCCGTGTTGGCCAGACTTCGGATGACCATCATTACTCCGACTAGAGCCAATACGGACCCCGCCGCCAGCAGAACCTGCCCAGGAACCGTCACGGCTGCACCTCTTCAACGACGAAATCCGAATAGAAGAATGCCATGTCACGGGCTTTCTGCTGGGTTTCGATGTCGGTCAGTGTGCCTATCTGGCTTCTGTATTCCGGCGGAACCCGCCGGGGTGCCATCATGTTCCAATAGACCAGTCGGGCGTGTGGCTCTGCGGCGGTCAGGATAGAGCCGTAGACTTGCGGGAAGCTTTCAGGCGACATGTATTCGAAGATATCCGACAGGTTGAACCCGCTGGCTTTTTCACCGGTCGATACAAATGCCTCGAGCGACCCGAGGCGGATGTCGAGACGATCCAATCGGGATCGGATTGTCTCGTAATGCTCGGGGCGCCACGCCATCGGCAGCGCGTCACCGTGGTCGCCCTTGAGAATCCAATGCAGATAGGGATTTTGCGAAGGATCGGTGGCGACCCCCGCATGACGGATGCGGCGGGCGACATGTTGCGCCGGGCTGCCTTCGACATGATCGAAAAATGCGCTGTCCCGGCCCATGCGCCCCATGACGAAGCGAGAAAAGAAGATGTTCAGCAAAAGACGCCAACGGAATGTGTTGAACCGCGCGTCGAAAAAAGTTTGTCGTGCTTCTGGACTGCGTGGAGTGAACACTTCGTCGATGGTTCGGCGTGAATGCACCAGCGGTAAAAGCCGGGTCCGAAAAATGCGAAAATAGCGTTCAAATTTGCCGACGCCCCCAATGCCGTGTTTTTTGACCTCCGGAGTCAGAGCCTCCCAGAAGGCGCGTGTGTCGGTATCTGTGGCGTCCAAAACCCGGCCCAGCAATGTACCCCGTCGGGTACTTGGGCGCGAGCCAGTAAGTTCGATGAATTCGGAATGAGTCAGCCGCTGATAGGCCGCGATTCTGAGCTTGAGGCAGGCGATCTGTGCCGGTGACAGGTCCAGAACCACGACGCGCACGGGATCGAGTGTCAGCATAGCCAGCGCATTGTCTCCGGCCGAGCAGATGGACACCAATGTTTTGCCCGCACAATCGCCTAGTGCAGAAGTCAGGACATCTGCGTCCTCCCACAGTTGGGCATAGCGGACATAGTCGAAATCCGCTTTATCCTCAATCTCACTGCTACCCATCGCACCGCTCCACCGCGCCGCTTGCCCCGTCGACCGAGATCATCTCGCCATCTTCGATCCAGTGCGTGGCGCCTTTCAGGCCAACCACGCAGGGGATACCAAGTTCACGCGCCACAATGGCCGAATGTGACAACAGAGATCCCCGCTCGACGACGATTGCCGATGCGTTTGAGAATACGGCGATCCAGCCCGGGTCGGTGTGGCGCGCCACCAGTATATCTCCGGGGTCCAGGGCCTCGGTGCGTGGATCACGGATCACACGCGCACGCGCTTTGATCTGTCCTGCGGAACAGCCCGTGCCGTGCTTCGCCCGTGCCGTGTCCACCTCGAGTTCCGCGTTGTCGGACCAGATAGGCGCGATGGCGGGACCACGGATTTCGATGCGTTCCGGCGGGTCGGGGCGTCGGGATGAGGCTTCATCCTCTTGTTTGCGCCGCGCAACGATGCCTTTCAGATCAGGTGACAGGCTATAGCCTTCGACTGCTCCGAGAACCTCATGTGTTGTCAGGAAAAAAACATCCTTTGGTGATGAAAGCAGATCGTGGGCGGCGAATTCCCGGCCGATGCCCAAAAACACACGTCGTGCATAACCAAAGATTCGCGTGCGTTCAAAACGCAGGTTTTCGCGGTCGCGCACACGCGCCTTGGTCCAGCCAAGAATCCATTTGGCCGACTGCCGTTTGAGGGGGGTTGCTGGAAACAGAGCTTGCCAGTCCGGTTCAGCGCCTTCCTGACGCCCAGACGGCGGACGCTCGGCGCTGGCTGCAATCGCCAGCAAAAGGCTGGTTGGGTCGTCGCGCAGCGGAACGCTTTCCAGCTTGAGCTCTTCGGTGCACCGGTCGCCGAATTTCTCAAGATACGCATCAACCTCGGCTTCGATTTGCCGGTGCCCGGACAAAACTGACAGCTCTGCATTGGCTTTCAAAGTTGCGGCAAGACCTGCCTGCCTAACCAACTTTCCCATTTGGGCAATGCGCTGAGCGGGTTCCGCTGAAACGATATCGCCTTGCCCGATCATGAGGTCATTGTGCAGGGTCAACCCGTCCTCGCCCAGCCACTTTTGTAGCAGGTTGCGCGAGCCGCCAAAGGCAATCATGCATAGAAAATCGTTGATCAGCGGGGCGTCCCAACGATCCAGCAAGGTGCTTTCGATGCGCCTGTACTCGGCCGCCAGTTCGGTCGCGTTGGACGTGTTCACATCGAGCCCCGCCAGCAATATGTCGTTCAGCCTATGATAAAAATTGCGCCGGGTCTGCGGCAGCCGGACAGCCTGCCAGATCAGACCGCCCGCAACCTTGGCGAGTTTCGCGTATTCCACGACCCTGGTCCAACCAGTGGTGGGGGGCGGAGCAAGAGCATCCGTGACCTCACGCGGCATCGGTTCAGAAACGCCCATCATCGTTTCCATATAGTCGCGGTTCATCGAAAACCCTGGCAACAGCGCCAGCGCGCGATACCAGTTGATCAGATTGTAATAGGCACGCCCATCCACGCGCCCCAGCAAATTGTCAAAAACAGTTGGGTTCCGGGCAACCGTGTGCCGGGAAACGCCCAGCAACCTGACGAAAGCGCGATACACCTGAGAATAAACATGCAGAGCAAAAGAATAGGTCAGCGGGCTGACGATGCCCGGATAGCTTTCTACGATATTGGAGTTGTCGAAAATAGTAAGTGTCTGGTCTTCGAGCGGCTCAGGACGTAAGGCCGTGGTAATCGGTCGTGCCTGCAAAATATGTAGCCCTTGCGCATCAATGGCCCATTCGATGTCCTGAGGTGATCCGAACAGAGCTTCGGCCTTTTGGGCAAGGGCCGCGATGGATTGCGCCTCGTTCACGTTCAAATGTGTTGGGGTGTTTGGTGCGCTTTCCGGTGTGCCATCCGCACCGATGATCCAGCCCTCACCGTCCGCTTCACCTGACACAAGCTGGTCTGCAAGGCCTTCAATGGCCGAGATCACGACCACATTGCGCCGACCACTGACCGGATCGGCGGAAAAGGCGACACCGGCCGTCTTTGCATCGACCATGCATTGTACGATGATCGCAGGAGCCTCGGCTTGGCCGCCGGATTTGACCGCCCGGTAGGTTTCGACCGTTGCCGAGAAACCGGATTGCCACACCTGCTTGGCCGCTGCGATCACACTCTTGCCAGGAACGTTCAGGACAGACTCGAACTGTCCCGCGTGACTGTGATCCACGCCATCTTCGGACCGGCCAGAGCTGCGCACCGCGTAAGGCCCGGGCCCGAGCGTTTTAAGCGCGGCAGTCACTGCCGATCGCAGGCCCTTTTTCGCGATGGGCCCGGATTGCCCCATGCGAAATGCGTCTTTGGTGATGACAAAGAACTCGGGCGGGGAAAAACCGTGCTGCGTCAGATGTGACAGTGCCGCCGCTTTGCCTCCGACAACCGAGACATCGTTGGCATCCGTTTGGGCGACGATGGAAGTCATACAGGGGCTCCGAACAAGAAGGGCAGGAAACCAGCCGTGGCATAGCAGAAGAAAACCCACAGGCCGGAAACAGTGTCCATCCTGTTCTGTGCTTTCTCAGTTGGTGACTGACTATAGCGGAATGCGGCAGCCCCGCAGGGAACCAGCGCCAGCGCGCCGATAAGGGCGCTTGGCCAGCCAACGCCCGTGACGCTGCCCGTGCCGACAAGAAGCGCGAAGGACAGCAGAACGCAGCCGATCCAGATACGCCCCGCCCGACGCGGACCCCATAGGGCGGAATAGGTGTCGACACCGGTAATCTCGTTTTCAGGAGCCCACAGTTTGCGCCCGATCTCAAGGACGCAGCCATTCACAAAAGACAACGCCAGGAACAGCCACAGAGAGGGCGCCGCCCCGCCTGCCGGCAGCCATTCGAGGCCGGTCAGCAACAGATCAATCAAGGGCATGATCGCCATATGGCTTAGCAGGTACAAAACCGGCCGCGCCTTCAGCCAGGCCGGGACACCGAATTCGACCGTCATCGCCGCGAGCCAGATCCAAACCGCGCCCAACAGCCACAAAACCGACGGGTACCAGAACCAGGCAGCCGCAAATGCCAGTGGAATGGTCAGTAAACCCAGGCTTAGAACTTCACCGGTTGAGACTAATCCGCGTGGGATCGGCCTTTCGGGCCGGTAGCGCCGGTCGTCTTCAGCGTCCTTAAACTCGTCACAGACCCGCATCTGGAAGAACAACGCCATGGCCAACACAAAGCCGGCGGCAAAGGCGGGCCATTCGGGCAGGGGGCGGTCTGCGAGACGGGCGGACACGCAGATACTGGCCGAGGAAAACACCAGCAACAGAGGGACGGTTTTCTTCAGTGGAAAACGCTCGGATTGATAAATCCAGAATCGGTTCTGAATGCTCATCTGTGGCGGGCCAGACTTTCATGGGCGCGGGTGAAATGGCCCGCAGCAATCGCGGCGACGATGGAGATTTCACCACATAGGCACGTGGCCGCGGCCACTTCAGCCAAAGCTGTGCCACACCCGCTGCCCCGTAGGCCGAGTATGTTCAGCGCTGCTGCCTGGCTGGGCAATCCAGTGCCCCCGCCGACCGAGCCAACCAAGATGTTCGGAAGTGTAACCGAACAGAAAAGATCGTCGCCCCTTGGTTCCATTCGCGTGATTCCCATCGCGCTTTCGGCAACGCAGGCCGCGTCCTGTCCGGTTGCAATGTAGAATGCCGCCAGCCCGTTGGCATAGTGCGCCTGCGCCCCAAATTGGCCGGACAAAAGCGCCCCCAGATTGGCGACACGGCCATAGTCAAGCATCGCTTCGACCGTCGTTCCAAGCGTCTTTTTGACAACCTCAGCCGGAAGCGTGACCGAGGCGCTGACCTTACGCCCGCGCCCCGTTACCAGCCCCAGCGCCGAAGCCTTTTTATCGCCCGAAAAATTGCCTTCGACATACCAGTTCTCAATCGCGACAGGGCAGCTATCCGCGATTGCGTGGCACAAGGCGTCGGTGGCGATGGTCACCATATTCTGACCCGCTGCATCACCTGTGGTGTAGCGGCAAATCAAAAAAACGACGTTTGTATCAATGAACGGCTCCAGCGATACAAGCTTGCCATGACGGGTCGTCGCTTCGGCCGCAGATTTGAGCATGTCGACATTTGTCACAACCCAATCCACAAATTGCCCGGCCTTGAGAAGGCTCTCGAATACAAACGCTGGTGTCCGCAGAACACCTTCGTACAAAACAGCTGTACTGACGCCGCCCGATCGGGTGGCGGCATAAGCGCCCCGGGCATAAGACGCGACCAGCGCCGCCTCGGTTGTTGCAAGGGGGATATGAAAATCGCCGTTTGCGTTCATTCCGTTCAAACGTAAAGGTCCAATGACCCCGACAGGAAGCTTAACCGTCCCGATGAAGTTCTCAATATTGGTGCCATAGGTTTCGGCATCTTCTACCGTTTCCGGATCAGCGATTTGCGCTTGATCCTCGTCGCTGGCTGTGGGTTTCAACTGCTCCCAAAAGCGCACGACCATCTCTTTGGTAGGCTTGCGGGACGGGCGCAGTGTTGAAAACTCGGCATCATTTGGAGCCATCTGTTTCGGTATCTGATCAGCGTCAAATCGTGCCCTGATGCGTTGAAGCATTTCCCGAACATGAAACGGAATTATCAAGAGTGCACTCCAATAGATTTTCAGCAAAAAGCGATTACAACCACAATCTGATCGGTATGCAAGTTACTAATAGATCGACTAAAAACCAGCCAAATTTTCCTTTATCAAGTATTTGATCCGAAAGGGTCTCGTATATGTTGCGGTTGATACTACTTTCTGCTCGATAAGCGTGTCTACGCAATAGATCAGCCAAAACGCCAACGGGTCAGATGAAACGCATCGCCTTCAAGCCTCTAATCAGAAGATCACAAAACATCATGCAAAAACTGATGAAAGCCATTGTTACATTTTTCGTTCTTCTAAGTGTTACAGCCTGTCAGCCGGGGACGCGAGCATCCGCCAACGACGAGGTGGAACTCAACGAGGTTGAAGTAGAAATCGTTTCGGTTAAGCCTGAAAAGGATGGGAGTACAGTTACCGTTCGCGACAATGCCGGGAACATGTATCAGGCGGTTATTTCAATCCCCAATCTTGGTCCAGATTCCAATTTCGATTTTGATCATCTTGAGCCTGGTAACCGTATGATCGTTTCCGGAGAATCTTGGTTTCTGGGAGCAGAACGGCAACTTACGGTCAGAGAAGCCAATGCAATCTGAGTGCGGAAGCGTTCGGGTTGTCCAAGCGGGCTGTCTGTTCGACGCTCCCGGCGATAATACCGCGCTCGGTGTCCAAACCCGCGTTTTGGGGTGGCACCGAAGGAAGATATTTTTGACCCTAAAGCAAATCCGCTAAAACAGTAAGTATGCCATCCTCGCCAGTCTTGCTGACGAGGATGGGGGCGACGACCGTTACGCGCTCGCGGTTTTTCGGTCGTAGTCATGCAGCAATTGTTCGGCATCTTCCTTGATGTCCGGGTGCACGATCACCCCATTTTCCATAATTTTCAGATCGTCCAGCCAAACGGTTGCCTTGGTTGAAATACCGTCAAAATGAGAACTGGCGGGTTGGCCATGCGGGGGCATGTCCATCGGAGAGGTGTGGCCGAAGCCGAAGTCGACACCACCCCAGATGCGTTCGTCCTCGACGATTTCCCAACTCAGCTCGCGCACGCCAGTGCAGAGCCCGATCATCATATGGCTGATCCTGCGCATGTTTTCTTCGTCGAAGCCTTCGACATAATCGCGCAACAGGTTCCCGTGTTGGCCGCCGTAATCGAGGATGTTGCCGTCTTGCATGGTGAACTCAACTTTGCCGCCTTTCGACAGGTCAGCATGCATAATCATGTCAAACACGATACGGCCTTCCATCGTGCCGGTTTTGGGAACGAGGTTCACATACCCAGGTGCAGTGCCGAATTTCTTCTGCGAGAAATCTCCGCTATCAGCATCGATCACGTTGTTGGGGTCCATTTCAAAGGACACGTCCGTGCCGCTTTCGCTGGTGACGCACACGGTCTTGGCCTTGGCCGCAAGCGCTACGATCTTGTCGATCACTTGGCCCATGCGGGTGATGTCATAGTGGCAGAACACCCGCTCAAGACTGTCGATGGAACTGCCCGCCAGCACATTGTAACGCAGGTTGTCGTTGGCCTCCATCACGCGTTCCCACATTGAGGAGTAGAGCGTGAACGCCTCGTTGTTTTCGATCCAGATGTCGGCGTGACTAAGGGCGGCTTCCATGGCTCCGGCGGGCCAGTCCGGCATTCCTGCCTCGCCGTTGTTGTTCGCCCGCCGGAACTTCATGATCAGCGGCTTGGCATCCACCTCGGCCGCCGCCTGATAAAAGGCTTGCGTGATCAGCGGGTCGGTGCCGTCGTCCTCGGTCAGGGCCACGGTCTCTCCGGGCTTGGCAGCAAACATCTCCTGAATGATACGGCGCGCAACGACCAGATATTGCTTGGGCAGGTTCGGAGTCATGGTTAGAGTTCCTTATGCTGAAGGGAGTGTGGCGAGCGTTTTTTGCAGAACTGCCCAGACTTTCTGGACCGAGTTGATCTGCACTCGTTCATCGGTGGAATGAGCGCCCTGAATGTTTGGCCCGTACGAGATCATTTCGGTGGCCGGGAAGGTCTGAGACAGAATGCCGGTTTCCAACCCGGCATGAATTGCGATCACTCCGGGCTTCTCGCCTTGCTGGGAGTGGTAGGCGTCCGACATGAAATGCAACAGCGCGCTATCGGCCTGGGGTTCCCATCCCGGCGCGTCATTGGCCGTCCAGATTTGCGCCCCGGTTCCACCGACGCTGTCTTTCACCTGTTCAATGACCTTTGGTTTGTGGGCTTCGACGCAGCTACGGGCGAGGCAGGTGACCTGAAACCGGCCTTTTTCCGCGACGGCGATAGACAGGTTGTTGGAGGTCTCGACCAGATCGGGCACGTCGTCGCTCATCGAATGGACGCCGCTGTTCACCCGGCCAATTGCAGCCAGAAACTCGGCCTGGAACGCAGGGGTAAAGCCGCGCTCGGCAGTCTCATGTACCCGGTTGCACCGAATGCGGGCATCGGGTTCGCGAGGCACGAACGGTGCCACAAGATCCGGCAAGCCGTGAATAGCCTCCTGCAACGCAGTCTCACTGCCTGGGGTAACCGCAAAATGGGCCTTGGCACGGCGCGGGATGACGTTGGCCACGCCTTCGCCGCCGAACCACGTGACCGTCAAGGGCACGGCTGCGTTAAGTCGAACCAGTGCCTCTGCCAGAACCTTGATGGCGTTCATGCGACCCAGATGGATGTCGAGGCCGGAATGTCCGCCGAGGCCACCCCGCACCTGAATCTCATAGAGATGCGCGTCACCATTCAGCGGCTGCTGATCATATCGGCCCTCGGCCAGGATATCGACGGCACCGGCGCACCCAATGGTCAACTCGTGATCGCTCTCCATATCCAGATTGATCAGATAGGGCGCAGTCAACTGGTCGGCCGTCACCGCCTCGGCTCCGCTCATGCCGACCTCTTCGTCGACGGTGAACAAAGCCTCAATCGCCGGATGCGCCATCTGGGACGAGGTCAGAACGGCCATTGTCAGGGCGACGCCGATACCGTTGTCCGCCCCTAATGTCGTACCCCGAGCGGTCAGCCAGTCGCCGTCCACCACCAGTTCAATGGGATCGCGGTCAAAGTCGAAACCACGCCCTTCTTCCTGCTCCTGCACCATGTCCAGATGGCATTGGAGGGCGACCGCTGGGCGATCTTCCATCCCACGCGTCGCGGGTTTGCGGATGATGACGTTGCCAGTGGCATCGACACGGGTATCCAGATCCAACGCCAGACCAAATCCGCGGACAAAAGCGACTGCCCGCTCTTCCTTACCTGATCCGCGCGGGATCTGGCTGAGGCCTTCGAAGTGCCGCCAGACGGCGTAGGGCATCAGCCCTGAAAGGGACGTGGGCATTGTCATTGCTCCTTGAAAAGGCCCGCGCGAGGCGCAGCAGCCGCGCACGGGCAGTCGGGGAGGGTTAACCTGTTTTGCGCAGAGCCTTCGCCAATACGAAGTACAGCACTGCTGTGGCGACCAACGCATCGATGGCGGACAGGCCGGTCAGCGTCAGATAACCATTTTGCGTGACGTAGCCGAGTACCGAGCCTGCGGCCCACGCGATCAATGCTGGCCAACCGATAGCCGGAGTGCTTTCCAGTTTGTTCAGGTCATAGTCCCGGTCATTCACCAGGAAGAAGTCGACGGCATAGACGCCGACCAGCGGTGTCACGCAAACCCCGATAAACAGCAGGAAGTCCGAGAAATAACTGGCGAACCCGCCCACGGCGGCAAAGGTTGCGATGATCGCGCCGAAGACAGTGATCTTCCAGCTTGGGGTCTTGGTTGCGAATGTCGAAAGGGTGAGGGTCGAGGAATAGAGGTTGGTGATGTTTGTCGACCAAGTGGCGAAAACCAGAACGAACAGGGCAGCAAAGACCACACCCATTCCAGCCATAATCAGGATCAGGTCTGATTCACCAGTGCGAACTGCAGGGATAGCTGCCATCAGGGCAACCATCGGGAAAGTGAAACCAAGTCCCACAGCTGATGCAATCAGACTTTCCCTGTCGTTAGGGCAGTAGCGCGTGAAATCTGGCATCAGCACAGCTGCAATCACAAACAGGCCGATCACGGTCGAGATCAACGAAATCTCACTCTCGGTTGTTGCCGTGCGGGTCCAGTCCAGCGCGCTGTCGGCATCGCCGGTGGCTTGGAACGCGACGTAGATCATGAACGCCGCAAGCAACGGTACCGAGAAACGCGAGAATTTCTCGATCATCTGAAAGCCGAAGATCGTTGTGATCGTCATCAAAACCGAACCAATAAAGGTCGCGATTTTTACGTTGAAGTCGATGTTGAGCATTGTCTTGAGGGCTTGCGAAATCGCCACGCCGAACTCTTCGCAGGTCACCGCGTACCAGCCCAACAGGATCAGAGCCATCAACAGGTTCACCAGCTTTGCGCCGGTCTGACCAAACGAGAATTGCAGGATCATGTAGGTCGACAGGCGCGAACGTGCACCGACGATTCCCGAAAAGATCGAAATGATCGCGACAATCCAGCTGCCAACCCAGAAGGCAAAGTTGGCGCTGCCCAGTCCATTATCTTGAGCCAGCCAAGAGCTGTAGGCCAGCACCGGAAGCGTGATCCCGATTGCACATTGGATAACTGCGATCTGGATGCCGCGTGTATTCACGTCCGCCGGAACCGGTTCGCGGGTGTAATCTTCGGTGAGTTTTTCGAGGCGCGACACCTCAAGCTGAATATCCGAATTTGACATCTGTCCCTCCCTGTTGGCCCGGCTTCTTACGCGTGGCTCTATCCCCTAATTCCATTAGCCTAACATAATTAGGTTACGTATCCTAACGAAATTAGGTACCGTGGCGAAGCGCTCTGCCCACAGGCGCGACCCGTTTAAATCGGATATTCAAAAGAAGCAGACGAAAAGTTGATTATGATTCAGAAGAAAAACTCCAAAGATCATATACTTGATGTTGTTGAACGCCTGTGTGCCGAGGTGGGCCCCCAGCGACTGCAGCATGCCTTGATCGCCAAAGAGTTGGGGATCAAACCACCTTCTCTTTACGCCCATTTTTCGAGTATGCAGGCGATACTCGAAGCAGTGACGCGCCGAGGCTTAGGCCAAATTCTTCTGTGTTACGACAACGTGGACGAATCACTTGGCGCAATGCAAGCGCTGAACTTCATTCAAGGTCGTCAGGTCGATTTGTTGGTTCAACGCCCTGGCATAGCGCGGCTTGTATTACTGGACCTCAGTCAGCCTGGCGGCACTGAGGCGATTGGCTGGCAGACACCCGAAATTGTACGCATTACAGAAATCGAACTAGAGCTGTTTCAACGGGCTGTGGCAGACGGAGACCTCCCCGACGCAGATTTCTTTCTGTGGTTCAGCCAGCGCATGGGAGCGCTCTATGTGTCATTGTCATATGAATGGCTTCGTCTCGGTGCTTTGGACCCTGAACGAATTGAAATGCTGAAACACAGCCTCGCACAGCAGTAACGCGTTAAGTCGAGTTCGGCGGAACTTAAGCAGGTTGCAACGCCAAGGTGATTTGAATGCAGACGAGCCGGTCCGGATGGAGGGCCCCATCGCAGCATCCAGCAGTGTAAAATGATAACAACAAAATGCGCGGAGGGTACTTAGCCCTTGGTACGGGTTTACAAGAGTACAGTCGCTCACTACGGCTGGTGTTCCCAAAAGTCCTTACTTAACCTGACAGTATGATTAGATCGAGTATTGCAAGTGATCCAAACACCAGTGTCGCCTGGGACTTCGACGGAGTTCTCAACCGCAACATTGTAGACGGAAGGTTCGTATGGGCGGATACATTTGAGACGGACACAGGGCTTTCGCTCGAACAAATAACAACAAAGATCTTCCGTAGTGGGTTCGACGACATCATTACTGGCACGGTCGATTTGCGCGTTAGGGTTCAAGAGTGGGCGCGCGGAGTTGGCTATCCCATCAAATAATAAGGAAAGAACCCATTCGGCATGTGCGGATGTTTGGAATCTGCGCTGCCTTTGCGGCCATCGAGGTCTGCGGTGCCCCATGGCGACTACCGATGCTCTCGCGCCAAGATTTGAACCCAAGAAATGGCATAGTTGGTGCAAACGAAACCCGAAATGTTGTCATAGTATGACATGTTGCGGCAGCGCAAAGTGGTTTAACGGCGTCCCTCGTGGGAGCAGAAAGCCTGGGAATATCTTTTATTTTTGATAGGTAGTGGCGGAGAGACAGGGATTCGAACCCTGGGTGGGCTTGCACCCACAACGGTTTTCGAGACCGCCCCGTTCGACCACTCCGGCACCTCTCCGCGGGGGTCTGTGAGGGGGGGATTTAGTGAGGAACGCGCGGGGGTGCAAGCAGAAAATTCCTGAAAATGACAAAGGCGGGATTTTCCGTTGCTTGACGCGGTATTTCCCCTAGGCTCATAGGTATGACATATCCTTTACGCCAAACTATCCTACCGCTATTCGCCGCCGTTCTGTTCGTGATTTCCGGGTCGCAGCAAGCATTTGCTGTCGGACGGGATCGGATCGAAGCCTTTTTGACAACAACCGGGTTCGACGTTGCACTTGAAAGCATCGCTCTGGCCTCGGCCTCAGCCCCGCAAATGTTGGGGATCGATCCTGATGGGTTTGGGTCCGACTGGACACGCCTGACCGAAGAGGTCTTTGATACCGAGGACATGCGCGAAACAGCCGTGTCTATTCTGGAACAAACGCTGAGCGATGAGGCGCTAACCCATGCGGTCGAGTTCTATGCATCCGACCTTGGGCAACGGCTGGTCGAGTCCGAGAATGCATCGCACATGGTTGAAGATGACGATGCCAAGCAACTTGAAGGGCAGAAAATCGTCTCGGACCTGATCAAGGATGGATCGAAACGGGTCGAAAATCTGAAACGCATGAACAATGCAATTGATTCCAGCGGGACGGCATTGCGTGCGCTGCAGGAAATTCAGGTGCGCTTTTTGCTTGCTGCCAGCGCCTCGGGGGTGATCGACTTGCAACTGGGCGCGGATGAGCTGCGTCAGATGATGAAGCGCAATGAGACCGGCATGCGTCAGGCTTTGCAGCTGTCCGCACTTGCCGGGGCAGCCTATACCTATCAGGACTTCTCGGATTCTGAGGTTGTCGCCTATGCTGAGGCTTTGGAGCAGCCTTTGATGCAAGAAGTCTATGAGCTGCTGAATGCCATCCAATACGAAATCATGGCCATGAAGTTTGAAGATCTGGCCGCGCGGATGGCGGAACTTCACCCGGCACAGGATATCTGATGCGCCTGATCGCTGCTTGTTTCGCTGTGTTGCTGTCAGCCATGCCGCTGGCGGCGTCCGAGCGGGTTGAACGCCTCATGCAGGCGCTTCAAATGGAACAGGTCGTCGATATCCTGCGTGACGAAGGGTTGGCTCAGGCGAAAGGCCTGAACGACACTTTTCTGGGTGGTGAAGGCGGGCCGCTCTTCGATGATCAGGTGGACCAGATTTATGATCCGGAGTGGATGCAGGAGCAGATCTCTGGTACCTTCGAGACCAGCCTGACAGCCAGCCAGATAGATCGCGCGATCCTGTTCTTTGAAAGTGATGTCGGGCAAACCGTTATCACACTGGAAAACTCGGCCAGAAAGGCTTTCGCAGATGAAACCATCAAGGACATGGCGCGCGAAAACTATCTGAACGGGGCAGGCGGCACTCAGCTCTATGACCTGATCGGCGAGTACATTGAAGTCAACGACCTGATCGAAAAAAACGTACAAAGCTCGCTTAGTTCGGATTACAACTTTTTTCGCGGTCTCAGCGCGGATAACGGAACCAGCTCGGAAGATATTCTGGCGCAGCTCTTGTCGGACAAGGACAGTCTTGCCGAAGAAAACCGCATCTGGTTGTATTCCTTCCTTCTGGTGGCCTATCAACCGCTTGATGAGGCTCAGATGCGCGAGAATATTGCTTTTTCCAGAACTGAGACCGGACGCGCCGTAAACGAAGCCTTTTTCGGCGGTTTCGATAAGATGTATGACCAGATCTATTTTCAACTGGGTCAGGCCGTCTCACGGGCGCTTACCGCATCAGATCTCTGACCGCGCATTTGATGTTGACTTTGCCGACCAATCTATGGATAAGCGCGCATCCCGGCCGGTTTTCCGCGCCGGGTGTCGTTATTATTGACCCCAGGGCTTTGTCCCACGGGTCGTCACACAGCCCGAAAAGGGCGCGCTGTTCGAGGTGGCGAAAGCCAAAAACGCCCGTTCGGGGACCATAGAACGCGATTAGACAAAGGAAAGACGCATGTTTGCGGTCCTCAAGACTGGCGGCAAGCAGTACAAAGTTCAGGCGGGCGATATCCTCCGCGTTGAAAAATTGGCTGCCGACGCAGGTGAAACAGTTCAATTCAACGATGTTCTGATGCTGGGCGGCGACGCTCCGGTTGTTGGTGCACCGTTCGTCGATGGTGCCGGCGTTCAGGCCGAAGTGATCGAACAAATCAAAGGTGACAAGGTCATCAAGTTCGTTAAGCGCCGTCGTAAGCACAGCTCGAAGCGTACCGTTGGCCACCGTCAGAAGCTGACTCTGGTCAAAATCACCGACATCCTGTCGTCGGGCGCTGACAAGTCGGGCATCAAAGTTGCAACCGGTTCGGCTCCGGCAGGCGAAGCTGCTCCGGCGGCGAAAAAGCCTGCCAAGAAAGCTGAAGCCAAAGCAGAGGCACCTGCCGCTGCTGCTGCTGACGATCTGACCAAGCTGAACGGTGTCGGCCCTGCCGCTGCCAAGAAGCTGAATGAGGCCGGTATCGAGAGCTTTGCCGCTCTGGCCGCCTTGTCGGACGAGCAGATTGCTGCTATCGAAACGGTCAAAGTGAAACCCGAATGGGTTGAGCAGGCCAAAGATCTGGCTAAAGGCTAAGGAGAGACAGAATGGCACATAAAAAAGCTGGCGGTTCCTCCCGTAACGGTCGCGACTCAGCTGGTCGCCGCCTTGGCGTAAAACTGTTTGGTGGCCAGGCCGCCATTTCAGGCAACATCATCGTGCGTCAGCGCGGCACAAAGTTCTGGCCGGGCGAAGGCGTAGGCATGGGCAAAGATCACACCATCTTTGCAACTGTGGATGGCGCCGTGAAGTTCCACAAGGGACTGAAAAACCGCACCTTTATTTCGGTCCTGCCAGTGGCGGAGGCCGCAGAGTAAGCCGAAACCCAGAAGGTTTAAGAAAATTTCATGGGGGACCGGCAGAAAGTGCCGGTCCCCTTTCTCGTTTTCAGGAGCGGTCCCATGACCGAAGTGATAAAAACAGAGCGTCTTGTATTACGTCGGTTTCGGCGTGAGGATTCGTCGCGTCTTGTCACTCTTCTGAACGATCTGGACGTGGTGCTCTGGTTGACGGTTGTACCGCACCCCTATGAGAACGCGCATTCGACCGAATTTGTGGACGAGATGGCTGCCGAGCATGATGCCTTTGCCATTACTCGGGAAGAGAACCTTATCGGCTGCATCTCGACCGGATCACAACTGGGGTATTGGGTTGCCAAAGCGTTCTGGGGGCAAGGTTATGTGACCGAAGCCTCCCGCGCGATGATTTCGAGGTTCTTTGCGGCTGATCAGCAGAAACTGACCTCGGGTTATCATGTCGGCAACGAACGGTCCAAGGCGGTTCTCTCCAAACTTGGGTTCAAACCAAATGGCCAGCATCGTGCGACGGTGCAGTCGACCAACGAAGATGTGATAATTCAGGACGTTCTGCTGCGTCGTGCGGGCTGGGAGGCGATGCAATGACCGTTGCAACCACCAGTTTCCTAATCTTCGCAGCCTCTCAGGTCGGAACGCCCGGTCCCGCCAATATGGTCCTGCTGGGTACAGGTGCACGCTATGGGTTTCGGGCGGCTCTGCCGTTTGTGGCCGGTGTGATCCTGGGCAAACAGCTGATCATCTGGCCCGTTGGTTTTGGTCTGTTGCAACTCGCAGATCAGGCACCGATTGTCTTTACGGTCCTGAAATACGCCTCGGCGGCGTATATCTGCTGGTTGGCCTGGAAGATCGCCAATCTGCGTCTTTCGCGCAGTGAAACTGTGGGAGACGTGCCCGGTTTTTGGGCGGGGCTGATCGTTCATCCCCTTAACCCGAAGGCTTGGGCCATGATCATAGCCGGATTTACCGGGTTCGTTGCGGTTGGCACGCCCAGCTTTAACGCGACGTTCACGATCGCTCTCTGTTTATTGCTTTGCCAGATGGTTTTACACCCGATCTGGACATTTGCCGGAGATAGAATTGCCCACGTGGTTGAAGGTCGGCCCGTGGAAAAATATCTGATGTGGACGTTAGCGAGTCTCACTGTTGCGTCCGTATTTTTTGTGTTGTTCGGAGGAGGAACGCACTCATGAAACTCGAGACAATAATAAACCAGCCGGTCCTCGAAACCGAGCGGTTCGATCTGCGCCCATTGCGCCGGTCGGATATGGGTCTCATCGAGCATTATGCAGGCGATGAGCGCGTGGCACGTATGACTACGTCGATCCCGCATCCGCTGCCACCGGGGTCGGTCGAGGCGTTTGTGACGCGTTCGATGGCTGAAGACCGGGATGAGGACGTCTGGGCGATGGACGCCACCAAAGATGGTGGGCCGGAACTGATTGGTCTGATTTCGCTTACACGGCTGGATCGCAATCAGTCCGAAGTTGGCTATTGGGTGGCACCTGTTTACTGGAATACAGGCGTAGCCTCACTGGCCGTCGAGATGTTGGTGAAAGCTAACCCGCTTGAAAATTCGAATTTGTTTGCCAGCGTGTTTCAGGACAATCCTGCCTCGGCCCGGGTTCTGACCCATTGTGGGTTCCAGTATCTGGGTGACGCCGAAAGTTACTCGGTGGCGCGCGATGCGAATGTGCCCACCTGGACATATAGTAAAAAACTCTGACTTGTGGCCGATGGGGCCTTTGCAGTAGGGGACACACATGAAATTTCTCGATCTTGCAAAGGTCTACATCCGGTCAGGGGCCGGCGGTGGCGGGTGCGTCAGTTTTCGGCGTGAAAAGTACATTGAATACGGCGGTCCCGATGGCGGTGACGGCGGTAAAGGCGGTTCGGTCTGGGCCGAAGTTGTGGATGGGCTGAACACCCTGATCGACTTCCGCTATCAGCAGCATTTCTTTGCCAAGAACGGTCAACCCGGTCGTGGTCAGCAGCGCACGGGCAAGGATGGTGACGAAATCATCCTGCGCGTGCCGGTTGGAACCGAGATACTTGACGAGGACGAAGAGACCGTCATCTGCGACCTGACAGAGGTTGGGCAGCGTGTTCTGCTGGCCAAGGGCGGCAATGGCGGCTTTGGTAACCTGCATTTCAAATCGGCAACCAATCAGGCTCCGCGCCGGGCTAACCCGGGGCAGGCGGGGATCGACCGCACGATCTGGCTGCGGCTGAAACTTATCGCGGATGTCGGTTTGTTGGGCATGCCCAATGCCGGTAAATCGACCTTTCTGGCGGCCACATCGAACGCGCGGCCCAAGATTGCTGACTATCCGTTCACGACCCTGCATCCCAATCTTGGTGTTGTCGGTGTCGACAATGTGGAATTTGTCGTCGCGGATATTCCCGGCCTGATCGAAGGCGCCCATGAGGGGCGCGGGATCGGTGACCGGTTCCTTGGTCACGTGGAACGTTGTGCCGTTCTGCTGCATCTGGTCGATGGCACCTCGGAAACCGTCGCCGAGGATTACCGCACCATCATTCATGAACTCGAAGCTTACGGCGGTGAACTGGCTGAAAAGCCCAGGATCACAGTTCTGAACAAGGTCGATGCGCTGGACGAAGAGGAACAGGCGCTGCAAAGGGCTGAGCTGGAAGAGGCTGTTGGTGGCCCTGTGATGACCATGTCTGGTGTCGCGCATCTGGGCGTGACCGAAGTGTTGCGCGCCTTGCGTGCCCAGATCGACGAAAACCGCCTGCGGCAAAAACCCGTTGAGGAGACCAAGTCTTGGCAACCCTGACCGCAGCACGCCGATTGGTGGTCAAAATCGGCTCTGCCTTGCTGGTGGACCGTGATACCGGATTGCTGAGGTCGGGTTGGTTGCACTCGCTGGCCCAAGACGTGGCCTGGCTCAAAGGGCAGGGAACTGACGTCATTTTGGTCTCATCCGGATCGATTGCGTTGGGGCGCGGAGTTTTGGGCCTGCCCATGGCGGATTTGCCGTTGGAACAATCCCAAGCCGCCGCTGCTGTTGGCCAAATTCGACTGGCGCGGGCCTATGAAGAGGCTTTGACGCCGCACACAATCACAACTGCGCAGGTTTTGGTGACGCTGGAAGACAGCGAGGACCGGCGGCGGTATCTGAACTCTCGCGCGACGCTGGAAACGCTGCTGAGTTTAGGCGTGGTTCCGATCGTCAACGAAAACGATACGGTGGCTACGGATGAGATCCGCTACGGCGACAATGACCGGTTGGCGGCGCAGATCGCCGTGACGGTTGGGGCCGATCAATTGATCCTGTTGTCGGATGTTGACGGATTCTACACCGGGAACCCGAGTGAAGACGGAAACGCCAAGCGTTTCGATGTGATTGAGGCCATCACGCCCGAGATCGAGGAAATGGCAGGCGATGCTGGTTCCGGCCTGTCCAAAGGCGGAATGAAGACCAAGCTGCTGGCCGGCAAGATGGCAACTGCTGCCGGTTGTGATATGGCGATCACCGAAGGTTCGACTTTGAACCCGCTGAAATCGCTTGAAGATGGCGCCAATTGCACTTGGTTTACAGCGACGCTGGACCCGCATGCCGCGCGCAAGCGCTGGATCTCGGCCATGAAACCGCGTGGTGAAATCGTGGTCGATGCAGGCGCGGCAAGGGCGTTGGGCAATGGTAAAAGCCTGTTGCCCGCTGGAATTGTTGAAGTCACAGGCGACTTTGGGCGCGGTGACCCAGTTGCGATTATGGACCCGCAGGCACGACGGCTGGCACAGGGGCTCAGCCGATACACTGCGCAAGAGGCAGATGCGATCAAGGGACGAAAGTCCTCGGAAATCGAAGAGACGTTGGGCTATCCGGGCCGCGCCGTCCTGATCCACCGAGATGATTTGGCGCTGTAACGGCGCGATGTTAAAACGCAAAGACCGACCGAAAGGCACCTGAGATGAAGGATTTCGACAACATTCCCGCCCTGATGGCCGATCTTGGAAAACGCGCCAAAGCGGCCTCGGCCGATTTGGCCTTTGCTAGCGCCGAGCGTAAACATGCTGCCCTAATTGCTGCAGCTGACGCTGTTTGGGCCAACCGCGCAAATATCATTGAGGCCAACAAGAAAGACCTGGAGTTTGGGCGTGAAAAGGGCCTGAGCCCGGCGATGATGGACCGGCTGATGCTGGATGATGCGCGCATTCAGGGCATGGTTGATGGCCTGCGCACGGTCGCGGATCAGGCAGACCCCGTAGGCGAGGTTCTGACCGAATGGGACATGGCCTCGGGCCTGAACATCCAGCGTGTTCGCACGCCTCTGGGCGTTATCGGAGTGATTTACGAAAGCCGTCCGAATGTGACGGCGGATGCAGGCGCACTGTGCCTGAAGTCCGGCAATGCAGTGATCCTGCGCGGCGGCTCGGAAAGTTTCCATTCCTCAACCGCCATTCACGCCTGTCTGGTCCAAGGGCTAAAGGCTGCAAACCTGCCAGAAGACGCCATTCAACTTGTGCCCACGCGAGACCGCGCCGCAGTGCAAGAGCTGCTGACCATGACCGATTGTGTGGACGTCATCGTTCCGCGCGGCGGAAAAGGTCTGGTTGGGTTAGTTCAGCGCGAAGCACGCGTGCCCGTCTTTGCGCACTTGGAAGGTATCGTGCACATCTATGTCGACAAGGCTGCAGACCCCCAAAAAACGCTGGACGTCGTGCTGAACGCCAAAACCCGGCGCACTGGGATTTGTGGTGCTGCCGAGTGCTTGCTGATCCATCAGGATGTGGCTGAAACACTCGGCCGGGATATCATTTCCGCCTTGCTTGCGGCGGGCGTCGAAATCCATGCCGAAGGCGCGTTGGCCCTCGACGGCACCAAAGCGGCCACGGGCGACGACTGGGGCAAGGAATTCCTCGACAGCATCATCGCAGCCAAGCCGGTGGCTGATATTGATCAGGCAATCGCGCATATCCGCCAGTTCGGTTCGAACCACACCGATTGCATCATGACCGAGGATGCTGATGCCGCTGCCCGGTTCTTTGAGCGGCTCGACAGTGCGATCCTGATGCACAATGCCTCAACCCAGTTTGCCGATGGTGGCGAGTTTGGAATGGGGGCCGAGATCGGAATCGCAACTGGCAAAATGCATGCGCGCGGCCCGGTCGGGGCCGCTCAGCTGACGAGCTTCAAATACCTTGTCCGCGGAAACGGGACCGTCAGGTCTTAAAACCGGATAGCGACGCGGGTTGAGGTGGTTTCCGCCGCGACCCGCCGCCCCATGGACGCGGCCGTTTGCGGAAGTAGCGCGAATTGCACCTGCGCTGGCGTCACCTTGTTGGCAAATTGGCCTTTGGGCAGGTTCTTCCAAAGATCGGCGTCAATATTCAGCTTGTCCGCGACACCGACCACTGTCCAACTGCCACCGTTGTTTGCCACAGTGACATCGCCCCCCATCGGCATCGCGCTTTCGCAACACATCAGGGCCAGAAAGGCGAGCTTGACCTGATTGCGGGGCATGGCATCGGTCACGTGCCAGTTGACACGCACACGACCAACGCTTTCGACGTCTTTCAAAAGCTCTGTGACCTCGGCCCGACCCAACGGTTGATCGCTGGCCGACCCAAAGGCGACGCGAAAGAACCTAATCTTTGCTCCGGCACTTCCGACGCTGCCGGAGATCAGCTCCATCTCGGGCCCCTGCATGGTTCCGACCATCTCAAGCAGTTCCAGCCCGTTGTTTATTGCGCCAATGGGGCTGATCAGATCGTGACAAATTCGCGACCCGATCAGTTCGGCCAGATTGACGTTGGTGTCGCCCATGCGTACCTCTCCTGTTGTATCTGCCGCCGGACCGGAGCCCGACCATGACAGACCTCAATGCCATACTTGCACCGGGCATGTATGTCCGCCACCCCGATTTCCCCGACTGGGGTGGCGGACAGGTGCAGTCCAACATTGGGGGCAAGATCACCGTGAATTTCCAAGAACAGGGAAAAGTGGTGATTGACGGAACCCGCATCGCCCTGACGCCCGTCTTTGATCCGTGAAACTGGTTTAAGAATGGTTAACGATGGGCCACCACCGCGCCGGTTGCCATTTGACCAAAAACTGCGGTATCAGCGCGCAAACAAAAGCGGAATACCCGATGTCGGATGCAGGCCCTTCTTTCACCGTTAAACTTGCCGAATCCGAGGCCGAACTGCGCGCAGCCCAGAGGCTGAGATATGACGTGTTCGTCCGCGAATTGGGCGGCGGCGGCAAGATGGTGGACCACGAGGCAGGGTTAGAGCAGGACCAGTTCGATCCTTATTTTGATCACATGCTGGCCTATGATGACACCACTGGCGAAGTTGTGGGCGTTTACAGGCTGTTACCGGGTGAACGAGCCATCGAATTAGGGCAGTTTTATTCCGAGGATGAATACGACCTGACCGTGCTGAAACAAAGCGGCCGCAAATTGTTGGAGCTTGGACGTTCCTGCCTTCACCCGGACTATCGGGGCGGAACGGCGATGTACCACCTATGGAATGGTCTGGCGGGCTATGTGGCCGAGCGCGAGATTGAGGTGCTGTTCGGGGTCGCCAGCTTCCACGGCATCAAAGTACAGGAGCTGGCCCAGCCTTTGTCGATGTTGCACCACAATCATCTGGCCCCGCCGGACCTGCGGGTCAGGGCGCAACCCGATGTGTTTCAGAGCATGGACCTTGTCGCGCCGGATGCGCTGGATCGCCGTGGGGCGATGGTACAGGTTCCCGCGCTGATCAAGGCGTACCTACGGTTGGGTGGCTTTGTAGGCGAGGGGGCGTTTATCGACCACGCGTTCAACACAACAGATGTTTGCCTGATCCTCGACACGGCGCGCATGAACGAGCGCCAGCGGCGTATCTACGGCGGAGCCTGATCCAGTGAACGATCCGCTTTGGGACAGTGACGACGCGCCAGACCCGATTGAATTGGGAATTCTGGGCTGGGTTTTGGTGATCCTGCGCGGCCTTCCGCTGGCACTGCTGGTCTTTGGCGGGCTGCTCGTTTTGTTGACCGTTCGCCTGATCGAGCGCCCGCTGTTTGGGTTACGGCGTCCGATCACCCCGTTTATCGCGCAGTTTGTCTGTCGCAATGCGCTCCGGCTTCTTGGCATCGGCTTTCGCAGTTCCGGCGAATTGATGCGCGAACGCGGCGCTGTGGTCGCGAACCACACATCATGGCTCGATATTTTTGCGTTGAACGCACGCAAACGGGTGTGCTTCGTGTCTAAGGCCGAAGTGGCCAAATGGCCGGGTATCGGCTGGCTAGCCCGCGCCACGGGAACGGTGTTTGTCGAACGAGATCGCAAAAAGGCCCGCGAACAGACTCTGATCTTTGAAGAGCGCTTGAAAGTCGGGCATAAGTTGTTGTTTTTCCCCGAGGGCACCTCAACCGATGGTCTTCGTGTTTTACCCTTTAAAACAACGCTTTTCGCCGCGTTCTTCTCGGATGAATTGCGGGACTTCATGTATGTTCAGCCTGTTTCCGTGGTCTTTCACGCGCCAAAAGGGCAGCCTGACAGGTTCTATGGCTGGTGGGGCGATATGGATTTTGCCCCGCATCTTCTCAAGACCTTGGGCGCGCGTCGGCAGGGGACGGTGGAATTGATTTACCACGTTCCAGCCAAAGTCAGCGATTTTGCCGACCGCAAGGCGTTGGCCGCACATTGCGAAGAGGCCGTGCGCCACGCGCATGCAATTGCGCGGCTTGAAAAATAAGGCCATTTGGCACTTGCACACGACGAATTCCTACCGTATACGCGCGCCATTAAAACCCGCAGGCGGGGTTTGGGCTATTTGAGGGAGACATCCTTATCTGGCCCGCCGGTTGGAGCATCCGCTTCTTTCACCCCCGCCCAGGCGTAAACCGGAAAAGGAAAATAGCATGGCTCTTCCCGAGTTCACCATGCGTCAGCTGCTGGAAGCTGGCGTTCACTTTGGTCACCAGACACAGCGTTGGAATCCCCGCATGGGCCCGTTTATCTACGGCTCGCGCAATGGCATCCACATCATGGACCTGACCCAGACCGTTCCAATGTTGGACCAGGCTCTGCAGGCCGTTCGTGACACCGTTGCAAAAGGTGGCCGCGTTCTGTTCGTTGGTACCAAGCGTCAGGCAGCTCAGCCGATCGCAGAAGCCGCTGAAAAGTCGGCTCAGTACTACATGAACCACCGCTGGCTAGGCGGCACGCTGACCAACTGGAAAACCGTTTCTCAGTCGATCAATCGTCTGAACCAGATTGACGAAGCCATGGAATCGGGCGCCGAAGGCCTGACCAAGAAAGAGCGTCTGGGCATGGAACGTGACCAGGGCAAACTGCAGGCATCGCTGGGCGGTATCCGCGAAATGGGCGGCGTTCCCGATCTGCTGTTCGTCATCGACGTCAAAAAAGAAGCCCTGGCCATCGCCGAAGCCAACAAGCTGGGTATCCCGGTTGTGGCAATTGTCGATACCAACTGCTCGCCCGATGGCGTGGATTACATCATCCCCGGCAACGACGACGCAGCGCGCGCAATCTCTCTGTATTGCGATCTGGTTGCTCGTGCCGCTCTGGACGGTATGACCGCTCAGATGGGTGCTGCAGGCGTTGACCTGGGCGCATTCGAAGAAGCACCGGTTGAAGAAGTCGTTGCGGAAGAAGCACCCGTTGCAGAAGAAGCCACGCCGGAAGCCAAAGCCGAAGCGTAAGCTGCCCGTCACGTAAATGACATATGGGGCAGGGTAGACCTGCCCCAATTCCGTTTGAATTGAGGAGAGCCAAAAGATGGCAATCACAGCAGCAATGGTAAAAGAACTGCGCGACTCGACCGGCGCAGGCATGATGGACGCAAAAAAAGCGCTGACCGAAACCGGCGGCAACATGGACGAAGCCGTTGATTGGCTGCGCACCAAGGGTCTTGCCAAAGCGGCCAAGAAATCCGGCCGTACCGCAGCAGAAGGTCTGGTTGCAGTTCACGTCAACGGTGGCAACGGTGTTGCTGTCGAAGTGAACTCGGAAACCGACTTCGTCGCAAAGAACGCCGAGTTTCAGGAAATGGTTGGCAAGATTGCTTACGCGGCAGAAGGCGTCGACAATGTCGAAGCTCTGTTGGCCGCTGATCTGGGCGGCAAGAACGTTGCTGACACCTTGACCGACAAGATTGCCACCATTGGTGAGAACATGTCAGTTCGCCGCATGGCGAAACTGTCAGGCGACTCTGTTGTGTCCTACGTTCACAACGCAGCCACCAACGGCATGGGCAAAATCGGTGTACTGGTTGCTCTGTCCGGTGGTGACGAAGTGATCGGCAAACAGATTGCGATGCACATCGCAGCTGTGAACCCGGCGGCCCTGTCTGAAGCGGACATGGACCCGGCTGTTGTCGAAAAAGAAAAGCAGGTTCAGATGGACATCGCCCGCGAATCCGGCAAACCGGAGCAGGTGATCGAAAAAATGATCGTTGGCCGTATGAAGAAATTCGTAGCGGAATCAACTTTGCTGAACCAGTCGTTCGTTGTGAACCCTGACCTGACCGTCGAAGCCGCTGCCAAAGAAGCAGGCGCAACCATCACTGGTTTCGTCCGTCTGGAAGTTGGCGAAGGCATCGTGGTCGAAAAAGAAGACTTCGCAGCTGAAGTTGCCAAAGCCGTACAGGGCTAATTCTGGCAGAGGCCCTGAAAGGGGCCTCAACCTGAACAGAATTAAAACCGGCTACTTTCCAGTAGTCGGTTTTTTGCGCCTTCCGGCGTTAGGAACAACAGATCAAACACTACTATTGGAAGGATTGAGGGGCCCCGCAGATGGGGATGGTCGAGGCCCCCCAAAATTCCGACTAAGAGACGCGGACAAATAGACGCCTTTATGTCAGAGCGACCGGAGAGCTTTGGTATTGCAAAGATCCGATCAAAACGTTCCCAGGCTAAAGCCACCACTCACGGAACAATATCACTTTGCAACTGGGGCTCAGATTCGGGAAGTCATGTTTTCCTTACCCTACGTAAATTGACGCAATTTAGCGTCAAAAAAAACACATCATGCTTCCATGATGAACATCTGATTTTGCAGGGATGCTTTGAGCACGGCTTGCGCCGTTGTTTCGACTGACAACGACTCACGGGCAAGCCTCAAATGCTTCTCAACGGTCGCCGACGTCAGCCCCATCAAAAGCGCAATGTCCTGTGTCGTCTTCCCATCGCCAACCCATTCCAGCGCCTCGCGCTGACGCTTCGTCAGAGCGCGATTGGGGGTGTTGTAGGGCAGGGTAAGTATCTTCAGATGCGCGACATTGTTCATCAACAAAATGTCATCGCCATGTTCCGCCCAGATTGCATCGACCTCATCCTGACTAGTGGCCCCACCAGCCGAAAGAGAGATCGCACCCTTCGACCGCATCGAAACCGAGGTGAAACTGATAGTGTATCCCGCCACAACGCCTTTTGACCGATTGAACTCGTATACTTGGCGTTCCTGGGCGGTCATCGTGCCGTCGGAATTCATATCCTGAATCATTCTCCAACTGGCCGCGCCTTCATTGTGCAGCGCCCATTTCAGCATGGGTGCATGAAAGTACAGCCCATCGCGAACGAAACCATCAATGTACTCTTTGCCGTGGTTTGTAAGGATGGTGAAGTCTTCGGGGTCTCCCAAAGACGTTTCGGTCCTGTAGCGCGTATAGCCGTATAGCAGACGGTCGAAACCGAAAATTGCCATCTGGCGGCAATGAGCGTCCCAAAGCTCTTCCAGCGTTTTGACGTAGCTGAGGAAATTCAGATACTCGCCCAGCTTCATACGGACCCCTCGTTTTGCAAATGCGCCGACAGCGCATCCAACGCCATCACATAGCTCTGCAGCCCAAAGCCGCAGATCTGTCCCAGCGCAACCGGCGCCACATAGGATTTGTGCCGGAAGGGTTCACGTGCGTGTATGTTCGACAGGTGAACCTCAACAACCGGCAGGTCTACCGAAGCGATCGCATCCATCAAAGCGACCGAGGTGTGTGTATACGCGCCGGCGTTCAGAACGATCCCGTCCTGATTGCCTTTGGCCGCGTGGATCGCGTCGATCAGCACACCTTCGTGATTGGATTGCAGGTGTGATACGTCCAACCCGATAGACGCGCCGTGGCTTACACAGGTTTCTTCGACCATTTTCAGCGTTGTACGGCCATAAACCTCGGGTTGTCGTGTGCCCAGCAAGTTCAGGTTCGGACCGTTCAAAATCAGAACTTTATGCATTCATTCTCCGTCCCATTACTGGTTGATAAACGTGATTAGGTATGGATGTCCACCAGCCTGCGCACTCATCAGGCGAGTGTCGCGCATCTAACACCATCTGATCTTGAACCAAGCGTCGAAAACCAGTCAGGATTCTGGCATCGTTACCACAACTTTTCCAAGAACGGTGCGGTCGTTCAATAATTTCAGTGCCTCGCTTGCATCCGCTAAAGGAAACCGCCGACTGATTTGCGGCTTTATCTGTGAATTGGCGTATAAGTCGAACAACTCGCTGACATTTTCGGCATGGCTCTTGGGATCACGATAGACCGAAGCCCCCCAGAACACGCCAACGACCTGGCAGCCCTTCAACAATGGTAGATTGAGTGGGACTTTGGGAATACCGGCCGGAAACCCGACAACAAGGAACCGGCCATTCCACGCCATGCTGCGCAGCGCTGGTTCGGCATAATCCCCACCAACGGCATCATAGACGACATCCACGCCATTTGCGCCCGCTATAGCCTTGATTTCACCGGAGAATGCCTTTTGCGCATTACGATCCATCTGGCGGGAATATACGATTGTGTCGTCCGCGCCGATTTGACGGCAAAAATCCGCCTTTTCCTGAGAAGATACGGCCGCTATGACACGCGCGCCCATCGCCTTGCCCAGTTCAACGGCCGCGCTACCGACACCACCTGCGGCACCCAGCACCAAAAGGGTTTCACCAGGCTGCAATGCGGCACGGTCTTTCAGCGCGTGGTAGGACGTGCCGTAGGTGAAAATGAAACAAGCCGCGTCATCGAATGGCATCGATGTGGGGAATTTCACGGCTGTAGCCGCCTTGACCGTCAATTGCGTTGCAAAACCGCCATATCCGGTCAGCGCCAGAACCCTGTCCCCAACTTCGAACCCGTTCACGCCTTCTCCAACGCCCAATACCTCACCTGCGATTTCCCCCCCGGGGGCAAATGGTCTTGGTGGCTTAATCTGATACAGGTCTTGGATCATCAACGTATCGGGGAAATTGACGCCAGCAGCCTTGACCCCGACCAGCAAATCTCCCTTTCCTGGCACCGGGTCGGGCAGGGTCGTAAGTTCCAAAGTATCCGGTCCGCCCGGCGCGACGCTGAGTAACGCTTGCATAATGACTATCTTGTCCTTGTTATTCGGTTGAGAGGACCTTTGGCGCAGCGGTGAATGTTGTCAAGAATTCCGCAGGGTGCAAATCTCGCCGAAAATCGCCACCTGTGCCCCAATTCAAAACCGAGGAGCAGACCATGACCCCTGAAACCCTATTTTCGCTGCAGGGAAAAACCGCACTGGTGACAGGTGGTGCCACCGGCATTGGCCGGATGGCTGCGGAATCGCTTGTAAGGGCAGGGGCACGCGTACTGATCGCGTCGCGCAAAGGGGAAGCCTGTGAAACCGTCGCGGCCGAGCTGAATGCTCTGGACGCGCCCGGAAGCGCCGAAGGTTTCAGCGGAGAAGTTGGAACGGAAGACGGCGTTGTGGCCATGGTCGATGAGGTCAAGAATCGCACGGATACCCTTGATATCCTGATGAATAATGCGGGCATCTCTTGGGGTTCACCGCTGGGACAGTTTCCCCATCACGCGTGGGAAAAGGTCAATTCCGTCAACGTCGCTGGTCTGTTCGAACTGACGCAGCGCCTGTTGCCGATGCTGATGAAGTCCGGAACACCCGACGATCCGGCGCGCGTCGTCAACGTTGGATCAGTAATGGGTGAGGTACCGATGGGCGACGGTGCTTACAGCTATTCTGCATCCAAAGCCGCGGTGCTGCACCTGACCAAGATTTTAGCCAAGGAATTGTCGCCCTATCACGTCACTGTTAACGCGCTTGCACCGGGACCATTTGTATCACGGATGACAGCCTTTGCGACGGCAGACGAGGGTACGCGCGAAAAGGTTGGCAAGACAGTACCGCTGGGCCGTGTGGGTCGCGACGAAGATATCGCCGGGTGTATGTTGTTCCTATGCGGGCGCGGCGGCAGCTATGTGACCGGAGCCGTCATCCCAGTTTCTGGGGGCCTAAACGTGGTGACCGCCGGTAATCTCTTCGCCGAAGCACTATAGGGCCGGGGGAATAGTTATTGGAAATGCGGGATAAATCACAACTCGACCTGACGGCGCTAGACACCTATCTCAGCGCAAATTTGGACGGTTACATGGGGCCGCTGAAAGCGACGAAGTTCGCCATTGGACAATCCAACCCAACTTTCGAATTGCGCACACCGTCCAAGACTTACGTGCTGCGCCGTAAACCGCCAGGCGTCTTGCTGAAATCAGCCCATGCTGTGGAACGCGAGTTTCGCGTTCAAAGCGCACTGGCCGACAGCGCGGTTCCGGTCCCTCAGATGATGCTGCTTTGCGAGGATGACGACGTCATCGGTTCGGCGTTTTATGTAATGGAACGCTTGCAGGGACGTGTATTCCTTGAGCCGACGGTGGATGAGGACGACAACGCAACTCGCAGTGGTGTATTCGACGAAATGAACCGCGTGCTGGCCGATCTGCATGACGTCGATGTGGACGCGGTAGGCCTGTCCGATTATGGCCCGCCGGGCAACTACTTTGAGCGCCAAATTGCCCGTTGGACCAAGCAGTATCGCGCATCCGAGACAACGACCATCCCCGAAATGGACGCGCTTATCTCCGCGCTTGAGGGGGCCATTCCGGAGGATGACGGGCAGCGAACGTTGGTGCATGGTGATTACCGCATCGACAATCTGATGTTCGAACAAAACGGTTGCCGCTGCATTGGCGTTCTGGATTGGGAGCTGTCGACGATCGGGCACCCTTACGCAGATCTGGCAGCGGTTATCATGCAGTGGCAACTGCCCCCCGGAAACGAGGGTCGCGGGTTGGCAGGCGTCGACCGTCAAGCCCTGGGAATACTGTCAGATCAAGAGTTTATCGGGCGATATTGCCAACGTCGCGGCTTACCTGGGATTGAAAATTTCGGGTTCTACCTAGCGTTCAATTTCTTCCGAATGGCCGGAATTCTGCAGGGTGTGTACAAGCGCGCATTGGACGGCAACGCGTCTGATCCCAAACGCGCGCAGGTATTTGGGGCTTATGTTCCGGTGTTTGCAAAACACGGGCTTGAAGCCCTGAATTCGTAGTTCGGCCGTCAGTCCGGCGACTTGGAAAGCTCTAGCCTCAGATTGCCAAGGCTGTTCTTGCCAAAAAACATCTCGGTACCCACAAACATTGTGGGCACTCCAAATACGCCTCGTTTTACGGCGGCCTTGGATTGTTCTTTGAGCCGCTGTTTTATTTCGGCACCCGTCATGGCCTCGCGGATTTTGCGCGCGGGAAGTTTGTTTTCGTGCATGATATCCATCAGCACACCCAGTTCATCGACTTTCTGGCCATGTACCCAGATCGCATCATATATCGCGTCTATATATTTGGATTCCCAAGATTTACCGGAGGCAAATACAGCACCACGCATGGCAAACTTGGTGTTCACCGGGAAATGCGGGCTCATATGAAAACTTAATCCGCGTCTGCGGGCAAAGCGATGAAGATCATGGGTCAGATAGGCTGTTTTCTGGCGGTTTTCCGAAAATGCCTCGAACGGGTTCTGATTATGTGTCGCCTTGAATATCGTCGGCAGTAACACGGGCACATAGCTTACCTGCATGCCATTTCGTTTCGCCAGTTCGGGCAAAACCTTATGGGCCAGAAATGCGTTTGGGCTGCAAAAATCGAAAATGAAATCTATGGTCTGCGTCATTGTCTAAACTCCGATACGACGATCTGTGAAATGAACTCTGAACCACCAGACGAATCTATAACGCGTCTAGTGTACAGGCGGGAAGGCTGGCGCGCACTGGCCGTTGGTCACGATGTGGGAAATCAGGAATTCCTCTATTAATTCAGTGCGTCACCGGTCAAGATCAATCAAACCGCCGAGGAGGTTCGAGAAACCCATGCGCAGCCAGACCACCCTTGATCCCGCCCGCCTGAACCGCATACGGGACTGGATGCAGCGATATGTCGATGAGCGCAAATACGCGGGCAGTTCATTACTATTGACCCACCACGGGTCCGAGGGGTTTTTTCACGCCTGTGGCCTTAGAAATGTTGAAAAGGACCTACCGTTTCAGCGCGATACGCTTGTGCGGATCTATTCTATGACGAAACCCATCACCTCGGTCGCGGTGATGATGCTGGCCGAGCGTGGGTTGTTCCACCTCGACGCGCAACTTTCTGAATTTCTGCCTGAATTTGCTTCCGTTCAGGCTCTTGTTCCTGGGGCGGAGAGGCTGGATCAAACCGAAGATGCACCATCCCCGACACTGCATCAGCTACTGACCCACACAAGCGGATTCAGTTATCCGTTCAATCCCGGTGTTCTCCCGGCAGCGATGGATGCACAGAAGCTGATTTTTAGCCCCAATCAAGGGCTTTTGAAGGACAGGATCGGCGCACTGGCACAGCTGCCATTGGCGTTCCAGCCCGGAACCCGTTGGGAATATTCAGTTTCCACTGATGTGTTGGGCCGCTTGGTCGAGGTTGTGTCCGGCAAAACCTTGGATCAGTTCTTCGCGCAAGAGATCTTTGAGCCCCTTGAGATGGCCGAGACCGGATTTTCTGTGCCCAAAGGGGCAGGGGATCGGTTCGCGTCTCTCTATACGCCGCTGGCCGGGGACGCGATGGCGCTGAATTCAGCTGAGACCGGCGACGACACCCTGCGATTGACAGACGAGGCAGGCGCATCCCCATTTGAAAAGGCGACGACCTTTTCGGGCGGTGGCGGTCTGGTCAGCACGATCGACGACTACGTCAAATTCACCGAGATGATGCGAAACCGGGGGCAGGGCAACGGCCACCGCTTGCTGGGTCCAAAGACAGTCGACTTCATGCTGCAAAACCACTTGCCAGGCGATATCGCCTCGATGGGCCCGCAAAGCTTTGCCGAGCAACCGATGGAAGGCATGGGATTTGGTCTGGCCGGGTCTGTCATCATCAACCCTGGCAGAACCCGAACACCTGGGTCATTAGGTGATTTTAGTTGGGGCGGTATGGCTTCGACATTCTTCTGGATTGACCGCAGCAACGATCTGTCGGCCGTATTCTTCACCCAATTGTCGCCGTCCAGTTCTTACCCGTCCCGATCCGAGCTAAAGGCGCTGGTAATGGGCGCGTTGGTTGATTGACCCGGATGGCGCTGATACGCCTTTTTCATAGCCAACCGGAGAGTCGCCAATGACCGAAGCAGAACGTGTCCTTCTTGACCTTTTGAACCTCGAGAGGCTCGAAGTTGACCTGTTCCGAGGCACCGGGTCAGGCGGCGAGACTCCGACGCGTATCTTTGGCGGGCAGGTGGTGTCGCAGGCTCTGGCGGCGGCGTATCGTACTGTGGATGATCGGCTGTGCCATTCGCTGCATGCGTATTTTATTCGCCCGGGCGATCCATCTATTCCTGTTATTTATCAAGTTGATAGAGCCCGGGATGGAGGTTCATTTACCACACGGCGCGTGGTCGCGATCCAGCATGGCAAACAGATTTTGAACGTATCGGCCTCGTTCCACATTGAGGATGAAGGCTGGGATCATCACCATGAGATGCCCCAGATGGAGGACCCGGAAAGTTATCCGTCGCGCACTGAACTGCGCAAGAAATACGTGGATTTGGTACCCAAACACATGCGTGGTGAGCTGACACGCGAACGGCCAATCGAGGTCCGTGAGGCCAGCCATCTTGATCCGTTCCACCCTGAAATATCGGACGATCGAAATCAGGTCTGGTTCCGCATGCCCGGTGCAGTGGGGGCGGATTCTGCCACTCAGCAATTGCTGCTGACTTACGCGTCTGACATGTATCTGATGGGATCAGGTATGCGACCGCATGGCCTCAGCTGGTTTACGGGGCAGGTCAATGGGGCCAGCCTGGATCACGCCATGTGGTTCCACGCGCCGATCCATTTTGAAAACTGGCATCTGTATTCGATGGATTCGCCATGGAGTGGGCGAGGGCGCAACTTCAACCGAGGGTCGATTTATGCACAAGACGGCACTTTGGTTGCGTCGGTCACGCAGGAAGGCCTGATGCGAAAAGCCCAGAAGAAACTTTAATCATCGTCCGTAAACTGTTGATTTAACTTGTTCATGCCCCTAAGCCAGCTGTCGTAATCACTGGATTTGTGCCGAATGTAGTCCAACACTTTCGAATGCGGTAGCACCAGAAACTGTTCCGACTCAATGGCTTCGACACAGGCCTGGGCCACGTCTTCAGGCTCTAGCATACCGTCGATAGACGCTACCGAATCCTCAAAGCCGCGTGTCATTTCGGACTGAACTGCTTGCGGACATAGAACCGAAACGCGCAGGCCTTTATGGCTGTATGTCAGCGACAGCCATTCGGCAAAGCCCACGGCGGCGTGTTTAGAAACGCCGTACGGTGCAGCGCCAGGCTGGTTCAAAAGTCCTGCAGCCGAGGCCGTTGTCATGATGTAGCCACCGCCGCGCGCGATCATATGCGGAACGAGGTGACGCGCGGTCCAGACATGAGACATGACGTTGATTTTCCAGATCCGCTCCCAGTCTTCATCCGGAACGTCCAGACCACCAAGGGTCAGGATACCAGCATTTGCACAGAACAGATCAATCGGGCCAATCTTATCTTCGACGTGATCAATCAACGCTTTGATACTGGCTTCGTCTGAAACATCGCATGTTACCGCGTGTCCATTGATTTCCGTGGCCACAGAACGCGCAGCTTCGGTGTCTATGTCTGCGCATACGACCGTTGCACCTTCGCGCGCGAACCGGGTTGCCAGACCTTTACCGATACCGTTGGCTGCACCGGTGACCACCACAGTCTTGCCATTCAAGTTCATCAGGGGCTCCGAATTGGACGTTTTGAAAGGCATCGTAAGGCATTGGCAATTTTGGGAAAACCGGAAATTGCCAATGCTATTTTTTACCATAATACCGATTATGCGGTATTTAGAATATCCTAGTAGAAGGCCTGAAGTCCGGTCTGTGCCCGCCCCAAAATCAACGCATGAACGTCGTGCGTGCCCTCATAGGTGTTCACAGTTTCCAGATTGACCATGTGGCGGATAACCTGGAATTCCAGTGAGATGCCATTGCCACCGTGCATGTCGCGGGCATTCCGCGCGATCTCCAACGCCTTGCCGCAGTTGTTGCGCTTAACGATCGAAATCATCTCGGGCGCTGCTTCGGCCTGATCCATCAAGCGGCCAACGCGCAGGCTGGCTTGCAGGCCCAAAGCGATCTCGGTTTGCATGTCCGCCAGTTTGCGTTGGAACAGCTGCGTCTGCGCAAGCGGCTTGTTGAACTGTTTGCGGTCCAGACCATACTGACGCGCACCGTGCCAACAGCTTTCAGCGGCGCCCATGACGCCCCAGCTGATCCCGTAGCGCGCACGGTTCAGACAGCCAAACGGACCCTTCAGGCCCTGAACATACGGCAGCAAGGCGCCCTCGTCCACTTCGACGCCGTCTAGAACGATCTCACCCGTAATCGATGCCCGCAGGCTCATCTTGTTCTGAATTTTGGGCGCGCTCAAACCTTTGAGACCCTTGTCCAAAACAAAGCCACGGATCTTGCCGTCATGAGCATCGGACTTAGCCCACACCACAAAGACGTCTGCGATGGGTGAATTCGAGATCCACATTTTGCTGCCGGTCAGCCGATAACCACCGTCGATCTTTTCCGCGCGGGTTTTCATGCCCGCCGGGTCCGAGCCGGCATCAGGTTCTGTCAGACCAAAGCAACCGATCCATTCGCCGCTGGCCAGTTTCGGAAGGTACTTCCGGCGCTGTTCTTCGCTGCCATAGGCATAGATCGGGTACATCACCAATGAGCTTTGTACCGACATCATCGAGCGATAGCCAGAATCCACACGCTCAACCTCGCGCGCGACCAGACCGTAAGACACATAGCCGCTACCAAGACCGCCGTATTCTTCGGGGATCGTGGTGCCCAAAAGGCCCATTTCACCCATTTCGCGGAAGATTTCCGGGTCCGTTTCCTCGTTCTGGAAGGCTTCCAGAACCCGTGGTTGCAGCTTTTCCTGACAATATGCCTGCGCACTCGCGGCGATCATGCGCTCATCTTCTGTTAGCTGATCCGCCAGACGAAATGGATCGTCCCACGAGAACGCCCCCATGTCAGGTGCATCTTTGGCGCGCAAAGTCGGTTTGGTGTTCGGGGCGTTCATTTTGGTTCTCCGCTAGTCGGCTTTGTCGCAAAATACCCTGCCGTAACCGCAAATAACAGCTACAGATTCGCAACGAACCATGAGTAAACCGCATAGAACAGGGCAGTGCGCCCTGCCCCGTGTTTTTACCCCAGCGCATACCCTGCGCCGCGGACCGTACGCACAGGATCTTCACCGCCATGCTGCGTCAGCGCCTTGCGCAAGCGGCCGATGTGAACATCGACCGTTCTGGTATCGACGTAGATATCGCGCCCCCAGACCCGGTCCAGCAACTGTTCGCGGCTCCAGACACGACCCGGTTTTTCCATGAACGTGCTCAGCAGACGAAACTCGGTCGGGCCCAGTTTCAGCGGCTTGCTGTTTCGGCTGACCTTGTGTGTCTCGGAATCCAGAATGATATCCGCAAATTCAAGCTTGATACCGACCGTCGCCGGGCGAACACGGCGCAACTGTGTGCGCACGCGCGCCATAAGCTCGACAACCGAATACGGCTTGACCACATAGTCATCCGCCCCGGTTTCCAGACCACGCACCTTGTCGACCTCTTCCGACCGGGCGGAAAGCATGATGATGGGGATCGATCGTGTATCCGGGCGCGTTTTAAGGCGGCGGCACACTTCGATCCCGCTGAGGTTGGGCATCATCCAGTCCAAAACGATGATGTCCGGATTGTCTTCATCAACCAGTAGCAACGCCTCGTCACCATTGGCCGCCTTGGATACACGAAACCCTTCTGCTTCGAGGTTGTAAGCCAGCACTTCACGCTGGGCCAGTTCATCCTCAACAACCAGTACCGTAGGCTGATCAGCGGACATAATCGTTGCCTCCTAGGCGGTTTGCGAGGTGGTATCAGCTTTGGGACGTGCTTCCGATGGCCGTTCCCCAGTCACCAGATAGACCACCTGTTCTGCGATGGCTGTTACGTGATCACCCATCCGTTCGATGTTCTTGGCAATGAAATGCAGGTGCATGCACGATGAGATATTGCGTGCATCTTCGGCCATGAAGGTCAGGAACTCGCGGAACAGGCCATTGTACATCTGGTCTACTTCTTCATCCCGCTGGATCACGTCAGCGGCCAATTCGGCGTCACGTTGAATATAGGCGTCCAACGCGTCGCGCAGCATCCGCTCAACCTCGCGCGCCATACGGCGCAGGGCGGCGGCACTGCCGTTGATCTCACCGGCGTCGACCAGAACCGTGGTGCGTTTGGCGATGTTTTTGGAATAGTCGCCAATGCGTTCCAGGTTGGCCGAGACCTTCAGAACAGACAGAACCAGACGCAGGTCGCTCGCTGTGGGTGCCCGCAGCGCGATCACCCGCGCGGTTTCTTCGTTGATCAGATCCTCAAGCGCATCAATGGCTTTGTCGCCCTGACGCACCTGTTGGGCCAATTCGACATCCCGGGTTTCAAGCGAGCGCGCGGCGTTCATGATCGCGGCCTCGACCAGACCGCCCATCTTCATGATATGGGCCTGAACCGCTTCAAGGTCGCGGTCGAATGCGGATGCAATATGTTGTTCGGTCATGTTCAAATACCTGTCCTCAGCCGATACGGCCGGTGATGTAGCTTTCCGTGCGGGGGTCTTCGGGGTTGGTAAAGATCTGGCCGGTTTCGCCGAATTCCACGAGGTTGCCCAAATGGAAGAACGCCGTTTTCTGGCTCACCCGCGCAGCCTGTTGCATTGAGTGGGTCACGATCACCACCGAATAGCGCGACCGCAGTTCGTCAATCAGTTCCTCGACTTGCGCAGTGGCAATCGGGTCCAACGCCGAGCATGGCTCGTCCATCAGCAAAACCTCAGGTTCCGTTGCCACGGCACGGGCAATGCACAGGCGCTGTTGCTGACCACCGGACAGGCCTGTACCGGGGGCGTCCAAGCGGTCCTTGACCTCATCCCATATCGCAGCACGACGCAGAGATTTCTCAACGATATCATCCAGTTCCGATTTGTTCTTTGCAAGACCATGGATGCGCGGGCCATAGGCCACGTTGTCATAGATCGACTTGGGGAACGGGTTGGGTTTCTGAAACACCATTCCGACCTTGGCACGCAACTGCACCGGGTCGACACGCTTGTCATAGATATCTTCGCCGTCCAGCAGGATATCGCCCTCGACCCGGCAAATGTCGATGGTGTCGTTCATCCGGTTGAGGCAGCGCAGAAAAGTGGACTTGCCGCAGCCCGATGGGCCGATAAAGGCCGTTACGGTCTTGTCCTCGATCTGGACGTCCACGTCTTTGATGGCGTGCGTGTCGCCGTAGTAGACCTGAACGTTGTTGGCGGCGATCTTGATGGCTTTGGAGTCCACGGTTCTCTCCACTCGTGTCATATCATTCATAATAGCCCCATTTACCAGCGGCGTTCAAAGCGGCGGCGCAGAAGTACCGCAATGGTGTTCATTGTAACGAGGAAGATCAACAGGATGATGATGCCCCCCCATGCACGTTCATAAAAGGCCGGGTCGGCGCGCTTGGACCATTCATAGATCTGCGCCGGCATGGCCGAGTTTGGTGACAGGAAGCCCGCGACAATGCCATCGGGCGGATTTGAGGCGATAAAGCCTACCATCCCGATCAGCAACAACGGTGCGGTTTCCCCCAGTGCCTGCGCCAGACCAATGATGGTACCGGTCAGAATGCCGGGTGCAGCCAGCGGCAGGACATGGTGGAACACCGCCTGCATTTTCGAGGCCCCTACCCCAAGCGCCGCATCACGGATCGACGGCGGTACAGCTTTCAGCGACGCGCGGGTCGAGATGATGATCGTCGGCAGCGTCATCAGTGTCAGCACCAGACCACCCACCAACGGGGCTGACGTCGGCAGGTGCATGTAGTTGATGAACACAGCCAGACCCAGAATACCGAACACGATCGACGGAACAGCGGCCAGGTTCGAGATGTTGACCTCGATGATATCGGTCAACCGGTTCTGTGGCGCAAATTCCTCAAGATAAATCGAAGCCGCTACACCGATGGGCAAGGCCAGCGCCAGGACGACCAACATCATGAACAATGAACCCAGCATAGAGACACCGATCCCGGCCGCTTCGGGCCGCTGGTCTGACGCATCTGCACCCAAAATGAAATCCGGGTTGAAGGCTTTGTACAGCACACCTGCATCGCGCAGTTGATCCACGAAATCCAACTGTTCGACCGAGATACTCTTGTCGTTGGCAATCGAATCGCGGGTCACGCGACCTTTCATGTAGCCATCGACACGGCTGTTGACCAAAAAGCGGAAGCTGACCGTTTTGCCGATCTCATCGGGGTTGGCGATCACATAGTTCCGCAACTCGGCTTGCGCGGCCTTGGACAGGATCTTGCCCATCTCCTTGGGTTTCAGGTCTGTCTGGATGCTCAGCTTTTCGACTTCGCTTTCCAGCGCAGACGCGATCAGAGGGGCATAGCCAAAGGTCGAAACCTTCTTGATATCCTCGATGTTCCGGTTACCCTTCTTGTCCAGCTTGTCGGCCTTCAATTCGACATTCAGTTCAAGAAAGCTTTGCCGAAAGGCACCGGTGCCAGCGGTGACAATATTGGTCACCAGCACAATCAGCATCAGCAATCCGATCCCAATGGCGGCGATGCCATACATTTTGAACCGGCTTTCGGCTGCGTTGCGCCGCTTGGTGCGCGCGTCCTTTTCGAACAGCGAGCCGCCCTTGGGCTTCGTGGTCGGAGCAGCGTCAGGCATTTGGGAAATATCGGTCATTCGTACTGCTCCCGGTATTTGCGTACGATGTAGAGGGCAAAGATGTTCAGCCCCAGTGTGATGATGAACAGGGTCAGACCCAGCGCAAAGGCCACCAGCGTTTCGGGGCTGGCAAAATCGGTATCGCCTGTCAGCTGGCTGACAATCCGCGTGGTGATGGTTGTCATCGCTTCGAACGGGTTGCCCGAGAATTTGGCGATCGCTCCGGCGGCCATCACAACAATCATCGTTTCGCCAATGGCGCGGCTTGCGGCCAGAAGGATCGCGCCGACAATGCCCGGCAGCGCTGCCGGTAGAATCACATTGCGCACGGTTTCCGAATGCGTCGCTCCCAAACCCAGCGAGCCGTCACGCATGGATTGCGGCACCGCGTTGATGATGTCATCCGACAGAGATGAGACAAACGGGATCAGCATGATCCCCATAACCAGCCCAGCGGTCAGAACCGCGTTCGAACTGGCCATCCAGCCCACTCCCAACGCGCCACCGTCACCAAACATCGACACCAGCGCAGGACCCACAGTTAGCAAGGCAAACAGGCCGTAAACAATGGTCGGAATACCTGCGAGGATTTCCAGCAGCGGTTTCGCGATGGACCGCGTCACGCCCGAAGCATATTCAGACAGATAGATCGCGGCAAACAGGCCAATCGGAACCGCCACAAGCAGCGCGATCACGGAGATGTACAGCGTGCCCCACAACAGCGGTAGGATCGACAGCTCACTGCCTCCGCGGAAGTTCGGTGCCCACGTGCTGCCGAAGAAGAAGTCCTTCCACGAATGCAGCTGGAAGAAGTTCATCGTCTCAAACAGCATCGACAGAACAATGCCGATGGTTGTCAGGATCGCGATTGACGCGGCCAGCAATAGAAGGGCCAGAACCCCCTGCTCTACCACGTTGCGCGCCCGAAACTCCTTGTGCGTACGCACATAGGCAAAGGCGGCCCCAAGTAGTGCCATCGCCAGCACTACGACTTGCATGGCAACTGTCCCTGTGGACGTCATGCTGCGGAACTTTTGTGCTGCAACCAAAATCGGCTGTGTGATGTCCTGAGTAAGAACCTGGCCTGCGTCTTTCAGCGTTTTCGTCAGCGCTTCGATATCCGCATTGCCGTTCCGGGCTTGAGTTTCGGTCATCGCACCGCTGGCAACAGCGCCGTCCAAGCCGTAGGCGACACGGCGCACTTCGCTCATGATCAGGCCGCGATCCGACCCTTCGGGCACTGCATGATCGGGAATAAGCTCGGATACCGTGCTGTTCACGATCATCGGTTGGGCAAGGAGCCAGACGATCAGCACCCCAACTGCAGGAACCAGAGCCGTCAGCGCAACGTTGTAACCGTAGTAAGACGGTAAAGAATGCAAATCGCGGACGTTACCACCCGCACTTGCCAGAGCGCGGGACCGACCCGCAAAAAATCCGATCACTGCCAGCGCAAGCAGGATAAGCAACAGCCAGGATAACGCCATGAGAACTCCGTGGGGATGGCAGAGATGGAGTCAAAAAGAACCGGGGCGAGAAAAACCGCCCCGGTTCCGTTCGTAAGAGTGATTAGGAACCGCCGCCCAGGACGGTTTCGTTGGCAACAGCTTCCTGTACCTTGACCAGCTCAGGGTCGGATACCAGGCCGTATTCTGCCAGCGGACCGTCGGGACCTGCGATCTCGTCAGCGACAAAGAACTCAGCATATTCTTTCAGGCCGGGGATCACGCCGATATGCGCTTTCTTCACGTAGAAGAACAGCGGGCGCGAAACCGGGTATTCGCCGGTTGCGATCGACTCGGTCGAAGGAACAACGTCAGACATGGTTGCGACTTGCAGCTTGTCGGTGTTGTTCTCGTAGAACGCCAGACCAAAGACGCCGATGCCGTCTTTGTTGCTGTCGATACGGGCCAGAGTTTCGGTGTAGTCACCGTCGATGTCGACCGAAACGCCATCGGTACGCAGAGCGATACAGGCTTTCTCGGCGGCTTTCTTGTCGTCGCCATTGGCCGCTTTGTAGACGTCAAAGTCGCCCAGATGCTCACAACCAGCCAGGATCACTTTGTCTTCGAACACTTCACGAGTGCCGTGCTTGGTGCCCGGGATGAAGGCTGCGATCGGCTGTGCCGGGAATGCAGGGTTTACGTCGGCCCAGGTTTTGTTGGGGTTGTCGACCAGTTCACCGTCAACGACGATCTGAGCGGACAAAGCTTTGTACCAGTCTTCCGGCGTGAACTCGAAAGAGTTGCCGTTGATGTCGGATGCGAAAACGATGCCGTCATAACCGATCTGAACTTCGATGATGTCAGTAACGCCGTTTTCAGCACAGGCTTTGATTTCTTTTTCACGGATCTGGCGCGATGCGTTCGCAACGTCGATGGTGTTTTCGCCAACACCTTCACAGAAACGCTTCAGACCTGCCGAGGAACCACCCGATTCAACAACCGGTGTCGGGAAGTCAAAATTCTCACCGAAGGCTTCTGCTACGATCGAGGCGTATGGCAGCACGGTTGAAGAACCCGCAACCTGAACCTGATCACGAGCGGCGGCCGCGGTGGCCGATACAGCAGCAATGGTAAGCGCCGAAGCCGACAGTTTTACAAAGGACATTTCAGTCTCCCTGAAAAGATAAATTGTGATCACCCCATGATGATCTGCGCGAACTCCTAAAAGCCGTGCGTAAGCCTTTTGTGACAAGTACGTAACGGTTTTATGACACGTAACGATTTTCTTAAGTTTTCTTAACAGGACAGTACGGAACACAGCGCGCGTCTGAAATGAACCTGCGTCATTGGCCGAAAATCAGCGCGGCAAAATCACTGTAAATACAGAGCCTTTTCCCAGATCGCTTTCGACCCGTAGCCGCCCCCTGTGGCGGTTTACAATATGTTTTACAATCGCAAGGCCCAGCCCCGTACCGCCCAGCTCGCGGGATCTGTGACTGTCGGCGCGATAGAATCGCTCGGTCAGGCGCGGCAGATGCACGGCATCAATCCCTGGGCCTTTGTCTGCGATCTGTACCCGAACCGCAGGGCCGCGCATGGCGGTGTCGCGCTCAGATGACTGAATGCGCACATCAACACTACCGCCGCTACCGCCATATTTGATGGCATTCTCGATCAGGTTCGTGAACACCTGACGCAATTGGTCGCTGTCTCCGGTCACCGAGATTGGCCCTGATGACGCATCCAGTGTCAGGTCCACTTTTGCGGCCTCAGCAAGGGGACGCAGCGTTGTAAGCGTTGATTGCAACAGACCTGTCAGATCAAGCTGCTCCCTGGGGCGAACCCGCTCTTCGCTCTCGACCCGGTTCAGGGATAGCAGATCGCCGACCAGCCGGTTCATTCGATTGGCTTCGTCGGTCATGATCTGCAGAAACCGCTCACGGGCGGCTGCATCATCTCGCGCTGGACCACGCAATGTTTCTATGAAGCCCATCAGAGCAGTCAGAGGCGTGCGCAGTTCGTGGCTGACATTCGCCACAAAATCGCGCCTCATTTGTCCGGCCTGTTCCAGATGCGTGACGTCCTGGAAAACGACCATCACGGCACCACCCTCCACCGCGCCCACACCCTTCATGTAACGGCATTGCACTTCGAAAGTGGTGTCCTGGGCACCATCATTGGACAAATGGCGCGTTTTGGCTGGGCCTTTACTGCGCAGGCTCTGCTCCATCGCGTCGATGACTTGTGGCTGCCGAAGGATCGTTGCGAAATGGCGGCCTTCGATGTTCTGACCCAGCATAGTTCTGGCTTCGGTGTTTGCCGCTATGATGCGCTCGGTCTGATCAACCATAAGCGTGGGCATCGGAATGGCCGACACAATTTCAGCAAGCAGGTCGTTTGGCATTTCCGTCACTCTTGATGCGTTTGGAATCAACCTAAGACACAGGTTTCAAAGTTTTGCGAAACGCGCGCATATTCTGCTGATAGTGAAGCGCGCTGAAGGTGATTTTTTGCGCTGCCGCCGCATCCAGTTCCCGCACAACTTTGCCCGGTGACCCCATAACCAGAGAGTTATCGGGTATTTCCTTGCCTTCGGTAATCAGTGCGCCGGCACCGATAAGACAGTTTTTCCCGATCTTTGCGCCGTTCAAGACAATCGCGCCCATTCCGATCAGTGTGTTTTCCCCGATCGTGCAGCCATGCAGCATGACCTTGTGTCCGATGGTGCAGTTCTTACCAATGGTCAGCGGATACCCGGCGTCGATATGCATGACGCAGTTTTCCTGGACGTTGCTGCCCTCGCCCACGCGGATCTCTTCGTGGTCGGCGCGGATGGTGCAGCCGAACCAGACCGAGGCACCCTGCTCCAGAACGACTTTCCCAATCAGGTTGGCGTCCGGCGCAACCCAGGTGTCTTCGTGGATTTGCGGCGCGTGGTCACCCAAAGCGTAAATGGTCATGCCAAGCCCTCAAATTCGTTTTGCAACGTGCGGACATGGTTCTGCAGGCTGGGCTGCTGGATGCGGCGCATGCGTTCGGCGCTGACGATGGTTTTCAGCTTCTCTTCGGTGGCATCCAGATCGTCATTGATCAGAACATAGTCATAATAGCCCCAGTGGCTAATCTCATCCCAGCTTTTCAACATCCGCTTGGCGATCACGTCTTCACTGTCCTGACCGCGGCTTTCCAGCCTGCGGCGCAGCTCGGGGATAGACGGCGGCAGGATAAAGATCGACAAAGCGTGCTTGCCCAGATCCGAATTGCGGATTTGCACCTCGCCTTGCCAGTCCACGTCAAACAGAACGTCTTTGCCGCTGTTAATGGACTCGCGTACCGGACCCGCCGGTGAGCCGTAGAAATTACCGAACACGTGCGCGTGTTCCAGCATTTGTCCCTCGGACACCTGCTGCCGGAACGCATCTTCACTCAGGAAGTAATACTCGCGCCCGTCTTCCTCACCCGGGCGTGGTGCGCGGGTGGTGGCCGAGACCGAGAACTCAAGCTCGGAATCCCACTGCATCAGCCGTTTCGCCAGGGTCGATTTACCGGCCCCCGAAGGCGAGGACAGAATGATTAATAGGCCGCGTCGATCCGCCATTTGGGCGCTCCTGTGGTTATTCTACGTTCTGCACTTGCTCACGCATCTGATCTATTACGGCCTTCAACTCAAGGCCGACCGCTGTCAATTCCGCGCTTTGCGCCTTTGAGCACAGAGTATTTGCCTCACGGTTGAATTCCTGCATTAGGAAATCCAGCTTGCGCCCGACCGCCGCGTCCTGCGCCAGCAGATCCCGCGCCGCCACGACATGCGCCTTCAAGCGATCAATCTCTTCGGTGATGTCCGCCTTGACGGCGATCAACGCCAATTCCTGAGCGACGCGGTCCGGATCAGCCCCCTGCGCGTTGTCCATTACCCGCGCCAGATTATCCCGCAGCGCCTCGGCCATCTTGTCCTTGCGTTGCTCTGCCAGCTCAGCCGCTTGGACCGTCAATGAAGCCACCTGCCCAAGTTGATCTTCCAGAACTGTTGCCAGCGCCCGACCCTCGGACTGGCGCATTTCTATGAATTCGCCCAATAGGCCACTGAATTCTGCCGTCAGTTGGCCAACCAATGGGCCCGGGTCATCCCCATCACTGCCCGCATCCAACATACCCTTGAGCGAGATCAGATCAGCGGCCGTCGAGGGCCTAAGGGTCACGTCCCGCGCAATGGCCATTTCCTGCGTTCGCGCCACAGCCTCAAGAACGGCACTCATGGCAGTCTCGTTCAGGACCAGGTCCGCCTGCGTCTCATCTCGGCTGAGGCGCAAAGACAATGTCACATTGCCCCGGCTTAGTTTTTTCGACATCGCGGCGCGCAACGCAGCCTCAAGCCCGGTCAACCAGTCCGGCACGCGCAGACGCATGTCCAGCCCCTTGCCGTTCACGCTGCGTAACTCCCACGTCCAGCTATGCGGGCCAAACGCCCCTTTGCCCGAGGCGAAACCCGTCATGGATTCAATCATGCCTGCCCTTTCCATAGCTGCCTGTTTTCAGTTTGCTGGGCGCACCTAATGCGAACTGCGCGCACAGGGCAAGAGTTTGCTGACTCTGCCTTTGCCCGTCAGTCGTTAACCATTCGTTAAAGATTTGCTCCAAAATTGAATCAACCTGCGTCAGTCTTACAGCTGCGGACACTGGCCTCGGATAGAGGTCCCCGGTACTTCGCATTTTAGGAAAATGACGGTCGATAGGCGCCAGGGTGATAATGATGAAAACCTTTTTCGGGAACGGTTTCGGGTCAAGTTTTGGAAAGATCGTCTCTATGGATCGTTTTGACAGCGGGCGCAGCCTTTCGCCTATCCGCCAGGCCGAGGCGTATTGGACGGCGCTTCTGACAGGTGATGGGGTTCCCATGCGGTCGCAAATCGACCCGCGCGGGCTTGAGAACATTTTGGAATACACTTTCGTTCTGGAACGCATCGCCCCCGGACTTACCCGATTCCGTCTGGCCGGGAGGCATTTGAACCAGCTGGCCGGGATGGAAGTGCGTGGTATGCCGCTGACTTCCTTCTTTGAGCCCGGCGCGCGGGACCAGATCAAGACCGTGTCGGAACAGGTATTCGCACAACCAGCTATCGCCAATCTGACCCTGGAATCATCAGGTCGGTTGGGGCGTGTGCAGTTACAGGCCCGCATGCTTCTGTTACCGCTGAAAAGCGATTTAGGTGATGTCAGCCGCATTCTGGGCGTAATGGTCAGCGACGGCGCTATAGGTGCAACACCCCGACGATTCACAATCTCAGAAACCAATTTGCGCCCGGTGTCGGATGTGCAGGTTCCCAAACAACCGTCGCAAACGGTCCAGACCGGATTCGCAGAAGATCAGCAAAAATTTGACCGTCCCGGTTCACATCTGAGGCTGGTTGTGTCGCGCGATGACTAAGTCACAAACAAAAAAAGGCGGGCCCATCCAGCCCGCCTTTTCCGATTATTGTCTATAACCTTAACTGGCTGCGCGGTTCTTGCGGTCGCGGCGCAGGTTGGTCAGCTCTTCTGCGACCAGGAATGCCAGTTCCAAGGACTGCGATGCGTTCAGGCGTGGGTCGCACGCTGTGTGGTAACGATCTGACAGGTCCTCTTCGGTCACCGCGCGCACGCCGCCGGTGCATTCTGTGACGTCCAGACCGGTCATCTCAAAATGCACACCACCAGGAACCGTGCCTTCGGCCTGATGGACGCCAAAGAAGTCGCGTACCTCACGCAGGACCGAGTCGAACGGACGGGTTTTGTACCCGGTTGCCGACTTGATCGTGTTGCCATGCATCGGGTCGCAAACCCAGGTGACCTTGGCGCCCTCTTCCTTAACCGCCTTGACCAGGCGCGGCAGGTGCTCGCCTGCCTTGCCTGCGCCAAACCGTGCGATCAGGGTCAGGCGACCCTCTTCGTTTTCCGGGTTCAGCTTGGCCATAAGAACCTTGAGGTCCTCGGCTGTCGTGGTCGGGCCGCATTTTAGACCAATCGGGTTCAGTACCCCGCTGCAGAATTCCACATGCGCACCGTCTGGCTGACGCGTACGGTCGCCGATCCAGATCATGTGACCGGACCCTGCCAACCAGTTGCCGGAAGTAGAATCGAGACGGGTCAGAGCCTCTTCGTATTCCAGCAGCAAGCTTTCGTGGCTGGTGTAAAACTCCACGGTTGAGAACTCATGCGTAGTGTCCGCTGTGATCCCGGCGGCATCCATGAAGTCGATCGTGTCTTGGATACGGTCAGCAATTTCCGAGTATTTCTGTACATCCTGTTCATCCGTGAAGCCCAATGTCCACGAATGCACCATGCTCATATCGGCGAATCCGCCGGTCGAGAATGCACGCAACAGGTTCAAGGTAGCGGCAGCCTGCGTGTAGGCCTGCAGCATCTTGCTGGGATTCGGGATGCGGGCTTCGGGCGTGAAAGCCAGCTCGTTGATGATGTCACCGCGGTAGCTGGGCAACTCAACACCGTCCAGAACCTCGGTCGGCGCACTGCGCGGCTTGGCAAACTGGCCCGCCATACGGCCCACTTTGACCACGGGCACCTTGGCACCATAGGTCAGTACCATCGCCATCTGCAGCATCACCTTAAAGGTGTCACGAATTGCATCCGCGCTGAATTGTTCAAAGCTTTCAGCACAATCCCCGCCCTGTAACAGGAAAGCCTCGCCGCGACCGGCGGCACCCAGATGTTGTTTGAGACGCCGTGCTTCGCCAGCAAAGACCAGCGGGGGATACTGAGAAAGCTGAGCCTCGACTTTGGCCAGCGCGGCCGCATCGATATAGTCTGGCATCTGAACCCGGGGCTTGTTGCGCCAGTTCGTTTTTTGCCATTCGGTCATAGCTTTGATCTCCGCTGAAGTAGTCAGGTCGTCTCTATACAAAATGCATTGAAGACTGACCATATCCCTTTTGCGCCTCTTGACGTCGGAAACAAGCTTTGATCATGGTGGCTGGCAACAACGACGCCGGACGCGACGTAACAACGCGCCGAATCAAGGACACCAAGCCATGCAAGAGCAACGCCAAGTTGTCACAGTGGAAGGCGCTGAGGCCAATCCTCGGCATTTCGTGTTTGTCCTTTTGGACAAGTTTTCCCTGCTGTCTTTTGCCTCGGCGTTGGACAGCCTGCGGATTGCCAACCGTATGGCAGACAAAGAACTCTACACGTGGGCCCTGGCCGGTGAAGGTGGTGATACGGTCAGCTGTTCTGCCGGGACTACCTTTAACGTTGAAACCGACTTGGTCGAACTGCAACGCGATGACGTGGTCTTGATCTGCGGCGGCGTCGACGTGCAACTGGCGACAACAAAGAAAGTGCTGAACTGGGTCCGCCGCGAAGCGCGGCGCGGTTTGCGCATCGGCGGTCTGTGCACAGCAGCCTTTACGTTGGCCAAGGCCGGATTGCTGGACGGTAAACGCGCAACGATCCACTGGGAAAACTCGGACAGCTTTATCGAAGAGTTCGACGAAGTTGAACTGACCAAATCAGTGTTTCAGATCGACGGAAACCGGATGACGACTGCGGGCGGCACGTCCTCAATCGACCTGATGCTCAAGATCATTGCCGATGATTATGGTGAGGATCTGGCGAACGCCGTGGCGGACCAGATGATCTATTCCTCGATCCGTACCGATCAGGATACACAGCGCCTGTCGACCCCGACCCGGATTGGTGTACGACACCCCAAGCTAAGCCAGGTTATCCTGATGATGGAAAAGAATATCGAAGAGCCGATCTCGCCATCGATTCTGGCAAAAGACGTGGGCATGTCCACCCGACAACTGGAACGCCTTTTCCGCCGCTATCTCAGCCGCTCACCCAAACGCTACTACATGGAATTGCGCCTGCACAAAGCACGCAACCTGCTGATGCAGACGGACATGAGTGTGATCAACGTGGCTTTGGCTTGCGGCTTTGCCTCGCCCAGCCATTTCTCAAAATGCTACCGGGCCCATTACAACACCACGCCTTATCGTGAACGTGGTGCGCAAAGCGGGCGGTTGTCCGTCTGATCTACGCCTATCCGGGGGTCATGCGATAGATGGCTCCCTGTCCCACCGAAATAAACCAGATTGCCCCATCCGGGGCTTCGACGATATCGCGAACGCGCTCGGTTTCCGGCCCTTTGATCTGTTCGACCTCGCGCAGCGGTGTTCCTTCAAGGCGCGAGATGTAGTCAAACTTGAGCGACCCGACAAAGATATCGCCCCGCCACTCTGGCCAAAGCTTGCCGGAATAGACCAGCAAACCGGACGGTGCGATGGACGGATCCCAATAGTGTTCCGGCTGTTCCATCCCGGGTTTCGAGGTCCCCTCTCCGATTTTTTGGCCCGAATAGTGAACGCCGTAGGAGATCACCGGCCAGCCGAAATTCCGCCCCGGTTGGATCAGGTTCACTTCATCCCCGCCCTTCGCACCATGCTCTGAAATCCACAAGCGACCTTGCCTGTCCAACCCAGCGCCCTGCGGGTTGCGATGACCAAATGACCAAATCTCAGGGCGAATTCCAGCCTGTCCGACAAAAGGGTTGTCGGCAGGTACCGTGCCATCGCGATTGATGCGAATAACGGTGCCCATGTGGTTTGACCTGTCTTGCGCTGACGGACGGTCGCCGCGATCCCCAATCGTAACAAACAGCGTTCCGTCCTGCGCCTCGACCACGCGCGAACCGAAATGTCGGCCAGTCGAACCGCCCGGAACTGCTTCGAAAATGATCCGTACGTTGTTCAAGCGGCTCCCGTTTTCCGACAGGCGCGCCACGGCCACCGCGGTTCCCGCCCCGCCACTTTGGGGTTTGGAGAAGGTGAGAAACACCTCGCGGGTCTGCGGAAAATCCCGTGCCACGGTGATATCGAGCAGCCCGCCCTGCCCGTTCGCAGCCACCTTGGGCACCCCGGCAATGCGTTTGACCTCGCCTTCCGAGACAAACAAAAGATCGCCGTCCCGTTCGGTCACCAATGTTCCGCCTCCGGGCAATAAGCCGATCGCCCAAGGTGCATCCAGCCCGGTGACCATCGCCGTGACCTGAACCGTCCCGGCTGAGGTTTGAAGGGTATCGGCGCTGATGGGGCCGGCAAAAACCGACAGGACCAGAATCGCGGCAGCCCTAAGCATGAGAATCTCCAACTTTGGTAAAACGTGACAAACTCATCAAAACAAATAGGTTTATTCTTGGCAAAAACACATTTGCGTTAGGACTTTTCTTTTCCAGACAGCTTGCCTAGGGTCTTGCCCAGAACGAATACGTTCCAATAAGGGAGTAACCATATGAAAAAGCTGCTTACTGCAACCGCAGCATCCGCTCTGCTGGCTGGTCCGGCACTGGCCGAAGACGTCACTTTGGGCGTCCTCTTCGGCTTTACCGGCCCGATTGAATCGCTTGCACCTGCAATGGGTTCCGGCGCTGAAATGGCGATGGCCGAAGTCACCGAATCCGGCAAACTGCTGGACGGCTCAAAGGTCACCGCGTCGCGCGCTGACACCGGTTGTATCGACAACGGTCTGGCGACCTCGAACGGCGAACGTATGATCGCGGACGGCGTTGCTGGTATTGTCGGCGGCGACTGCTCGGGGGTGACCGGTGCGATCCTGCAAAACGTTGCGATCCCGAACGGCATGGTCATGATCTCGCCGTCGGCGACATCACCGGGTCTGTCGACCATGGAAGACAATGGTCTATTCTTCCGCACCGCCCCGTCGGATGCACGTGAAGGCGAAGTGATGGCTGACATCCTGAAGGATCGCGGCATCAACTCGATCGCCCTGACCTATACCAACAACGACTACGGCAAGGGTCTGGCAGACGCGATCCAATCCTCGTTCGAAGCAGCCGGCGGTGAAGTGACCATCGTTGCCGCGCACGAAGACGGCAAGGCTGACTACTCGGCTGAAGTTGGTGCGCTGGCGTCGGCTGGTGGCGACATTCTGGTTGTCGCAGGCTATCTGGACCAGGGCGGTCTGGGCATCATCCAGTCCTCGCTGGACAGCGGTGCCTTTGACACATTCGGTCTGCCGGGCGGCATGATCGGTGACTCGCTGCCTTCCAACGTCGGTCCCGACCTGAACGGCTCGTTCGGTCAGATCGCCGGTTCGGGCGGTGAAGGTGCTGAAAAGTACTTTGCCATGGCCGAAGCCGCAGGCTTTGACGGTTCGTCGCCCTATTCGCCTGAATCCTATGACGCTGCCGCGCTGTTCATGCTGGCCATGCAGGCGGCAGGTTCCACTAACCCGGCTGAATACGGTGCCAAGATCTTGGATGTCGCCAACGCCCCGGGTGAGAAGATCTATCCGGGTGAACTGGCCAAAGGTCTGGAGCTTCTCGCCGCTGGTCAGGACATCGACTATGTCGGCGCGTCGGGTGTTGAGCTGATCGGCCCCGGTGAAAGCGCGGGTTCTTATCGCGAGATCGAAGTAACCGACGGCGAAAACAAGACCGTCAACTTCCGTTGAACCGGTCTTAAACGTCATAAAATCAAGCAGCCCGGGCCTTGTGTCCGGGCTGTTTCAATGAAAAAAGGCCGAACCTCACCTTTTGAGGTCGAGGAAGCAGAAACACCGACAAGGGTGGCTAGGGGAATAGATGATCGTCGTCGAGGACGTGCACAAGCATTTCGGCGGGTTTCACGCGGTGGATGGGGCGTCGCTGGAAATCCAAAAAGGTTCGATCACAGGCCTGATCGGGCCAAACGGGGCGGGAAAGACCACCCTTTTCAACGTGATCGCGGGCGTTCTGCCACCGACCAGCGGCAGGGTGTACATGGACGGCGAAGAAATTACCGGCCTTCCCCCGCATGACCTGTTTCACAAGGGTTTGCTGCGCACCTTTCAGATCGCGCATGAATTCTCTTCGATGTCCTGCCGCGAGAATCTGATGATGGTGCCCGGCGCCCAATCGGGTGAATCGCTGTGGAACACCTGGTTCAGTCGCAAGCGCATCGCCGACGAAGAACGTGCCCTAATGGCTAAAGCGGATGAGGTTCTGGAGTTTCTGACCATTGAGCACCTGGCCGACCACAAGGCAGGTCAGGTCTCTGGCGGGCAAAAGAAGCTGCTGGAACTCGGCCGCACCATGATGGTCGACGCCAAGATCGTGTTTCTGGACGAGGTCGGCGCGGGCGTGAACCGCACCCTGCTGATGACCATCGCCGACACCATCCTGCGTTTGAACAAAGAACGCGGTTATACTTTTGTCGTTATCGAACACGACATGGATTTTATCGGCAAGATTTGCGACCCGGTCATCTGTATGGCCGAGGGGAAAGTCCTGGCCGAGGGTACACTGGACGAGATCAAAGCCAATGAGCACGTGATCGAGGCCTATCTGGGCACTGGCCTGAAGAACAAAGACAAACTAGAGGCCGGGGCATGAGCGATGTGATGAGAGTGAGTGCACACAGTTTGCGCAAATGGGGTCGCTGCCCCGAAACCCCCGGGATATTTGAAGGCCAGATGAAGAAGGATCCTGTGAATGTCTGAGCCGTTTCTGATCGGTGACACCATGACCGGTGGTTATGGCAAGGGGCCGGACATCTTGCATGAGTGCACCATCGCTGTGGACAAAGGTCAGATCGCGGTGATCGTTGGCCCCAATGGCGCAGGTAAGTCTACTGCGATGAAGGCCGTTTTTGGAATGCTGGATGTCCGGTCGGGATCTGTCCGGCTGGACGGTGAAGACATCACCAACCTCACTCCGCAGGACCGCGTTATCCGCGGGATGGGGTTTGTGCCGCAAACCTCAAACATCTTCACCTCGATGACGGTTGAAGAAAACCTTGAGATGGGCGCTTTCATCCGTCGCGACGACATCAGCCAAACCATGGAACAGGTCTACGACCTCTTCCCCATCCTGCGCGACAAGCGAAATCAAGCGGCCGGAGAGCTGTCGGGCGGTCAACGTCAGCAGGTCGCTGTAGGCCGAGCGCTTATGACTCAGCCCAAAGTTCTGATGTTGGACGAGCCGACCGCTGGTGTTTCGCCGATCGTGATGGATGAGCTGTTCGACCGGATCATCGAAGTTTCGCGGACCGGTCTGCCGATCCTGATGGTGGAGCAGAATGCTCGTCAGGCTCTGGAGATCGCGGACAAGGGGTATGTGCTTGTTCAGGGGCGGAATGCCTATACTGGAACGGGCAAGGAACTGTTGGCTGATCCGGAGGTGCGGAAGAGTTTCTTGGGGGGGTAACGACGGTGTTTATTGAACAAAGACTGTGTTACTTGCTTGCCTCGGTCATTGTTGGGTTCGCTTTACCGCAAGCGACTTACGCCGAAAGTGTTCCTCTGTCGCATTGTAGAATGAAGATGTGTGAAGTTCGGGCACACTGTATTTCCAACGATTGTGAGGCCGTCGAATGTCTTGGAGACGGATTTAACTTGGAAATCTCGTCCATCGGGAGCCTGGTGAATACCTTTGCCGTTTCTCCAGAAAAAGACAGCAAGTTCCCTATGGGAGAATTTAGTATCGATCCAGAGCTTTCCACAGAAAACACTGTTTTCGCAAGCAGTGTTGAGGATAGCGAAATCGCGCACATGCAAGTCAAATTGCACAAAGGCCAACCCACCGACATTACAATCACCACGCAAACCAGAGGTTGGATGGTCGACGTTTTGGTAACCCATGGCCATTGCGGAGAAGAATACTAGTGGCCTACCTCAACGCCCATGTGGCGCTCTTCAGCTTCGTCTTTGTTCCCGCAACCGCCTAGGCCGACTATCCAAGTTTCGACGTGTTGGATTAGCATCGCCAACTTTCATTGAAATTGCTGTGCCGGGAAAACAGGGTTTTCTATTCCCGACCCCGTTTTCACTGGCCAGATATCAAACCTCATTTACCCTATCGGATCACCACAGGACCCAAAGTCCTGCGCGGCATGCGGGCCCCTGATCGACATGTCGTAGTCAAGATTCTCGAAGTCGACGACAAAGGTAATCACATCTTTATCCTTAATGTGCAAAAACGTCAGCGAGTTCAGCCCGCCGATGATGACGGCTTCACCTTTGACGTCATCGGTTACAATGAACCCTTTGTCCGTGGCCCCTGACCGCGCCAGCGTCACCGCGTTGCCCGTGCTGTCCGAGACGCAGTTCACCACAAAATCCTCACCGTTCAGAGGATCGTTCTGAGCCGCCGCAACACCGGGCGCTACCAAACTTAAAAACAAAATCGCCGCGTTTTTCATGTCTTGCCTTTCTGTTCCCGGAGCCGCTGGGTCTGCGCCATGACGTGATCCGTATTCCGTAAGTTGGGCTTCGCATTTCCCGGCGAGCCGTTCTGGAAAGCTAGGGATATCCCACCGAGATCAAAGCGTTGTCCCAAGCGGATCACTTCATCTTGAGGTTGCGTGATACTGTTCGTAACGTCGGACGCCATAATTTGCTGGTTACTGACAGCATCCCCGAATCTGGTTGTTTCAATGTCGGTACGCAAGGATTTGCACAACGTTACAGCGACGGTCGGTAAATCTGTCCAAAATAAGGCGGATTTTACGCTGGAACGGTCAGGAAACCAATCTTCATCGAATTATATCCTGAGTTTTCAATGTATAATTTCTGTGGCCTCAGACTTCTGGAAATTTCAGCATTCAGAAATCTGTCCCCAGAAGGATTAATTCTCGCCATTTTTCCCACCTAGTGAGGCCCAGAAATCGCGCCCTTCGATGGCCGGTTTACCAACACATGGACCGATTTGTCGGCCAACACCTTTTAGGAGAGCTTATATGAAATATCTGGCCGCTCTTGCTGCCTTGTTGCTGCCCGCTGTCGCGCAGGCCACAACGCAGAATACACCGGGAGCTGAGTTTGTTTACGAGTGTCAGATTGAAGAGATTTGCAAGTCCGGCAAATGTTCCCCTGCCACAGCGCCCAAGAAAATCATGCTGAAACGTGTTGAGGGCGCATCCAAAGGAACCTTGAGCGTCGATGGCGATATTGCCGAGCTGCATGTTTTCAAAGGGCTTGGTTCTTATGAATTTCTGCAAATCACCAATGGCGGCAGCGTCGGTTACACTATCGACGAAAGCGGTACGCTCGCGATCCGGGCAACGGGAGCCAACAGCCGAAACGGGCGTGGAACCTGCACGGTCAGCTGACGACACCAGGTCCAATACGCCCCGTTGGGGTCCCAAACCACAACCGTTCTGGCGGGTCAGCCCCGCCTGAACACGCACAAAGAGAACGCCGCTGTCATCAGCAATCGGAGCAATGCCGATTTTGTCGCTTTCGGGTTGAAAATTTCCCAAATTAACGCCGGAAAAGACGTGGGAATGATTGTGCAAATGGCAAAACGCATGCCATAAAGCCGCACCCGAAAGAACGAGACGATCAAATGGACTTATTGAATGCGTTAGTCGCGCTGGCAAACTTTGTCATCGTGCCTGCGGTTGCTTACGGCAGCCAATTGGCGCTTGGCGCGCTAGGGGTCACGCTTATCTACGGCATCCTGCGGTTTTCGAATTTTGCCCATGGCGACACGATGGCCTTTGGTGCGATGATTGCCGTGCTGGTTACCTGGGGCCTGCAAGCCGCCGGCGTGAGTTTTGGCCCGCTACCCACCGCGCTGCTGGCCCTGCCCTTTGCGATCCTGGGCTGTATCGTACTTGTTTTGATAACCGATCGGTTGGTCTATCGGTTCTACCGGGAACAAAAGGCCAAGCCGGTGATCCTTGTGATCGTCTCGATGGGTGTCATGTTCATCATGAACGGGCTTGTTCGCTTTATCATCGGTCCGGATGACCAAAGGTTTTCGGACGGCGCGCGGTTCATCATATCCGCCCGTGATTTCAAGGCGATGACCGGACTGCGTGAGGGGCTTGCGATCAAGACCTCTCAGGGCATCACTCTGGTAGTTGCCGTTATCGCGGTGGCGCTGCTGTTCTGGTTCCTCAACAAGACCCGCACGGGAAAATCGATGCGGGCCTATTCCGATAACGAGGATCTGGCGCTGCTTTCAGGTATTAACCCCGAGCGTGTTGTGATGATCACCTGGATCATCGTGGCAGCATTGGCGACCACCGCTGGTGTTCTTTATGGTTTGGACAAGAGCTTTAAGCCTTTTGTCTATTTCCAACTTCTGCTGCCGATCTTCGCTTCGGCCATTGTCGGCGGCCTTGGCAACCCGCTGGGCGCCATCGCGGGCGGGTTCATCATCGCGTTCTCAGAGGTCACTGTTACCTATGCATGGAAAAAGGTACTGACTTACGTTGCGCCAGAAAGTCTGGCGCCTTCGGGATTGGTGCAATTCCTGTCCACTGATTACAAATTCGCCGTCAGCTTTGCCATCTTGCTGATCGTGCTTCTGTTCAAGCCTACCGGCCTGTTTAAGGGGAAAGCGGTATGACCGAGTCCGTCAAAAACACGCTGCTTTTCATTGTCGTTGGCGGTCTGATCCTGCTGACCGGTTTCACACAAAGCTGGAACGCCGCAATCCTGATCCTGAACATGGGGTTGATCTCGGCCATCATGGCGATTGGGGTAAACCTGCAATGGGGGTTTGCCGGCCTCTTTAACGTCGGCGTCATGGGTTTTGTCGCACTGGGTGGACTGGCTGTTGTTTTGATATCGACCCCGCCGACCCCCGGCGCATGGTCCTCGGGTGGTTATGGCATTCTTCTGGCGTTGCTTTTAGGCGCAGCAACCGTTGTGGCGGCTGTGCTGGTGGCGACCCGGATGCCCAAGGGGCGTGCCCAAACCTTGACGATTATTGCCATTCTCCTTGTTGGGTTCTTTGTCTACCGCGCAATATTTGATCCAAGCGTTGTGGGGGTCGAGGCAATCGAACCCGCAGTTGCCGGCAACCTTGGCGGTTTGAACCTGCCGGTCCTTGTGGCCTGGCCTGCGGGCGGTTTGCTGGCCGCTGGTGCGGCGTGGCTGATCGGAAAGACGGCGCTGGGCCTTCGCTCTGACTATCTGGCGATCGCGACACTGGGCATTGCCGAGATCATCATTGCCATCATGAAGAACGAGGATTGGCTGGCCCGAGGTGTAAAGAACGTCTACGGCATCCCGCGCCCTGCCCCTGTGGTTGGTTACGAGGTCGAATTGCAGAACGATCCCAGCTTTGTCGCCCGCGCTGACTGGCTCGGGTTGGATCCGGTCATCGCGTCGACCCTGTCGGTCAAACTGGGCTATTCGCTGCTGTTCATGATCGTTCTGCTTGTCCTGCTGTGGATGGCGCAAATGGCGTTGAAAAGCCCGTGGGGCCGCATGATGCGCGCCATCCGCGACAATGAGGTCGCGGCAGAGGCAATGGGCAAGGATGTTACCCGCCGCCACCTACAGATCTTCGTGCTCGGCTCGGCCATCTGTGGCATCGCCGGTGCGATGATGACAACTCTGGACGGGCAACTTACGCCGGGCACATACAATCCGCTACGGTTTACGTTCCTTGTCTGGGTGATGGTCATTGTGGGCGGTTCGGGCAACAATTTCGGTGCTGTATTAGGCGCATTCCTGATCTGGTTCCTTTGGGTTCAGGTCGAGCCGATGGGATTGTGGTTCATGAACCTGATCACTTCGAGCATGCCGGATGGCAGCGCGCTTAAGTCTCATTTGATCGACAGTGCCGCGCATATGCGTCTGTTCACCATGGGCCTTGTCCTGCTGATTGTTCTCAGGTTCAGTCCAAGGGGATTGATTCCGGAAAAGTAAGATCACATTCCATCAATTCTTGAGACCGCGCCAACTGACTGGTGCGGTTTCTTGATTTTATACGGTATACGGATTAGACGAATCCCAGTACCGCCTTGATCCAGCCCTCTTTTTGGCCAGTATTTACGCTAAATTGATGCTTGGCCCGCGATCATTCGGGAAACCTACGAGTTTAAAAAGAGTGCACATGAATACTTCCTTCACTAAAATAGCCCTTACCGTCCCGCTGCTCGCCATGCTGGCTGGATGTATCCCGTCGCCGGAAGAGTTGGAAACGGCCCCGGTAAAAGTGCAGACGCCTAAGGGTGAAGTTACGTGCCAACTATATCGTCCAGACCGTGTGATCTGGGATCGAGCGACCAACTTCCCGGCCACCAAAATGTCGGTCTCCGAAGCGGACGCCTATTGCAAGCAAGAAGGCCAGCGCCGTCTGAAGTAAAATACGTGCGCCGGGTAGAAGGTTCCTGCCCGGCACTACCCTTATCTGGCCTTGAACAAACCGCCAAGAATGCCGCGTACAATGCGACGTCCGGTTGTTCCTTTCAGTTCCTTGATCACAGCCTCACTCATAGCGGTTGCGAATGTGTCTTTCTTACGCATCACGCGAGAGGATGACCGCCCAACCCGGCTGCCGGAATAGCGTCTTGCTGTCGCAAATTCACGCTCGGCCGTGGATTGCGTTTCCAACTGTTCCTCGGCCTCGGCCGCTGCTTGCGCTGCTGCATCTGCGCGGGACTGAAGGATTTCAAAGGCAGATTTCCGGTCCTTCAACTGCCCGTATTTCACTTTCATCGCTGACGCATCCATCAGCGCCTTCCGCTCGGCCTTGGTGATTGGCCCCAGTTGCGTTCCCGGCGGGCGGATCAGAGTGCGTTCTACGATCCCTGGCACGCCTTTTTTCTGCAACATCGAGGTCACGGCCTCACCGACACCAACCTCACGGATCGCCTCTTCGGTGTCGAAGGCTGGGTTTTCACGATAGGTTTCTGCTGCAAGTCGCAGGTTCTTGCGATCCCGCGCCGTGAATGCGCGCAAGGCATGCTGCACCCGGTTGCCCAGCTGGCCAAGAATGTCTTCTGGAACGTCCGCCGGATTCTGCGAGATGAAATAGACACCCACCCCCTTGGAGCGAATGAGGCGGGCGACCTGTTCGACCTTGTCCACCAGAACCTTGGGCGCATCATCGAACAGCAGATGCGCTTCGTCGAAGAAGAACACCAGTTTGGGTTTGTCCGGGTCGCCAACTTCCGGCAGTTCTTCGAACAGCTCGCTTAGCAACCACAGCAGGAATGTTGCGTACAGACGCGGTGACCCCATCAGCTTGTCGGCAGCAAGGATGTTCACGACGCCCTGCCCGTTCTCATCCACGCGCATCAGATCGGCCAGTTCCAATGCGGGTTCACCAAACAGTTTGGTGCCGCCTTGGTTTTCCAGCACCAGCAGGCGGCGTTGAATAGCCCCGATCGAAGCGGTTGAGACATTGCCATAGCGCAAAGACAACTGAGCCCTATTTTCCCCAATCCAGACCAGCAAGGACTGAAGGTCTTTGAGGTCTAATAGCGGTAAGCCCTCTTCGTCTGCCACCCGGAACGCGATGTTCAGAATGCCCTCTTGTGCTTCGCTCAGATCCATCAGGCGCGACAGCAGAAGAGGTCCCATCTCGGTTACTGTTGTACGAACGGGATGTCCCTGTTGCCCGAACAGATCCCAGAACGTGACCGGACACGCGCCATACGCGTAATCGGTAAAGCCTATCCGCTGGGCGCGATCCTGAAACGCTTTGTGAAGCTTGTGACCTTCGCTGCCCGCCTTGGCCAGACCGGACAGGTCCCCTTTGACGTCAGACAGGAAAACCGGAACACCGGCCTGGGAAAACCCCTCGGCCAGAATTTGCAGTGTCACCGTTTTACCTGTTCCCGTCGCCCCCGCGATCATGCCGTGGCGGTTGGCATATTTCAGCGTCAGCGACTGCGGTTGGCCGTAGTCGTTGCCACCGCCGCCCAAGAATATGTTTTGGTCCATGAATGTAAGGCCTTATTTCCACCGATCTACGGCCAGCATACAAAGTTAACCTTTAACTGCGAAAGTCTAATTGCTGCCTTGTGGCTAAGGTTACGGGGCGGCATATTTCCTCCCTGTCGACTGACCGCGCCTTCGGGCGCGGTTTTTTTCACAAATCATGGCCGTTACATTAAAATTTCAGGTTTTCAGTTGACCGATGCCCCCACCTTTCGTAACGTCTGCGCATAAATAAGTCGGCCAGTCCGACGGGGAGAAAATTATATAAAGGGAGCCGCTCCACCGGCTCCCTTTGTTCTTTTTGTCGTCGCGCTGGATTTCCGATAACCCGGCGAAAAACCGTTCACATGTTGATTTGACCCACCTTAGCCCCTGACAGGGTCTGGCAAGGGTGATAGACGAATAAAAAATCCAACATAAGACCGAGGCAATCATGATTAAGAACACCCTATCCATCAGCCTGGTGACCACTGCTTTGTGGTGCGGAGCCGCGTACGCACAGGAAACGACGCAGGAAACCGAACAACAGCCCCAGACCTCGCAAACAGAGGTCGGCAGTGATCTGGACCTGGGTGAAACCGGCCCGCGCGTCGGCGAACAATACGTTAAGGAAGAAAAGGGCGACTGGGCGATCCTGTGCATCAATACCGATAGCGATGAAGACCCCTGCGTGATGCGTCAGATCCTGACAGGCGAGCAAGGCCAGCCGATCGCGGAAATCACTCTGGAAAAACTGCCCGAAGGCGTGGCTGCGGTTGCCGGAGCAACTGTGGTTGTCCCGCTGGAAACGATGCTACAGGCGCAGCTAGCGCTTTCAATCGATGGTGCTCCGGGCAAGCGCTACGACTACCACCACTGTAACCCAGTTGGTTGCGTCGCGCAGATGGGCTTTACTGAGGGCGACGTGAACGCAATGAAGGTCGGATCCAAAGCGACCTTGTCGCTTGTGTCGGTTCTCGCACCAAACCAACTACTGCAACTGGAATTATCGCTGTCAGGATTCACCGCAGGTTTTGAAGGATTGAAAGTTCTACAGAACTGAGGTTTCACTAAACTAAAGACGCCGTCGGGATTTACCGGCGGCATCTTTGTTTGAAATCAGAAGTTAAATGCGTTTCAGGGCAATAACGGCATTCAGCCCGCCAAAAGCAAAGGCGTTGCTAAGTGCCACGTCTACTTTCGCCTCGCGGGCTTCGTTTGGCACAACATCCAGCGCGCATTCGGGGTCCGGCTCTTCATAGCCGATGGTCGGAGCGATCACGCCATCCCGCAGCGCCATGATACAGGCCAGCAGTTCGACCGCGCCGGTGCCACCGATAAGGTGGCCGTGCATCGACTTGGTCGAAGAAATCATCAGCTCGTCCGCATGAGGGCCAAAGACACCGGCCACGGCCGCGCATTCTGTCTTGTCATTGGCCGCGGTTCCGGTCCCATGTGCGTTGATATATCCGACGCTGTCCGCGCTTAACCCTGCATCCGCAAGCGCGCCCGACATGGCGCGTGCGGCGCCCTGCTTGCTGGGCATGACAATGTCCGACGCATCTGACGACATCGCAAAACCCACGACCTCACACAGGATATTAGCCCCACGGGCGCGGGCGTGCTCGAATTCTTCGAACACGAAGACACCTGCGCCTTCGCCCTGCACCATGCCATTGCGATTCGCGCTGAACGGGCGGCAGGCGTCTTTGGACATGACGCGCAGCCCTTCCCAGGCTTTGACACCACCAAAACACAACATCGACTCTGACCCACCGGTCAGCATCGCTGGAGCGGCACCGCTGCGTACCATCTGGAATGCCAGCGCCATTGCGTGGTTGGACGAGGCACAGGCCGTCGACACCGTAAAACTTGGCCCTTTGAGATTATGCTCCATCGAGACGTGGCTGGCCGCCGCATTGTTCATCAGCTTGGGAACGACAAACGGGTGCACCCGGTTTTTGCCATCCTCGTAAACGGAACGGTAGTTGTCATCCCAGGTCGAAACGCCGCCGCCAGCGGTTCCCAACACAACGCCGGAGCGGGCCGCGAGGTCGCCGTGGAATTCGATCCCGGATTGATCAATCGCTTCTTTGGCCGCTGTCAGAGTAAATTGTGTGAACCGGTCATAAAGGGTCATTTGCTGGCGGTTAAACCGCCCCTCGGCCTCGAACCCGCGGACCTGACCGCCAATCTGAATGGCAAGCCTTTCAACATCCCTAAATTCAAGCGCAGAGATACCGCAGCGCCCTTCGCGCATAGCCTCCAACGTATCAGGCACCGAATGGCCCAGTGAATTGATTGTACCGGCCCCGGTGATAACGACGCGTTTCATAGGATTATGTCAGACCTTTTCCGACACCAGCTTTTGGATGCCGGTGATGATGGCCGCGACGTTCGAGATGTCAAAGTCGCTGGCGCTCGGTTCGTTGGCATTGAACGGAATTGAGATATCGAACTCTTCCTCGATGGCGAATATGCTCTCGACCAGCCCAAGGCTGTCGATACCCAGATCTTCGAGCGTGCTTTCGGGTGTCACATCCGACGGCTCCAGCACGGCCTGCTCTGCAATGATTGCGATGACGCGGTCGCTGATGCTCATGTCGATCCTCTAATTATCATGTTGTGGTTGATTTAATCGCTCGGAGGCTGTTTGGAAACAGCCTTTTTCAGCGCCTCAACGTCACGCGCCAATCGCGGCAGCCGGCGCTGTGCTTTGTAAATGTCTGTATGCGTTTCCATTTTGACGGCCGGATAGCCCATAACCACACGCCCTTTGGGAACGTTGGACAGGATTTTTGTGCCCCCGCCTGCAATCACACCATCGCCGATAAAGATATTGTCCGACACTCCGGTCTGTCCGCCCAAAACAACGTTGTTTCCAATTTCAACCGATCCGGACACACCGGATTGTCCGCATAACAGGCAATCCTGCCCAACACGTGTGTTGTGACCAATATGAACCTGGTTATCGAGCTTTGAGCCATCGCCGATGCGGGTGTTCCTGATGGTTCCATTGTCAATGGTGCAATTCGCACCGACTTCGACATCATCGCCGATCTCAACGGCACCCAAAGAATGAATACGGAGCCAGCTTTGCGCCCGGGCTTCACCCTGATCGCCCATGGATTTGCGGGCGTTTTCCACGCCTGACACCTCGGGCGTCACAAAGCTGAAACCGTCACTGCCGATCCTAGCGCCGGGTTGCGCAATGAAACGATCACCGATCTGAGCCCTTGCTCCGATACTCACCATCTCGCGCAGAAATGCGTCGTCGCCCAAAACGGCATCCAGACCGATCACGCAATGCGGACCGATGACCGCATTCTTACCGATACGCGCACCGGCACCAACAACCGCCAAAGGACCAATCGAGGCACCCTCGCCTATCTCCGCCGTTGGGTCGATTACGGCAGAGGGGTGAATGCCCGGCTGAACTCCTTGCCCGCGATCCAGCATTGCCGTGATACCCGCCATCGCCATGCGTGGACGCGGCACAAAAATCGCGGCCTCCAGCCCCAGAGCCTGCCAATCCGCACCTTCCCACAAAACCGCGGCGCGGGCGGCACCCGTGCTAAGCGCGTCCGCGTATTTCGGCGACATCGCCATTGCCAGGTCAGACGGCCCGGCATCGATCGGTTCTGCGGCGCGCGCTATAACAAGGCCAAGATCACCCTGACAGTCCGCGCCCAAGGCTTCGGCGATTTGCTGAATAGTGTACTGCATGACGGGCTTCCCGAATTAAGGACCTGCCCCCGGTGATTACCCCTGAACGTCCGGCAGGGCTACCCCTGCTTTCTGCAGAGCGTCCCAGATTTTTCGGTCCCGGTCATAGACATCGCGGCGGTACTGAACCTCACCTTTCGGACCGACATAGGCGGTGCGATAGATCAGGTGAACCGGAACATGCTGTTCCAGCGGGACAGTCGTTTCCTTGCCGGACGCCAATATACGGTGGAAAAACGACTTTGGGTCCTCTTCCTGCTTGGCCAAAAGCGCATAGGCAAACTCAAAAGGTTGCGCCAAACGGATACACCCGTGCGAGAACGCCCGCGTCTCACGTGCAAACAGAGATTTCTGAGGCGTATCATGCAGATAGATGTTGTACTTATTGGGGAACATGAACTTCACCAACCCAAGCGCGTTGCTTTTGCTCGGGGGTTGACGCATAGCAAACGGGAAGTTTCTGGTGTTGAACTGGGAGAAATCAACCGCGCCCCGATTAACCAGACGACCGCTGCGATCTGTGATCTGGATGTGACCTACGGCGTTTGGATTTGACTGCAATTTTGGCAGATATTCCTTGGTGATGATCGAGCGCGGTACATACCAACTGGGGTTGATGACCATATGCTCCATCTCGTCCGAAAACTCCGGGCTACGACGGTCATGCACGTTCTTGCCGATCACGGCGCGGGTTTCAAAGGTAACCCGGCCATCGTCCACGATCTTGGCCGAAAAGTCGGCTTGGTTGACCAGAATGTGCCGCTCACCCCGTTCCCGCGGCAACCAGCGTTCTCGTTCCAGTGCAACATACACGGCCTTCAAACGCTCCGACGCCGTGCGGTTAAGTTCGGTGATCGTGCCCTCTCCGGCGACACCATCGGTGGCCAGACCGTGCGCCTGCTGGAAGTCTTTGACAGCACCCAGCATTGCCTCATCGAATTCGGGGCTTGCGGTCGGACTTAGATACCCCATTGTGATCAGACGGTTACGCAGCTTAACTACATTAGGTCCGGTATCGCCATACTCCAACTTACCCACGGGCACACCGGCACCCCAACCGCCTTGGTTGACCAAAGCTTCCAGCGCGATTTTCTGTTTCATCAATGCGCGGTACTGGGTGGACTGCGGCGCGAGTTGATCGAAATACCCGTCACCTTCCGCAGTCAGCAGGCCCTGCAAATGGTCATTGACTGACCGACGCGACACCTTGCGGACCAGCCCATCGTCGATCTGCGCAGGACGCAATGTGCCCGAAAACAGATCACTTGCGTAGCTGACAAACGCCTTGCTCAGTTCAATTTCAACCGCACCCAAGTCCCGCAGCGATCTGGCGTCCTGCATCTTTGAAACAATCGACTGAACGTCATAAGCCCCTTCTGGCAAACCATGCAAGTTCGTAGTCGACAAAGCCTTGATCAACCGCGCCCTACGCGCCTCGTGCTCGGGCGTGTCTCCGACCCAGATTGGCGCAAACGCGTTGGTACGATAGAACTCTGCCAGGCCCGAACCTGCAGGCGCAAACTCGGCAACAGCCATTTGAAATGCCGTTCCGGGTGCCGACTGGGCACTTGCCACAGAGGCTGACGCCGTAATGCAAGCGGCGAAGATAAGATTTTTAGGCAACTGAAAAAGTGCTCGCATGGGATGACCTTGATTATTCAATACTTTGCGCGTTCTGAGGCGCGTTCCGAACGAATATGGTTTTCAGCTGGACGTTTTGTCCATTCACAAATACATCAATCCAAAGCATCCATCCGAGCCTGATGCGCGTTTGCATCGGCTATGTTGCGCGAACGCCTAATTGCCTCAATAGTATACCGATTTGCATCACCTGCGCAAAAATTCGCCGAAAATTCCCCCTTGAAAAGATGAATGTGAAAGATTTCTTGGCTGGCTTTTCGGACTGTGTCATAAATCCCGCATCTGGGATGGGAAAAAATTAAGATCGCGCGCGTAACATCGTGTGCAGGCAGGAACAGTACGGGACGAAACGAAATGACCACGAGCAGTACATCGGGTTTGACCCGGCGTGCCCTATTGGGCGCATTCGCTGCAACAGCAGTTGTAGCAGCACCGACTTATTCCAATGCAGCAGGTTTTTTGCGCGGTGGCGGCGATATCCGTCGTATCCGAATGTATTCGGGCCGCACGGGCGAACGGATCGATATGATCTATTGGGTCGACGGCAAATACATCAAGGACGCCGTCAAAGAAGTGAACCACTTCATGCGCGACTGGCGCACTGACCAGGCCAAGTCTATGGATCTGCGCACCATCGATATCATGGCAGCCTCTCACAATCTTCTGGACGTGAATGAGCCCTACACTCTTTTGTCCGGCTACCGCTCCCCCCAAACCAATGCAATGCTGCGGTCTCGTTCGCGCCGTGTGGCCAAGAACTCGCTGCACATGAAAGGTCAGGCTGCTGACTTGCGCCTTTCGTCTCGTTCTGTGTCCCAGATGGCCAAAGCAGCCATGTCTTGCCGCGCTGGTGGTGTTGGCAAGTACCACCGCTCGAACTTCGTCCATATGGATTGCGGCGAGGTTCGCAGCTGGGGCGGCTAAAAGACACCCAAACTGTTTCTCAACGACGAGCGCCCTTGGGCGCTCTTTGTTTTTTGGACGACCTGCGCACATGTTTTGCCCGGATACGGGATTGCCAATTGCCGCGCTTACAAGTCCGGAATTGGCGGCCAAAAAAGTATTTTCACGAACTTGGAAACATCCTTCTTTGGTGAGCCACCATTCGTGTCTCACCGACAAGTTCATAACATGATGAAAAATATCGCGACTTTATGAAGAGATTTTTTTCGAGAAAGGAGTCATATTGCGGCGTTAGAGGAAAGATTAAAGATTTCGATTGTCACCAAAGTCATAGCTTTGTTCCTGCTGGTTGCCGCGCTTTATCTTGCGTACTACGCTGGTTCGTTTCAGCAAGAACTCAAGGATACTGATAAACCGCCGCCGGTGGTTTTGTTTTCCATTGTAGTGGCCCTTGCCGCCTATCTGCTTTTGGTTCTGGTATAACTGCCCCGTCTGGTATTGGGGTGCACGCGCGGCTTCGTTCCGCGGAAGGGCGCCAGCGCTTGTGGGTTTCTGGATGCCGCTGCCTCAGCGCACTTTCTCGACCTATTTGTGACGAATGGCAGTACGCCCGCTATTGCGGCTCAGCTTACTGCAGTGCCATCATTTCGGATCGCGCAGCAGGTCCGCGTTGCTCGCCGCCCAGTCATGCATCGCCTGCAGCAGCGGTATCAAACTTTGCCCTAAAGGCGTCAGGCTGTATTCCACATGGGGCGGGATGGTTTTGAAGTCTTTGCGTGAAACAAAGCCCGCTTCTTGCAACTCACTTAGCTGGCGGGTCAGTGTCCGGTGCGTTATGCTGCCAAGGTTTCGCTGAAGCTGATTGAACCGCGAGGTTTCCTGCGCCAGCCAATAGACAATCAAAAGTTTCCACTTACCCGAAATCGCTTCGATCAACGGCTCGATAAGGCAATTCTCTTTCGATTCGAGAGTTGTCATGACAGTATCCTAAATGACCGTACTTGTCGTTTTGATAACGTATTTCTAACTACTGCCCGGAACACCCAAATGCAATGAGGATTGGGATGAGCAAGAAGAAGGTAGTGATTGTTGGTGGCGGATATGTCGGCTTTGAAGTTGCCAAAGAATTGGATGCGCATGCCGATGTCACACTGATTGAGCAACGCGAAGCTTTTGTGCAGCCGCCGGCAACAATCCGGGCGCTCTTGGATCCTGCTTTGCTGGATCAGATCGTTCTGCCGTATGATCGCCTGCTAAAGACCGGGCGGGTCGTGCGTGGCCGCGCTGTATCGGTGTCTCAAACCGAAGTGACCCTGGAAGATGGCAATGTCCATCCCGCTGATTTCATCGTCGTGGCCACAGGTTCGTCCTATGCGGCACCGTTCAAACCATCGGGCGACAGCATCGATGATTTTCGTCGGGCCAGCGCGGATGTCAGCGCGCAATTGGCAGCCGCGAAATCGGTGGCAATCGTCGGGGCTGGTGCTGTTGGCACAGAACTGGCGGGGGAAATTGCTGCGGCACGACCGGACAAGGACATCACTTTGATTTCGTCGGACGACACCCTTTTCCCGATGTATCCCGCTAAGTTTGGCAACCAGATCAAACGCAAACTTGAACGCGCCGGTGTATCTGTCGTGCTTGGTCAAAGGGCCGAGGATCTACAGCGTATGGATATGCCTTACGCGGGATCAGTGAAACTGACCGATGGCCGGGTTGTCTCGGCTGATCTGGTGTTTCCGGTCGTCGGATCAAAACCAAATTCGACCTTGATTCAGACTTTGCCTGGCGTGAATGCTCTACCATCCGGTCGGGTCAAGACCGACAAATGGATGCGCCCGTCGGGTTTTCCGAATGTCTTCATCGCGGGCGACATCGCCGACATTGGTGACGGTATGACGATTGTCGCGATCACCAGACAAAACCCATGGTTGATCAAGACATTGAAACAGGTGTTGAAGGGACAGGCGGTCGAAGATCAAAAGCCCTATGCGCCTTGGAAGAAGGCACCAATCCTCGTTCCGCTGGGACCTCATGTCGGCAATAGTTGGCTCTTTGCGACGGTTGGCGATTGGATCACCCGCAAGATGAAGGGAAAAGAGCTTTTTATCCCAAAGTATCGCAAGGCATTCGGTCTTTCACGATAGCGGCAGTTCTGAGCTGGTGCATTTCACGGCCCGATCAATTGAATGCCGAAGCGAAAGCGGGCTTAAGAGGGCAAAATCATCACCCAGCTAGCCGTAAGCCATTAATAGTAATGGCGCACCTGAGAGGATTCGAACCTCTGGCCTCTGCCTTCGGAGGGCAGCGCTCTATCCAGCTGAGCTACAGGTGCCTTGGCCGTTAGCTAACCTTGTTCCGATCCGGGTGCAACTGCAAATCTTTCCGGATCGGCCAGGTTTCACGCAAACAAATCATGTGCCAATTCCAGCGCGTCGATCAGTATGTCGACCTCGTCCGTGGTGTTGTACAGACCAAAGCTTGCGCGGCAAGTCGCCGTGACACCGTAGAAATCCATGAGCGGACCAGCGCAGTGGTGCCCGGCACGAACAGCCACGCCTTTCTTGTCCAGAATGGTCGAGACATCATGTGCGTGCCCGGCCCCGTCCATCGTAAAGCTGAAGATCGCGGCCTTGTCCGGGCGTGTGCCCTGAACCTGCAACCAATTCAGACCGGTCAGTTTCTGCATAGCATAGTCGCGCAACCTGGCCTCATGAGCGGCGATATTTTCCATCCCCAGATCCATCATGTAATCCAGCGCAACACCCAGACCGATGGTTTGGACAATACCGGGCGTTCCGGCCTCAAACTTCATTGGCGGGTCGTTGTAGATCACCTGGTCCTTGCTGACCTCTTTGATCATGTCGCCGCCACCGATAAAGGGGCGCATCTCGGCCATGCGTTCGGATTTTATGTAAATCGCACCCGACCCCGAAGGGCCATAAAGCTTGTGGCCAGTAATTGCATAGAAATCGCATCCGATATCAGCGACATTGACAGGCATGTGCACGGCACCCTGGCTGCCATCGACCAACACCGGTACGCCTTTTGCGTGCGCGCCTTCTGTGATCGCTTTGACATCGACCACCGTGCCCAACACGTTCGAACATTGGGTCACTGCAACCAGCTTGGTCTTGGGACCGATCGCGTCGATCACGGCCTGCGGGTCAAGGCCACCGTCAGCGTCCACGTCGACCCATTTCAGGACGACGCCCTGACGTTCGCGCAGGAAATGCCAGGGAACGATATTGGCGTGGTGTTCCATCACGCTCAGCACGATCTCATCCCCGGCCTGCATGCGCGGCATGGCCCAGCCATAGGCGACCAGATTGATGCCTTCGGTCGTGCCTGAGTTCAAGACAATTTCATCCTCGTCCGCCGCGCCCAGAAAACGGGCGATGGTTCCGCGAACGGATTCGTATTTTTCGGTCGCCAGATTGGACAGGTAATGCAGGCCGCGGTGAACATTCGCGTATTCTTCGGAATATGCCCGTGTCACCGCATCAATCACGACCTGCGGTTTCTGCGCCGATGCGCCATTGTCCAGATAGGTCAACGGCTTGCCGTTCACTTCCCGAGACAGGATTGGAAAGTCTGAGCGGATTTTCTGCACGTCATACATGGTCTTTTATTCCCTATACGGGGCCGCCGGGCGTTAATGCGAGGACAAAGGGCACTGCAATCAAGGCAGATAACACGATGACCCCGAAGGATTTAGCAAGCGAACCGAACTGATGCGCTTCATTCAGAAAATGGAGCGTGACGTAAAGGCTGATAATCGCCGTGGCCAGCAAAAACATAAGCATCAAAAACGGCAGCACGATGGTGATGACCAGCGTGATCACCATCGCAGCGATCTGAAGGTATTGCAGCCAGATCGTCAGCGTCAGAATGTCATCGAATGTTGCACGGCCACCCAGTAACCGCCCCACGAACAGGAATGCCCCGACGCTGAGCAACATGGCGCCCGCAGATCGGACCAGACCCAGGAACACAGGCGTAGGTGGGGGTACGGATTCACCACTGGGGACGGGAATCAAGTGATCAATACCCAGTTGCACAAGGCCATTCAGCACCACAGCCAAAAAGAAAGCCAGCCATAGGAATTCACGCCCAGGCCGCATGTCCAAAAGGCGTCGGGCCGCTTGGGCGGGGTGTGTCAGGGTCAAGATCGCAAGATCGACAAAGCCAGTGGGATTCATTCTTGCCGCCTTTGCGCTTGACTGAGACCTGCCAGCCAGAACCACAGGAAAACTGCGAACCAGACGATCCCGACGAGTGTCAGGGCCGGGCCAGATCCTATGAAACCACCGACCAAACCATTCAACAAAACCAGAGGTGTTGAGGACAATAGCGCCCAGAACAGAGCCAATCTAGCGCCATAGGACGTCCCCTGACCGCCGACCAATCGGGCCGCGCCGTATGAGACAAATGCCAGCAGGTAGAAAAACAGAGGCAGAATAATGACGGTGCCCATCAAGGCACCGCCCATCAACATATCCAGTTCAAGCCCTTCGATATGCGCGCGTCGCGCAAGGCTGGGCAATTGCGCGATGAATGCCACGACGCAGAACGCCATGACAAACATCAACGCCCTGTCCTCGCGCGGGCCAAGGTCAAGAAGCCGCCGCACGACACGACCCGGCCCCCGATAAGTGGCCACGATATCCGAGGTCAAAGGCATCAGATGTGTCGCGACAGCCAGCCTTCAAGGCGGTTCACGATGGCCTCTGCCAATGCCTCATCTTCGATCTCATCGACGGCTTCGGCCAAAAATGCCAGTGTCAGCATATTGGTGGCGTCCTTAACCGAAACCCCACGCGAACGCAGGTAGAACAGCGCCGTCTCATCAATCGCACCCGAGGTCGAGCCATGTGAACACGCAACATCATCGGCATAGATCTCAAGTTCGGGCTTGGCGAGGAACTGGCTGTCATCATCCAGCAGCAAGGACTGGCTGATCTGATATCCATCAGTCTTCTGTGCGCCTTCTTTGACCAGGATCTTACCCTGGAACACGCCGGTCGCGCCGTTGCGCAGAACTTTCTTAAAGACCTGGCGGCTTTCGCAGTTCACTGCGTCATGGGTAACGAAAACCGTGTCGTCATGGTGAAAATCACCATCACCTACGCAGGCGCCTGCCACATGAGCAATAGCGTCGTCGCCGGTCAGTTCGATCACCTGTTCGTTACGTGTCAAAACTCCATTCACTGTCAGCGTGAAGGATTTAAAGACAGATTTCTGTCCCAGCCGCGTGAACATGTGTGTCGCGGCGCGACGTTCATGGTCCCTGCCCTGCGCGCGCACGTGATGCAATGTACCGCCATCGGCGATGTCGATCTCGATGCATTTGTTGAACCGCGACGCCGCAGGACCGTTTTCCAGAACCGTCACTTCAGCGCCGCTTTCGACACGGATGATGTGATGCAGCATGGCGTCCGAGGTCTCGGATGCATGGCGATAGATCAGGCTGATCGGCTTGGTCGGTTTGCCGGTGACGTGGATCGCAACGCCATCTGCGGCAAAGGCGGTATTCAAAGCAGCCAACGGCCGCTGAACCGGGGATTGCCCGCGCGATTCCAGAACGCCGTACAACTCTTTGGCCCAGTGAATATCCTTACAGCAGATATCTTCGATCCGGTCGATATTGACACCTTCCAGTTCCAGATCATCCGAGTCTTCAGCGCTGAACACACCGTCGATGAACACGATCTTCAACCGGTCGAGATTGCCAAACAGCAGCGGTTCGTCCGAGTGGAACAAAGCGGCATGCGGCTGTTCGGCCGAAATCAGCGTGTCGGGGCGCGTGTACTTCCAATATTCGTCGCGCCGACCCGGCAGACCCATTTCCAACACACGAGCCAGCGCGTCCTCGCGTGCGGCACGGGTGCACCCGGCATCGGGCATGGTCAGCGTGGCCAGCCGTGCCTCGGTCGCGGTTTGCTTTACTTCGGGCAAAGCCATCAGTTCACCTCGGCCAGGATGTCGGCATAACCGTTGTTTTCAACTTCCAATGCCAGTTCGGGACCGCCGGTTTTAACGATTCGACCGTCTGCCATTATGTGCACGACATCGGGTTTGATGTGGTCCAACAGGCGCTGATAGTGGGTGATGACCAGGAAACCACGGCCTTCATCACGCAACGCGTTCACGCCTTCGGCCACCAGTTTCATCGCATCGACGTCCAGACCCGAATCCGTTTCGTCAAGAATGCACATCTTGGGTTCCAGCATCGCCATCTGCAGGATTTCGTTACGCTTCTTCTCACCACCCGAGAAGCCGACGTTCACAGGGCGCTTCAGCATATCCGCGTCGATTTTCAGCGATTTCGCCTTGGCCCGAACTTCCTTCAGGAAATCAGCAGCTGACAATTCGTCTTCGCCGCGCGCCTTGCGCTGAGCGTTCACGGCCGTGCGCAGGAAGGTCATGTTACCAACGCCCGGGATTTCCACAGGGTACTGGAATGCCAAAAAGATACCCGCCGCAGCGCGCTCTTCCGGCTCCATCTCCAAAAGGTCCTCACCTTCCAGCGTGGCAGAGCCTTCGGTCACTTCGTACCCATCGCGGCCCGACAGCACATAGCTGAGTGTCGACTTGCCCGAGCCGTTCGGCCCCATGATCGCATGCACCTTTCCGGCCTCGACGGTCAGGTCGACACCTTTAAGGATTTGCTTTTCTTCTTCCTCAAGTTTCACGTGCAGGTTTTTGATTTCCAGCATTTTTTGTCCTTTTGCGTACCGCAAGGGGCCATCCGGCCCCGATATGTTCTGAATTCAGAGAAATGCGGGGTTAACCCACTGATCCTTCAAGGCTGATGGCCACCAGCTGCTGCGCTTCCATGGCAAACTCCATCGGCAACGCCTGCAGGACGTCCTTGCAGAACCCGTTGACGACCAGGGCCACGGCCTCTTCCTCGTCCATGCCGCGCTGACGGCAGTAGAACAGTTGATCGTCATCCACTTTGGATGTCGTCGCCTCATGCTCCACGCGCGATGAATTGTTGCGAACCTCGATATACGGCACCGTGTGAGCCCCGCATTTATCACCGATCAGCAAGCTGTCGCACTGGGTATAGTTGCGGCTGTCCTTCGCCTTCGGGTGCATCGAAACCAGACCACGATAGGTGTTCTGCGCTTTACCCGCGCTGATCCCTTTGGACACGATGCGCGACTTGGTGTTCTTGCCCAGATGCACCATTTTGGTGCCGGTATCAGCTTGCTGCATGTTGTTGGTAATGGCGATCGAGTAAAACTCACCCTGGCTTTCATCACCGCGCAGGATGCAGGACGGGTACTTCCAGGTCACGGCGGATCCGGTTTCCACTTGGGTCCACATCACCTTGGACCGGTCACCCCGGCAATCGGCGCGCTTGGTCACGAAGTTATAGATACCGCCTTTGCCGTTTTCATCCCCGGGGAACCAGTTTTGAACGGTCGAGTATTTCACCTCGGCATCTTCTTCGATGATGATCTCAACAACGGCGGCGTGCAGCTGAGCTGTATCGCGCTGCGGTGCGGTGCAGCCTTCCAGATACGAAACGTAAGAACCTTTGTCCGCGATAATCAGCGTGCGTTCAAACTGACCCGTATTTTCCGCGTTGATGCGGAAATAGGTGCTCAGCTCCATCGGGCAGCGTACACCTGGCGGGATGTAGACAAACGAGCCATCCGAGAACACGGCCGAGTTCAGCGTGGCGTAAAAGTTGTCCGAGACGGGGACCACTGTGCCAAGGTATTTTTTGACCAGTTCAGGGTGTTCCCTGATCGCCTCTGAGATCGAACAGAAGATCACACCGTGTTTGGCCAGTTCGTCCTGAAAGGTCGTGCCAACCGAAACCGAGTCGAACACCGCATCCACGGCCACCTTGCGACCTTCGGCAGGCATATCCTCGGCGCCTTCGACGCCGGCCAGAATCATCTGCTCTTTCAGAGGGATACCAAGCTTTTCGTATGTTGCCAGAAGCTTGGGATCGACCTCATCCAGCGATTTGGGCTTTTCCTCCATCGACTTGGGGCGGGCATAGTAATATTGGTCCTGAAAGTCGATCTTGGGATAGTGGACCATAGCCCAGTTCGGCTCATCCATCTTGGTCCAGCGTTCGAAGGCCGCCAGACGCCATTCGGTCATCCATTCGGGCTCTTCATTCTTTTCCGAGATCAGCCGGACGATATCCGGGTTCACGCCCTTGGGCGCGTACTCCATCTCGATATCGGTATCCCAACCGTATTTGTAGGTACTGACCTCGCGTACCGCATCCACGGTTTCCTGATCGACACCCTCTTTTACCTGGGTCTGGTCCAAAGCGGCCATATGACACCTCCGTCAGATCACGCAGCGCGCGCGCGATGCTTCTTTTCTTTTTCAAGCCACGTTTCGGCGAAACGCAGCACATCTTCTTCAGTGGTCAAAGGTCCCAGAGACACGCGGATCGCGCTTGCTGCTGTGACCTCATCAAAACCCATCGCGGTCAGCACCGCGCTTGCCCGGACCTTGCCGCCGGAACAGGCAGAACCTGCACTGATAGCGAAGCCTGCCAGATCCATCTGCATGACCTGCGTTTCGCCCTTCCAGCCGGGGGTTGCGAAACACGAGGTATTCGGAAGGCGGTCCTGACCTTTCCCGACAAAAATAGTAGATTTAGAACCAGCCTCAAGGGCATTTTCTAGAATATTTCTAAATTCACGAACCTGTTCCCAGATACCATTTGAAATATCCCGCGCCGCAGCTTCAGCTGCCGCCCCGAACCCCGCGATTCCAATGACATTTTCGGTACCTGACCGACGACCCATCTCTTGCCCACCGCCTTTGATCATTGCAGGCAGTTCGGTGCCACGTTTCATCACCACCGCGCCAATCCCTTTCGGGCCGCCCAGCTTGTGGGCCGAAATCAGCGCCATCTGGACGCCCAGCCAGTTAAAGGCCACCGGCAACTTGCCAAAGGCCTGTGTCGCATCCGTCACGGCCAATCCGTTTGGCAAAGATTGGACAATCCCCGTCTCGGAATTCGCCAATTGCAGGGTCGACTGCTCGGGGTTTGACACATCCACCTGACCGGATTGCGACGTGAGCAAGTCTTCGTTGATCCATGATCTGATCGCGTCATGCTCAATCGCGGACCCGTGCAAATCACGATTGCCCAATGTCAGCGCGGCCCCTTCGGTCGAACCTGATGTAAATACAACGTCTGCCCCATCCGCACCAAATGCGGCTGCAACCTGCGCCCTTGCCCGTTCGATCAGAGCCTTGGCCGCGCGGCCTTCGGCGTGAACGGATGAGGGGTTCCCGCACAAATCCATCGCTGCCACCATGGCCTCACGCGCCTCGGGGCGCAGCGGTGTTGTTGCGTTATGATCCAGATAAATACGATTCATGGATACATCTTTTCGTCGTCGCAAAGCGGGGAAGAAACCCAAGAGGCAAACAGCATTAGATTACTCATCAACGATGGAAAACAGACTGGGAACTGCCGGGCACGGTGCCAGATCGTTCTTGATTACATCTGACAAGCACGTCTGGTGCAAAAAGACGTAGACGTGCGCACTAAGACCTTCCCAAAGACGGTTGGTCAATGACTGCGCCCGGCTGCCCGAGGATGCCCCAGATGCACCAGCACCTTTTTGCAGCGCGTCCACGGTTTCATCCACCGCCGCCAGAACTTCGACCACCCGAATCTCGGAAGCAGGCCGCGCCAAACGATACCCGCCGCCCGGTCCACGTACGGACGAAACCAGTTCGGCCCGGCGCAATTTGACGAAAAGCTGTTCAAGATAAGGAAGCGAGACATCCTGACGTTCGGAAATTTCGCTAAGCGTCACCAAGCGGTCCGAGGGCTGTAGAGCAATATCAGCCAGTGCAACCATCGCGTAACGACCCTTTGTCGAAAGCTTCATTGTCTTTCCCTCGTGGCAGGTTATTAGCGAAAACATTGACGCCGCCGCCGCCAGTGCGTATCTCCGACAGGCAGCGCCTTGCGCAAAGCATCATAATTAGAACCGTTCTAAAGTGCCTTACGATTACCGTCAAGTATATCATGGCATCAGGAAGAAAAAGACAGGACCAAAGCACACATGCCCGAGGTGATTTTTCCCGGACCCGAAGGCCGCCTGGAAGGCCGCTACCACCCGCAAAAGGAAAAAGACGCACCGATTGCCATCGTGCTGCACCCGCATCCACAATTCGGCGGGACCATGAACAACAAGGTGGTCTATAATCTGCACTATGCGTTTTACAACATGGGCTTTACCGTGTTGCGCTTTAACTTCCGCGGCGTGGGCCGCAGCCAAGGCGAATACGATCAGGGCATCGGTGAGCTGAGCGATGCAGCGTCAGCGCTGGACTATCTGCAGTCGATGAACAACAACTCCAAGCACTGCTGGGTTGCCGGTTTCTCGTTTGGTGCCTGGATCGGAATGCAGCTGCTGATGCGCCGCCCCGAAATTACGGGCTTTATCAGCGTGTCGCCCCCAGCCAACATGTATGACTTCTCGTTCCTGGCGCCCTGCCCGTCCTCTGGCCTGATCATCAACGGCTCTTCCGACCGTGTGGCCCCGCCCGCCGACACAACGTCGCTGGTCAACAAGCTGCACGAACAAAAGGGCATCACCATCACCCATAACGAGGTTGAGGGTGCTGATCACTTCTTCCAGGACCGTCACATGGACACGCTGATCACCGATGTCAGTGACTATGTGAAGCGTCGCCTGACCGAGAACACGCGCTAATGTCGAATACCATCACAACACTTGCGGCCAAACTGGCCGAGGACACAATGAAGGTGATGGACGAAACCGGCAATGATCGTTTCTTTGTCGAGGTGGGAGAGCTTTTGGGCGCCTCCTCCCAGACCTTGGAAGAGGCCTTTTTGACCGAAATGCGTGTACGCATTGCTGAACGCAAAGCGCGCAAGTTTGTCATCGACGCACTGACCAAACATCGATCCCAGGTGAAAGCGATTGAAAAGAAATGACTGAAAGACTGTCCGCGCAACTTGAATTCCTGAAACGCGCGGACAGGCTGAAGTCGGTCGATCGCGCCAATGCGCTCCTGGATCGGTCCCGCCCTGAAAACTCTGCAGAACACAGCTGGCACCTGGCCTTATGGGCATTGACGATGGAGCCGCTGGCGGGTGACGACGTTAACATTAACCGCGTCATACGCATGCTGCTGTTGCACGATCTGGTCGAGATCATCGTCGGCGATCACCCCATTCACCTGGAAACCGATTGGAACGCCGTGGAACGCGCCGAGCGCGCGGCGGCGGACGAGTTGTTTAGTCTCTTGCCGGACGATCAGACGTCTGCGTTTCAAGCCCTGTGGGAAGAGTTCGAGGCCGACACGACGCCGGACGCGAAATTCGCCAAATATCTGGACCGATGCCAACCGCTGTTTCAAGTCCTATGCGCGCCAACCCCCAACCCGGATCATGTTGAAGTAGCGCGGGAAAACCTCAGCAGTGGTCGCGCCGCGTATTTGGCACGGGAATTCCCCCAAGCACACGCTCTGGCCAGCGCCCTGCTGCACGCGCAGTCAACGCCTGAAACTGCGTTTTCTGAACGGCTGGCTTTTCTGACTGAGGCAGACCGCCTGAAGTCCGTTTACCGCGCCTCACGCCTGTTGTCTGATGATCGGTTTGAAAACTCGGCCGAACATTCCTGGCACATCATGCTGTTTGCTTGGGTGTTGTCGGAATACGCGCAGTCCGATGTGTCGCTTGACCGTGTCCTGAAAATGCTACTGCTGCATGACATCGTCGAAATCGATGCCGGAGATCACCCCATCCACGGCCAAGTCGACCACGCCGCGCAAGAAGCCGAAGAACGGGCCGCAGCCGACAGGTTGTTCGGGTTGTTGCCCGAGGCACCGCAGCACGCCTTCCGGACGCTATGGGAGGAGTTCGAGGCGGCCGAGACGCCAGACGCGCGATTTGCCAAGGCGATCGATCGGTTTCAAACCCCGGTCGGAAACCTTGAAACGGGTGGAGGATCCTGGGTGGATTACAACGTGACCTTTGCCCAGATCGAACGCCGTGTGGGAACGCCGATCAATCGCGGCGCACCAGCGCTTTGGTCATGGTTGCGACCGCAACTGAGCACGTATTTTTCAGAAAACACTGTCGGTTGAGCTAATAGAAAAAGGGGCACAAAGGCCCCTTTTCCAATCGTTCCGGCAGGCACTTAAACCTTAAAACTTTCAAACCGCTCAACACCACTGGCTGCGTTTATGTCGACGGACCCCCCGCCCGCAAGCCACCCAAGCGCCACTATGAATGCCGAAGCAACGATCACGGATATCGCAAATTTCGTCATTGAAAACTCATAAAAGAAAACTAAAAACCACCCATTTCATATCAGAATTTTTCTCTTTGAAATAGTATGGTTATCCTGACCTCTTCGGTGGGCAACGCCGGTGCTTCCGGCACCGAACTTTTCCCGATATCCATTCAAATTCCCCTTGTCGGGAATTGGGAATTTGTGGTCAACCTCCCCAACTGCAACTGAATCGAGACCTGCCGTGCCCAAAGCCTATCTCATCCTATTGCTGGCGGTTTTCGCCGAAACAATTGGCACAACGGCGCTGCAGGCCAGCCAGCAGTTCAGCCGGTTTTGGCCCTCTGTTTTGGTTGTCGTGGGTTACGGAGTTGCTTTTTACTTACTGGGCCTCACCCTGAAATTTATGCCGGTCGGCATCGTCTATGCCATCTGGTCCGGCTTGGGGATCGTTCTGATCGCCATCATCGGCTTCATTGTTTTTGGTCAGCGCCTGGACTGGCCTGCGGTGCTCGGTTTGGCGATGATATTGGCCGGAATCCTGATCATTCACCTGTTTTCCAGCACAGCGGGCCACTGACGACCGGTTAGGGCTGGCCTATTCAGTCAATCCGCGTTATGCGCGCGGCAACTTCCCGTTCAAAGGCTGACCTCTCATGGACCTGCGCAATATCGCAATCATCGCTCACGTGGACCACGGTAAAACGACCCTGGTGGATGAGCTGCTCAAACAATCCGGTGCGTTCCGGGAAAACCAGGCGGTGGCCGAACGCGCCATGGATAGCAATGATCTGGAGCGCGAACGCGGAATCACCATCCTTGCCAAAGCGACCTCGGTCGAATGGAAAGGCACCCGGGTCAACATCGTTGACACCCCCGGCCACGCCGATTTCGGTGGCGAGGTTGAGCGGATCCTCAGCATGGTCGACGGTGTTGTCCTGTTGGTGGACGCCGCCGAAGGCCCGATGCCGCAGACCAAATTCGTGACGTCCAAGGCGTTGGCGCTGGGCCTGCGTCCCATCGTGGTTCTGAACAAGGTAGACAAACCCGACGCTGAACCAGACCGCGCACTTGATGAATGCTTTGACCTGTTCGCCAACCTCGGCGCTGACGATGACCAGCTGGACTTTCCGTCCATGTATGCCTCGGGCCGCTCGGGCTGGGCGGATATGGAGCTGGACGGGCCACGCAAGGACCTGACCGCCCTGTTCGATCTGATCGTCGATCACGTCCCTGCCCCAAAGCAGGTCGAAAACAAAGAAGAACCCTTCCGCATGCTGGCCACGACGCTGGGCAGCGATCCGTTCATCGGTCGCATCCTGACCGGTCGTGTGGAAAGCGGCACTTTGAAAGCCGGCGACAACCTCAAGGCGCTGAGCCGCGATGGCACGCTGATCGAAAACTTCCGCGCCTCGAAAATTCTGGCGTTCCGCGGACTGGCCCAACAGCCAATCGATGTCGCCGAAGCCGGTGACATCGTCACCATTGCAGGCATGAGCAAGGCAACCGTGGCCGACTCGTTGGTTTCGCCCCAGGTTGACGAAGCCCTGCCCGCACAGCCCATCGACCCGCCGACCATCACCGTGACCTTCGGCATCAACGACTCGCCGCTCGCCGGTCGGGACGGCAAAAAAGTTCAGTCGCGTGTTATCCGCGACCGCCTAATGAAAGAGGCCGAGTCGAACGTCGCGATCCGCATTTCCGACACACCCGGCGGCGATGCCTTTGAGGTCGCTGGCCGTGGCGAATTGCAGATGGGCGTTCTGATCGAGAACATGCGCCGTGAAGGGTTTGAGCTCAGCATCTCGCGTCCACAGGTTCTGTTCCGCGAAGAAGATGGTCAGCGCATGGAGCCCATCGAAGAAGTCACCATTGACGTCGACGATGAATATTCAGGCTCGGTGATCGAAAAGATCACTGGCGCGCGCAAAGGTGAACTGGCCGAAATGCGCCCGGCCGGCGCGGGCAAGACCCGTATTATCGCGCATGTACCGTCGCGCGGATTGATCGGATATCACGGCGAGTTCCTGACCGACACACGCGGCACCGGTGTTCTGAACCGTGTGTTCCACGGCTGGGCGGCCCACAAAGGCCCGATCCCGGGTCGTCGTGCGGGGGTTCTGATCTCGATGGAAAACGGACAGGCCGTGGCTTATGCGCTGTGGAACCTGGAAGAGCGCGGCCGGATGTTCGTTGCCCCGCAAACCGACGTGTATCAGGGCATGGTCATCGGCGAACACTCACGCGATAACGACCTTGAGGTGAACCCGCTCAAAGGCAAGAAACTGACCAACGTGCGCGCCAGCGGTTCCGATGACGCCGTGCGCCTGACACCTCATATCCAGTATTCTCTGGAAGAGGCGATTGCCTATATCGATGATGACGAACTGGTTGAGGTCACTCCAAACGCCATTCGACTGCGCAAGCGTTATCTTGACCCGCACGAGCGGAAACGGATGGCAAGATCGGCCTGAACCGGTCTGTGACATTGTTTACATAATCTAAACAATGTGCCGTTCGTGGCAGAATTAATTCTAGAATTACCATCTAAATCAAAAGAAAGCCCGTCTTACTGACGGGCTTTTTCTTAAGTTTTTCATACAGTTTCACCAATAGGTTGCAAATCTACTGGGGTTTATCGCTGTTACTCGACCAACAATTGAGGCAAAGTACGGATGTATTTTTGTCCAAACTGTGGCACAATTACTTTGTTAATAGGTGTTGGTAATGAGTTTAAAGGAGTAGCGCTATGCGCGTAAGATCCCGATTATATTCGTTTGTATTTTTATCCGCGACATTCCCACTGATGGCAACAAGCGCGGCTCATGCAGCTGAAGTTTGCAAAGTCAAAACAGCCCGGCAATCTGTATCCACCGAAACGCTTTGTAGTTGCAAAGTCGTCGACAAGCGGATGCTGCGCTACATTCAGCGCCGGGCCGACTTTGAGGATATCTTGGCCCGCACATCGCAAGCCTGTCCTCTGTTCGCAGCGATTTTGACTGATATCCCGACGGCAACCGTTGCAAGGAACCGCACCAGCGACGGCGATGACAGAAGCTCTTCAAGTGGTAACAACGGTTCGTCCGAAAGCAGCGGCGGTGCCGGAGTATCCGGCACAAGTGGTGAATCCGGCGATGGTGGTGATGGCGGCAGCGGCAATGGCGGCGGAAACGGCGGCGGAAGCAATGGCGGCGGCAACGGTGGTAGCAACGACGGTGGCAACGGTGGCGGTAATTCCGGCAGCGGTGACGGCAACGGCGACAGCAATGGCGGCGAAAACTCCGGCAGCGGTGATGGCAATGGCGGTAGCAACGGCGGCGGTAACTCCGGCAGCGGCGACGGCAACGGCGGCAGTAATGGCGGCGGAAACTCCAGCAGCGGCGATGGTAACGGTGGCAGCAATGGCGGCGGTAACTCCGACAGCGGCAGCGGTAATGGCGGCAGCAATGACGGTGGAAACTCCAATAGCGGCGACGGCAATGGCGGCGGCAATGGCGACGGCAACGATGGCGGTGGCAGCGACGGAAGCGGTGGCGGTGCCGGTGGTGGCGGTGCCGATGGCAGCGGTGGCGGCGACGGCGGCGGTGGCAGCGACGGCAGCGGCGGTGGAGCCGGTGGCGGTGGCAGCGACGGAAGCGGCGGCGGTGCCGGTGGCGGCGGCGCCGATGGCAGCGGCGGCACACTCTGACGCGATCAACCGCAAAGCAGCCTGAAATTTTTGGCGACGCCTTGAAAAACGCCGAAAACGTCTCGACGTTCGGCCTGACAAACAAAGGGGCGACTATCGTGTCGCCCCTTTTGCCATGCATAGCCTGATAGATCAGTCGATATTTTTAACTTCTTCCGTACACACCAACCCAATGGCTGGGTTTCGCCGGATCCTGCATCCGAAGGAACAAATACCGCGTGGCCGACCAGGGTTTGATCCGGTTGGTCAAATTGTCCAGCACCAAATCGCCCTGAGCGGAGCGATAGACAAGAACTGCATGTGCATTTCGGCGCGTATCCAACACTGTCGCAATCAGCAATTTGTTTGGATCAACGCCTGCCCTGATCAGATCTCTTTTCTTCAAAAGAGCAAAATCCTCGCAATCCCCGCCGCGCGTTGTCGGCAAAGCCCACCGCTCGGTGGTGCGGTATTGCGTCTGATCCGTAACCGCGCGCGTCGTTGCGTTGACCTGACGGTTGATCCGCTCAATGATCTGCATTTCCTGTTGGGACGTCATGCGTACTGACGTCTTGCTTGAGCACGCCCAAGCGTACTGTCGGCACAACTGCTGCGCACCGGAAGGCGGAGGGGACGCCGCAAGAGTACGGATGAAGTTGCCCTCGCTCGCATCCGCCTGAGACGCGAAAACCGCGGCCCCGTAAACCAAAGCAGCAATCCCCACTGCCCGACCTGAAAATGTCTTCAACCGCCCGAGAGCGGCCTTGAGTCCGATATCTTCCGATTTCATGCCCGTACCTCGATCCCTGTCTACGCAACGATTGACGACAAGCAGGACCGTATTCGATTAGAAAAACCTAATGGTAAACGGTAGCGCTTGTACAATCTTTGGCGAAAGTGAAGGGGAAAAAAGGCGGAAATTCGTCACTCAATATGACCATTTCGCGCAGGAATTGAGAAAAAAGCGCCACAATCTAGGCGGGAAGATACCTAATAACTCTCATTCCAATAAAATAAGATACTGGAATCACGAAGATTCCGATTGGGTGGAAAACTGCCACAATACGGTTCACTTCACTTGTGAACAGTTCGGCTGAATTTCGCCCATGAATGGATCTGATTGGCAGAAAACCCGCGGATCAGACTTGGCTTATTCTTATTCGGTAATTTCTACAACCACCAGTTCACGCTCACTTGCGCCGCGCGCGTGGTCCAGGGCCTGCTGGTACTCCGGTGAATTATAGCACTCGACCGCGGCCTCGACGGACGGAAACTTGGCGACCACATTGCGCGGACGCTCTTTGCCTTCCAGTTGGACATAACGTGCAGCGCGGGCAATAAACGCCCCGCCGTGCTTGGCAATCGCAGGCCCTGCGAGTTCTGCGTATTTCGCATATGCGTCCGCATCCGTCACGGTGACGTGAGCAATCCAGAGTGCTGCCATCTTATCCTCCCAAAACCTGTTCTGCGGCCTTGATCGCCGCATCTGCGTTCGACGCGTCCTTGCCACCGCCCTGCGCCATGTCGGGGCGTCCACCGCCGCCCTTGCCGCCCAGTTCTGAGACGGCCGCACGAACCAGATCGACTGCCGAAACCTTGTCGGTCAGATCGGCCGTCACACCGGCCGCAACAGCAGCCTTACCGCCCGCATCCGCGATCAGCAGAACGGCGCCGGACCCCAGACGGCTTTTGTGCTCATCAATCAACGCCGGCAAGTCCTTGCCCGATACGCCGTTCAGCGCCTGCGCAAGGAAAGCGACCCCGTTCACCTCACGCGCTTCGCCGCCACTCTGCCCGGCCCCGCCGGCCATGGCCAGATCGCGGCGCAGCTGCGCCACTTCGTTTTGCAGCGATTTGCGTTCGTCCAACAGTGCTTTGACGCGGCCAACAACGTCATCTGGCTGCGCCTTGAGTTCTGATGCGATCTGACCCAGACGCTGATCCTGCTGGGACAGATGCCGCAGCGCCTCGTCACCGGTCAGAGCCTCGATCCGGCGTACGCCCGCGCTGCTGGCGCTGTCGCCCAGAACCACAAAAGTACCGATGTCACCAGTCTGACGTACATGGGTGCCGCCGCACAGTTCAATCGACCAGGTCTCGCCATCCTGACCTTTACCGGTCGGAGCTTTGCCCATGGACACGACACGGACTTCGTCGCCGTATTTCTCGCCAAACAGCGCCTGTGCACCCAGTTCGCGCGCATCATCAGGGGTCATGATCCGCGTTTCGACAGTCGAGTTCTGACGGATGAAGTCATTTACATCGCGTTCGACCTTTTGGATCTCATCCGCACTCAGCGCCTTGGAATGGCTGAAGTCAAACCTCAACCGGTCAGCCGCGTTCAGCGAGCCGCGCTGTGCAACATGATCGCCCAACGTTTCACGCAACGCCTCGTGGAGCAGGTGCGTGGCCGAGTGGTTTGCGCGAATTGCCGTGCGCCGCGCATGGTCGACCTCAAGCTCGACCGCGTCACCTTTGGACAAAGCGCCCTGATCAACGGTCACTTTGTGGGCATAGATTTTGCCATCAGCGAATTTTCTGGTGTCTTCGACCCGCGCCATGTCATCGCGTTCTTCCAAACGCCGGATTTCACCAGTATCACCGATCTGACCGCCAGCTTCGCCATAGAACGGTGTCTGGTTGACAATCACCCAGCCAGATCCGCCTTTTTTAATTGTGTCGACCAACGCACCGTCAACCACCAACGCAGCAACCTGCCCTTCGGCCTTTTCCGTGTCATAGCCCAGAAAATCCGTAGCCCCGGCAGTATCCAGCACATCAAACCACACTGCCTGATCTGCAGCTTCACCCGAACCAGCCCATGCCGCACGGGCCTTGGCTTTTTGTTCGGCCATGGCCGCGTCGAACCCGTCCGTGTCCACGGAACGACCCTTTTCACGCAGGGCGTCCTGCGTCAGGTCCAGCGGAAACCCATACGTGTCGTACAATTTGAATGCCGCATCACCCGGAAGTGCCGCGCCCTCGGGCAAGCCTGCAACTTCATCATCCAGGAGTTTCAGACCACGATCGAGGGTTTGCTTGAACCGCGTTTCCTCCAACAGGAGCGTCTCTTCGATCAATGGCTGCGCCTGTCCCAACTCAGTGTATTGCGCGCCCATCAGCTGCACCAGACTTGGCACCAGCTGATACATAACCGGATCTTTCGCCCCCAGAAGATGCGCATGACGCATTGCGCGACGCATGATCCGGCGCAGCACATAGCCACGCCCGTCATTGGACGGCATCACGCCATCAGCGATCAGGAAGGAAGTCGCGCGCAGGTGGTCCGCAATTACCCGGTGGTGCACATTCTGGTCGCCATAGGGGTCAACCCCGGTGGCATGAGCAGACGCTTCGATCAATGTCTTGAACAGGTCGGTGTCATAGTTGTCATGGCTGCCCTGCAGCAGCGCGCCAATCCGTTCCAGCCCCATGCCGGTGTCGATCGACTGCATGTCGAGTTCGACCATCGAGCCGTCTTCGAACTGCTCGTTCTGCATGAAAACGATGTTCCAGATTTCGATGAACCGATCGCCGTCTTCGTCGGGCGATCCCGGAGGACCACCCCAGATGTGATCGCCATGGTCGTAGAAAATTTCCGTACACGGTCCACACGGACCAGTCGGACCCATCTGCCAGAAATTGTCGCTGGTGGCGATGCGGATAATCCGGTCTTCGGGCACGCCGACCTTTTTCCAGATTTCAAACGCCTCGTCATCCGTGTGATACACCGTTGCCAGCAGGCGGTTCTTGTCGATACCGAATTCCTTGGTGATCAACTCCCACGCAAAAGGGATCGCCTCGTGTTTGAAGTAGTTGCCGAACGAAAAATTGCCCAGCATTTCAAAGAAAGTGTGGTGACGTGCAGTATAGCCAACGTTATCGAGGTCATTGTGCTTACCGCCGGCGCGCACGCATTTCTGCGCCGTCGTGGCGCGCTGATAATCTCGGGTTTCAACGCCGGTAAACAGGTTCTTGAACTGCACCATGCCCGAGTTCACGAACATCAATGTCGGGTCATTGCGCGGAACCAGCGGGCTGGACGCGACAATTTCATGCCCCTGTTTGGCAAAATAATTCAGAAAGGTTGAGCGGATTTCGTTCAGCGTGGGCATATGGCTCTCTCGGCGCGCAATCTCAGTGTTCTGAATTGGTTTATCCCCGTCCCCAAGGATAGTCCACAAAGATAAATCGGCCTTGTTTTTGAAGGGCTATAAAACCCCTCAACAAGATCCGTACACACTAATAATACAAGATCACCGCATACAGAACGAGTTAAGGCGGCCATGCGGACCGCCTTGTTTCGAGTATTCTCAATTCTTGCAAAACCGGGGGATTTTTGCAGCCCCCGACTGCGTCCGTTATGCCTCGAGGATGTCGTCTTCCTCGGCAGAACCGGGTGGCATGTCGAACTCAAGACCATGCGCGGCGCGAATCTTGTCTTCAATATCCAGCGCAATGCGGCTGTTGTCGCGCAGGTATTGTTTGGCATTCTCACGCCCCTGCCCGATCCGTTCGTCACCATAGCTGAACCACGAGCCCGATTTTTCAACCACGCCAGCCTTGACGCCCAGATCCAGCAACTCACCCATCTTGCTGATGCCTTCGCCATACATGATGTCGAATTCCACCTGCTTGAAGGGCGGCGCCACCTTGTTCTTGACCACTTTGACGCGCGTCTGGTTGCCGACAACTTCGTCGCGGTCCTTGATCGCGCCAATGCGGCGAATATCCAAACGAACCGAGCTGTAGAATTTCAGCGCGTTACCACCGGTCGTGGTTTCAGGGCTGCCGAACATTACGCCGATCTTCATCCGGATCTGGTTGATAAAGATCACCATGCAATTCGAGCGGCTGATCGAGCCTGTCAGTTTACGCATCGCCTGGCTCATCAATCGGGCCTGCACGCCAACACTGCTGTCGCCCATGTCGCCTTCGAGTTCCGATTTCGGCGTCAAAGCCGCAACTGAGTCGACGACAACCATATTCACAGCGCCCGAACGCACTAGCGTATCGGTGATCTCAAGCGCTTGTTCACCGGTGTCGGGCTGCGAGATCAGAAGCTCATCCAGATCAACACCCAGTTTGCGGGCATATTGAGGGTCCAACGCGTGTTCGGCATCCACGAATGCGCACACACCACCGCGTTTTTGCTGTTCTGCAATGCAATGCAGCGTCAGCGTGGTCTTACCCGAGCTTTCCGGGCCATAAATCTCAACAATCCGACCCATCGGCAGACCACCAATACCCAGCGCGATATCCAGGCCCAAAGACCCGGTCGAGCTTGCATCGATGTCCTGCTTGGCATCCTCGCCCAGCTTCATGATCGAGCCCTTGCCGAACTGCCGTTCGATTTGCGCCAGCGCGCTATCAAGCGCCTTTTGCTTGTCTGCGTTTTTCTTGTCGCTCATTGTCAGAAGATCCGCCATTGTCCTGTCGCCTTCTCTTTTGTCACACCCATGATCGGGCGGCAATCACTGCTTTGTTCGCCTCTTGTTCCTTATGGGACCAAAAAGAGAACATTTCAACTAAAACTTACAATACTTACTGTTCGGCAATTGTGTTAAAGAGTCGTTTACGCCAATCTGCGACTACAAAATCAAGCTGCGAAGGGCGAATAAATGCTTGTTTTCTATAAAGAACGCCTTGCGTTTCTGGCAGTTCCAAAAACAGGCAGCACGGCCTATCACACCGCCCTGAGCGCGCGGGCCGACTTTGTGGTCACCGGCCCGCCCGAATTGAAACATGCGCCTGTACGCCGTTATGACAGGTTTTTTCAGAACATTTTTCGCAAAATGTATGACACCGAGATGGAAATCATGGCCGTCGTGCGCGAACCTATTGATTGGCTCGGCAGTTGGTACAAATACCGCAGCCGGGACGATCGCATCGGGCATCCGCATTCAACCCGCGACCTGAACTTTGATGATTTTGTGCAAGGTTACATGCAAAACCCCCGCCCGGAATTCGCAGATGTCGGCAGTCAAAGCCAGTTTTTCCGCACCCGTAACAACGGTTTCGGTGCGACGCATGTTTTTAAATACGAAAATCAAGACAAGATCCTGAACTTTCTGCAGGACCGGTTGAACATGGAAATCACCCTGCAGCGCGAGAATGTCTCACCAAAGCGCGACCTATTCTTGTCGCCGGAAACGGAAAAGAAGTTCCGCAAACACCACGCCGCCGAATTTTCCTGCCACGAAACGGCGCTTTAGTCAGTTTAGTTGGTTAAACACAGCCTGGGTCAACTGCGTCAGAGAGAACGGCTTGGGTAAAAAGGTGGAATTCGCAACCTCGGGGCCTGAATCACCAAAGGCGCCTTCGGTATAGCCAGACATAAAGATCACCCGCACGTTCGGTCGGGTCTTCATCGCTTTGCGCACCCAGGTTGGCCCGTCCATGCCGGGCATGACCACGTCTGTCACGAAAGCATCCACATGCACCGACCCATCCTCCAGCAGGTGCAGCGCCTCTTCAGCGGACCCGGCTTCGAGCACGGTGTAGCCCTTCAATCGCAATGCACGTGTGGCAAAGGCCCGAACCGGGGCCTCATCCTCGACCAGCAGAACTACGCCTTCACCCTGCCGGGACGTTGGGTTTTCCGGAAGGCTGGTGATGTCCTGATCAATTTTCTGCGGTGCCGTTGAAACCGGCAGATACACGGTAAATTCGGTTCCCTTGCCCTGAATGCTATCGACAAAGATGAACCCTCCGGTCTGCTTGACGATGCCGTAGACCGTCGACAATCCAAGACCGGTCCCCTCACCGGTGCGCTTGGTCGTATAGAATGGCTCAAACACTTTTTGCAGCTTGTCTGCGGGAATGCCTGTGCCGCTGTCGATCACTTTCACGGTGACGTATTCGCCGGGTTGAACCGTTGCACGATCCCGCCGGAACGGTTCAGTCAGAGAAATAACCTCAGTCTCGATGCGCACCTCGCCACCTTCGGGCATCGCGTCCCGTGCGTTCACAACCAGGTTCATAAACACCTGTTCGAGCTGCCTTTTGTCTGCGCGCACAGGCTTCAGCACGGGATCATGGCTTAACGTCAGGCGAACCTTTTCGCCCACCAAGCGGTTCAAAAGATGGATCAGGTCGGAAATTGTGTCGCGCAGGTCCAGAACCTCGGGCTGCAAAGTCTGCTTTCGCGAGAATGCAAGAAGTTGACTGACCAACGCCGCGGCCCGGTTGGCGTTCTGGTTGATCTGAACCAGGTCACCATAGTTCGGATCATTCTGATCATGCCGCAGCAGCAATAGATCGCAATGCCCCGAAATCGCAGTCAGAAGGTTGTTAAAATCATGAGCCACGCCGCCCGCCAATTGCCCGACAGCCTGCATCTTTTGCCCCTGCACGAACTGAGCTTCCAGTGTCTTCAACTCGGTCGCATCATTCAGGACGGCGATCAGACAAGTCTGTCCCTTGCACGTCACTCGGTTCAGTGTGACCTGCACGAAAACTTCTTTGTCCTGACGTGACAGGCGAAGAAATTCCGACCGGGGAACGGCATTCTCTTCGGTCGCGGTGCGGGTCAACCAATCCAGGATGGGATAGCCGAGCCCGTGCATGATTTCGGCCACATTCGACTTGCCCGGCTGGATCTCTCCGATCAGCTTGATCGCCATCCGGTTCGCATCCAGAATTTCGCCTTCGGGTGACAGACACATCACCGGCACTGGCAACTCAGCGAACGGGGCATCGCCCCCGGATGGACCCGCAGATTTCATCGGCAACAAAAGCAGATCGCGCACAGTGCCCGAGCGGGACAGCTCAGACACGGTCACAGGCACCCGCCCGTCCGAAGTTTCAGCCAGCGAGATTTCACCCGGTTGCGGGATGTCATTGGGAAATATCTTACCCATAACGTCGGGCCTGTGACCGATCATGGCCTCTGCCATTCCATTCACGCGCAGAATTGCCCCATTGCGACCCTCTGTCAGCACTGGAACAGGGGCGTCATCCCATTGCCCGCCTTCAATTAGATGAAACCGCCAGCAGAACACATCCTGCCCCACGCTGAAAACCGAGATCGGGATTGTCGAGCCAACGGTCACGATATCTTCGCGGGCGCGTTCGTGGATTTCTGCGATGGATTGCAGGCGCAGCAGGATCGCTGCGGGGTTAGCGAATTTGGATTTCAGGCAATGCTGCAATCGCGCACCCGGAAAAGCATTTATCTGCGCCCTTGCCCGCGTGTTCGCGCTCAGAATATCGCCATTTGCGTTGGCGATCACCGTCGGACACAAGTCCTGTTCGGTGAAGACGGCCATCACTTCTGCCGAATTGCGTGCCGTCCGTTCGGCCGTGAACCCCCGAAAAACAACAAGAAGACCGGCGGATAACAGCGAGACGCCAGCAACAACAAGCCCCGTATTCCAGGCGGTCGGTAACACGTCTGTCAACGGTGTTACGCTCAGCAATGTGCCCAGAACAACGAGCGGTACAAGGCGCGAGAAGGCCGGCGTTTTTCGCGAGGTCGGTTCAGAAAAGATCTCTGCAGTGTCGGACATTAACAACTCAGGTCAAAAGGCTTTGTCACACTCAGCCCGAATTTGGTTAACGCCTCCTTAAGGACAGCGGAAACTTCTACCCAAGGTTGTTATTCAATGACGTGATATCGCGTCAAGTGCGACGTAAAGAACCCGTCTACACCGTGTGTCACAAGCCACGACTTTCGCAGCGTTTCGGTCCAGTCGGGATTCAGTTTCAGAAATCCGTCGACAATATCGCCGTTTTCGTCATCCAACATGGAACAGGTTGCATAGGTCAAAATTCCACCCGGTCCAACCAGTTGAGCGGCGGAATTCAGGATGTCGGACTGAAGTACATTTAGCGCGTGCAACCCCTTTTCCGACAGTGACCATTTACCTGCCGGGGCACGCCGCCACGAGCCGCTGCCCGAGCATGGCGCATCCGTCAGGACAATATCGAACGGCGCCTGACGGGCCACATCTTCCGGCTGCAGGCAGGTAACACGCACACCGGCCCGTTTCGTCCGCGTCGGCAGATCGCGCATGCGCCCTACGTTCACATCATGCGCAAAGACCTCGACACCCGAATGGGCCGCCAGAGCCAAGGACTTGCCGCCACCGCCTGCGCAATAATCCAGAACACGCAGACCTGGCTGGAGATCGAGCGCTGCGACCACGGCTTGGCTGGCTGCGTCCTGCAATTCAACCAGACCTTCGGAATAAGCGCGGCTTTGGGCAATTTTCCGGGCCCCTTCAGTGACCTCTAGGGCGGTTTCACACGCCGGATGGTCCTGCGCGCTGATCCCATCAACGGTCAAAGCAGCAATCGCACCAGCACGATCGGTTTTGGCAAGATTAGCACGCAAATGAACAGGTGCACGGGTTTGCAATACCTGTGCCGCCGCCTCTGCCTGATCCCCGAGCGACGTTTGAAAGCGCGGCCAGAGCCATTCGGGGATGTCGCACCGCTCGGCATCCGAGCTGAACGCGCGCGGTGCATCGGCGGCGGTTAACGGCTCTGGCGTATATCGTTCGCCTGTAAACAGCGCCTCTGGATCACCGCCGGTTGACCGGATCGAACCGATCATCAACCCGCGCCCGGTTTCTGCCCCGCCCAAGGCCGAGAAGGACCGTTTGCAACGCAGCGCTTCGAAAACGTGATCGCGCACGGCGGCCCGGTCTTTCGAGCCCGCAAACCGGCTGCGGCGCGCCCATCCTGTCAAAGCCTTTTCAACCGGTGCCCCTGCGAGGATATCATCAAGGATTTCAATCGAAGCCTGAACACGCGCTGCTGGGGTCATAAGATATTTCCGATTTCTCTGCCAAACCCAAAAAACGCAAAACGGCGCCCGCGTTGGAGCGCCGTGCTGCAAACTCTGTTGCGTCACATTACCCGGTAGTTCGGGCTTTCACGCGTGATCTGAACGTCATGCACATGGCTTTCTTTCAGGCCAGCGCCGGTGATTTTGACGAAGTTACAGTTCTTGCGCATTTCTTCGACCGTTGCACAGCCGGTATAACCCATCGCCGCGCGCAGGCCGCCGACCAGCTGGTGAACTACTGCACTGGCCGATCCCTTGTAGGGCACCTGCCCTTCGATCCCTTCGGGAACCAGCTTGTCGCTGGCCGCGTCTTTCTGGAAATAGCGATCCGCCGACCCGCGTGCCATGGCGCCAAGGCTGCCCATACCACGATAGGATTTGAACGAACGGCCCTGGTACAGGATCACCTCACCCGGGCTTTCATCCGTTCCCGCGATCATCGAGCCAACCATTGCACAGGACGCGCCTGCGGCAATGGCCTTGGCGAAATCGCCTGAGAATTTGATGCCACCATCGGCGATGACCGGAACATCTCCGGCAGCCGTCGCGCAGTCCATGATCGCTGTCAATTGGGGTACGCCGACGCCTGCAACCATCCGGGTTGTGCAGATGGAGCCCGGCCCTATGCCAACCTTGATTGCATCCGCACCGGCATCGATAAGCGCCTTGGTGGCCTCGCTCGTCGCTACATTGCCCGCAATGATCTGGACCTCGTTTGAGAGTGTCTTGACCCGCCGCACCGCGTCCAGAACGCCCTGCGAATGCCCATGAGCAGTGTCGACCACGATGATATCAACGCCCGAATCCACCAACTGTTCGGACCGTTCGAAACCAGAATCACCAACAGAAGTCGCCGCAGCGACCCGCAGGCGTCCCAGCCGGTCCTTACAGGCGGTCGGGTTCAGCACGGCTTGCTCGGTATCTTTCAGGGTCAGCAGGCCTGTAAGCTTGCCCTCACCATCGACCACCAGCAGTTTTTCGATCCGGCGGGCTTTCATAAGGCTCTTGGCCTCTTCCAGATCTGCAGGTTCCTGCAGCATCGCCAAATTGTCCGATGTCATCATCACGTGAACCGGCGTCTCGTCCGAGGTCGCAAAGCGCATGTCGCGATTGGTCAGGATACCCACGACGCGCCCGCTTTCATCGACGACCGGGAAGCCGGTAAAGTTATAGCGCTGCACCAGCGCCTTCGCGTCCGCCAGCGTTTGGTTCACGCTCAGCGTGACCGGGTTGTACACGATGCCCGACTCAAATCGCTTCACGCGACGAATCTCTCGGGCTTGCTCTTCGACCGTTAGGTTCTTGTGAACAACGCCGATACCGCCTGCCTGCGCCATTGCGATGGCCATGCGCGCCTCGGTCACCGTGTCCATGGCCGAGCTGAGCAGCGGGATGTTCATCGTGATTTCACGCGTCACACGCGTGGTCGTATCCGCCGTCGCCGGCAGCACCGACGAGGACGCCGGAACCAAAAGAACATCGTCAAAGGTAAGTGCCTCACGAATCTGCATCTGTTAACCCCATGCAAAAGCCCGTTTGGCGGTGACCCTATTACATGGATTTAACCTAAGGAAAAGCCCCTGACCTAAACTAGTTTGTCGTTGCGGGCAGATGCCGCAGCAAAAAACGACGCTAGACGTACAAAACGTGCCGCTGATTGGCCTTTCACTTTGCGCACAAACCCATATCTTGCGCGACATACGCGCGAATACAAAAGGCAGGCCAAACATGACCACCGACCCCCTTGTCGTCTTTACCCCGTCGGGCAAACGCGGGCATTTCCCCGTGGGTACTCCGGTTCTGACCGCTGCACGGCAGTTGGGTGTTGATCTGGATTCGGTCTGTGGCGGTCGCGGGATTTGCTCGAAGTGTCAAATCACGCCCAGCTATGGCGAGTTTCCCAAGCACGGCGTGTCCGTCTCCGAAGGCGCATTGAGTGAATGGAACGCGGTCGAACAGCGCTATGACGACAAGCGCGGTCTGAAGCCGGGTCGTCGCCTGGGATGTCAGGCGACAGTCCAAGGCGACGTTGTGATCGACGTCCCACCCGAAAGCCAGGTCCACCGTCAGGTTGTCCGCAAAGCCGCCGCGGCGCGTGCCATCACAATGGATCCGGCGACACGGCTGTATTTCGTTGTGGTAGAAGAGCCGGACATGCATTCGCCCACTGGTGATCTGGAACGGCTTGAACGCGCCCTGCGCGAGCAGTGGAACATTGAGGCCGTCACCGCTGACCTGTCCCTGATGTCCAAACTGCAACCCGTTCTGCGCAAAGGCAAATGGGAAGTCACGGTCGCCGTTCACAAAGGCCACAAGGACGAGGTCGCCCGCGTGGTCGAAATCTGGCCCGGTCTGCACGAACATGGGCTGTACGGACTGGCCATCGACCTCGGCTCAACCACAATCGCGGCCCACCTTACCGATCTGGAAACAGGTGAGGTCAAGGCGTCTTCCGGCCTGATGAACCCGCAGATCCGCTTTGGCGAAGACCTTATGAGCCGAGTTTCCTATTCGATGATGAACCCCGGCGGTGATAAGGAGATGACCAAAGCCGTGCGTGAGGCGATCAACGATTTGACCACCTCAATTTCTAAGGAAGCCGGGATTAGTTCCGAACTGATCGTGGAAACGGTGTTCGTCTGCAACCCGGTGATGCACCACCTGCTGCTGGGACTGGACCCGGTTGAGTTGGGTCAGGCCCCCTTTGCGCTGGCGACATCGGAAAGCATGTCCCTGCCCGCGCGGGAGATGGACCTCACAAATATGAACCCGCGCGCTCAGGTTTATATCCTGCCCTGCATTGCGGGCCATGTCGGCGCCGACTGCGCCGCGGTGGCACTGTCAGAAGAACCGGGAAAGTCCGAAGACCTTGTGCTGATCGTGGACGTGGGCACAAACGCAGAAATCTTGCTCGGCAACACCAGCCGCGTTCTGGCCTGCTCTTCGCCCACAGGTCCGGCGTTCGAAGGCGCCCAGATCAGCTCCGGCCAACGCGCAGCACCCGGCGCCATTGAGCGTATCGAAATTGATCCGGTCACCAAAGAACCCCGTTTCCGCGTGATCGGGTCCGAGAAATGGTCCGATGAAGAAGGCTTTGATCAAGAGATTGCCACAAGCGGCATCACAGGCATCTGTGGCTCGGGCATCATCGAAGCGGTCGCCGAGATGCGTATTGCCGGGCTATTGGACGAAAGCGGGCTGATCGGGTCTGCAGAACAGACCGGCACCACCCGTTGCGTCCCCGAAGGCCGCACCCACGCCTATCTGATCCACGACGCCAGCGCCAAGGGCGGTCCGCGCATCACGGTCACGCAGGGCGATATCCGCGCCATCCAACTGGCCAAATCCGCGCTCTATGCCGGTGCACGCCTGTTGATGGATGAAATGAACGTCGACACGGTGGACCGCGTTGTGCTGGCCGGGGCGTTCGGCGCACATATTTCGACCAAGCACGCGATGGTTCTGGGTATGATCCCCGATGCGCCCTTGAACAAAGTCTCAAGTGCAGGCAACGCGGCTGGCACCGGCGCGCGGATTGCCTTGTGCAACATTGGTGCCCGGTCCGAGATTGAGCGTGTCGTGCGTGAGATCACCAAGGTCGAAACGGCCATTGAGCCGAAATTTCAGGACCATTTCGTTGCCGCCAATGCCATCCCGCACAAGACGGATCCGTTCCCGGAATTGTCGCAAGTGGTCACTCTGCCCTCGCCCTCCTTCAATGCCGGTGGTGGAGAAGAAGGCTCTGGTCGCAGACGCCGCAGACGGTCATAGTCACTCCTGACAAAGGGGGCGGCATGCAAATCGCAAACGAGGAACAGGCTGAATATTGGGGGAAATCCCCGTCCGGAGCCAAATGGCTGACCTATGAGGACCAGCTGGATCAACTGATGGCCCCGGTCCTTGATCTGGTGCTAGAACGTGCCGGATTAAAACCCGGCATGCGTGTTCTGGATATCGGCTGTGGTACGGGTGCAAGCGCGATCGCCGCCGCAAATGCCGTGGGGCTAGAAGGCCACGTTCTGGCTGCAGATGTCTCGCAGCCATTTCTGGACCGCGCATCGGAACGGGCATCCGATGACGGATCGCAAAACATCACCTTCCAGTTCGCCGACGCCCAGACCTACGCCTTTGAAGCAGCAGACCGAGACGCCATGATCTCGCGATTTGGGGTCATGTTTTTTGAGGATACGGTTGCCGCCTTTACCAACATGACCCGCGCGCTTAAACCCGGCGGCACGATGACCTTTGCCGCCTGGGGGCCATTGCCCGGAAACCCATGGTTCAGAATGCCCCATATCGCGGCCACGGAACGGCTGGGCACGCCGCCCAAGGTCGACCGGAATGTACCGGGCCCCTTGGCGTTTCATGATCGTGAGCGTGTTACCGGGTTGCTGGAAAAGGCAGGTCTAAGCAATACTCGCGCCGATTCTGTTAAACTGATGTTGGACTTTCAAGGCTCTTTGCTGGATTGCGCCGCCCTGTGCACCCGCGTTGGCCCCGCCGCCCGTGTTATTACCCATTTCGACGGTAACCCCGAAGACGTGACTACGATCCAACACGCCGTCGCCGAAGCGTTTCACCCCTTTGCCAAAAATGGTGCGGTGCACATCCCGGCTGATATCAACCTATTTCAGGCGCGTCGCCCGGAGTAAATGATCACAGACACAACCACGCTCAAAGCGCTGATTTCTAAGCTTTTCCGATGACAAATTGAGTTCTGGAGCGGGTAGCGGGAATCGAACCCGCGCGTTCAGCTTGGGAAGCTGACAGGCTACCATTACATCATACCCGCCGCGTTTTTCACCGATATCACCAGAGGCTTATCGACTTCAAGAACCCATCATCGGAAAAGCGGCATCGCCTTGTTCCGTCCTGACACACACCAACCTTCGAACAGGACAACGCACCTGGTTCCGTTAAATAGAAATATCTTCTGCCTCAACGCCAGTTGCGCTTGCAGATCGACCAGCCCCTCGAAATATTCATTTTTCCCAAACGCTTGCTTAAGTCAGCGTCTGCCTGTGTTGGGCGACGATGTTGGCTCATCTTCGTACGTGACGGGTATCGCGATATCGCCACTAATCTAGCGATCTTGTCAGGTTCCGGCGGCGATCAGCACCAATACGAACAAAGGCCGGACACATGGTCCGGCCTTTGTTCACTGGAACAAGTGATTGGATCAGGCGCGACGACGACGCCCGCCACCACGACGGCCACCTACAGCGCCCGCTGCGCCGGCCTCTTCCGGGGATTTGTTGAACCGAATCCACTCGCCACCATGCGGGTCATTATTGGTCAGCAGGTTGGCGGCACGGATGGCTTCCATTTCCTTACCGGCGCGCGGTTTGGTCGAACCCAGACCGAACAGCTGACAGAAGGTTTCGTCATCCATGTCCGCAGGCAGAATGATCCCCTTGGCTTCGACCTCGGCCTTTTTCTCGGCCAGCTTTTTGGGACCCACAGGCAGCGCCACCGGGTTCATGATTGCCGACGTCATGCCTGCGCCCATTGCCATCGGCAGGAACGCATTGTTGATGCCGTGGCGGTTTGGCAGACCAAAGGACACGTTCGAAGCACCACAAGTGGTGTTAACGCCCAGTTCTTCGCGCAGGCGACGGACTAGCGCAAAGACCTGCTGACCAGCGGTTGCCATCGCGCCGATGGGCATCACCAGCGGGTCAACTACGATGTCATGCGCCGGGATGCCGAAATCGGCGGCCCGCTCAACAATCTTCTTGGCCACTTCGAAGCGCACATCGGGATCTTCGGAAATACCGGTGTCATCGTTCGAGATCGCAACAACCGGCACGTTGTATTTTTTGACCAGCGGCAGAACCAGTTCCAGACGATCTTCTTCGCCGGTGACCGAGTTCAGCAACGGGCGGCCCTCGGCAGCTTCAAGACCAGCTTCCAGTGCGCCGGGAACGGACGAGTCGACACATAGCGGAACGTCAACCAGACCCTGCACCAGCTCGACGATCTTACGCATCAGTGGCGGTTCGGTCTCGTTCGGGTTGGGGTTCGAGTTGTAGACAACGCCCGCATTGATATCCAGAACGGTCGCACCGGCCGCAACCTGCGCAATGGCGTCCTTTTCAACGGTTGAGAAATCGCCGGCTTCCAGCTCGGCCGCCAGTTTCTTACGGCCCGTCGGATTGATCCGCTCACCGATCACGCAGAACGGTTCGTCAAAGCCCAGAACGGCAGTTTTTGTTTTTGATTCTACGACTGTACGCGTCATGTCCGTTCCTTAGGAGTTTACAGGCTTTGCCGAAGCGCCGCCGTTATTGATGGCCCAGTTGGCGTTGGTCTTGATGCCGCCAAGCGGGAAGAAGTGTACATTGGTGATGTTGAAATCCGGGTTGGCCGCTTTGTGGTTGGCCAGTTCGGTGATCACATCGGTCGGCTCATAAGGCAGCAGCAGCTTCGACACATCCATCGCACGCTTTTGCAGGACCTTCAGCGACGGGCCAACACCGCAGGCGATGGCGAATTTGATTAGGGTCTGCAGCTTGGCCGGACCCGCGATACCAATATGGATCGGAATATCAATACCAGCTTCTTTCAGACTGTCGGCCCATTCGATGATCGGTTTGGCTTCAAACGCAAACTGCGTTGCCAGCGCCATTTCGGCATTCGTGGTTTCGCTGAATTTCTGCTTCCAGCGCAGGGCGTCGTCGACATTCTTCGTCGAGCCGTCGGGGTCGATGTCCTTGTTGCCCTCGGGGTGACCTGCGACGTGCAGGCGCTTGAAACCCGCCTTGTCGAACAAACCGCTTTCCAGCAACTGCATCGAGCTGTCGAAATCGCCGTGCGGGTTGGTAACACCACCGGCCAGCAGCAATGCCTGATCAACGCCCGCCTCGCCCTGATACATGGAAATCCAGTTTTCCAGCGTGGCGGCGTCCTTGATGATCCGCGCAGGGAAGTGCGGCATCACCGGATAACCTTCGTCAGCGATCCGCTTGGCGGTCTTGACCATATCCTCGATCGGAGTGCCTTCGATATGGGCGATGTAAACGCGCGTGCCTTCGGGCAGCAACGCGCGGAAATCTTCGACCTTTTCGACGGTGCGCGGCATCACCTCGATCGAATAGCCTTGCAAAAAGGCTTCGACGGTCGGGTTTACAGGGCCGTTTTCGACCGCATCACGTTTCTTGAAGTTCAGCAAAGCCATTGCGGCCTCCCATAGATGTCTCGGGCTCAAGCCCAACCGTCATTGGAGATCAGGGCTTTGATGCGGTCCTGATCGTATTCCGTTTCCAAACGCGTGGCTTCGGCCTCGGCAATCTCGGACGGGTCGCCGTCGACTGCAAAGGGGGCCGCCTTGCGCCATTCGGCCAGATAGGCATCGCTGTCCTTGGCGTTCACCTTCATGGCCGCGCGGTCGATGGCTTGTTCGAACCGTTCCTCTAATTGCCGCTTAGCGCCACGACGGCCTTTGCCGACGATGACTTGGGCGGGAATATCGCGCCAGTAAACAATGGTGACGTCAGGCATTGCGTTTGATTCCTCCTAACCAGATGGACCGGTTCTAAACGTCTATGTGGGGGCAAGTCGGTCGATTTTCGACACAAGGCGCATTTTCAGCGACGTTTTTGCCCGCGATGGGATACCAGGGTTGTAACGAAGACTGAACCAAACGCGCATATCAAAATTCTCATCACTTTAATGAGCGTCTTGCACGACGCACACGCCCGACCTATGGTCGGGGTAACTCGAAAATCGGAGGGCGTTTAATATGGCGCCCAAGCGTCCCAAAGGTGCGGGCGCGTTCCCGAAGGCGGTCGAAAGCCCCGCGCCGGCAAGACCCGATCCAGATGCGTTATATGCGGCGCTGGATTTGGGGACAAATAGTTGCCGCATGTTGATAGCCCAGCCCAAGGGCAGTGGGTTTCATGTGGTAGACAGTTTTTCCAAATCCGTGCAGTTGGGCGCGGGTTTGGAACGGACCGGACGTTTGTCTCGGTCTTCGATGGCGCGCACCATTCAGGCGCTGCGCATCTGTCAGCAAAAGCTGAAACGCAACAAGGTCAGGCGCATGCGTCTGGTCGCGACCGAGGCGTGCAGGCGTGCCAAAAACTCACGCGAATTTATCCGACAGGTCAAACGCGAAACCGGACTGACGCTTGAGATCATCCAGCCCGAGGAAGAGGCACGCTTGGCCGTGATCTCTTGTGCACCTCTGGTATCCACCAAGACCGAGCAGTTGCTGGTCGTGGATATTGGTGGCGGATCAACCGAACTGGTGTGGATCGACATCTCATCCGTACCGCGCCGGGACCGCCCCGCCGCGATCATGCGGCTGCACCATGGGTTTCACACGACTGACAGCCCCTTCCCTGCGGCAAAAGTCGTCGACTGGATCAGCGTACCCCTGGGTGTTGCAACCCTGCGCGATCAGTTCAACGACGTCGAAGATGACTCCGCTCGCTTTGCCCTGATGAGCTGGTTTTTCGAAGAAAACCTTGCCGATTTCGCACCTTACAAGGACGAGCAAGCCCGCCTCGGGTTCCAGATCGTCGGTACCAGTGGCACGGTTACAACCGTTGCGGCTTCTCACCTTGGACTCAAGCGCTATGACCGGACCAAGGTCGATGGTTTGCGCATGACCAGCGATCAGATTGACAAAGTCATACGAGGGTATCTAGAACTCGGCCCTCAGGGTCGCCGACGTGATCCCCGGATTGGGGATGACCGGCAGGCGCTGATCATGTCCGGCTCGGCCATTTTGCAGGCGCTGTTAAGATGCTGGCCCACCGATCGCCTTTCAGTGGCAGACCGGGGGCTGCGCGAAGGCCTGCTTTATGCGCAGATGAGTGCGGACGGCGTACTGGAAGACGGACCGTTCTGATGGCGAAGACACCAAGTGGCAAAAACAACTCGGGGCGCGGGCAGCGTGACCTGAAGGTCAAGGTAAAGACTGCACGCGGGCGTAAGCTCAGCTCGACCCGTTGGCTCGAGCGGCAGCTGAACGACCCCTATGTGAAACGTGCGCAGGTCGAAGGGTACCGTGGGCGCGCAGCGTTTAAGATATTGGAGCTGGACGAAAAGTACCGGTTCCTCGTGCCGGGTGCACGTGTCGTCGACCTTGGCTGTGCGCCGGGTGGATGGTTGCAAGTCGCGGTCAAACGAGTGAATGCGCTGGGCGAACGTTCCGGCAAACGGATAGGCACAGTTCTGGGTGTCGACCTGCAAGAGGTCGAACCGGTCGCAGGTGCCGAGGCACATGTGCTGGACTTCATGGAAGACGATGCCGACGACAAGGTCAAAGAGTGGCTGGGCGGCAAGGCTGACGTGGTGATGTCGGACATGGCCGCGTCGTCATCTGGGCACAAGCAAACCGACCACATGCGCATCATGGCTCTGTGCGAAACGGCGGCCTATTTCGCCTTTGACGTACTGGAAGAAGGCGGCACGTTTGTTGCCAAGGTTCTGGCCGGTGGCGCCGAAGGCGATCTGCAAAAGCTGCTGAAGCAGAAATTCGACAAGGTTGCGAATGTGAAACCACCCGCGTCGCGTTCGGACAGTTCCGAGAAGTTCGTTGTCGCAACCGGGTTCCGGGGCTAGATCAGTCGTCCAGCGAAATCCGATCCTCTGTCAGCACCTGTTCGCGCAGTGAAGCGGCGGCAATACCTTGTATCAACAACGCTTCGCCGTGATTGATGTATTCCGGTGGTCGGGCCCGCAATTCCTCGATCCGTTGCGACAAAGCCAGTGGCTTTTTCAGCTTGGACGTGTGGACCGGTTTGAGAAACATGTGTCACCTATAAGCTGGGGCAATTCTTGCCTCAGCTTGATCGGTAACTATGAAATTTGCCGGGAAAATGACGGAAACCGGGCCAAGCCGTGCCGTTTCAGCGGCCCAGTTGTTGTTTCAACTGCAAAAGGTTCGGGTCCTCTGGGATGATCCCTAACCCCTGCTCCAGAACATCGCGTGCGGCCTGAGGCCCACGATTGATCTGCGCCAGTTGCACCAGCATTGGCCAGGCTTCGGCGCGTTGCGGGTCCAGCGCAACGACCTCTTGAAACGCCCGCTCGGCAGCTGGAGCATTGCGGAACGTCAGGGCCATACCGCCAAGCACGAGATGCGTTTCAGGAAAATCCAGACGGTTGGAAATCGCCGACTGCCACTCGGACATGCCCTGCCCCGACAATTGCTGTTGTTCCGCAGTCAGGGCCTGCGGCGGAATGTTCAGAAACTCTTTTGCCGCCGAAATGCGGACGTTTCGCAACGGGTCGGACAGCAGCGGCTCAAGCCGTTGGATTTGATCGGGCAAGCTGGCCTGACGCTGCAACGGCGCTGCGTTTGCGCGAACCAGAGCGTCCTCGTCCTCCAAAAGCCCAGCCGTTCTGGCCGCTATATCAACGGACCCAAAAGGTTGAAGCAGATAGGTGGCCGTGGCGCGCACGATACCGGGTTGATCACGGTCGGTCGCAATGTCCAGAAGTTCCTCCGGCCCATCCGCGCGACCCAACGCTGCCGCCTGAAAGGCCGTCCCGAAATGCGGCTTTCGATGCGCGCTGTCGGGGAACCAGCCTTCGATCTGCTGGGCGGCCCATGTCTGATCCTGATCCGAATGGCAATCGGTGCAGGCGTCCTGCCCAAGCCCCAAATCGGGACGAGGAACACGGAAACTGTGATCGCGCCTACCGTCGACACCCATATAGACACGCTCGATCATATGGCAGGACTTGCACTGCGCACCCTCGCTATTCGCTGGGTGATTGTGATGTTCCGGCACATCGTACTCTTTGGCAGCCAGAGTTGGAAACTTGGGATTCGCGGCAGGCGAGTGACACTGCGTACACACCCCGTTTCCATCTGCCCTCAGACTTGCGCTATGCGGCTCGTGACAATCCATGCAACCTACGCCGCGGTCATACATCTTGGATTGCAGGAACGAGCCATAAACATAGACTTCATCCAAAATCTGACCGTCCGGGTGGTACAGCCCGGGACGCAGGACTGCCAGATTATACGCGTCATGATAAGGCGTTCCGGGCAGCGGATTGCCGTCTCCATGCGCCTCACGGCGGGAATGACAGCCGGCACATTGCTGGATCTCAGCCTCGGTCTGCCCTTTACCCCAATCCATCAGGAACCCGGTATCGCCCAGACCCTGCGGCAGACTTTGTCCCCCGACCCAATCGATATGCGCAGAACCCGGGCCATGGCAGCTTTCGCACCCTACCCCGATCTCGGCCTGAACCGAGTCGTATGTTCTGGTTTCAGCGTTGTACTTTTTCTCAAAACCGGTCGCGTGACATTCCGCACACCGCGCATTCCAGTTCTTGTAAGGTCCGGTCCAGTGCAACCCGTCATCAGGGGGTAAATCCTGATCGGGATAGAGGTGAAACCACTGCTTGTTCTCGGTATCCCAAACAACATCGAAACTCTGCAACCGGCCGGGTTCTGTTTCGAACAAGTATTGCTGCAACGGTTCAATGCCGACGACGGAATGTACGCCGTATTCGGTGGTCACCCCGTCCTTTTCCGTGACTTTCGCACTCAACGCGCCTTCGGTGTCGTTGAATTCAACCGACATCCCGTCATGGTCGAATTGCGTTCCGTCAAAATCGGCAACTACAGCCCCGTCTTCAACCTCTGTCCAGGACAGTGCGTGGTGGGATTTGGACCATGCCGCCGCCTCGTCCTTGTGGCATTCGGCACATTGATCCGACCCGACATAGGCCGGAGACTGGCCAAAGGCGGCCACAGGCACAAACAGCCCGACGCACAACGTCAGAAATTTCACTGAGAACCCCGATCCTGATTGTCTTCCAGATCCATCAAAGCGCCGTTGTATTCGGCACCAAGGATCAGAATTGCCGCGCACAGGTACAAAAAGATCAGCGCCGCCATGACGCCCGCCAAACCCGCATACGTGGCGCTGTAGCTGGCGAATTGCGCGATATAGATCGAGAACCCCCACCCGCCGGCCGCCCACAAGGCCAACGTCAGAACAACACCCGGCAGTATTTGCATCAGCCTGTGCCGCCGCGTTGGCAGGATCAGATGCGCCAACAGGACAGTGCCCGCCGGAACCGCGACCGTGAAGGTCCAGCGCAACCTGTCCACCGACAACCAGTCCGAGACATTCACATCAGTCTTCTCGCTCACCAATTGGGTGTATGCAGGCAAAACGACTTCGACCGCTGCAATGCCTAGAATGGCAACACCACCAACAATCACCAGCCCCAGGCACAGCAACCGGGTTTTCCAGAACGGCCAAACGTCGCTGTCGTGATAAGCCTGGTTCATCGCCGCCCGCACCGCCATCACGCCGTTCGAGGCGAAGAAGATCGCCAAAAGACCACCCAGCGTTATAACGCCCGAGCCGGATTCCTGCAGAACGGCCCGCAATTCAGCCACGATCGGCCCCGCGACGTCTTTGGGCCACGCCCCAAACACAAGCTCGATCAGTTCGTCGGTGACATAACCCTGAGACAACGACCCCGCCAAAGCCACAGTGAACAACACAAATGGAAACAAGGCCATCATCAGAGACATGGCGACGTGGCTGCTCATCACGAACCCGTTTTTGTTGTTGAACCGCCCTACGGCCAGCCACAGGGCTTGAAACGGTTTACCAACGAAAGGAATCACACGTGCATTCATGCGCTCAGCCTAACCCGCCTCGGCTTTGCTCTGAAATGGCAAATCCCTTCAGAACGTAAATTATCTGGCCCAAATGTTTGGGCACATTGCAGAATCTCGACCAGCGGTGCAGGATCATCTTCCAGAGCGACCACCAATCGTTGTAACGTGCCACGCGGCATCACAGGCGGGCTAAGCGATGACTTTGGAACCTGATCAGAACACGGGCGGCCCGCGGCTAAGGCTGTCGGTTGTCCGCGATACGACAATTGTTGCCACGCTGATTGTGCTGGGACTTTACGCCGGCTCGGCTTTTTTGATCCCGCTGACCATGGCTTTGTTGATCAACGTTTTGATTATCGCTCTGAGCGACCGGGTTATCTCGATGGCGCGGGTGCCCGTCTGGCTGGCCAACATCGCCGCGGTCACAGTTGTTTTGGCTGGTTTGTTCGTGATCATGTACATCCTCGGCAGCCAGGCGACGCAGTTCGCCCGATCCATCAGCACGTATGAAACCCAATTCGACGGCGCCGTGAACCGGGTCACGGGGCTGGTTGGCAATGACGTCACCACGTTTATCCGTGACAATCTGGTCAGTATCGATATGTCCTATGTCGCGCGTGTGTTGCTCAGCAGTGCAACATCGTTGCTGAACCAGTTTTTCCTGATCAGCCTGTACGTGGCCTTCCTGATGGCCGAGCGTCTGGCCTTTCGCAAAAAGATACAACTGGCTGCGGGCAATCCCGAAACCGGGGCCGAATTCACCACAATTCTGGATGCGATCACATTCAGCCTGCAGCGCTATGTCGGGGTAAAAACCTTCATCAGTCTGGTCACCGCGGGCATCAGTTACTCGGTCTTCAAGGCGCTTGGACTTGAATACGCCGAGACATGGGCCGTGCTGACATTTGCGCTGAACTTCATCCCGTCAATCGGTTCGATCATCGCGGTGATTTTTCCTGCCATGATTGCGCTGGTTCAATATGAAACGATCGGGCCTTTCCTGATCATCGTGCTTGGCTGCGGCACCATCCAGTTTCTGATCGGCAATTTTGTGGACCCCGCCTTGCTGGGCCGGTCGCTGAACATGTCTACGTTTCTGGTGATCCTCGCGCTGACGTTCTGGACAACCGTTTGGGGGCTTATCGGTGCGTTCCTGAGTGTTCCGTTGACTGTCTGCATTCTGATCATCTTCAGCCATATTCCTGCGCTTAGACCGGTGGCTATTCTGATGTCTCTTGATGGCCGCCTTGGTGATGACAACGTGCCTGCACGGACTCAATAACCTGTGCATAGCCCGATTTTCATAGGGTCCGAAATCTATCGCCATTCGACCTATGGATCTAAACACCCGCTGGCCATCCCGCGCGTTTCCACGGTCATGGACCTGTGCCGCGCGCTGGGCTGGATCAATTCGAAAAATTACAGGGTCAGCCCACGCGCAAAACCCGACGCGTTGTACCGCTTTCACACGCCGGACTACATTGATGCGCTGCAGGCTGCGGAAAGAACTCAATGCGTCTCGGATGACGTGCGCACGACCTATGCGCTGGGCACATTGTCCAACCCGATATTCCCCGAGATGTATCGACGACCGGCTACAGCGGCCGGAGGATCGATGCTGGGCGCCGAACTGATCCGCGACGGCGGCATCGTATTTAATCCTGCCGGCGGAACACACCACGGCTTGCCCGACCGTGCCAATGGCTTTTGCTATCTGAACGACCCGGTGCTGGCGATCCTGACACTGTTGCGAATGGGCCTGGACCGGATTGTCTACGTCGATATCGACGCCCATCACTGCGACGGGGTCGAGGCCGCCTTTCAGGGTTCAGACACGGTTCGGATGATCTCCATTCATGAAGCCCGCCGTTGGCCGTTCACCGGCAGGCTTGATGATGACGCGGATGGCGCGGCGTTCAACCTTCCGGTGTCCAGAAACCTCAACGATGATGAATTTGACGCCATTCTCGACCAGCTTATCCTACCTGCCACCGCGGCCTTCAAACCGCAGGCCCTTGTCATTCAATGTGGTGCCGATGCGGTTGCCGAGGATCCGTTGTCTCGACTGGCGCTGTCAAACAACTCTCACTGGAAGGCCGTTGCCGCGCTGAAGGGCATTGCGCCCCGGGTTCTGGTTCTGGGCGGCGGCGGGTATAACCCATGGTCGGTTGGCCGCTTGTGGACCGGTGTTTGGGCCACATTGAATGACTTTGATATCCCCAATGCGCTGGGCGTGGACGCACAGGCCATCCTTAAAGCCCTGAACTGGAGCCGGGCAGCCGGTCGAAACCCTCCGATCCATTGGCTTCAAACCCTGCGTGACACACCAAACAACGGTCCTATCCGGCCAGAACTAAATGAGGACTTGCACCGACTGACCGCGCGGATTTCACAGTAGATCGGCGAAATAAAGGCTGCTAACATACCGCTGCTACGACACATTTTCTAATTACCGCACAAAATAACAAAGTCAGTTTGGAAAATTGACGTCGATTGGACCCGCCAAATGAATGCACTTAATCAGATAAATGATCTCAAAGCCCGAATGGGACAATCCATTATCGGACAGACTGACGTGATCGACCGCCTGCTGATCGGGATGTTGGCCAACGGAAACTTGCTGATCGAAGGGCTTCCCGGTTTGGCCAAGACCCGCGCGGTCAAGGCAATGGCCCGCAATCTGGACGCACGTTTCAGCCGGATTCAGTTCACTCCAGATCTGCTGCCATCGGACGTTACGGGGACCGAGGTGTTTCAGCAGACCGATGACGGTGGCACATTCCGTTTCGAGCCAGGCCCCATCTTCGCCAATATCGTTCTCGCGGACGAAATCAACCGCGCGCCCGCCAAGGTTCAGGCTGCGTTGCTTGAAGCGATGGAGGAACGGCAGGTAACCGTCTCGGGAACCACGCATAAAATGGAACCGCTGTTTATTGTGATGGCGACCCAGAACCCGATTGAACAGGAAGGCACCTATCCCTTGCCCGAAGCGCAGATGGACCGGTTCCTGATGCACGTTCAGATCACTTACCCTCCGGTCGAGGATGAGGTTGAGGTGATCCGCTTGGTTCGCGGGGAAGAGATTTCTGCGGGCAAGGGCGCATCCAAAGATACACCACCAGCAATCCCTCAGGACGCTGTTTTTGCTGCACGGGCCGAAATCGGCCAGATCCACGTATCCGACGCAATGGACCGCTACATGGCCGATCTGGTGCAGGCCACGCGAACGCCCGGCGCGCTCAGTGACGAGCTGGCCAGCTGGATCGACATAGGAGCAAGCCCACGCGCCTCGCTGGCATTGGACAAATGCGGTCGCGCGCATGCCTGGATGAACCAACGCGACTATGTCGACCCCGTCGATATTCGCGCCATCGCACATGATGTATTCCGCCACCGCATCACCCTGAGCTTCGAGGCACAAGGAAGCGCCAAATCGGCGGATGATGTGATTTCGGAAATCCTGCAGCTTGTTGCGCTGCCCTGAAACCAAAGGAAAGCCGCGTGTCCCAGACCGCCGCATATCCCGACGACCCACGCATACACGTTGATGCGGACCACCTGTTAAAGCTGGGCCCAAAATCCCGCGCGATTAGCCTGCTGCCCAGGCAACCGGCCCGTTCGATCCTTAACGGTCGCCATGCCTCGCGCCTGCGGGGGCGCGGCCTGAACTTTGAGGAACTGCGATACTACTTGCCCGGGGATGACATCCGCACGATCGACTGGAAAGTGACCGCGCGCACCGGAGAGCCCCATGTTAGGGTCTATACCGAGGAACGCGACCGCCCCGCCCTTTTGCTTGTGGACCAGCGCGTTTCGATGTTTTTCGGCACGCAAGTCTACATGAAATCGGTCATCGCAGCCGAAGCCGCGGCGATCGCGGCGCACCGGGTGCTGGGGCAAGGCGACCGGGTCGGCGGGATCGTCTTTGGCGATACTGATGTGGCCGAGCACCGACCCCAACGCCGACCCGCTGCACTGACGCGGTTCCTGTCGTCGGTGGGCGCGCTGAATTCAAACCTACGTGCAACGCTGCGGGATGAACCAACCGTGGCGTTGAATGATGTACTGAAACAGGCCGCGCGGATCGCGCATACCAATACTTTGGTGTGTGTCTTTTCCGATTTCGATCGGCTGAACGAGGTGTCAGAGAAACTACTTAGCAGACTTTCCGCCTCGAATGATCTGATATTGTTCAATATTTCTGACCCCAGTTCGCGTGAACTTGCCCCGAACCTTCAGCTTACGGTGTCCGATGGCGACCGTCAGATTGAGCTCGACAGCTCGGACCCCGACTTGTCGCACCGAATAAGAACAGCGCTGGAAGATCGCGTTGCTCAACTGCAGACGTGGTCGCGCCGCTATGGGTTTCCGGTCGTGCCTCTGACCACTGCGGAACCAACGCTCGACCAGTTGCTCAAGCTATTTGGTCATTCCGGAGGCCGAAGATGAGCGTCGATGTCGAAGGCAAATCACTGGTCGACCTGCTGGACATGCTGGAACCTGCCCCGGTGCCCGAGCCCATATCCATGATGCCGCAGACCTGGGGATGGGGCGTTTTAGCCTTAATCCTTGCTGGGCTTATCATCCTTGGCGTTTATGCCTTTCTTCGCCACCGACAGTTGAATGCATACCGGCGTGAAGCGTTGATCGAATTGGCCGCGTCAGACAATGACGCCGCAAAGATAGCCGAGATACTCCGCCGCACGGCTCTGGCTGCATATCCACGTCGGAAAGTCGCTGCATTGCATGGAGAAGAATGGACAAACTTCCTAAACCAAACCTCTGATAATGTTACCTTTACTGATGGCGCTGGCCGCCAACTTTTGGAAGCACCATACAGAGATGTAAAAGCCGATCCTGATCTGGAAATCCTCGCGCGAAATTGGATCAAGTCCCATAAGCGGGAAAGGACAGCGTGATGTTCTCCTTTGCCGCGCCTTGGGTTTTTCTCCTGCTCCCGTTGCCATTTTTAGTGTATCGGCTTGCCCCACCGTATCGCGAAAAAAGCAGCTCGATCCGCATCCCATTCTTTCGCCATGTCGTACAGGCCGCTGGAGTTGAACCCAAGTCAGGATCCGTCATTCCCCGCCGAGCACGGTTTCAGTCCGCCACAATCGCATTAATCTGGCTTCTCTTGGTAGCAGCCATGGCCCGCCCCGAAAAACTTGGTGAACCATTGGTTATCGAAAAGTCGGCGCGCGACGTGGTGCTTGCCTTGGACATTTCAGGATCAATGGACCAGCGGGACTTCACAACAACGGACGGCGCTCCAAAGCAACGACTGGCCGCGGTTAAGGATGTGCTGCGTCAATTTATTGCCGAACGCCAAGGCGACCGGATGGCTTTGATCATCTTTGGTACTCGGGCCTTTGTTCAAGCCCCTTTCACCGAAGATCTGAACAGTTTGAATGGGTTCCTGGATCAAACTCAAGTTGGCATGGCCGGTCCCAATACCGCGTTGGGGGATGCAATTGGTCTGGGCATACGCACCTTTGACTCCAGCGAGGTCGACCAGCGCCTGATGATCGTTTTAAGCGACGGGGCGGATACGTCCAGCCGCATGACGCCGGTAAATGCCGCAGCAATCGCGGCCGAGAAAGGCGTCGTCATCTACACGATCGGCGTTGGTGATCCAGACGCCTCGGGCGAGGACCGGGTGGATCTGGATGCCTTGAAGGACATTGCAGACCGTACGGGCGGCGAATACTTTTTTGCAGACGACGAAGAGGCATTGGCTGACACATACGCACGCATTGACGAACTCAATCCCCGCGTCGTGGAAACACAAAGCTATAGACCACGTGAAAGCCTTGCACATTACCCGCTTGCGTTGGCATTGCTGACAATGCTCGTCACTATGACCGGTCAACTTGTAATCCAGCGGCGCCGAGGTGCAGCATGAGCGACGCGTTGGCGGATTTCCATTTCTTGCGAGCCTCTTGGCTGCTGTTCCTCATCCCTATTGCGATACTCTGGTGGGTGATGCGGCCCAAACCCAATTCGCACTCCCAATCCATAACCGGCATCGCGCCGCACCTTGCCGCCGCCCTGACCCTGGGGGCAGAAAACAAGAAGCGTGTGTACCCGATAGACGTCGCGATGATCGCAGCAATCTTTGTCACCTTAGCCGCGGCCGGACCGACATGGTCACGGGCCCCGAACCCTTTGGTCGCGGACACGGCACCGCTGGTAATAGCACTGAAGGTCACGGACAGTATGAAGGACCCGGACCTGCCACCATCCCGGCTGGATCGGGCCAAGTTCAAAGTGACTGATCTTATCAATGCACGTGTCGGAGCACAGACGGCGTTGATTGCCTACGCCGGAACCCCACACAGCGTTGCTCCCCTGACCGAAGACGCCAACATCCTGCGCCCGCTTTTGGAGGGCCTCGCGCCAGCAGTCATGCCAAAACAAGGGGATGCAGCCGCAGACGCACTGACCCTTGCCGAAACGATCCTGAACGACAGTGATACACCCGGCGCAGTCCTGTTTGTTCTGGACGATCTGGACCCGTCTCAACTCTCTGCTTTTGAGAACACAACCGTGCCCGTGTTTTTTCTGACAATGCTGCCGAACGGTCAAAACATCGCTCAGTTAAGTGATCTGAGGACCGCGACGGTTGTTCCATTCTCTAACGATGAACGTGATATCAATCGCTTAGAGCGTCAAATTCAATCCGCTTACACTGCGGCGCTGGACGACGATGATCGATTGGACTGGCAGGAGAGAGGGTGGATGTTGGCCTGGCCCGCCGCGTTTTTGTCGTTGCTTTGGTTCCGGCGCGGTTGGGTGATCCGTTTGTTGTTGCTGGCAGTGATTTTTGCGGCTCCATCAGGACCCGCAAAAGCCGATGGTTGGCGAGATTGGTTCCTGACCCCGGATCAACAGGGACAGATTGCGATGAACCAGAAACGCTACGTTCAGGCGGCAGAGCTGTTTGGAGACCCATACCACAGGGGGTATGCACAGCTGAAAGCAGGTCAGTACCCCGAAGCCGCGGCAGTCTTTGCCGAACTGGACACACCCGAGGCTGCCTTTTCCGAGGGAATGGCGCGCATTCGAAACCGCGAGTACAGGCCGGCCATAGCAGCGTTTGAAACAGCTTTGGAGCGTCGACCAGACTGGTCCGAAGCGCAGCACAACCTGGAAGTTTCCAAAGCTATCCTCGACTTCGTTGAAACAACCCGGGAGCAGTCGGACACAGGCGAAGAAGCGGGCATCGGGGCCGATGACACAGTCTTTGACAATGAAGCCGGGCGCGGCGAGGACACGACCATTCAGGCCCCGACCGAAGGTGCGCAGGCTATGTCTGCCGATCAGTGGATCAGCACGATCGACACAGATATGCAGGACTTTCTGCGAAATCGCTTCCTGTTGGAAAATCAGGAGCAGCAGCAATGAGATACCTCATATTCCTCATGCTGTTTTTCCCGCTACAACTGGGCGCGCAGACAGGTGTTCAACCGCAGGTCACAGCCGAGGCACCGACCGATCCGGTTACTGTCGGGCAACCGGCCATCGTACGGATAAAAGTACTTGTCCCCACTTTCATGCCGTCCCCGCCGGTTTTTCCGTCGCTCGAACAAGAAAACATGCTTGTTCGCCTGCCTGAGCGTGCTTCCGGCCCAATCAGCGAAACTGTGGATGGCGAGACCTGGTCCGGTGTTCAACGCAGCTACCGTCTGTATCCGCTTCAGGCTGGGCCGATTGAATTCGGCAAGCAAGAGGTTGTGGTGACCTTTGCCGATCCCGAAACGAATGCTCCAACGACGGTCAGTGTTCCCTTGCCCGAAATGGCCTTGAACGCCGTTGTACCAGAGGGCGCTCGCGATCTGGACCCGCTGATCCTGGCCACGGGGTTCACGGTCGACCAGCAGATCGACGGATCAACCGATATGGAAAACGGGGGTGCCATCACCCGACGCCTGACCGCAAAAATTGCCGGCACGACGCCCCTTCTGGTGCCTGAATTGATCCCCGACATGCAGGACCCGCTGCTGAGCGCTTATCCGAAAGAGCCGCGTTTTACCGAAAGCGAAGACCGGGGCGTTCTGTCCGGGCAGCGCGTTGATGAGATCGTCTACCTTGCGCAGCAAGGTGGCCAGACCCAACTGCCGCCTGTCACGATCCGGTGGTACAATCTGGATACCAATCAGGTTGAGAACATTGATATCGGTGCAGTTGAACTAACGCTTGCGCCACCGGAGTGGCAACCGCCGGATGCAGATACGATTTTCAGGTTGCTCGCCTTGGCGGCCGCGTTGACGCTGGTTATTTGGGGCTTGGTACGGTTCCTTGGTCCGCGTGTCAAAAGATGGAAAAAAGCGCGGCGGGACAGATATCAGAAATCTTCGGACTTTGCGCTGGATGCATTGAGGAAAGCCTTGCAAGCGCATGATATCTCAATGTCTTATTCCGCCTTGGAATTGTGGAAACTGCGCAGCGATGCGCCCGAAAAGGCAATTGGACTGCAGGAACAACTGGCTAGGATCGGGGCCGCAAAATACTCATCCCGCACCGGCTCAAACCCCAAGGATTGGGCTGCGGCATTGTCCGAACTCAAGGGTATGAAACAGGCGGAACACCGCGCTTGGAACTCGTTACCGCCGCTTAACCCGTAAGGTCAGCACTGGCAGGCGGCGATCAGCTTGCGCCTATCCTTAAGCCGTACGCGGCCATACCCAAGCTCGATCAATCCCAGCTCTACCAAGTTGTGCAATTTACGGTGTAGCGTAGGCAACGACACTGCCACCATTTCGGCCAGTTCATCCTGTGACACGACGATCCACCCATCGGATTTTGAGGCCCCTTCATCCAGGTGTAAAAGGCGCAGAACCAACCGTTTTTCCGCCCCGGTCACCGCCAGATTTGCCATGATACGCAGCGCAGTTTGCATGTTCTCATGCGATAAAGCATAGAAATCACGAACATATTCGGGGTTGTCACGAACAAGTCGGTCCAGCCGCCGAGATGGAAAAAACAATGCCCGCGTTTTCTGTGTCGCAACAACACTTACCAGTCGGTTGGACTCGGCTAACAACGCAAGATCACCGATCCAGAACCCGCCACCCTGTCTGTGGACAACGAAGTCCTGTCCATCATCCGCAGGTGCAGTGATTTGAACGGAACCCTCTAGAACCGCAAAGACCCCGTTGGCGGGATCTCCGTAGTTATACAGCGCCTCACCCTCATCGAAAGATTTTGCGACCCCACATGCAAGTAAATCCGATTGAAAGCTTGCGCCTCGCGCCCCGAACCACCCTGAGGCAAGCAGCATCTGTCGGTCACGTGGGTTTTCAAACATTAGTATTCATCAATCTCATCATATGATAGGTTTCCGAGCATTGTCATAGCCTAAGGTAAGGCTATTCGATTCTCGACGTAATGTGAATTTTTCCTACCGGGAATCAATACGTTGTTGGCGGAAAAGATAGTCACCGCCATCAATTACTTTTAGATCAACGGATCATTAAGATCCGGCCAATTCAGGAGTAGACCATGTCACCACCCCTATTGATTGCAGATAGTTGGCGCGGCACATTGCGCAAATTCGCCGTAGCTTCCGTCGCGGTTGCGCTGGCCCTGCCCGCCTGGGCCCAGGATCAAAAGCCCAATATTCTTGTGATCTGGGGCGACGACATCGGACAATCCAATATCTCGGCCTATACGATGGGCCTGATGGGATACCAGACGCCGAACATCGACCGTGTCGCGAAAGAAGGCATGATCTTTACCGACTATTATGGTGAACAATCCTGCACCGCCGGTCGCTCATCTTACATTATGGGCCAGTCTGTTTTCCGCACGGGCCTGTCGAAAGTTGGCCTGCCGGGCGCTGATCTGGGTATGCAGGTCGAAGACCCGACCATTCCGGGTTTGCTGAAGGACCACGGCTATGTGACCGGTCAGTTTGGTAAAAACCACCTTGGCGACAAAGATGAGCATTTACCGACAAACCACGGTTTTGATGAGTTTTTCGGAAATCTCTACCACCTGAATGCCGAAGAAGAACCGGAGAATGAAGACTATCCGGGCGATGCGGTTCTGGCCGATGGACGCACGTTCCGAGAAGCCTATGGCCCGCGCGGCGTGATCAAATCCAAAGCGGACGGAACCATCGAAGACACCGGCCCGCTGACCAAGAAGCGCATGGAGACCGTTGACGATGAAACCGTCGCAGCCGCGATTGACTTCATCAAGCGGGCACACGAGCAAGGTCAGCCTTTCTATGTCTGGTGGAACGGCACGCGTATGCACTTCCGTACCCACGTCAAAGATGAAATGCGCCAACAGGCCAACGAGATCTTTGGTGGCGTTGCTGACGAATACACAGCTGGCATGATCGAACATGACATGCATGTCGGGCAATTGCTGGACCTGCTGGACGAGCTTGGCATCGCGGACAACACCATCGTGCACTATTCGACCGACAATGGTCCGCACATGAACACATGGCCGGATGCTGCTGCGACGCCGTTCTGGGGTGAAAAGAACACCAACTGGGAAGGCGGTTGGCGCGTTCCGTCAATGGTTCGCTGGCCTGGTCAGATCGAAGCGGGCTCGATCACCAATGAGATCGTGCACCACATGGACTGGCTGCCGACATACCTGGCGGTTGCTGGCGACCCGGACATCAAGGAAAAGCTGAAAACTGGCTATAGCTCGTCCGGCATGGGCCGTGACTACAAGGTGCATCTGGATGGATATAACATCCTGCCCATGCTGACCGGCGAAACAACCGAAAGCCCACGCGCCGAGATTTTCTATTTCTCGGATGATGGTGACCTGACGGCTCTGCGCTATGACGACTGGAAGCTGATCTTCCTTGAGCAGAAAGCATGGGCGACCCTGCGTGCATGGATCGAGCCCTGGACCGAGCTGCGTATTCCTCTGATCGTGAACCTGCGTCGTGACCCTTATGAGCGCGCCTATCGCACCTCCAACACATATTATGACTGGTTGTTGGATCGGGCATATTTCCTGGTTCCGGCACAGGAATACGTGGGCAACTTCCTGGCAACCTTCCAGGAATTCCCGCCGCGCCAGAAAGCGGCAAGCTTCAACCTGGATCAGGTCATGGACAAGCTGACGACACCGACAAACAACTAAGTCGTATCTAAAATCCAATCGGGCCGCCCCTTAAAAGGCGGCCCTTTTCATCTTGAAATTGAACGAGAAATTCATGCGACATTTTGTTCTAAGCGCCCTGCTGTCCTGTGTCCCTCTGTCCCTGCTTGCGGACCCTCTGCCCAGTTGGACCGAGACCGAAAGCAAAGACAGGATCATCGAGTTTGTCGCCGCCGTGACCGACCCACAGCGCCCGGAATACGTGACGCCGGCTGAAAGGATCGCCGTTTTCGACAATGACGGCACGCTTTGGGCCGAACAGCCTGTGTATTTTCAACTAATCTTTGCGATGGACCGGCTAGCTCAGATGGCTGAGGATGACCCCTCGATCCTGACTACGCCCGTTTTGCAGGCCGCAGCGACAGGCGATCTGAAGACGGTCGCGGAAGGTGGTCATGATGCTTTGATCGAGGTGTTGAATGCCTCGCACTCAGGTGTCTCAGTGAATGATTTCCAAGCTTCCGTAGCCGACTGGCTGGAAACCGCCCGCCACCCGGAAACCGACCTGCCCTTTGACCAGATGACCTATCAGCCGATGGTCGAGTTGCTGCGGTATCTGCGAGACAAAGGGTTCAAGACCTACATCGTCTCCGGCGGTGGAGTACACTTTATGCGCGTCTTCGCCGAAGACGCTTATGGCATTCCGCCCGAACAGATTCTGGGTACATACATGGACACCACTTATGACAGCGCGGAAGGCGAACCGGTTATCACCAAAGCCGATGGCATCGCTTTTGTGGACGACAAAGAAGGCAAACCGATCAACATCGAGAGGACGATCGGCAGACGCCCGATTCTGGCCGGGGGAAATTCGGATGGCGATTTTGCCATGTTGGAATGGACCACGGCAGGCGATGGGCCACGGTTGGGTGTTTTGATTCACCATACCGATGCAGAACGAGAGTGGGCCTATGACCGGGAAAGCTCAATCGGCAAACTGGTCGATGGATTGGACAAAGGGCCAGACATGGGTTGGGTGATTGTAGATATGGCGCAAGACTGGTCGCGCATCTACACTGGGGCGAACTGAACCACCACGGAGCCCGATAACCCTATGTGGACACTGCTTGTTTCCGCCTTCGTCTTTGCGCTTTATACAACAGCAGTTTTCTTTTCTGTCCGCGCGGCCCAAACCGCGCGGACACCTCAGGGCGCGGTCGGTTGGGTGGTCTTCCTGATCTCGGCCCCGATGTTTGGCGTGCCGCTTTACCTGTTTTTGGGACATCATAGATTTCGGGGTTACCGTATCGCGCGCAAGGAAAGTCAGCGCGTGGTTCAGGGGATCAAGACTTTCGCCGACTACTCAAAACCCGATGCCGACAAATTGCTTATCAACCCCAAACCGTTCGAGGCGCTGGCGCATATGCCCGTGTCGCGCGGCAACGGGGCAGAGCTGTTGGTCGATGGCCAGGCCACCTTCGATGCGATTTTTGAGGCGATTGATGCGGCCAAGACTTACGTCCTGATCCAGTTCTATATCGTTCGGGCCGATGCGCTGGGTCAGAAGCTGAAAGACAAGTTGATCGAAGCAGCCAAACGCGGAGTCAGCGTCCGGTTCATGATGGATGCCGTAGGCAGTTACGCCCTTTCCAATGACTACATCGAAGAGATGCGCGAGGCCGGTATCGCGGTTTCGGATCCAAAAGAACAACGCGGACCAAAATTCCGTTTCCAATTGAACTACCGCAACCACCGCAAAACCGTGGTTATCGACGGCGAAACGGGATTTATCGGCGGTCACAACATCGGGGTCGAGTATCTGGGCGAAGACCCGCATTTCGGACATTGGCGCGACACCCATGTCAGGTTGACCGGCCACATAGTCCGGCAATTGCAGTTGATCTTCATCGAAGACTGGCATTGGGCGCATGAAGAAGATCTGATCGACCAGTTGGATTGGGCCGGGTCCGAGGCGGATCAGGATATCAACGCATTGCTGGTCGCAACAGGCCCGGGCGATGAAACCGAAACCGGGTCGATGATGTTCTTCGCCGCCATCACTGAGGCACGGAACCGGATCTGGATCGCATCGCCGTATTTCGTACCCGACATCGATATCATGACCGCCCTGAAACACGCAGCTTTGCGTGGTGTCGATGTTCGTATTCTTGTGCCCGACGCCATTGATCACCGCCTGCCGTGGCTGGCGGCTTTTGCCTATTTTGATGAAGTTCGCGCCTGTGGTGCACAAGTCCTGCGTTACACGCACGGGTTCATGCATCAAAAAGTCTTCGTTGTGGATGACTCACTGGCCGCAGTGGGCACGACCAATCTGGACAATCGATCATTTCGGTTAAATTTCGAGGCAATGGCCCTGTTCTTTGATCCCCAGACAACCGCCGCAGTCGATGCGATGCTGCAAGACGATTTTGCCAAAAGCTATGAGCTGACGCGCTATCTGGAACAGCAACCCGTGCATATACGTCTCGGCGCTCCGCTGGCGCGACTATTCTCGCCCATCCTTTAGGCCATGAACCTTTCCTGGAACACCCGGGTCATAAGGGCGACCATATAGGCCGTGGACAACCCAAAGGCCAACAGGCCTGTAACTGCAGCAAATGTACCGAAAATCCGCAGGTCTTCGCCCAAGACGATGTCGCCGTAGCCAAGCGTTGTGAACGACACCAGCGAGAAATACAGCGCCGTGTTCCAGTCGGGCAGTACATCGCCGAACACCCAGACGATGGCCCAAATCCAGACCTGAATGGTGTGGGTCGCGACGATAAAGGCCAGCGCGGTTGCAATTGGTCCGGCCGTTGCCAAAATTGCACCTCTGGCTTCCCAACGCTCGATCAGCCTGTTGATGGCTAGCGTGCACATTGTCAGAAGAAAGATTTCGACCAGAAAGCAAAGCCCGAGAAACGTGCTGCCCCAAAGGATCTGCTGTGACAAGGTCATGTTTTCGCATCCTGAATTGTACCGACGACGGATCGCCTCACAATGACCTGCACTTTCGGCTGAGACAACCCGATCACCCATGTTCATAGTGCGGCGAAAGGAACCTATGACGTGTCAGCGCTGGACAGTTGGCGAAACTGTTGCAAATCCTTGTGAAAATGAGGGCGAACATGCTTGTAGTATTCGACAAGGTTCAGAAATCCTATCCCGGTGGTCGGCCGGTCCTGCGCGACGTGTCGTTGTCGCTGGATCGCGGCCAAACGCTAGCCCTGACCGGCGAAAGCGGCAGCGGTAAAAGCACCTTGCTGAACCTTGCTGCTGCATTGGACACTGTGGACAGCGGGGAAATCACACTGGACGGGGTAGCCCTGTCGCAACTGGATGATCCGGGCCGTGCCGCCCTGCGCCGTACGTCCTTGTCGTTGGTGTTTCAGCAATTTAACTTGATCCCATCTTTGACAGCAGGTCAAAACCTGTCGTTTCATGCCCGGTTGGCCGGATGCCACGACCCCGATTGGTGCGCCCATCTGGCCCAGCGGCTGGGCCTTTCCGATCTGCTTGATCGATATCCCGAGAACCTGTCGGGCGGGCAACAACAGCGCGTTGCCATCGGTCGTGCCATGGCCGCACGGCCCAAATTGCTGCTGGCGGATGAACCTACGGGAAACCTGGACGAAACCGCCAGCGCCACCGTTCTTGAACTGATGTTGGCTCTTGTCGCAGATACCGGGGCCGCGCTGCTTTTGGTCACCCATTCGCACGAGATTGCGGCCCGTTTGGATCGGCGTGTGCATCTGTCTGGCGGGCTTATCGCATGACGCTGACCGTCATTCAGGCGCTGGCATCTCATTGGCGGGCACACCGGCTGCAACTGGCGACCCTGCTGATCGGCCTGGCCCTTGCAACCGGTCTTTGGTCTGCGGTGCAGGCCATCAATGCCGAGGCTCGTGCCAGCTATGACCGGGCCGCAGATCAACTGGCGCTAGGTCGGTTTGACGAATTGCACAACCCCTCCGGCCCGATCCCCCTGTCGCGTTACGTCGAGCTGAGGCGCGCGGGCTGGCAGGTTGCAGCGGTACTGGAAGGCCCATTTCGCGTTCAGGGTCAGACCTTACGGGTCCTTGGCGTTGATATGGTGGCCTATCCCGCCCTGCCCGCTGTCACACAGATGGAACAAAGCGGCACGCCACCCAACCCTGCCGATATGTTGACTGCGCCGGGGCGATTGCTGACGGCTCCGGTTTTGGAGCCGCTATTGGCCGGCCAGACCGGTTTGCCTCCGATCCTGATCAGCGATGCCTTACCGCCCGATCTGATCCTGACCGACATTGGTGTGGCCGAGTCGTTACTGAAGAAGCCGGGAGAGATTTCGCACCTGATCATTTTACCGGATCAGCCCGGTTCAATTCCACCGCTGTCGACTATTGCCCCCGAACTGGAGCGGGTCCCGGCACAGGAACAACTGGATACCGCACAACTGACCGACAGTTTTCACCTGAACCTGTCCGCCTTTGGCCTGCTGTCCTTTGCGGTGGGACTGTTCATCGTGCACGGAACCGTGGGCCTGGCCTTTGCCCAACGGCGCGGCATGATCCGGACCGTGCGCGCTTTGGGCGTTTCGATGCGGCGGCTGGTTTGGCTGATCATGGCTGAGCTTTCCGTGCTGGCGATTGTCGGCGGAGTACTCGGTTTGGTGCTTGGCTTTTTCCTCGCAGGCGCGCTGTTGCCGGATGTGGCTGCAAGTTTGCGTGGACTTTACGGCGCACCTGTCAGCGGCCAGATATCATTGCAACCACAATGGGCACTGTCCGGGTTGGCGATGGCCTTGGGTGGCACTTTTCTGGCCAGCGGACACGCCTTGTATCGCCTGTCGCGAATGCCGATTCTAAGCGGCGCAGGCTTACAGGCCTGGCGCAGCGCGGCTTCGGGCAGCTGGGTCGTCGCCCTTGCCGGTGTCGCCGCTATTGTCGGTGGCATTCTGACCCTGTTGTTGTTCGGAGGGTTGGTGGCCGGTTTCGTCATGGTCGCCGGGATGCTGGTCGGGTCCGCGTTGGTATTGCCCTATGCCTTGTCGCGCGTCCTGATCCTGTTTCAGCGTTCAGCGAAAGGGCCGATCGCCCAATGGGTCTGGTCGGACATGCGCGCTCAATTGCCGGGCCTATCTTTGGCGCTGATGGCCTTGTTGCTGGCGCTTGCCGCGAATATCGGTGTGGGCACAATGGTTTCCAGCTTTCGGCTGACCTTTACTGGCTGGCTGGATCAGCGCATGACATCCGAGCTCTACGTCACGGCCACCACCGATCAGCACGGTCGGAACATCGCGGAATGGCTGAACCCGCAGGTAGATGCCATCCTGCCGATCCGAAGCGTTGAACTGGCGCATTCGTCGGGGCCCTTGTTTCTCTATGGCATCATCGACGATCAGACTTATCGTGAGAAATGGCCGCTGATCAGTTCCTCGGAACGTGTTTGGGACCGGGTCCACGACGGAACCGCTGTGCTGATCAACGAACAACTTGCCCGCCGGGAAAACCTTTGGCCTGGCGACTCTTTGGCCATCACACCTGCCGACACGATGACCATCGCAGGTGTCTATTCGGACTATGGCAACCCAACCGGTCAGGCCATCGTTTCCATGGCCCAACTTGATCAGATCGCGCCCGGCGCTGAGGCGCGCCGATTTGGCATTCGTGTCGCGCCTTATCGGGCCACGGATCTGGCCCAGGCCTTGCGCGAGCAGTTCGACCTGCCCCGCCGAGCAGTCGTCCAGCAAGCTGCAATGAAGGCGCAATCCATGCAGGTGTTCGAAAAGACCTTCGTTGTTACCTCGGCCTTGAACATCCTGACGCTAGGGGTTGCAGGGTTCGCCATTCTGACCAGCCTGCTGACGTTGTGGACGCAGCGCCTGCCGCAGATTGCGCCCGTCTGGGCGCTCGGGCTGACACGTTCGGAACTGGCAAGGCTAGAAGTTTTGCGCAGTGTGTTGCTGGCTGTTTTGACAGCGTTTCTTGCGCTGCCGCTGGGGTTGGCTTTGGCCTGGGCGTTGCTGGCCGTAATCAATGTCGAAGCATTCGGCTGGAGGCTGCCGATGTACCTGTTCCCTGTCGACTGGGTCTATCTGTTGGGGCTCACGCTTCTTGCGGCCACCGTCGCAGCGGCCCTGCCCGCCGCCCGTTTGCTGCGCCTGCCGCCAGCGGATCTACTGAAGGTGTTTGCCAATGAACGTTAGGATCTGGCTGATCGTCTTGCTGCTGGCCGTGCCGGACATTGCCCGCGCGCAGGGATACGCAGGCCTGGGCGGTTCTGCCGAAGGGTTCACTGTACCGCAGCCGGGGTATGCGTTTCAATTTCCGCAGGATCATGGCCCCCACCCGGACTACCGGATCGAGTGGTGGTATCTGACAGCAAACCTGAAAGGTGAAGACGGGCGCGATTATGGTATCCAGTGGACCCTGTTTCGGTCGGCACTGAAACCGCATGAGGTCGAGGGGTGGCAAAGCCCGCAGATATGGATGGGCCATGCTGCGGTGACCACGCCCGACAAACACTATTTCGCGGAGCGTCTGTCGCGCGGCGGCATCGGTCAGGCAGGGGTTACGGCAGCGCCATTCGAGGCGTGGATCGACGAATGGCACATGCGCGGGTCAGACCCAAACGCGGTCAGCCTTTCTGCGAACGGTGCGGATTTCGGCTATGACCTAAAACTCGAAGCCAACGGGCCGTTCGTTTTTCACGGCCTGAATGGGTTTTCGGTGAAATCCGGCGACGGGCAAGCCAGCTATTACTATTCCCAGCCGTTTTACGAAGTCGAAGGCGTCTTGCGCCTGCCGGGTGGAGATGTCGCCGTCACCGGACAAGGGTGGCTGGACCGCGAATGGTCATCACAACCTTTGGCCTCAGATCAAAGCGGCTGGGACTGGTTCTCGCTCAGCTTTGACGATGGCGACAAGATGATGGCTTTTCGGTTGCGCGGCGACCGAGGTGATTTCACCGCGGCCACGTGGATCGCCGCCGATGGTACGACGACCGCGATCCCCGATGGTTCGGTCGCGTTTGAGCCGCTGACGACCGCGCCCGTTGCTGGCCGCGACGTACCTGTACGATGGCGCGTCACATTGCCTGACCGGGATCTGGACGTCGAGGTATCAGCGCTGACACCCGACGCGTGGATGGCCACACGGTTTGAATACTGGGAAGGTCCCGTCCAGATCAGCGGCAGCCATTCCGGACGGGGATATCTTGAGATGACAGGGTACTGATCCGCCCAGTTTTCTTAGCGCACCACGTAGACAGAGACGTCTGAATGCCGCACGACCCGTGCAGCATTCGGGCCCAGCAGATAATCTTTCAAGTCTGGTTTGTGCGCGCCAATCACGATGAGATCGCTACCAGCACTGTCCGCAGTTTTCAGGATTTCCTGATAAGCAGTACCCGTCGCGACCACGTGGCGGATCTTTTCATTCCGATCCGCCCCCAGTGTGGACACACACATCTCGGCCAGTTTGGTATGTGCCTCTTCCAGCGCCTTGTCGTGAAAATCACTTTCGAAAAAGCCAGACACCCAGCTTTCTCCGAAATCCGGCAGAACGGTCACCACATCCAGTTGCGCACCTTCCTGATCGGCCAGCTTCGCAGCTTTCTTCAGAACATGCGTATCAAGATCGCCGTTGCTGATATCGACGGCACAGAGAACAGCGTTTGTCATGCGGTCACCTCTTGTCTGGCGGCGCGGCCGCGCTGAAGGAAAGCGATCAGTCCCAGCAAGAGCATTGCCGGAATGTAGATCAACTGTTTCGGTGGCTGGCTAGCCGGCAAGCTGACCGAGGTCAGGCGCACTGCCTCATCCCCGTAGTAGTCGAAGATATCCAAGTCATCCGCGACAGGTGTCCCGAACAATGGCTCTTCGAGTTTGACCAACCCGTCTTCTTCAAGCAGCAGCAAGCCCATCGCGTCGACACGCGCTTGCCCGCCCTCTTCGCTGCCAACGGGAACAACAACCGTCGTGTCCGTCATCTCAAGCGTGTCAAAGTCTGGCCCGCTGATGACCATGCGCACCTCGGTACCCGGAGGTGTTTCGCCGATGGTCTCCACAAACGCAGCAGGCTCGACCGAGGTAAACGGTGGCGCGATGCGGTTCATGAAGAAGTCAGGCCTGAACAGCGCGAACGCCACCAGGATCAGTGCGATGCTTTCATAGATCCGGCTGCGGGTCAGGAAGTACCCCATTGTCCCGGCCGTGAAGACGAGAATGGCGATTGTCGCAAATATCGCCACCGTTATCCCCTCGACCCACGTCACATCAATCAGCAGCAGGTCCGTGTTGAAGATGAACACGAACGGCAAGGCCACGGTGCGCAGGCTGTAAAAGAACGCGATGAACCCGGTTTTGATTGCGTCACCACCGGATACTGCAGCGGCCGCAAAGCTCGCCAACCCAACCGGCGGGGTCACGTCTGCCATGATCCCAAAGTAGAAGACGAACAGGTGCACCGCGATCAGCGGAACGATAAGTCCGCTTTGCGCACCCAGCTCAACAACCACACCAGCCATCAGCGAACTGACCACAATATAGTTTGCGGTGGTCGGCAGGCCCATGCCCAGGATCAGGCTCAGCAGGCCGACCATAATCAGCATCAGGATCAGATTGCCGCCTGACAGGAACTCAACCAGGTCGGCCATCACTTGTCCGACACCAGTCAGCGTCACAGTGCCCACGATGACGCCGGCTGTTGCCGTTGCCAGCGCGATACCAATCATGTTCCGCGCGCCGTCGATCATGCCCTGCCAAAGGTCAGCGACACCATCAATGAACGTGTTGTAGACGTTGCTTTGCCCGCGGAATATCGCCTTGAGCGGCTTCTGCGTCAGCAGGATCACGAAGAGCAGCGTCGTGGCCCAGAAAGCCGACAGACCCGGTGACTTCTGCTCGATCATCAAGAAGTAGACCAGCACGATAATCGGCAACAGGTAGTGCAGCCCAGCTTTGTAGATGTCGGCAATGACCGGCAAGGTCACTTCTTTGGCGTTTGGATCGTCCGGCTCAAGATCCGGCACCTGAGCGGCCAGATACAGCAGTGCCACATAGATGGCACAGATGATCAGGCTGAGGACCAGCCCAGCCGATGACGGCACCCAGTTTGTAACCGCTTCGACCGGGAATTGAGAACCGTAGCACAGCCCGGCAAAGACCAGGAAGAAGGACAACATACCGACTACTGTGCGCGCCAGCTTTACGTCGCGGTCGCCCAGCGTGGGCATGTTCCGCTTCACGGCCTCAAGGTGCACGATGTAGACCAGCGCGATGTAGGAAATCGCGGCAGGCAGGAAGGCGTGGGTGATCACCTCGACATATGAGATGCCCACATATTCGACCATCAGGAAGGCCGCGGCCCCCATCACCGGGGGCATGATTTGCCCGTTCACGGATGAGGCAACCTCGACCGATCCGGCTTGTTCGCTGCTGAACCCAACACGCTTCATCAGCGGTATGGTGAATGTACCCGTTGTCACAACGTTGGCGATGGACGAACCCGAGATCAGGCCGGTCGCGGCCGAACCCACGACGGCCGCCTTGGCAGGACCACCACGCAGGTGCCCCAAGGCACCGAAAGCCATCTTGATAAAGTAGTTCCCTGCCCCGGCCTTATCCAGCAAGGCCCCGAACAGAACGAACAGGAAAACGAATTTGGTGGAGACACCTAAGGCAATACCGAACACGCCCTCAGAGGTGATCCACATGTGGCTCATCGCCTTTTTCAGGCTTGCGCCTTTCCAGCGGATAACTTCGGGCACCCAGTCGGATGAACCGAAGAAGACATAAACCAGAAAAATCGTCGCAATGATCGCCATCGCGGGGCCAAGCGCGCGACGCGCGGCCTCGAACAACAACAGCAGACCAACAAGGGCGACCCATTTGTCGGTGTCATCCGCAAGACCGCCTGCATCGACGATCTTGTTGTAAAAGAAATAGCCATACAGCGCGACAAACGCGCCCAGCAGCCCCATGATCCAATCCTGAACCGGGATATAGTTGCGCGGGCTTGATTTCAGCGCCGGATAGGCTGCAAAGGCCAGAAACAACGCAAAGGCCAGGTGAAACTGCCGCGCGTTGTTCACAACGCTGCCGGGCAGCACATAGTTCGCAAGTGGCGAGGCCAGGACGACCTGAAAGATCGACCAGATCGCGGCCACAACGGCCAGGAATATCCCGACATTACCGACCGGATTACGTCCACCCGCATCGGATGAGGCCACAAGATCCTGTAGCTCTTCTTCGGATAGCGGACGATTGGATTGTGTGTCGGAACTCATGAAATGTCTCCCCGTCGCGGCCATTTTTGGCCTTCTGAACCACCCGATTTGTTCGGGTTTTGGTTGCAGGGCGCCCGTTGGGCACCCTGCTTTAGGTCTGGCTTACTGAACCCAGCCTTTTTCTTTGTAGTATTTCTCGGCACCCGGATGCAGCGGAGCCGAAAGGCCATCTGCAATCATCTCTTCGGGCTTGAGGTTGGCAAATGCAGGGTGCAGCTTTTTGAAGTCGTCGAAGTTCTCGAAGACCGAGCTGACAACCGCATAAACCGCGTCATCCGACACGTCTGCCGAGGTCACGAACGTCGCGCCCACACCAAAGGTCGAGGTGTCGCCATCCGAACCACGGTACATGCCACCAGGGATTGTCGCAGTACGGTAGAACGAGTTGTCGTCTACCAGCTTGCTGACGGCGTCGCCGCTGACGTTCACCAGAACCGAGTCACAGGCTGTGGTGGCTTCCTGGATCGAACCCGACGGGTGACCAACGGTGTAAACCATCGCGTCGATCTGGTTGTCACACAGAGCCGCCGACTGTTCAGCCGCTTTCAGCTCGGTCGCAAGTTCGAAATCGTCGGTGGTCCAACCCATTTCGCCCAGCAGGACTTCCATCGTGCCACGCTGACCGGAACCGGGGTTGCCGATGTTGACGCGCTTGCCCTTCAGGTCTTCGAAGTTGGTGATGCCGGAATCGGCACGTGCGACAACGGTGAACGGTTCGGGGTGTACCGAGAAGACGGCGCGCAGGTTTTCGAAGGGGCCAGCCTCTTCGAATTTCGAGCTGCCGTTATAGGCGTGGTACTGCCAGTCGGACTGGGCAACACCAAACTCCAGTTCACCTTCGCGAATGGTGTTGATGTTGTAGACCGAACCACCGGTCGACTCGACCGAGCAACGCACGCCGTGCTCTTTGCGGCCTTTGTTCACCAGACGGCAGATCGCGCCACCAGTCGGATAGTACACGCCGGTCACACCGCCGGTACCAATGGTGATAAACTCTTCTGCATAAGCGGCCGGAGCCATAAGAGCTGCGGTAACGACCGCGCCCAGGCTAAGCTTGCTGCTATTTTTCATTTTTGAGAACTCCCAACTCTTATTGTGGATGAGAGACAGTTCAGCGGCCCCCATCCAGGGACCTTGCCGGTACGGCAAGCGAACCCGTCTTGCAACGGGTCAAGCATCTGAAATTTAAAAGTCTCCCAACGCCTTTGACGTTTCATTCAGACACTCCGCTTGTCAACCCCTGCGCGGGGTATGAAGGCCCCGATCCGCAGATGTGAGGAGATTTCCGAAAGTTTCCCCCTTTAACGGGGCGGTTTCGCACAGATCGGCATCACTGGGCCGGATCATGAGAAACTGCGCCAGCTAAATATCCAAAAACACTTTGAAAGTTTGGATTCCGCAACCTAGGCTTGGCCAAACGACCCGATGTTTCATGAATTTACGCGAAAGGGTTCTGGACAGTGGACGGCAAATCACCCAGTCCGATGCTTGTGATCGCCCTAGCCCTTAGTGCGGCCATCGCAATCTGGGGCATTGCTGACCCGCAAGGCCTGGGTCGCATTGCTGCATCGGCGGTTGAGACGCAATTCAACAGCCGCGGCTGGTTCATCATGCTTGAGGTCAGCGGGCTTTTGTTTGTGGTCCTCTTTCTGGCCCTGTCACGATTTGGAGATATCCGCCTTGGCGCTGACACAGCCGAACCAGAGTTTTCAACGACCGCATGGATCGCGATGTTATTCGCCGCAGGAATGGGTGTCGGTCTACTGTTCTATGGCGCAGCCGAGCCGCTGACCCACTACGAAGTGCTGCGTCAATATAATAGCGACGCAGAAGCGGCCAGTTATGCGATGTTCGTGACCTACTTGAACTGGGGGTTCCACGCCTGGGCGATTTACGGAATCGTCGGATTGGTCATCGCCTATTTTGCCTATCGCCGAAATCGCACTTTGTTGCTGAGTGCCCCAGTCACCGACGCACTTGGCGAAGCAGGATGGACAAAAGCGCTGGGGTGGGTTTTCGATCTGCTCTCGATCGTCGCAATTGCCGTCGGTTTGGCGGGCTCTATGGCAATGGGGGTATTTCAGATCCAGACCGGACTGGCAGGCCTGTTGGGTATAGAAACCCCAGGCGTGCTGACGCTGCCCGTTTTTGCCGCGCTTTGTATTGCATTCATCATACCGTTGCGTCGCGATCTGGGAGACGGAATGGCCCTGCTGTCCAACGCAGCAATGCTGATCGCCGTCGGGATGATGGTCTATCTTCTAGTGCTGGGTCCCACATCTTATCTGATGGATGGCATCGTTTCGGGATTCGGACGCTATCTGTTCGGTGTCCTGCCAGCAGGGTTCTCTACGGCTGAGTTCTTCGACGACCTGTTGGTCGACTGGTTCCACGGCTGGACGCTGAACTATATGATCTGGTGGCTGGCTTGGTCACCCTTCGTGGGCATTTTCATCGCCCGGATTTCCCGCGGACGCACGATCCGAGAGTTTCTGATCGGAGTCGTCGTCACTCCCACACTTTTCTCTATCCTGTGGTTCGGCGTTTTTGGCGGCTTGGGTTTTTTCGATGCTTTGCGTCAGGACGGAGCCTTATCAGCCGTCAATGCAGAGAACCTTGACGCAACCACATTTGCATTGCTTGAGCGCTTCCCGCTAGATGGCATCACAAGAATAGCAACAATCCTGGCCGCGTTCCTGTTCGTGGTTACCAGCGTCGTAAGCGCCGGGTTCACCCTTGCGATGATAGGGACCGGAGGCGACGACAACCCCTCCCCCCGAATTCGTACAATCTGGGGCATTATCCTTGGCGCGTTAGGGATGGCGATGATTTTGGTGGGCGATATCTCTCTGGTTCGGTCCATCATAGCGCTGTCAGCCATCGCTTTCGTGTTTATCGTGCCCGTTCTTGTTGTCTGCCTGTTCAAACGTCTGGCGCAGGAGGACCGATCATGAGTGGCCAACTGATCGACACCGCACTGAACCTAAGCGTTTTCGCCTATATCGGGTTCCTGGCGTGGCTGATCCTGCGACGCAGTAAGTGAGCGCAGAAACTGGGAACAGATTCGCCCTGAACATCCCAAGTCTGTTCGCTTTTTCCTGAGTTTGCCGGGAAACTTGCCCGATGAAACTGCACGCGCAATCCGGAACTCAGATTGTCGCCAAGCTTTCCAACGACCGTCAAAACCCCGACATTTTCGATACCCCGGTCAAAAGTGGCAACATGAACATTCGAAACGTCAGAAAAGAAAAAACAGAGAGCAGGTTCCCCTTACCCTCTGTTTTTACCTTGGTACCCAAGGCCGGACTCGAACCGGCACGTCCGTCAGGACGGGGGATTTTGAATCCCCTGCGTCTACCATTCCGCCACTTGGGCCACGAACACTGGATTAGCGCTCATAATCGGGAAGGTCCAGAGGCAAAAAACAACCGATATTCAGTTTGTTTTCTTCAGGCACGGTTGACGGCCCATCAGGCGCATGGTTTGGCTGACGCAACAAAGGAACGGGATTTTAGCATCTGATGTTGCGATCGCTCTATGACTGGACCATTCGTCTGGCCGAACACCCGCACGCGCTTTGGGCTCTGGCCATTGTGGCATTTGTCGAAAGCTCGTTCTTTCCGATTCCCCCGGACGTTCTGATGATTCCCATGATTCTTGCGCGCCCGTCGCGCGCCTGGCTGATCGCGACGGTTGCCCTGGTGGCCTCGGTGTTGGGGGGCATGCTGGGATATGCGATCGGCGCGTTCTTCTATGAAAGCATCGGCCAACCCATCCTCGAATCCATGGGCAAAGCGCATGCCATGGAAGAGTTCAACACCAAGTTCAACGACTTCGGATTCTGGGCCGTGCTGGGCGCAGGGATTACCCCATTCCCGTACAAAGTCATCACCATCATGTCCGGGTGGACAGGCATGCCGCTGGGCACATTCATCGCCACGTCGATTCTGGCCCGCGCGCTCAGGTTCTTTGTTGTTGCCGGGCTGCTTTGGGGTTTTGGTGAACCCATTCGCAACTTCATCGAAAAGCGTCTGGGGCTTATGTTCACTCTGTTTGTCATCCTGCTGTTCGGTGGGTTCTTAGCGGTGAAGTTCTTATGACACGCAAAAAACTGTTGATCCTGATTGCGGCAGGCGGTTCGGCCGCACTGTTGTTAGGCGCATGGGCGTTTCAACACCTGGGCGGTATGGCCCCGTGCAAAATGTGCATCTGGCAACGCTATCCCCACGCCGCGGCTGTTCTGATTGGCGTGTTGGCCTTTGCCTTTCCAGGCATTCGCCCCCTGCCGCTTTTGGGTGCGGTTGCCGCGATGGTGACTGCCGGGATTGGCATGTACCACGCAGGTGTCGAACAGAAATGGTGGGAAGGTCCAACCAGCTGCACGTCGGGCGATATTGGCGGGTTGTCCGCTGAGGAACTGATGGATCAGATCATGTCCGCGCCGCTTGTGCGCTGTGATGATATCCCGTGGGAGATGTTCGGCCTGTCGATGGCCGGCTGGAACGCTCTGCTATCTGCTGGTCTGGTTTTGGTCTGGCTGGCCGCGTTCCGTGCGAAATAAGCGTACTACGCGTCCAGTTCGGCATCCCAATACAGAAAGTCGATCCAGCTGTCATGCAGGTGGTTCGGGGGGAACTTGCGTCCGATGTTCCGCAGTGCCTCGGCATCTGGCTGACGCGGCGGCTTGCGCAGCGACATGCCCGCCTGCCGCAGCGACTTCGATCCCTTCCTCAGGTTGCAGGGGCTGCACGCCGCCACAACGTTCTGCCAACTGGTCACACCCCCGGCAGCCCGCGGAACAACATGGTCAAAGGTCAGGTTGTCCCGGCTTCCACAATACTGGCAGCGGAACTCGTCCCTTAAAAATAAATTAAAGCGCGTGAAGGCCACGCGCTTTCTGGGTTTTACATAGTCTTTCAGGACAACGACCGATGGTATTCGGATCTCGGTACTGGGGCTTCGGACGACCTCGTCGTATTCGGCCACGATGTCCACCCTGTCCAGCCAGGCCGCCTTGATCGCTTCTTGCCAGGGCCACAGGGATAAGGGGTAATAGGACAAGGGGCGATAATCGGCGTTCAAAACCAATGCCGGATGGTGCTTTAGGGCACCCGGTTCCCTGACAAATTCGGTCCTGAATTCTCCGTCCATATCGGAATCGCTCCTCGCTCTGCTCTGCCCGTTATTGACACCAGAGCGGGGAACACCCGCCCCGGCCTTAACTTAACTATATATCGTGTTAAAACTCTGACAAGCCCTGAGTTTCCACAACATCTCGGGTATTGAGTATGCCTGCTCCGTAACAAAGACGTGACAGTTATCCACAGGTTGCGTTCTCTGCCTCTGGCAGGCTATGGCGGGATCATGAGCTGGTTCATACGATTCAACAAACCCTTCGATGTGTTGCCGCAGTTTACCGACCGGGCAAATGCAGAGACGCCGCGCAGTACTTTGTCGGATTTCATCGACCTGCCCGGTGTGTATCCGGCTGGGAGGCTGGATCGCGACAGCGAGGGCCTGATGCTGCTGACTGACAACGGCCGGCTGCAGGCGCAAATATCGGACCCCAAGCACAAGATGCCCAAAACCTATTGGGTTCAGGTGGAAGGTTCACCCGATGCTGCCACCCTGAAGGCTCTGCGCGACGGGATTGATCTGAAGGACGGACCGACGCGCCCGGCCAAGGCCCGGTTGATGGATGAGCCCGAAGATCTATGGCCACGAAACCCACCTATCCGCGTACGCCAAACAGTACCAGACAGCTGGATTGAGCTGACCTTGCGCGAAGGCCGCAACCGGCAGGTTCGACGCATGACGGCAGCGGTCGGTCATCCCACCCTGCGCCTGATCCGCGCCCGGATCGGGGACTATACGCTAGAGGGGTTGGCGCCCGGCCAATGGGACAGCCTGACAGCTCCTGTATTGGATTCCGCACCGAAGCGCAAACGGGACCGCCGACCGCGCAGGTGACAAAAACGTCCTTTTGTGATAGGGTTAAGGCATGAAAGTCACCCGAAGCACACCATCCCCAGAGGGGATCCTTGAGGCCGCGCTTTATGTTGGCGATCTGGACGCGGCCGAACGATTCTATGGTGAAATACTGGCGTTAGAATGTATTCAACGCGTCGCGAACCGACATGTATTTTTCCGCGTCGGCGGATCGGTGTTGTTGCTGTTCAACGCAGATGAGACGGCAAAGCCGCCGGAGAATCCGAAGCTTCCCGTCCCGCCACATGGCGCACGCGGTCCCGGTCACGTCTGCATGACTTTATCGCGGACAGAGATAGACGAAATGCGCAAGCATCTGCTGGAGTGGAACATCCCCATAGACGCCGAGTTTGATTGGCCAAGCGGGGCACGATCGCTGTATATTCGGGATCCCGCCGGAAACTCGGTGGAATTCGCTGAAGGTCACCTGTGGGATTGAGACCCTAGCGCAGCGGTTGTTTTTCTCCCCCGACAATCCGGTAGATGTCGCTCGAAACAACGCCCACTTCGCCCAGAACAGCTTGAAACTCGGCCATATGCGGGGCAGCGAAATGCGCCTCGAGCGCGGCCTGATCCTGCCATTCTTCATAAACACGGAACTTGTTGGATTGCCCGAGTATCTGGCTGAATTCATAGATCAGGCAGCCGGCCTCTTTCACAGTCTCGGCGACCATTTTCTGTGCGGCCTCAAGGGCTTTGTCGACGCCATCTGTCGACACTTCAACCGTTCCGGTGACTATCAGCATGTCGTTCCCTTCTTCAATTCAAACCGTTTCGAAATCCTGTCGACTGGCGTTCCGTCTTGCAGAGAAACAGCATAAGTGACCGAGTAGTCGCGGAAACCCATCTTGTCGTAATAGCTAAGCCCCTGCCGGTTGTCGGCCCGGATCGTCGCGTTGAGCGCGCTGAACCCAAGGGCCGCGGCATAGGTCGCGGTTTCAGAGAACAACGCCCGCCCTGCCCCTTTCAACACCGGCTCTCGCCGGGTGAAAGTCGCTATATCCGCGCAATCTTCCGGCAAGTCCTCATTGGTACCTAACCATTGAAACCCGGCCACCTCACCCTGTTCATCAAGGGCAACGTGGCAACAGATTTTGTCTGCGCCATTCAGGTAGACTTGAGCAAACAGCGCCTCGGAAAACGGTGTTTCAAACGCGGTCGTCCCGCCGATAGCAATGATTTCGTTGAGAATTCGGCAGGCAACTGCCACGTCCTCAGGCATCATGGGACGAACCGCGATCATGGCTACAGGCTCAGCTTGTCGCGCATGAAGGCAAGCGCGACACTAAGACCGTCGGGGGCAATCCCGTGGCCGGTGCCCTTCATGACATGCGCGTAAACTTCTTTGAAATCTGCGGCCTGCAACGCTTCGGCAGCTTCGGGCAACGACTGTGGCGGAACGACGTCGTCGGCATCGCCATGCACCAGAAGGATGGGCATCCGGCTGACGGTTTCGTCGGGCAGCAGATCCGGTTCCAACAACCGGCCCGAGAAGGCAACGACCCCAGCCACCGGGTCTTCGCGGCGCGGGGCGACGTACAGGCTCATCATCGTACCTTGCGAGAACCCAAACAGAACCACCTGTTCGGGCAGCACATCTTCATCCACCATCAGGGCATCAAGGAAGGCGTTGAAATCCTCAACGGCCATTTCCATGCCACGGCGTGCTTCTTCTTCGGATGAGCCATCAATCCACGGGATCGGAAACCACTGATATCCGTTAGGCATTCCGGGGATCTGTTCCGGCGCATCGGGTGACACGAACAACGTGTCAGGCAGATGCTCACCCAACGGATCGGCCAACCCCAACAAATCGGCCCCATTGGCGCCATAGCCGTGCACGAACACCACGACCGAGCGTGTATCGCCCGAAACCGGCTCTTTTCGGAGCGCATTCAAAACCCGTGTCATCTGATCCCTTCTCGTTCTTTTGCCACCCGGTAATAGGCCCACAAAACCCGCGCCGCAACCGACCGCCAGGGCGACCATGCCTCGGCCATCTGGCGCAGCTGTTTGTCGGTAGGCCGGTCGGGCAAATCATATAAGATGCGCGCGGCCTCTTGCAGCGCCAGATCGCCCGGCGCGATCACGTCGGCACGACCCAAAGAGAACATCGCATAAATCTCGGCCGTCCAGACGCCAATACCCGACACCTCGGTCAGGATCGCCACCACGTCTTCGTTTGAAACGTCCCGCAAGGCTTTGTAGTCAATGCGCGCCTCAGCCAAAGCGCGGGCATACCGGATTTTTTGGCGGCTCAACCCAACTGCACGCAGATCATCGTCGGTGGCCCACATGATTTTGCGCGGGCCGGTCAGTTTCGCATCCTTCAACCGGTTCCAGATCGCATTGGCCGAGGCCACACTCACCTGCTGGCTGACTATGGCGCTAAGCAGTTGCGCAAACCCGTCCGGGCGACGGCGCAAGGGCAACGGACCGGTCTGTTCCATCGCATAGGCCATGCGCGGGCAGCTTTCGGCCAGCCATGTCGCGCCTTCTTCCACACAGTCGGGTGTTTCTATGATCCGTCCAACGGACATGTGCTCTCCGGCCTCGATGATCGACTGCACGTTAGGCCGCTTTGCCGCAGATGCAACCCGCTTGTGCACAATCGTTTTCGCCATTACGCATGTGCTCATGACCATGACCGCCACAACCCCGGACAACAGTCTGGCCAAACGCAATGTCGCCGTTCTGGTGGCTGCGCAGGCCCTGCTGGGCGCACAGATGCCGATGATCTTTATCGTCGGTGGGTTGGCCGGGCAGTCATTGGCGACCAATCCCTGCCTGGCGACTCTGCCCATATCTTTGATCGTGCTTGGCTCAATGCTGGCGGCGACGCCGATCTCGGCCATCATGCAACGGTGGGGTCGCCGGGCTGGATTTCTGGTCGGCGCGACGGCAGGTGCTTGCGGCGGGCTTGTCGGCGCTTATGGCTTGTTTCTGGGATCATTCCCTGTGTTTCTTGCTGGCAGCCTGCTGACCGGCATCTACATGAGCGCGCACGGTTTCTACCGCTTTGCCGCCGCTGACACCGCATCGGACGATTTCCGTCCCAAAGCGATTTCCTATGTCATGGCGGGCGGTCTGGCAGCGGCAATCATCGGGCCTCAGATCGTCAAACTGACCTCGACCGCGTATGTCATCCCTTTTCTCGGTACGTATATCGCTGTCATCGCAGTGAACGTCATTGGCTCGGCCCTGTTCTTTTTTCTCGACATCCCGACCCCGCCCAAACCTGCCGCTGATGCCCCCAAAGGTCGGTCCCGGATCGAGCTTCTGAAAACGCCGCGTATTGCGGTTGCAATCATCTGCGCCATGGTGTCCTACGCGCTGATGAACCTTGTGATGACGTCGACACCGCTGGCCGTCGTGGGCTGCGGGTTCAGCGCCAATGACGCGGCGGATGTCGTCACCAGCCACGTGTTGGCGATGTACATTCCCAGCTTTTTCACCGGACAGTTGATCGCACGTTTTGGGGTCGAACGGATCGTGGCACTGGGCCTACTCATTCTTGCCGCGGCCGGAGTGGTTGCTTTACAGGGCGTTGAGCTGGGTAATTTCTTTGTCGCGCTGATCCTGCTGGGCATCGGCTGGAACTTTGGTTTTATCGGCGCAACCACCATGTTGGCTGAATCTCATGACGTCAGCGAGCGCGGACGCATGCAGGGGTTGAACGACTTGCTGGTGTTTGGTGGCGTCACGTTTGCCTCACTGGCTTCCGGTGGGCTGATGAACTGTTCTGGCGGCTCTCCGATTGAAGGTTGGACCGCGGTGAACGTCGCGATGATCCCCCTTCTGACTTTGGCGGGCGGCGCGCTTTTGTGGCTGACGATGCGGCCCCGAACGGCCTAATCGTTAATGTTCAGTATCGGTGCAAAGGCACCTAATCTCTGTGCCTCGGCGATCCCCTCATCAATGTGCATGCGGTAGATATCCCACATCTGCCGTCTCAGGGTACGGCCTTTTTCGGTAATGCGCAGGATTTTTCCCCGTCCGTCCCCCGCTGCAGCATGGCGCGTCAACAATCCGTCCTCCGCCATCCGTGCGACCTGACGGGAAAAGCTGGACTGATCAAACAGCAGCTGTTGCTCCAGCTGTTTAGGTCGCAGGCCGTCTGGTGCTCGTTCCAACTCCCACAACACGTCATACCAGTGCAGCCGTGGATATCCCGCTGCCACCAGCGCGCGCTCAGCCCGGGAAAAGATCCGGGTGCGTGTCTGGTTCAGAGCGATCCAGGCCGCCTCTCGTTCTTCAAATCCGCCCATCACGCCTCCGCGAGGATTGTGGTTTTCCTTTGCTCATCAATTTAGATGCATTTACATGTTAATTATCAACCCTGCAAATCAGAGAAATGTCATGAAGCTGTTTACCGCATCTGCCCTCGTCTTGGCACTGGCCACACCAGTCCTTGCCGAAACCTATCACTTTGATCAAAGTCACACCGAAATCCGGTTCTACTACAACCACGCGGGACTGACCGAACAATCCGGCGAATGGACCGCCGTATCCGGCACGGTCGAGTTTGACCCTGAAAATGTCACCGCAACCAGCGCGGATATCACAATCGACGCCTCAAGTGTCGAAACCGGTTGGGGGCCGCTCAACGATCACCTCAAAAGCGGTGACTTCTTCGATGTCGAAGCTTACCCAAACATCAAATTCGTCTCGACCTCGGCGGTGCAAACCGGTGCAAGCACCCTGCAAATGATCGGTGATTTGACAATCAAGGATCAGACCAAGCCCGCAACGCTTGAGATCGACCTGACCTTCATGGGCGAACATCCCCTGGCCGGATTTTTCGATTATTACAAAGGTGACTGGGTTGGCGTCGAAGCTGCTGGCCAGCTTTTACGCAGCGAATACGGCGTCGGGATGTTTGCCCCGGGAACGTCAGACTTGGTGAAGCTGAAAATCTCGGCCGAAATGCGCGCCGGCGGCTGGGAATAACTACCAGCGCCCCGTTGCCGCCTGGACCATCAGCGACAGGCGGCGGCGGATTTCACCCGGCCCAAGGGCTCCAGAGGCGACCCTGTCCGGGCGCGCAATGACCTGTTTTAGAACCAATTCAGTTTGCCAACCGGCATGAAACGCGGCAGCAGCTTTTGCCGAAACCGAGTGTCGTTGAGTACGTGCCTGTTTCAAACGCCCGTACGCTTTTTCAGCCAGACGTTGAACACCCGCAGGCGTTCCATCCAGCAGCGGAATTCGCCCACGCGCTTCCAGATCCGGAATGGCGCGCAACCAATTGGCGACCCCAACGGCATAGCCAAAGTCCCGCACGACATCCTCATCCGCCGACCCAAGCGCTTGTGCCGCTACCACCGTGAGCGTGCCCGCGCTGTGGTTTATGTACGCGTCGAAATGATCTTCGTCCTCGAACGGGTCGCGATAGATATCCCAACGCCTTACGGCCACATATTCATCCATCATCGACGCAAGATGAGGGGACAAGACACGCGACAGCGGCGTAACGATCTCATGCCGACGCACGGTTGGACCTTCGGCAATCTCTTGTAAAGCATCGCGCCACCATTGCAGGCGCATCTCGGCAATCATCGGTTCTTGCGTCACCCAAGGTGCCCGGGCGACCTCGATATTTAACGCATAGATCGGAAACAACACCGCCCTGGCGGACACTGGTGCCGCCATGGCCGCCATGAACCGGTCGGGATCGGCCCGATGCAACAGCGCGGCACAGGCCTTGACGTCATCGTCAAAAGGCGCACTCACTCGGCGACTGCCGACTGTGGGCCGCAATCGCGCACGAGTTTCCATTGGATCGCATCCAGCAACGCCTCGAACGAGGCGTCGACTATGTTCGCGCTGACGCCGACGGTGGACCACCGGCGCCCCTGCCCGTCTTCACTATCGATGATGACGCGGGTCACGGCCTCGGTGCCGCCCTGCGTGATACGTACCTTGAAGTCGACCAAGTGCATATCATCCAATATCCGCGAATACTGCCCCAGATCCTTGGCCAGCGCCTTGGCCAGCGCGTTCACCGGACCCCGGTCACCGCCGGACCCATCCAGAGACTCGCTGACCGACAGTTTCTTTTCACCATCGACCTTCACCACAACAACGGCCTCAGACAAACTGACCATCTTGTTGTACTTGTTCTTGCGCCGTTCAACGGTGACCTTGTACCGCTTTACCTCAAAGAATTGAGGCAGTTGACCCAGTTCGTCCCGCGCCAGCAGCTCAAAGCTGGCCTGCGCGGTGTCGTAGGAATAACCTTCCGCCTCACGCAACTTGATCCGTTCGAGGATACGGCCCAGGGACGGGTCACCGGGTTCGACCGACAAACCGGCCTCGATCAAGCGCTGGCGCAGGTTCGACTGCCCCGCCTGGTTCGACATCGGAATGATCCGTGTGTTCCCAACCGACGCCGGATCCACATGTTCATAGGTCGTCGGGTCCTTGAGGATCGCGCTGGCATGCAGCCCTGCCTTGTGCGCAAATGCGGACGCCCCGACATAGGCCGATTGCTTGCTGGGCACCCGATTCAGGATCTCGTCCAGCATGCGGCTGACGCGGGTCAGACCCGCCAGCGCTTCGACACTGACGCCGATGTCAAAGTTCGATGCATAAGGTTCCTTCAGCAGCAGCGTCGGGATCAATGAGGTCAGGTTCGCATTTCCGCAACGCTCTCCCAATCCGTTCAAGGTTCCCTGAACCTGCCGCGCGCCCGCATCGACAGCCGCCAAAGAACAGGCCACCGCGTTTTCCGTATCGTTGTGGGTATGGATACCCAGCCGGTCCCCCGGCAGGCCCGCCGCGACCATCTCGGACACGATCTGCGACACTTCTGCGGGCAAAGCGCCCCCATTGGTGTCACACAAAACAACCCAGCGCGCACCGGCATCCATCGCGGCCCGACAGACCTCAAGCGCATAGGCCGGATTGTCCTTGTAGCCGTCAAAGAAATGCTCGGCATCAAACAGCGCCTCGCGCCCCTGCGCTACGATATGTGCAATCGAGGCGCGTACGTTCTCGACATTCACATCCAATGAGATGCCAAGCGCATGGGTCACGTGGTAATCGTGCGACTTACCAACCAGACACACAGCCCGCGTACCCGCGTTCATCACCGCCGCCAGAACATCGTCATTCTCTGCCGACCGGCCCGACCGTTTGGTCATCCCAAAGGCGGTCAAACAGGCCGACGTTTTGGGAGCTGCATCGAAAAACGCACTATCCGTCGGGTTCGCCCCCGGCCAGCCGCCCTCGATATAGTCTACGCCTAACTCGTCCAGAGCCTGCGCGATCTGCACCTTCTCAGCGGTCGAGAACTGCACACCCTGTGTCTGCTGCCCGTCGCGCAGAGTAGTGTCGTAGAGGTAGAGGCGTTCTTTAGTCATCATACGCCCTCCAGCTTGGCCGCATCGAACCCGGTGCCCGGAACCAGTTCGACCCCGTCCTTACTCATGCGTACTTCCAGCCCTGCTGCAACATAGGCCGCTTTCAGACGGTCAACCTCCGAGAAGTCCTTGTTCTGCATTGCACTCGCGCGGGCATCGGCCAACCGATCTGCGTGAGACGACAGGTCCACCGACGCTGTGTCAGCCCATGCTCCCATTTCTGACAACAATAGGCCCAGCACCTGTGCGCTCGCCAACAATCCCGCCGCATCACCATCTGCAGCCAAACGGTGCAACTCTGTGAGCGCGCCCGCAGTGTTCAGGTCATCGCTGAGTGCAGCGACCACAGCAGGCGCAGCGCTGGCGGCGGGCTCCATGCCCGCTGTCAGCGCCCGCCATTTGCGCAGCGTCGCCTCAGCCTCACGCGCCTTTTTCTCGGTCCAATCCATCGGCTTGCGATAATGCGTCTGCAGGAAGACAAACCGGATCACCTCGCCCGGCACGCCCTGCTCCAGCAAGTCATGTACGGTGAAGAAGTTGCCCAGCGATTTGGACATCTTCTTGCCTTCCACCTGCAACATCTCATTATGCAACCAGTACCGCGCGAACTCACCGTGCGGATGGGCGCATTTGCTCTGCGCGATCTCATTTTCATGATGCGGGAACATCAGGTCGTTTCCGCCGCCGTGAATATCAAAGCTCTCACCCAGCAGTTCATAGCTCATGGCCGAGCATTCGATGTGCCAGCCCGGACGACCACGGCCCCAAGGCGAGTCCCACCCCGGCAACTCATCGGTTGAGGGCTTCCACAGCACGAAATCCATCGGGTTCCGCTTGTACGGCGCAACCTCAACCCGGGCACCAGCGATCATGTCATCCACCGACCGACCAGACAAAGCGCCATAGTGTTCCTTCCAGCGGTCAACCGCGAACAAAACGTGCCCTTCGGCTGCGTAGGCGTGACCCTTCGCGATCAAATCCTCAATCATCGCAACCATTTGCGCGATGTACTGAGTCGCACGCGGCATCTCGTCGGGCTCAAGCGCGCCCAACGCACCCATGTCGTGCAGATACCAGCCGATGGTTTCATCCGACCGCTCCTGCACCAACTGCTCCAGCGTGCCCTCAGCACCCGCCTTCTGGCGTGCCAGCGCGGTTGCGTTAATCTTATCATCCACGTCGGTGAAATTGCGCACATAGGTCACGTGATCCGCGCCGTAGACATGGCGCAGCAATCGATAGAGCACGTCAAAAACCACCACGGGCCGCGCGTTGCCCAGATGGGCGCGATCATAGACCGTAGGTCCGCAGACATACATCCGCACGTTATCGGCACTGATCGGAACGAAATCTTCTTTCGCCCGTGTCCGTGTGTTGTGCAGTTTGATTGTCGTCATCGGTCGGCTCCTAAAGACAGCAAATGCTTGCGCTTGGCGCGGGCTTAGCAACTTGTCTCAGGGATGAAAACGAAAGAAACCGGCCCGCTTGATAAATCAGCAGGTAATGCAGCAGATAATGATGCAGGTCATACGGTTCATGTCCTCCCCCTAGCATGGACAACGCGTTCAGCCAAGACTTGAGTTCAATCTCAAGGTGGCGCACCCTTTCGGCCATGAGCCGAGAATTTGTCAATTCCATCTGCCGCACGTTTCCAGGCGCTGACCTTTCCGACCCTTGGGGCGGAGGCCATGATGCCTGGAAGGTTGGCGGCAAGATGTTTGCCTGCATCGGCACCGCCAACGATGGCGTGTCCGTCAAAACGCCTGATATCGAGACAGCTCAGATGCTGATCGAAGCAGGCGTCGGTACCAAAGCCCCCTATTTTCATCACAGCTGGATCCGCCTGCCGTTTGGCTGTGACGAGGATGAGATGCGTCATCGGCTGGCCACATCCTACGATCTGGTGCGGTCTTCCCTGACGAAAAAAGTGCAGTCCACTTTACCCCCACGAAGCTGATTGACATTTTCCAATGCCTCTGGCCCATTCTGCGCTGAAGACAAGATCGGAGCGTGCCATGAAACTGTCGCAGCGTATCACTCATCTGACCGGAGGTGGCAGTGATGGGTGGGATGTATTTTACCGCGCGCGCCGGATGATCAGCGAAGGGCACGTCATTACTGAACTCACCATTGGTGAGCATGACATTCGCACGCACCCGACCATTCTGGATGCCATGGATCTATCGGCACGTCAGGGAAACACCGGCTACGCTGTGGTGCCCGGGTCTGATTTGCTGCGCGATACTGTTGCCGCGCGCATTCAGGGCCGCACTGGTCAGAAGACAAGCCGAAACAACGTGTTGATCACCCCGGGCGGCCAATCTGCCCTTTTTGCTGCCCACGTGGCGGTGTGCGATCCCGGTGATGTCGGTCTGTATCTCGATCCCTATTACGCGACATACCCCGGCACGATCCGGGGCGCCGGTGCGACAGCCCGGGCCATCCAGACCACCGCCGAGGATGCATTCCAGCCGCGCGCGCAGCAGATCGATGCGGCGGCAGATGGTGCGGTTTCGCTATTGATCAACAGCCCGAACAACCCCACTGGCGTCGTATATTCGCGCGAGACACTGAACGGTATCGCAGGTGTCTGCCGTGACCGCGACCTGTGGCTGATCTCAGATGAAGTTTACGACACGCAGGTCTGGGAAGGTGAGCATATCTCACCACGTACCCTGCCCGGAATGGCCGAGCGTACCTTGGTCGTTGGTTCGATGTCCAAGTCACACGCGATGACCGGGTCCCGATGCGGTTGGGTGGTCGGCCCTGAAGAGGTGATCACCCATCTCATCAATCTGGCAACGCACACAACTTACGGCGTGCCCGGGTTCATTCAGGACGCCGCCAGTTTTGCTTTGAGCGCGGGTCATGATCTTGAAGAGGAAATCGCTGCCCCGTTCCGGCGTCGTCGCGCATTGGCGGTCGACATTATGGCTCAACAAAACATCGTCGGCCTGGTGCCCGCGCAGGGTGCGATGTACCTGATGCTGGACATTCGGGCCACCGGGATGAGCGGCGAGGACTTTGCCAACGCGCTGCTGGACACTCACGCAATTGCTGTCATGCCGGGTGAAAGTTTTGGCGAGGCGGCGGCAGGTCACGTGCGCGTTGCTATGACAATTGACGACGACCGCTTTGCCGCAGCACTCAGAACGATCTGCGAATTCGCAACCGGCTTGGCGGAAAGTCACGCGGCGGAATAGACGGCCTTAAAACCGGAAGGTTGTACGCAGGTTGAACACGTTGGCGTCAATATCGCCCTGGCTTCGTGTGACGTCGTTAAAATTCTGTCGCAAGGCCTCACCACTGATGACGAAATTGTCGCCGATGGGATAGGCAATTCCGATGCCGTACACTGCAGCGGTGTCATTTTCCGGTGACGCATCCAATCGGGCCGCGCCCACGACGACATAGCCCAAGGCCGGTCCGAAATCATAACCACCGCGCAACTTAAGGCGGGTCAGACTGTCCACGCTGCCTTCACCCTGCCCCAGATCAAGCGAGAGCCGGTTGTACTCCAACTCACCGCCAAGAACGAAATTACCGAAGTCATGATCATAACCGACAAGCGGGCCAAAAGTCGTGTCGTTTCCGCCAGAGCTATTTGGGCCATCAACATCCGCATAGCCAAAGCTGAAGCCCGCATACGCCCCTGTCCAATCCTCTGCATATACCGGTGCAATGCCGATTGTCAGGCAAGTGGTCATGAGGGCCATCAGGGCTTTCATCAACCTCTCCAAAATTCCTTGTAGCGCGCCCACCAAACGATAGGCTTCATCACATAAAACTTGGTCTGCAATCGTTAAAAATCCATTGAGATCACGGACCACTCTTAAATAAGTGATAGAAGCTTAACAGAATTTCCCACATTCGGGAAAAAACTTTACCCCACGGCAAGAACGTGATGCCGACAGGGCACAACACTTCGTTTTTGGCCCCTCAGGTCGCAAACAGGACAGATTGTGCACCCTCGTATTGAGAGAGTTCACATCACCAAATGAGGACCCGCATGCAAAGTGACGTTTGGAAGATTCGCCTGATCAGCCGTACCATTGGTGCGGATCGTGGGCGTGCCGCGCGTGGGCGGCCGGTTGTGGTCTGAGTACACTCACCCTGAACGTACTTTCTCGACCGGACCTAAAATTATGAACGAACAATCCCGAAATACATCGCGCAGCGGCGGTCGTGCCGCGCGCCGTGCAGCCCGTGCCACAGCGCTACCCGAACATCTGCGCCCGATCCGCCCCGGCATGGAGGGCGGCACGCTGAAGGTGCTGACCCCGGCGCAGATCGAGCGTATTCACCAGGCCGCGCTGACCGCGCTGGAAACAATTGGTCTGGCGGACGCTCCACAAAGCGGGATCGACTATCTTGTCGGCGCTGGCTGTATCTTGGGTGACGACGGGCGTATCCGCTTCCCCCGCGCTTTGGTGGAAGACACAATCGCCAAGGCCAATCGCTCGGTCACCTTGCATTCAAGGGATGGCAATTCCGATCTGGAACTGTCGGGCAACCGCGTCCACTTTGGCACTGCCGGCGCAGCTGTCAGCATGGTTGACGTGCACGGCCAGGAATACCGGGATTCGACCCTTCAAGACCTGCACGACGCGTCCCGAATCTGTGAACAACTTGAAAACATTCACTTTGTTCAGCGCCCAATGGTGTGCCGCGACATCGCCGACAACCTCGAGATGGATTTGAACACCGTCTACGCCACCACGTCCGGAACGTTCAAACATATCGGCACGTCCTTCACCGAACCCAGCCATGTGGCCCCTGCGATTGAGATGCTGCACATGATCGCTGGTGGCGAGGATAAGTGGCGAGAACGGCCCTTTATGTCGAACTCGAACTGCTTTGTTGTTCCGCCGATGAAGTTCGCGACCGAAAGCTGCGAGGTGATGGAAGAATGCATCAAGGCAGGAATGCCCGTTCTGCTGCTATCGGCCGGAATGGCCGGCGCCACCGCGCCTTCGACAATCGCCGGTGCTATTGCGCAGGCCACCGCCGAATGCCTGGCCGGGTTGGTTTATGTAAACGCCGTAAGTCCCGGCGCACCCGCGATTTTTGGCACCTGGCCCTTTGGCCTTGATCTGCGCACAGGTGCGATGTCCATCGGGTCTGGCGAACAAGCACTCCTGACAGCGGGCTGCGCCCAAATGCACCACTTCTACGACTTGCCGGGCGGCGCGGCCGCCGGTGCATCGGATGCGAAACTGCCCGACATGCAAGCCGGGTGGGAGCAGATGTGCTCGAACGTCATGGCCGGGCTTTCGGGTTTGAACATGGTGTATGAGTCCGCGGGCATGCATGCCTCGCTGCTGGGATTCTGCCATGAAAGCCTGATCCTCAGCGATGATTTAATCGGGCAAGCACAACGCTGTGTACGCGGCATCGAAGTGACGGACGAAACGCTGGCACTGGATCAGATGGCCGAAGTCTGTATCGGAGGACCCGGTCACTATCTGGGAACCGATGCAACGCTGAGCCGGATGCAGGCGGACTATGTCTACCCGACTTTTGGCGACCGGTCGTCTCCGAAGGAATGGGTCGAAATTGGCAAGCCCGATTTGATCGAAAAGGCGGTGAAGCGGAAGGAAGAGATTCTCTCGACGCCGTCTCCGGCCAGATTCGATCCGCTTTTGGATGCCGAACTGCGCGGCAGGTTTAACATTTACTTGCCGGCGTAACCCATTGAAATATGGCGGCCCGTGGGGGTACGGGCCGCCGATGCCTTCGCGGGATTAACCGTTGCTGGGCGGTAGCAACCCTGCTTCCTGCGCGATGGCAATTTCATCTGCGTCCAGCGACCCGTCGCCGTTGGCGTCCATCGCCGAGAAACCATCGGCGTCAACTTCGGGCAGAACGGCCTGAACTTCTTCTATGGTCAGAACTCCGTCGCCATTGGTGTCCGCCGAGGACTGCGCGGCAGCCATCGCCGGCAGGCCCAATACGAATGCGGAAATGATTGCCAGGTTTTGCGGTTTCATTGTGATGCCTCCTAAGTGGTATTTGTGTGTGTTTTCGTCCGGACAGGCACCACAGACACCAAATCAATGAACGTCGTCACCCCAACCCGGCAACACGTCCTGTTTCGCGCCATTCTCCGCGTGTTTGTCCGAGTCGCGTCTGCAATCAACCGCTGGGCGAAACGTCCAATCCACGTTTCGGCGGTTCTTGCCCGATGCGCCTGTGCCGTTCCGGCAAGGCCCTGCCTAAATCACCGACTCGGAGGGGCAAAAAGAAAGGGGGCCGAAGCCCCCTGTCAGTTTCGCCATCCAGGCTCCATTCGTTGACCGCCCGGTGTTTTGTTTGCCTGCGGCCTGGACGTCGCATGGGACGAGCGCACCCGTCCCGTGAGAGAGTGGGAAAGAGCAAATATTCCGCCCCACCCTGTTCCCGGTCGACACGGGCATGTCGACCGAGTGGACCAAGGCGTATTTGGTAAGTCTCAACGCCTTGCTCCGTGTTCGTCGGGATCGGACATCCGAGGGGAAACCCTGATCCCTACACCCCGCCTGACGGGGCGTTTTCCTTAGCTACACCCGCTGGTCGCCCCGCAGGTATTGCACTTCATGCAGGTGCCATTGCGCACCAGCGTGTAGTTTCCGCATTCGCCGCAAGGATCGCCCTCGTACCCTTGCATCTTGGCCTTGGTCCGTGCGTCCATGCCCGTGGCAACGGCAGTTTCCGCAACCGGAGCTTCAAATTGCGCTGCCGGTTCTGCCATGCCGTTCACTTCGGGTTGGCCGCCGTTGAACACCACCAGATCCTGCGGCAGACGCTTGCGCAGATAACCGGTCGAGCTGATTTGTTTCAACACCTCCAAGGACTTGGACGCGGCGCTGTCGCTGATCTCAGATACGTTGGACAGACCATCTTCCTCGCCGCGGCCCAGATCATCAAATGTGGCACCTTCGGGTTTCACATGGGCCAGATCGGTGCGATCCAGATAGGACACGGCCAATTCGCGGAAGATGTAATCCAGGATCGAGGTCGCGTTCTTGATCGAGTCGTTGCCCTGCACCATTCCCGCCGGTTCAAACTTGGTGAAGGTAAAGGCGTCGACGAATTCTTCCAGCGGCACACCGTATTGCAGGCCAACCGACACTGCTATGGCAAAGTTGTTCATCATCGCCCGGAAGCCAGCGCCCTCCTTATGCATGTCGATGAAGATTTCGCCCAGCTTGCCGTCTTCGAACTCACCTGTCCGCAGATAGACCTTGTGGCCACCGACGATCGCTTTCTGGGTGTAACCCTTGCGGCGATGCGGCAGTTTCTCACGATGGCTGCGGATGATTTCCTTGACGACGACCTTCTCAATAACCTTTTCGGCGAGAACGACGGCTTTTTCATGGGCCGTGCCGCTCTCCAGCACCTCTGCCGCCTCGTCGTCATCCTCGACCAGTGCGGCTGCCAGCGGCTGCGACAGTTTCGAACCGTCACGATACAGTGCATTGGCCTTCACACCGAGCGACCAGCTGAGCTCATAAGCCTTCTGGCAATCCTCGATGGTTGCGTCATTCGGCATGTTGATCGTTTTGCTGATCGCACCCGAGATGAAGCTTTGGGCCGCGGCCATCATGGTGATGTGGCTATCAACCCCAAGGAAACGCTTACCTTTCTTGCCGCACGGGTTGGCGCAGTCGAAGATCGAATAATGCTCTTCCTTCAAGTGCGGCGCGCCTTCCAGCGTCATGGTTCCGCAGACATGGTCGTTGGCCGCGTCGATATCCGCCTTGGTAAAGCCCAGATGGCGCAGCAGATCGAAGGTCGGATCATTTAGCTTGGTCGCCGGGATGCCCAGAACGCCGGTGCAGAAATCCTCGCCCAGTGTCCACTGGTTGAAGACGAACCGGATATCAAAGGCGCTTTCCAGTGCGGCATCCACCTTGGCCAGCTCATTTGGGCCAAACCCGTGACCCGTCAGCGAGGTGTGGTTAATCCCCGGCGCGTTGCCGATGGTGCCGTGACCAACCGCGTAACCCACGATCTCTTCAATCTGAGACGAGGAATAGCCCTGCTTTTCCAGCGCCGACGGCACCGAGCGGTTGATGATCTTAAAGTAACCGCCACCCGCGAGCTTTTTGAACTTCACCAGAGCAAAGTCGGGCTCGATCCCGGTCGTGTCGCAATCCATCACCAGACCAATGGTGCCGGTGGGCGCGATTACCGTGGCTTGCGCGTTACGATAGCCGTTTTTCTCGCCAAGGCTCAGCGCCTCGTCCCAAGCCGACATCGCCAGATCGACCAGACGCTTGTCCGGGCAGTTGCCATGGTCCAGAGGCACCGGCTTCACGGCCAGTTTCTCATACCCATCGGTCACACCTTGCGAGGCACGGCGGTGGTTGCGGATGACGCGCAGCATGTTGTCTGCGTTGCGCTCATAGCCCTTGAAGGGTCCAAGCTCTCCGGCAATCTCGGCCGAGGTGGCATAGGCCACACCGGTCATGATCGCGGTCAGTGCGCCACAGATCGCCCGACCCTCATCCGAGTCGTAGCTGTAACCCATGTTCATCAGCAGACCGCCGATGTTGGCATAGCCCAGACCCAAGGTGCGGAAATCATAGGACAGTTGCGCGATTTCTTTGGATGGGAACTGCGCCATCGTGACTGAGATTTCCAGCGTCAGGGTCCACAGGCGCGAGGCGTGCATGTAGTCTTCCGCCTGGAACTCACCATCCTTGAGGAAGGTCAGCAGGTTCATCGACGCCAGGTTACAGGCCGTGTCATCGAGGAACATGTATTCCGAGCAAGGGTTCGAGCCGCGGATTGCCCCGTCTTCGGGGCAAGTGTGCCATTCATTAACGGTGTCATGGAACTGGATACCCGGATCAGCACAGGCCCATGCCGCATGGCCGACTTTCTCCCACAGATAGCGCGCCTTGACGGTCTTGGAAACCTTGCCATCCGTCCGGTTGATCAGTTCCCAATCCGCATCTTTTTCAACTGCGGTCAGGAATGCGTTGGTCACACGGATCGAGTTGTTCGAGTTCTGGCCCGAGACCGAGCTGTAGGCTTCCGAATCCCAATCCGTATCGTAGGTCGGGAACTCGATGCTGTCGTGGCCCTGCTTTGCATAATCAAGCACGCGCTTGATATAAGTCTCGGGGATCGCAACCTTTTTGGCCTCGCGAACCGCTTTCTTCAAGCTGTCATTCTTGTTGGGATCATACGCATCGTCCTGCGCACCATCCCATGAGCGGATGGCCTCGAAAATGCCGTTCAGCATCTTCTCGTGCATCTTCGATCCGGCAACGATCGAGGCCACCTTCTGCTCTTCGATCACCTTCCATTCGATGAATTTCTCGATGTCCGGGTGATCGGCATCGACGATTACCATCTTTGCTGCTCGACGGGTTGTCCCGCCTGATTTGATCGCGCCAGCGGCGCGGTCGCCGATCTTGAGAAAGCCCATGAGGCCCGAGGACTTGCCGCCACCTGACAGTGCTTCGCCTTCTGCGCGCAAGTGGCTGAAATTGGTCCCGGTACCCGAGCCGTATTTAAACAGGCGCGCCTCGCGCACCCATAGATCCATGATGCCGCCTTCGTTCACTAGATCATCATCAACGGACTGGATGAAGCATGCGTGCGGCTGCGGATGTTCGTAAGCGGATTTCGACTTGGTCAGCTTGCCGGTTTTGTAGTCGACATAGTGGTGACCCTGCGCAGGACCGTCGATTCCGTAAGCCCAGTGCAGACCGGTGTTGAACCACTGCGGGCTGTTCGGCGCGGCGCGCTGTGTCGCCAGCATATAACGCATCTCGTCAAAGTAAGCGCGCGCATCTTCCTCGGTCGAGAAATAGCCACCTTTCCAGCCCCAATAAGCCCAGGCTCCTGCAAGGCGGTCAAAAACCTGCTTCGAAGACGTCTCGCCATCAAATTCTGCGCCATCGGCGGGGACCGAACGCCACAGGAATTCGGGGACGTCTTTTTCCTTAACTTTCTTCAGCTTGGACGGGACGCCTGCTTTGCGGAAATACTTTTGCGCAATGACGTCGCTGGCAACCTGGCTCCAGCGCGTGGGCACTTCGATGTTGTCCAGGCGAAAAACGATGGTGCCATCCGGGTTTCGGATCTCAGACGTTGCTGAGACAAAGTCCAGTTCCGCATAAGCGTCCTGCCCCGGTTTCGTAAATTTCCTGTCAATCTTCATGTCCGCACGCCCTAGATTCAATCAACTTGTCTTTCAGCGTCAGGTCCTCAGACGCGGACCGATCGCCATGCCGTATAAAATTGGGCGCAATTGACCAGCCGCTGCATTCCGCAGCGCAAAACCGATCAAACGGTTGCACGTTACTATGATGTGCTTTCCGACCCTCGCCCTGTGCCTTATACTGGTTTTGGTACCAGATTTTGTGGCATCCCTTCCGGCCCATACAACTTGACGTATCGACCCATAGATCGTCAACGCCATTTTTAAGTCATTTTTGATATCTTTTGTGTTGACCCATTTCTGACAACTTGCTTCGGGACACCCTGTTCTGATTCCTCCACAGGTTCATCCACCACGTGCGCACGTCGATTCCCAAAACCTGCGGGTAAATTAACTGTGTTTCCCGGCACAGTTATCGGAATTTGATAATCTAACGCTAAGGTGTCTACGTTGAATGAGAATCACGAAGCGGTCATTTTGAACCGCGGCGCTGGGTAAACCGCCGGGCGCGATCACTCAAAGGGGAGCGGACAGATGTCGTTGTTACGTTTAATTCCGATTCTGGCCCTGATCGTGGCCTGTACACCACAAGATGTGCCCCCACCGGCGCGCAGCGCTCAATTCGACAGCTACCCCAAAAAACTGTTCGACACGTTCGAGATCAGTTGCGACGGCCCGGGCGAGCGCTTTGAAAAAACCGGGAATCGGGTATTTGAATGCACCGAGTTTCTGCCCCCGGACACAACCGCGTTTCTGATTCTCAACTATGACGGATACCCTCAGGACCTGCCCAAAAGCGTGATGCGGCTGACAACGACCAAGAACAACTCGGGCTACCGTGTCGATGCCGAGCTGTATTTCAACGTCCCACGCAAAAGCGGCCCGTCGGTCAAAGTACCAGTGGAAAGCGAAACGCTGGATAAGGCGCTTGGCGCGCTTTACCAAGCGTTGGGTGGATCGCCAACATAAGTGGAAGAAGTGGTCGGGGCGGCAGGATTCGAACCTACGACCCCCTGTACCCAAAACAGGTGCGCTACCAGACTGCGCCACGCCCCGAACCGTGCGCCTTCCTAACCATGCCAATCTGATTTGAAAAGCCCTAACAGGACCAAATTGCAGGACCTTGCGAAAAAATTTCGTGCCGCATGACGGTTCCGGGCTTAATTGAGTAGCGCGCGGCGAGTCCCGCGTTGATTTCGAGAACCGCAAAGACGGAATCGCCACCTTCGATTGGTGTCAGATCACCGGGAATCGCACCTTGATGAACATGCGTCACGGTCCCAGCCCTATCGATGAAAATGATGTCCAAGGGAATCAGTGTGTTCTTCATCCAGAACACCACCGGTTGCGGCGGGTCAAAAACGAACAGCATGCCCGAACGGTTTGGCAGCGACTCGCGGAACATCAGTCCACGCGACCGATCCTGCGGGCTAATCGCCAATTCGATATTGAATCGGATCTGCGCCGAGTCGTTCTTGATGTCGATCTGATCAGGCTTGCACGCAGCCCAGGTCATTCCGGACCAAAGCAACAAAATCGCTAATAGACCCGGAAGAAACTTTGGCATGAATCACTCAGTCGTCCAAAGCAGCTTCCCAGGCCAATACCTGAGCCGCCATACGTCCACGCTTGCCACTAATGACACGCATCGCGAGGGCCTCGCCCGGCTGCAGATCCGACAGGCCGGAGCGGCGCAGCACTTCGATATGCAGGAACACGTCTTCACCGCGGCCAAAAACATTGGCAAACCCAAAGCCTTTGCCTTTGTCGAACCATTTGACTCGCGCGGCCTCTAGCGGGGCAGCGGCGATCTCAACAGGATCAAGCTCGGCAAAATCAGCCAGCATCATCGTGTCCGTCCGGGCGGGCGGATCGACACTGATGACCTCAACCGCCTGAACACCACGGTCCGTGCGATGGGTCATGATTTCTATGCCCGCACCATCCGCGACCGAACTTTGGCCGAAATTGCGCAACACATTGACGTGCAACAAAATATCCGGACCGCCCTCATCAGACACAACAAATCCGAATCCCTTTGCAGGGTCGAACCATTTCACGTGTCCACGGACGCGGTACATGTTGTTCAGATCTTCTGGCACGGCGTTCCCATCGCGAAAATTGTCATTTCGTTAAGGGTCCGATGTGTATGGGAATGGCGCGCAAATTCAAGCTGAAAAAACCTTTTGTTTTCGGCCTCTTGCATTTCACGATACGCGAACGTCATGGATTCAACCTCTGTATCTGCCAGTCGGAACCCACTTGATCCCGCTGCCATCGGAACCTGTCGTGCAACCGAAAGGCCCCATCGGCCCAGAATTCGATTTCGGTTGGCACCAGCCGATAGCCGCCCCAGAACGGCGGGCGTGGCGGGTTCGGGCCCAACTTGGCTGTTACCTTGGCCACCTCGGCCATCAGAACCGAGCGACTGCTGAGAGGCTGAGACTGCTTGGACGCCCAGGCCCCCAATCGGCTTTTTAGCGAGCGGGACGCATAATACTCATCTGCCTGCGGCCCGCTTTCTCTGGTTATTGTACCACGAACTCGGATTTGCCGCCGCAGAGATTTCCAATGCATCACAAAAGCAGCTTTTCCGGCGCTGTCTAACTCGGCCGCCTTGGCACTTTCGTAGTTGGTGTAGAACACAAAAGCTGCCGGTTCGATCTCTTTCAGAAGAACCATGCGAACATTCGGCATGCCGTTCGAATCGACGGTCGCCAAAGCGATCGCATCCGGATCGTTCGGTTCATTCTCTTTGGCCTCAGCCAGCCACCGCCCCGCTATTTCAAACGGATCGGTGCCGGCAAATATGCCGCTACGTTCGCTCATTCCCATCCCCTGGAAACTAATAAAGTCCACCCTAGGGCGAGAACCCGCCACGGGCAAGAGCGCGCGGCCTTGATGCAGCGCACCCAATGGCATAAACCATCCCAACATAACGCGAAGACAGGCGGAGAACCAAACATGTCAAATCAGTTGATGGCCGGCAAACGCGGCCTCATCATGGGACTGGCCAATGATAAATCAATCGCATGGGGAATAGCCCGTGCTTTGTCCGAATCCGGAGCGGAGCTGGCTTTTTCATATCAAGGCGACGCACTTAAGAAACGCGTTGATCCACTGGCGGCACAGCTTGGCAGCGAAATTGTTCTGCCCTGCGACGTCAGTGACGAAGAATCGATTGATGCGCTCTTCACATCTTTGGAAGCGAAATGGGGCAAGCTGGACTTTGTTGTTCACGCCATCGGTTTTTCGGACAAGAACGAACTGCGGGGCCGCTACGTCGACACGTCGCGTGCGAACTTCAAACTGACCATGGACGTGTCGGTCTATTCCTTCACCGCCGTGATGCAACGGGCCGAGAAGATGATGTCCGAGGGCGGCAGCGCAATTACTCTGACCTATTATGGTGCTGAGCAGGTGATGCCGCACTATAACGTGATGGGTGTCGCCAAAGCCGCGCTTGAGGCTTCGGTCAAATACCTGGCCGAGGATCTGGGCAAGGACGGTATCCGCGTGAATTCGATCTCGGCCGGTCCGATCAAGACGCTGGCCGCCAGCGGTATCGGCGACTTCCGCTATATTATGAAATGGAACGAGTATAACTCGCCCCTGCGTCGCAACGTGACCATCGACGATGTCGGCAAATCAGCTCTGTATCTTCTGTCTGACCTCAGCAGCGGCGTGACCGGTGAAAACCTGCATGTGGATTCGGGTTATCACATTGTCGGCATGAAAGCCGTCGACGCACCTGACGTCGAAAAGGGATAAAGACATGAGCGCCAAGGATCGCCTGCCCCACGAAAAAGGGTTTCACATCAGCTGGGATCAGATTCACCGTGATTCCCGCGCCTTGGCCTGGCGTTTGGACGGGCAAGGCCCGGATGACGGCGCATGGCGCGCAGTTGTGGCCATCACCCGTGGTGGTATGGCACCTGCGATGATCGTCAGCCGCGAGCTGGACATTCGCACCGTCGACACAGTCAGCGTGCGCTCGTACCACCATCAGGACCAAGGCGAAGCCGAGGTGTTGAAAGCCCCCGATGCCCAGCTGATGGGCGACGGCGAAGGTATTCTGATCATCGACGATCTGGTCGACAGCGGCAAAACGCTGGAACTGGTGCGCGCAATGTACCCCAAGGCGCATTTCGCGACGGTTTACGCCAAACCCAAGGGGCGACCGATGGTCGACACGTTCATCACCGAGGTCAGCCAGGACACCTGGATCTTTTTCCCGTGGGATATGGCCCTGCAATATGTCGAGCCCTACCGCGGGACCGACTAAAAGGACCCTCTCAACCCACAAAGAGTGAGGCAAAGCCTTACAAAGGACAGGCCCGTCATGACCCAGTCCCGCACCACCGCGACATTTGCTCCTCCGGTCATGGAGGCGCGGCGCTGGTTGGACGGGGTGGAGTTTCCGGATGACCGTCCCCTGATCAACGTCAGCCAAGCGGCCCCAGTCGATCCACCGCCGCTGGCGCTGCGCGAAGCGATTGCCAGCTTTGCCGTGACCGAAGACAGCGCCCATCTTTACGGGCCGGTTCTGGGCAATCCAGCCCTGCGAACTGAACTCGCCTTTCAGATCGGGTCACACTATGACGCGCAGGTGTCCAGCGATCAGGTGGCAATCACCTCGGGCTGCAATCAGGCATTTGCGGCTGCGATCACAGCGATCACCGATCAGGATGCCGAGGTGATTGTTCCGACGCCCTGGTACTTTAATCACAAGATGTGGCTGGACATGGCCGGGGTTCGGACGGTGGATCTGCCAACCGATGACGCCCTGCTGCCCGATCCGGACGCAGCCTGTGCTCTGATCACCGACAAAACCCGCGCCATCGTTCTGGTGACCCCGAACAATCCCGGCGGAGTGGAATACCCTGCCCCTTTGGTGCGCGCATTCTTTGATCTTGCGCAGGAGGTCGGCATCCGGCTGATCGTGGACGAAACATATCGGGACTTCGACAGCCGCAGCGGCCCACCGCATGACCTGTTCGCCCAGCCTGACTGGGATCAAACCCTGATCCACCTCTATTCCTTTTCCAAAGCATACAGGCTGACCGGCCACCGTGTCGGCGCGATTGCGACCGGCACTGACCTGCTATCCGAGATTGAAAAGTTTTTGGACACAGTCGCCATCTGCCCAAGCCAGATCGGCCAGCACGCAGCCCTTTGGGGAATGCAGAACCTGTCGCAATGGCTGGCAGGAGAACGGGATGAGATCCTCGACCGCCGCGCCGCAATTGCCGAGCTGTTGCCAAGCCTGACGGACAAGGGTTGGCGGCTGCTGGGTCTGGGCGCTTATTTCGCCTATTTCGAACACCCGTTCGATATCCCATCGGACGAACTGGCCCAACGACTGGTCCCCGAGGCCGGTATCCTGCTGCTGCCCGGCACAATGTTCATGCCCGAAAATGATGCGGCCGGAAAACGTCAGGTTCGTATCGCATTTGCCAATCTGGACCGCGCCGGATTGGGGCAATTGTTCGAACGGCTGGCTGCTCTGTCCTTCTGAGCTTGCTCCCCGACGGTGCGCGTCGTATTCAGGGCCGCAACCGACAGGGCAGTTACCTGCCGACAAAAGCACGAAGAGGGCACAATGGCCGCAGGCGTAAAAAAGTTATCAAAGACCTTTGTCTGGATTCTCATGGGCCTTTTGATGCTCGGACTTGCAGGGTTTGGCGCAACCAGCCTCTCTGGCACCGTGCGTTCGGTGGCCCAGGTCGGGAATGAGGATATCTCGGTTGATGACTATGTCCGCGAGCTGCAGCGCGAAATTCGCGCGGTTGAACAACAGACAGGCCAGCCTTTGCAAATGTCGCAGGCCATTGAGTTTGGTCTGGATCGTCTTGCCTTGTCGCGCCTGACGGCTTTAGCAGCGCTGGACAATGAGGTCGGTATGCTGGGCATCTCGATCGGCGATGAGAACCTGCAGGAAGAAATTGTTGCGATTCCGGCTTTTCAGGGCGTCAACGGCACATTTGACCGCGACGCGTATCAGTTCCAACTGGAACAGGTCGGCATGTCAGACACCGAGTTCGAATCGGACCTGCGCAAGGAAACATCCCGCACAATCGTGCAGAGTGCCGTGGTTAGCGGTGTGAAGATGCCCGAAACCCTCACGCAGGTGTTGACCGACTACGTTGGTGCCCGCCGCAGCTTTACCGTCGCAACTTTGGCGCCTGACGCCCTGCCCGCACCTGTTGCCGCCCCGACCGACGAGCAGGTCCAAACGTTTTATGATGAGAACACCGAGCTGTTCGCCCTGCCGCGCACCAAAAAGCTGACGTATGCGATCCTGTCACCCGAAATGCTGCTCGACGACGTGGAAGTCGACGAGGATTCGGTAAAGCGTTTGTACGAACAGCGCGCAGCTGAATTCCAACAGCCCGAGCGTCGCCTAGTTGAACGCCTGACCTTTCCGGATCAAGAAGCAGCACAAACTGCCATGGCTCAGCTAGAGGTCGGCGGTGCAACCTTCGAACAACTGGTTCGGGATCGCCAACTTGAGCTCAGCGATATCGACCTTGGCGACGTCACCCGCGAGGATCTGGGCGAAGCAGCCGATGGTGTCTTTGCTGCCGATCTGGACGCTGTTATCGGCCCGCTGCCTTCCACCTTCGGACCGGCGCTGTTCCGCATCAATGGCTCGCTTGCCGAAAACAACACGTCGTTTGAAGATGCCGCCCCTGCCCTGCGCGAGGAATTGGCAGCCGATCGTGCCCGCCGCCAGATTGAGGCGCAGGCCGAGGATATCAATGACCTGCTGGCCGGTGGCGCGACTTTGGAAGAACTGGCGTCCGAGACCGAAATGGAGTTGGGCCAAATCGACTGGAGCGCGCAAACCGGTGAAGGCGTCGCCGCCTATGACGGGTTCCGCAGCGCAGCCGAAGCCGTGCAGGATGGCGACTTTCCCGAGGTCGCGTTTCTTGAAGATGGCTCGATCTTTGCCCTGCGTCTGAATGAGGTTCTTGAACCCCGGCCGGAACCGATTGATTCTGCGCGTGACCGCGTTGTTGCCGCCTGGACCCAGGCCGAAACCAACAAGGCGTTGGAAGAACAGGCAAATGCTGTTCTGGAGCAGGTGCAGACCGATGGTGAGTTTACGGCTACCGGATTGCCGTTCCGCGTCGAAAACGCCCTGACCCGCACGGCCTTTTTGGAAGATGTACCTGCAGACTTCATGACTCAGGTCTTTGAAATGGAGCAAGGTGACCTGCGCGTCATTCCCGGTGCCGGAACCGCGTTTATCGTGCGTCTGGATGAACTGTTGCCACCTGCCGAAACAGATGAGCTGCGTCAGGTCCAAGCGGCCCTTACCGCGCAGCTGGATCAGGCTTTGGCACAAAACATCTTTGATGCGTTTGTCCGCGATGCACAGGTCCGTGCCCGTCCCGTCGTAGATCAGCAGGCCCTGAATGCTGTTCAGGCGAGCTATTAAAAGAGACTGAATATGGCGCTGACCCCCGACTTTGACAGCTTCGCCCGCGCCTATGAGGCAGGCGAGAATCAGGTTGTCTACACACGCTTAGCCGCTGATCTGGACACGCCGGTTTCCTTGATGCTCAAGCTGACAGGCGCGCAGAAAGACGCGTTCATGTTGGAATCGGTTACCGGTGGTGAGGTTCGTGGCCGCTATTCGATCATCGGGATGAAGCCGGACCTGATCTGGCGGTGCCAAGGCGAGACGTCTGCGCTGAACCGTTCGGCCCGGTTCGACCCTGACGCGTTCTCGCCCGAAACGGGCAACCCGATGGATAACCTGCGGGCGCTGCTGGCGGAAAGTAAGATCGACCTGCCGGACGACCTACCCCAAGCCGCAGCCGGGCTGTTTGGCTATCTCGGCTATGACATGGTGCGGCTGGTGGAATACCTGCCCGATGTGAACCCCGATCCGCTTGGCCTGCCTGATGCCATCATGCTCAGACCCTCGGTCATCGCGGTACTGGACGGCGTCAAGGGCGAGGTCACGGTTGTGTCGCCTGCATGGGTTAGCGAGGGGCAATCGGCCAAGGCTGCTTATGCACAGGCCGCAGAACGTGTCATGGACGCGGTGCGCGATCTGGAACGCGCCATGCCCGCCGAGACGCGCGATCTTGGCGATGCGTCCGAGGTCGCGGCACCGGTGTCGAATTTCACCAAATCCGGCTATTTAGAAGCGGTCGAAAAGGCCAAGGAATACATCCGCGCGGGCGACATCTTTCAGGTTGTTCCGGCACAGCGCTGGACTCAGGACTTTCCGCAACCTCCCTTCGCGCTCTATCGTTCGCTTCGGCGCACGAACCCGTCGCCCTTCATGTTCTATTTCAACTTTGGCGGCTTTCAGGTCGTGGGCGCCAGCCCCGAGATTCTGGTCCGCGTTTTCGGAGATGAGGTCACGATCCGCCCCATCGCCGGCACTCGGCCACGCGGCGCGACCCCCGAAGAGGACAAGGCCAACGAGGTTGATCTGCTGGCCGACAAGAAAGAGTTGGCAGAACATCTGATGCTGCTGGATCTGGGCCGTAACGACACCGGGCGCGTGGCAAAGATCGGCACTGTGCGCCCTACCGAAGAGTTCATCATCGAACGCTACAGCCACGTGATGCACATCGTATCCAACGTGGTTGGTGAGTTGGCCGAGGACAAAGACGCGCTGGATGCCTTCTTTGCGGGAATGCCTGCGGGCACCGTTTCAGGCGCGCCAAAGGTTCGCGCTATGGAGATCATTGACGAGCTCGAGCCCGAAAAGCGCGGCGTTTATGGCGGTGGTGTGGGGTATTTCAGTGCTGGCGGCGACATGGATATGTGTATCGCCCTGCGTACGGCCATCGTGAAAGACCAGAAGCTCTATATTCAGGCAGGCGGAGGCGTGGTCTATGACAGCGACCCCGAGGCCGAATTCATGGAAACCGTTCACAAATCGAACGCCATTCGGCGTGCGGCTGCAGACGCGGCCCGGTTTACTGGCTCTGGCAACTCTTAAAGAATAGCGGCTGACCTCATGGTCAGCCGTTTTTCATTATCAGCCTTACTGAGCTTCTTGCGTCATGACCGCTGAAATCGGGGCCATGGCCACGCGGCCACCGCGATCTTCCAGTCCCCATAGCAACAGGGCCGAGATCGTGTCCGGGCGCAGCCGTCCCAACATGACGACAGTTCCCTGCTGACCAGCCCGGAACGCCGCCTGATCCAAGAAACGTCGCATGATCGTTGGGTCCTGACGGGCACCGTCGATGTCGCGAAAGATGACCCCGGAAGGGATGCCATTGCGAGCGGCCAGTTTCTGGACGGTGTTCAGGCCATTGTCCTGGGTGATAAGCCCGCGCCCGGTATCACCGGCAATTGCAGCCACCTGATCGGCCAGTTTGCGATTACCCTGAATTCCAGTTCCCACGCCTTCCAGAATACCAACGGTTTCCGGCAGAGTGTCCAGCCACACAGCCATCGAAACCTCAGCATCTTGTGCGCTGGCCGCCTTGGGCAAATCGGCAAGGGCCAGAACCTCGAAACCCGCTGCGCGATGGCGGGCCATTTTTTCGGCCGCATCAGGGTCAGACGGGCTGACAGCAAAGCTGAGCGGATACGGGAAATCCTTCAACGCCTCGGCTCCAAAGGCCCCTTCATCATCAATCAGAATGATCGACATTAGCGGTTTGGCTTCGGGGTTTTCGAACTTGGCGGCATAGGCATCAATTGGCTTACCGGGCAGAAGTATCGCGGGTTGCTCATCTTCGGAGACCGGCGCGTCATCGCGTTCAGTCAGCGGGACGACTCGTTTGCCAACGGTCAAACCGTCGGTATCCGTTTCTTCACCGCCGATCTGCGGGACCGCCGCGATCCGGGGCAGCTTCTTAAGCTGCAGGTCTTCTTCCCCTTCTACGGCAATCGGGTTGTTCTCAAGTGGATCGACCTCAGGCGTCTGCGGTTCGATTGCCGTGGGTTCGGGCTTCGGCTCGGGTTCATTTTCTGTTTCGATGATTGCCGGCAATGCCTCTGCGACTTCAGGCTGGGTCTCAGCAACTTCGGGCTGCACCTGTTCTACTTCCGGCTCGGGCAGTATTTCCAGAACCTCCGGCGCAGGCTGCGGCTCAACCTCAACGATGGTTTCTTCTTCCTTGAGTGCAACCGGCGGCTCGGGCGCGGTTTCCGAGATGATCGGCTCACCTTCGGTACTGGGCAATGGCTGCAATTGCGCAGGCGACTGCGGCACAACCGGTGCCTCGTTTGATATGGTTACCTCAGCCGTGTCAGGTATTTCGACCCCTTCGACCTGCGTGACAGCCTCACTGATCGTCGGCTCAGAGTCTGGCACAGTCTCCACGTCCGCCAGTCCGGCAAGATTGTCCGTTTGATCCCTGGAAGCATCGGATGCCACCGGCGGCGCGGTCACCAGATCGGCATCTGCCACCGTCTCGGCCGCTTCGGTGCTGACCTCGGGGGCCGCCGCCGGTGCAGGCTCGGGCGCCTCGGCGTTCACAACCGGTTTTCGGGTCAACGGGGTATTCAGGGATAGTACCGCACCAAGCAGACCAACAACGACCGCCCCTGCGATCATCCCGCCTAGAAATCCGCCCATCTTAACTGCCTCTCGCCTTCATCCTGCTTCGATCGCCTCAACGCCGTTTACCGCGCCTTTGGCCTGCGATTGCGCCCTGAACAGGATGTCCTCTTGACGCTGCCCCGCAAGCCTGAGCATGTATGTCCCGACATTATACCGTGGCCAGGGGCTGTATCGCCAGTCCGAAATGCCCAAGCCGAGACAAGTGCCCAAATGCTGCTGCTGATCGACAACTACGACTCGTTTACCTACAACCTGGTACATTATTTAGGCGAACTTGGCGCCGAAATGGTCATTCGGCGGAATGACGCCTTGGATGTGCAAGAAGCCATGGCGATGAACCCGGCGGGGATCCTTCTCAGCCCCGGTCCATGTGACCCGGATCAGGCAGGGATTTGCCTGGCGTTGACTGAAGCGGCAGCTGAAACAAAGACGCCGCTGTTGGGCGTCTGTCTTGGCCATCAGACGATTGGACAGGTGTTTGGCGGCAACGTTGTCCGCTGCCACGAAATCGTTCATGGCAAGATGGGAATGATGCATCACACTGGGAAAGGTGTTTTCGCGGGCCTGCCCACCCCGTTTGAGGCGACCCGTTATCACTCGCTGATTGTGAATCGTGACACCCTGCCCGACACGCTTGAGATCACAGCAGAACTGGAAGACGGCACCATCATGGGCCTGCAACACAAAGAATTGCCCATTCACGGCGTCCAGTTCCACCCGGAATCAATCGCCTCCGAGCATGGCCACGCTCTGCTCAAGAATTTCCTGTCCGAGATGAAAGTTCCTGCATGAGCGACGCTCTGAAACCACTGATCGGAGCCGCAGCCGATCGGCCCCTGACGCGTGCCGAGGCTGAACAGGCCTTTGGTATTCTGTTTGACGGCGAAGCCACGCCCAGCCAGATTGGCGGCCTGCTGATGGCGATGCGCACACGTGGTGAAACGGTAGACGAATATGCAGCCGCTGCCGCCGTGATGCGCGCGAAATGCAATGCGGTCAAGGCCCCGGCGGGCGCGATGGATATCGTCGGCACCGGTGGCGACGGCAAAGGCACACTGAACATTTCGACCGCCACGGCGTTTGTCGTTGCCGGCGCGGGCGTAACTGTCGCCAAACACGGCAACCGAAACCTGAGCTCCAAATCAGGCGCTGCAGATGCGCTGGGACAATTGGGAATCAACGTTATGGTTGGCCCGCAAACCGTTGAAAAGGCTCTGCAAGAAGTCGGCATTGGCTTTATGATGGCCCCCATGCACCATCCTGCGATTGCGCATGTCATGCCCAGCCGGCAAGAGCTTGGGACGCGTACGATTTTCAACATTCTTGGCCCGTTGACCAACCCCGCTGGTGTTCGGCGTCAACTGACCGGTGCGTTCAGTCGCGACTTGATCCGCCCAATGGCGGAAACGTTGGGACTGCTCGGCGCTGAACACGCCTGGTTGGTGCACGGATCGGATGGCACAGATGAGTTGACGATCACCGGTGTAAGCTGGGTCGCTGCGCTGGAAGACAGCGTTGTGAAAGAGGTTGAACTGCATCCCGAAGACGCAGGTCTGCCAGTTCATCCCTTCGAAGACATCATTGGCGGAACGCCCGAAGAAAACGCCGTTGCGTTCCGCGCCTTGCTGGACGGCGCGCCCTCGGCCTACCGGGACGCGGTGCTATTAAACTCTGCCGCAGCCCTTGTGGTTGCGGGCGCTGCCGATGACCTGAAAGACGGCGCCGCAAAGGCGCGGGAAAGCATCGACAGCGGAAAAGCCAAAGACAAAATCGCGGCGCTGGCCCGAATTACGCAGGAGGCCGCATGACCGAGACGGTTCTGGATAAGATCAAAGCCTATAAACTTGAGGAAATTGCGGCAGACAAAGCGCAGAAGTCGCTGGAAACGCTGGAAAACGAGGCCCGCAATGCGCCCGAGGTCCGCGGCTTTGCCGATGCGCTTCGAACAGCGGCGCGTCGGGGGTATGGCCTGATAGCCGAAGTCAAGAAAGCCAGCCCATCCAAAGGTTTGATCCGCCCGGATTTCGACCCGCCCGCGCTGGCCAAAGCCTACGAAGAAGGTGGAGCCGCATGTCTCTCGGTGCTGACAGACACACCCAGTTTTCAGGGGGCAAAGGAATACCTGACCGAAGCCCGGGCTGCCACGGAGCTTCCGGCGCTGCGCAAGGATTTCATGTACGACCCCTATCAAGTGGTCGAGGCGCGTGCTTTGGGTGCGGATTGCATCTTGATCATCATGGCATCGGTCGACGACGCGCAAGCCGCTGAACTGGAACAGACTGCATTCGACTGGGGTATGGATGTCCTAATCGAAGTTCACGACCAGAACGAGTTGGAACGTGCAGCCGAGCTGAAAAGCTCACTGATTGGGATAAACAATCGTAATCTCAAGACCTTCGAGACATCTCTTGATACCACACGGCATCTGTCCAAGCTTGTGCCAGCGGGCCGGACGATCGTCTGCGAAAGCGGTCTGAGCACGCCTGAAGATTTGGCCGACATCGCACGTTACGGCGCGCGCAGCTTCCTGATCGGTGAAAGCCTGATGCGTCAGGACGACGTGGCAGCAGCCACCCGCCACCTTCTCGCAAGCCCTCTGATCCCCGGAGTCATGTGATGCCCTTGACCCATTTTGATGCTCAGGGACAGGCCCATATGGTCGATGTCTCGGACAAGGAAGTCACCGACCGCGTCGCCGTGGCGGCTGGTCACATCAAAATGGCGCAGGACACCTTTGATCTGATTTCCGAAGGCCGCGCCAAGAAAGGTGATGTTCTGGGCGTGGCACGTCTTGCGGGCATCATGGGCGCAAAGAAAACGCCTGATCTGATCCCTTTGTGTCACCCGCTGCCAGTCACCAAGGTCGCTGTCGAGCTGACGCTGGATCCGGACTTGCCCGGTGTGCAGGTCCAGGCCACAGTCAAAACCTCCGGCCAGACTGGGGTCGAGATGGAGGCGCTGACCGCCGTTTCTACCGCTGCCTTGACGGTCTATGACATGACCAAGGCCGTGGATAAGGCGATGGAAATTGGCGGTATCCGCGTATTGCTAAAAGATGGCGGTAAGTCAGGACGTTACGAAGCAAAATGATCACCGTCGAAGAGGCCCGCGCGCTGTTGTTTGATCTGGTCTCGCCACTGACAAGCGAGACCGTTGCTTTGTCGGACGCGGCGGGTCGTATTCTCGCACAAGATGTCGAGGCCACCCGTGACCAGCCACCATTTGAAGCGTCCTCGATGGACGGCTACGCACTGAAATCGACCGAGGTCGAGCTGCACGCCATGTTCAAGGTCATCGGCGAGTCGGCAGCTGGCAACCGCTACACCGGTCGCGTCGGGCCCGGACAGGCGGTGCGCATATTCACTGGTGCCCCGGTTCCCGAAGGTGCTGATTTCATTGTCATACAGGAAGATACCGAACGTCGCGGCGACCTGATCACAATCTCGGACCTGCCCGGCCCAAAATCGAATATCAGACCTGCAGGCGTCGATTTCAAAGCAGGCACAAAGATCTCGGCCCCACGTCAGTTGCGCGCCGAGGACATCGCGCTGATGGCGGCGATGAATATTGCGACCGTACCAGTGACTCGAAAGCCTGTTATTGCGCTGATCTCCACCGGTGATGAATTGGTGATGCCGGGCGAAACCCCGGGCCCCGATCAGATCATCGCATCCAATACGTTTGGCTTGAAAGCACTGCTGGAGGGCGCTGGCGCGCACGTCCGCATCCTTCCGGTCGCGCGCGATACGGTCTCATCGCTTGAGACTGCCTTCGGACTGGCCGAAGGAGCGGATCTGGTTGTGACCATCGGCGGCGCATCGGTTGGAGACTACGATCTGGTGTCAGATGTCTCAACCGGACTGGGAATGGAGCAATCTTTCTACAAGATCCGAATGCGCCCCGGCAAACCTCTGATGGCGGGTCGATTGGGACAAACGGCAATGGTCGGTTTGCCCGGAAATCCTGTCAGTGCAATGGTTTGCGGTTATCTCTTCCTGTTGCCGATGGTACGCCGGATGTTGGGTGTCGAACAGGTTCTGCCCCCATTGCGAACCGCAAGGCTTGCTGAACCATTGGGCGAAAACGGTCCGCGTGAACACTATATGCGGGCTATGCTGGACGAAACCGGTATTCGCGCGTGTTCCGATCAGGACAGTTCGCTGCTCAGCGTTTTGGCGCAGGCAAACGCTCTGTTGGTGAGGATTCCGCATGACCCCGCCCGACCTGCCGGGGATGAGGTTCAATACCTGCCGATCTAAATCCCGCTCAAATCCGTTGACACAAAACGTGAACATGCGTAGAACAAAAGAAAACGCATGACCGATGAGGTGTGAGCAATGTTGACCAAGAAGCAGTTGGATTTGTTGGAATTCATTCACAAACGCGTTCAGGCGGACGGTGTTCCGCCCAGTTTCGATGAAATGAAGGCCGCGCTGGACCTTCGGTCCAAATCTGGCATCCACAGATTGATTACGGCGTTAGAAGAACGTGGGTTCATTCGGCGTCTGGCGCACCGCGCGCGGGCCATCGAAATCGTCAAACTGCCGGAAAGCCTGGGTGGAGAACCCACAGTGGCCTTCAAGCCGCGTGTGATCGAAGGCGACAAGCCGTCCGGCCCCCGCCCCGCGAATTTTGAGCCGGTGACCGTGGATGCGATGGAATTGCCAGTGATGGGCCGCATCGCTGCCGGCGTCCCGATCGAAGCGATCAGCCATGTCTCGCACCGCGTCGCCGTGCCCGGTTCAATGGTATCCGGCAAGGGTGAGCATTACGCACTGGAAGTGCGCGGCGACTCGATGATTGACGCAGGGATCAACGATGGAGATGTAGTGGTAATCCGGGAAACCTCGGTTGCCGATAACGGCGATATCGTTGTTGCTCTTGTCGAAGATCAGGAAGCCACCTTGAAGCGGTTCTTCCGCCGAGGTCAGGCGATTGCGCTTGAGGCCGCGAACTCTGCCTATGAAACCCGCGTTCTGCCAGAAGATAAGGTCAAGGTGCAGGGTCGTCTGGTTGGACTGATCCGCAGCTACTAAAACTGCTTGGTATCCCGGTTCCCGGATGTGTTCGGGGACCAGAGCCTGTCGCCCATCACCTCTTTAGACGTTGTGATCTTGCCGCCCGACAGGGACAGGCTTCCCGTTGCCAGCAGCCGTTTCGGATCAAAGACTTCACAGCCGCCGGACAGTTGCAGCGCCACGGCAGAAATCACGATCTGATCGGCATTGCAGGCACTGATCCCGCGCGCCGCGCGTTTGCCTGTAACGTGCAACACCTCTTTGCCCTGCCAGTCATACCGTTGAATGGTGCCGGAATTATGCGGCCAACGGCTGGCCGCCTGCAACTGATCTGCCCCGTCCCCATCATTTTCCAGCCAGACGGTTGCGACAAACCCGCTTCCCTTTTTCTTACTCAAGGCGCGTCCTTGTTCGGTCATCACGCCAACAAGACCGCCACTATCCGCAACCAGTATTTCAGGGCGATTTCCCTGCCCCCATAACATCAACGCCACGACCATTGGTGCCACCCCAACCCATCGGGCCCGTCCTTGCCACAGCGCAAGCCACAGGCCGCCAAGCGCAGTTAGCGGCAGGACAGGGGTCGGCGGGCTGACAACATATCCTTGCGCGCCGTCAAATCCCGATACCCATTGAGAAACCGCAAGAATCCACTCTAAACCCAGCCCCATCACTGCTAGCGGCACCATCTCAAGGCCGAATGGCGACAGCAGTGCTGCCACCACGGCCGAGGGGACGACAACCATGCCCATGACCGGCACTGAAAGCATGTTTGCCAGAAGACCATAGTGAGACAATGTGTTGAAATGCGCCGCACCAATTGGCGCGGTTGCAAATCCCGCGATAGCTGAGGACATCAGTAGGCCCGCAACAGGTTTCAGCCACTTTGGCCCCGGCATCGGTCCAATGTCACGCAACGCTCCGAACACCGCCACAAGCGCTGTCGTTGCGGCAAAAGACATTTGAAACCCCGGGCTAAGCAAGGATTCGGGGCGCAGACTGAGTACGATAAGTGCGGCGACCGCAACGGCCCGTAGGGAAATCGCGCGTCTGTCAATCAGGATGGCCATCAGCATGACACTTGCCATGACAAAAGCGCGTTCCGTGGCGACATTTCCCCCAGACAGCAACAAGTAGATCGTGGCCGAGACCATCGCACAGACAGCCGCCAGTTTGCGCACAGGCAATCTGAGAGCCAGCGCAGGAATGGTTGAGAAAAAAAGCCTGCACATCAAGTAGACGAACCCGGTCAGCAAGCCCATGTGGAGGCCCGAAATCGCCAACAGATGCGCCAGGTTGGAAGCGCGCAGTGACTTTAGCGTTTCTTGCCCCATACCGCTGCGATCACCCGTTGTGACGGCGGCCGCAAACCCGCCAATCTCACCCGGCAGGATCGTGCGGACATGGTTGGAAATCGCCATTCGCCATGCTGTAATGCGGATGCCTTTGGGCTGCGGGGGCGCAGCGATCAGCACCGGGACACGGGTGTATCCCACGGCCCCCAGCCGTTGAAACCACGCGTGTCGCTGAAAGTCGAACCCACCCGGTTCCACCGGACCTTGAGGGGGCGACAAATGGGCAGTGGTCATGATCCTTTGGCCGGGCACTAGTGAGCGTGCGTCGCCGTGCAAGGAAAGCCGAACGCGCTGCGGCCGCCGGTCACCGGGCACATCCCCTATACGCACCCGATCCAGCGTAATCCGCAGCGCATCCGACGCAGAGCGATCCATGGCAACGACCCGCCCCTCGACCGGGCCATAGTAACGCCATGACAGGACCGGCTCTGCCACCGTATGGGCGCGCACGCCCGCCAGGATGAACCCGGCAGCGATTAGCGCCCCCCCTGTTGTCAACGCCGCCCAGCCAGACGGCAGCCTGCGCGCCATCCCCAGGCAAATGGCAATCGCGGCAACAAGGCCAACATAAGCCTTCCAGTCCGGTTCGAACCGAAGACTGAAATACAGACCTATACCGACTGCCACACACACCGGAGACCACTGAAACAAATACCCTGTCTGGTTCAGCAATGCGGCCTCGACCCGTGCCAGAACACGCATGGTTGCCCCCGTCCTTCCGGCTCGTTAGACAGGCGCCAATCTATGCCCGACACGGTTACCAAAAGGTTAATCCACACAATGTCCGATCAGGTCGTCACTCGTTTCGCTCCGTCCCCAACCGGCTTTTTGCATATCGGCGGGGCACGCACCGCACTGTTCAATTGGCTCTATGCCCGCGGCCGTGGCGGCAAGTTCCTGTTGCGGATCGAAGACACCGACCGCGAGCGTTCTACCCCAGAAGCAACGGCTGCGATCCTGCAAGGCATGGAATGGCTGGGGCTGGATCACGACGGCGATGTGATCAGCCAGTTCGACGGTGCCGCACGTCACGCCGAGGTAGCACATCAGTTGCTGGCTGAGGGCAAGGCGTACAAGTGCTTTTCAACTCAGGACGAGATAACGGCCTTCCGCGAACAAGCCCGGGCCGAAGGGAAGTCGACTCTGTTCCGAAGCCCTTGGCGGGATGCTGACGAGTCCTCTCATCCAGACGCCCCATTCGCGATCCGCATCAAAGCGCCTCAGGATGGTACAACCGTGATCCGCGATCAGGTTCAGGGCGACGTCACCATTCGCAATGATCAACTGGATGACATGATCCTGCTGCGTTCCGACGGAACTCCGGTCTATATGCTGGCGGTCGTGGTCGACGATCACGACATGGGCGTGACCCACGTGATCCGAGGCGACGACCACCTGAACAACGCTGCACGACAGATGATGATCTACGAGGCGATGGGTTGGAACGTCCCGGTCTGGGCGCATATTCCGTTGATCCATGGGCCGGATGGAAAAAAGCTGTCCAAACGCCACGGCGCTTTGGGCGCTCAAGAATATCAGGCGATGGGCTATCCCGCCGCAGGTATGCGCAACTATCTGGCACGTTTGGGCTGGAGCCACGGCGATGATGAATTCTTTACTGACGAACAGGCCAAGGAATGGTTCGATCTGGATGGAATCGGCAAAAGCCCTGCCCGTTTCGACCTGAAAAAGCTGGAAAATCTGTGTGGACAGCATATCGCCATTGCGGATGATGCTGCATTGCGGCAAGAGATCGAAGCCTATCTGGCAGCGGCAAATTTACCTAACCTCACGGAAACACAATCCGGTGATCTGGAACGTGCGATGTATTGCCTCAAGGATCGCGCACGGATGTTCCCGGAACTTCTTGAAAAAGCTCACTTTGTGTTGACATCTCGGCCAATTGACCCCGATGAAAAGGCTGCGAAAGCGCTGGCCTCAGTATCCGATGGTATACTGAGTGAATTGACGCCGCACGTGCAAAATGCTAGCTGGACGCGAAACGAACTGGAGCAAACCCTAAATTCGTTTGCAGAAGCGAAAGAGGTTAAGTTCGGCAAACTGGCGGGCCCGTTGCGGGCGGTGTTGGCAGGTCGGGCAGTGACGCCTTCAGTTTTTGACATGATGCTTGTGCTGGGGAAGGAAGAAACCCTGGCCCGGCTTTCTGACGCAGCGACGTAAACCCAATCTTCATATTTGGGTAACGCTGCTCCGCTAACACCCGGACTGCGCGCCCGCGCGCAGCCGTTGCCCGCAAGGTCGGACAGCGATTCGACATGCGTAAGAATGAGGAAGGGACACTATGACCGACAGCAATAAAACAGCCACTCTGACAGTCCATGGTGAAACGTACGAGTTGCCGGTTCATTCTCCGACCGCTGGACCTGACGTCATCGACATCCGTAAGCTGTACAGCGATGCCGGAGTGTTCACCTACGACCCCGGTTTTACGTCGACCGCAAGCTGTGACAGCACCATTACTTATATCGACGGCGAAAAAGGTGAGCTGCTGCACCGTGGTTACCCAATCGATCAACTGGCCGGCAAATCGCATTTCCTAGAAGTGTGCTACCTGCTGCTGTACGGAGAGCTGCCGGTCGCCAAGGATCTTGAGAAGTTCGAAACCACCATCACGCGCCACACCATGCTGCACGAACAGATGCAGTATTTCTATCGCGGCTTCCGTCGGGATGCGCATCCGATGGCGATCATGGTGGGTGTCGTTGGCGCAATGTCGGCGTTCTATCACGACTCAACCGACGTATCTGATCCGCATCAGCGCGAGGTCGCCTCGCACCGTCTGATCGCCAAGATGCCGACGATCGCCGCATGGGCCTATAAGTATCACATCGGCCAGCCCTTCGTTTATCCGCGCAACGATCTGGACTACGCGTCCAACTTCCTACGCATGTGCTTTGCCGTTCCCGCCGAAGAATATGAGGTGAACCCGATCCTCAGCCGTGCGATGGACCGGATCCTGACTTTGCACGCGGATCACGAACAAAACGCGTCAACCTCGACCGTGCGTCTGGCGTCTTCGTCAGGCGCCAACCCGTTTGCGTGTATCGCGGCGGGTGTGGCTTGCCTTTGGGGTCCTGCCCATGGTGGCGCAAACCAGGCCTGTTTGGAGATGTTGGAAGAGATCGGTTCCGTCGATCGTATTCCGGAATACATCGACCGTGCCAAGGACAAGAACGACCCGTTCCGCCTGATGGGCTTTGGCCACCGCGTCTACAAGAACTTCGACCCGCGCGCGACTGTAATGAAGCAATCAGCCGACGAAGTGCTGGAACTGCTTGGCGTCGAGAACAATCCGAAGCTGCAGGTTGCCAAAGCACTGGAAAAGCAGGCGCTGGAAGATCCGTATTTCGCCGAGAAAAAACTGTTCCCGAACGTGGACTTCTACTCGGGCATCATCCTCGAGGCGATGGGTTTCCCCACTTCAATGTTCACACCGATCTTCGCACTGTCGCGCACTGTTGGCTGGGTCAGCCAGTGGAAAGAGATGATCGCAGATCCTCAGAACAAGATCGGTCGTCCACGTCAGCTGTATCTCGGCGAAACGACCCGCGATTACGTGGATATCGAAAACCGCTGATTGCCGGTTACAAATTCGAAACGCCTCGGACCTCTGTCCGGGGCTTTTTTTGTTTCAGAAAAGGGCCAATTGGTCCCCTGCCTGCGCTGGCCTGGAAAACAGGTCACACCGTAACGGTGCTGTTTTTGTGGCCAACCCCAATCGTTTGACTGCCAATGCAAACCGCTTGGCAACTATACCAGCATACTCACCTTCACCCCGCATGCGGTGCCCCCAGCGCGGATCATAGTCACGACCACCGTGCATCTCGCGTAGCTTGGACATGACCTTTTCGGCCCGCGCCGGCTCATGCTGCTGCAACCAGGATTGCCACAGCTCAGATACTTCGCGCGGAAGGCGCAGCATAATCCAGCTTGCTGCATCTGCCCCGGCATCGGCCCCGGCGTCCAGCATGGATTCCAATTCATGATCCGTCAGACCCGGTATCAAAGGCGATGTCATGACGCGCACAGGCACACCTGCATCGGCCAGTCGTCGGATCGTCGCCAGCCGTCTTACAGGGGATGGCGCGCGCGGTTCAATCCGCCGAGATAGGCCAGGGTCCAAAGTAGTCAACGAAACACCGACCCGAACCAGCCCAAGTTCCGCCATGGGGGCAAGAATATCCAAATCCCGTTCGATCATCGCGCCTTTGGTCACGATCGCGACAGGATGCTGGAACTCTCGCAAGACCTGAAGGCAAGCCCGCGTTATCTTGTGCTGTTTCTCGATCGGTTGATACGGGTCGGTATTCGTTCCCATCGCAATGGTCGCTACTTTGTACCGGGCCGAGGACAGTTCTTTCCTCAGAACCTCGGCCGCGTTTGGCCGGGCGATCAACCGGGTTTCAAAATCCAATCCCGGCGACAACCCTAGATAGGCATGGGTCGGACGGGCAAAACAGTACACGCACCCATGCTCGCACCCGCGATACGGATTAATCGAGCGGTCGAACGGCAGATCGGGCGATCGGTTGTAGGTGACCACACTGCGCGCTACCTCTTCTCGGACTTCAGTTCTGAGCGTCGGAAGCTCCTCTTCCATCTCCCAGCCGTCATCGCAGGCTTCGGTCGCAAAGCGTTCGAATCTGCCTGATTCATTGCTGGCCACGCCGCGGGCCTTTATGTTGAGTGCAGGCATATTTGTTCCTGTTATGTTCTCTTTCGGGAATCAATAAACCCTGTATCGCCATGCGACAAGGAAAACTGCGCGAACCGCCCTTTTAGCCCCCGATCTTGGGCGCCTAGGTTTTCCCCGTTTGTGAACAGAATGCAGGATGTTGTTGCAGATAATTCCATCGTGATCGCAAACAATTTGACGTATAGGTCGGTCCCGGAACCGCCAAGGTCGCAATCGTAACAGTCTAACTGCGACGAAATGGCCAAAACGGAAAAAATGCCACCACGGGCCGATGGCCCGCCCAGCACAGGGAAATGCCCCATGTCCGATGAAGAAGACATCGTCCTGTCCGAACTCAACGACGACGAACTTGTCGAACAGATGTTCGACGATCTTTATGACGGCCTGAAAGAAGAGATCGAAGAAGGTGTGAACATCCTGCTTGAACGCGGATGGACACCATATGACATCCTGACCAAAGCTCTGGTCGGTGGCATGACCATCGTGGGCCACGATTTCCGGGACGGCATCCTGTTCGTTCCCGAAGTTTTGCTGGCCGCTAACGCGATGAAAGGTGGCATGACGATCCTTAAACCACTGCTGGCCGAAACCGGCGCGCCGCGCGTTGGCAAGATGGTGATCGGGACCGTTAAAGGCGACATCCACGACATCGGCAAGAACCTGGTGTCGATGATGATGGAAGGCGCTGGTTTCGAAGTTGTCGATATCGGCATCAACAACCCGGTCGAAAACTACCTGGAAGCCCTGGATTCCGAACAGCCTGACATTCTGGGCATGTCTGCCTTGCTGACCACTACGATGCCCTACATGAAAGTGGTCATCGACACGCTGATCGAACAGGGACGGCGTGAAGATTACATCGTACTCGTTGGCGGCGCCCCTCTGAACGAGGAATTCGGCAAGGCCATCGGCGCAGACGCTTATTGCCGTGACGCGGCGGTTGCGGTGGAAACTGCCAAAGACTTTGTGTCCCGCAAGCATAACCAACTGGCCAGCTAATTCAGGTGACACGAAAATGATCAAGGCCGCCCTTTCCGGGGCGGCTTTTTTGTCTTCAACTGCTTGATAAGCAGTACAGGTTTTATTACCTGTCAATTGTGATAGTGCGAATCTGTTGTGACGCACGTGTTGTTAACGAGTACATATAGGGTGGGTTATGCCTACGACGTTTAATGCTATTTTTCTTGGTAATCTTGCAATCATCGACCCGACTGAGGGTAACAACACTGCTGAAAACGCGGGCGCTTTGGTTGGACAAACTTTTGGTGGTCCGGGTGATCCATTACTTGACGACGCTGTCGTTTGGACACCGGTAGGAAACCCTGGTGGAACCTACGAAAACAACGCCAACTCTGACGTGGATTTTTTTGCAATTGATGGCGCTGCGACCATTTTCGATGCAGCTGTCGCCTACAATGCGACAATTACGTATGTCGACGGCACAACGGCAGACATAACGGCAGTCATCGCGCAAGACACGCTCGGGAACACTTTTCTGGTTCCAGAATTCTCAGCCAACAGCGATCAGGCCGCATTGGAATTTGCGGGCATCAGGTCACTAACGCTCAACAGTATAAACACCGCCACAACTACGGGTTTGAACGCTGACCGTGAATCCTGGGACATCGCCAGATGTTTCGCAACCGGCACTCTGATCGAAACGGAACGTGGCCTGGTCGAGGTCGAGAATTTGCGCGTGGGTGACAAAATTACGACGCTGGATCATGGGTTGCAAACGCTGCGTTGGATTGGCTCTCAGACCGCGCGTGCCGCAGGCGTGTTCACGCCTGTGCTGATCAAGGCGGGTGCGCTTGGCAATGATCGCGATCTCTTGCTCTCGCAGCAGCACAGGATGCTGATCAGCGACTGGCGTGTTGAACTGCATACGGGCCACGCTGAGGCGCTGGCGCCTGCCAAGCATTTGGTGAATGGCCGCGATATCGTGATGAAGCCCGGCGGTCTTGTGACCTATTATCACCTGATGTTCGATCAGCACGAACTGATCTGGGCCGAAGGGTGCCTAAGCGAGAGCTTTCACCCTGGAATCCAGGCGTGGAACAGTTTTGAGGATGACACACAGCAAGAGATCCTGTCGCTGTTTCCGGAACTGGCCAGCCACGGGATCACCGCCTATGGTCCCCCTGCCCGCCCATCGCTTCAATCTTTTGAAACGCGTGCGTCGGTGGCCTGACACGGGATGTCGGAAGCGGACTTGCCTTGATCCGGCATTCATTCTTTGATGCTGCAATCCTTCAGGGAATTGACGATGCAGCAGAACACCACACCGGATGACGCAAGCCTGACGACAAAAGGCTATACCGAAGACACTCGGCAAGGCGGCATACTGCTATTGGCATGCGGTGCGCTGGCGCGCGAAATCCTGCATCTGAAAAAGCGCAACGGCTGGGATCATATGACCCTGACCTGCCTGCCCGCCATACTGCACGTTCACCCCGAACGGATTACACAGGCTGTCGAAGAAGCTGTTGCCAAGCACCGCGGTAACTTTGACCAGATCTTCGTCGTCTATGCCGACTGTGGCACCGGCGGCCTATTGCAGAAAGCCTGCAAGGAGATGGGCATTGAGATGATCAAAGGCCCGCACTGCTATTCCTTTTTCGAAGGAAATCAAGCCTTTGAAGACCATGGCGATGATGAAACAACAGCCTTCTACCTGACGGATTTTCTGGCCCGCCAGTTCGATGCCTTTGTGTGGAAACCGCTTGGCCTGGACCGTCACCCCCAACTGCGGGACATGTATTTCGGGAACTATACCAAGCTTGTCTATCAAGCGCAGACAGACGATCCGGACCTCACGGCCCGCGCTCAGGAATGCGCCGAACGCATGGGTTTGACGTTTGAACGCCGGTTCACCGGCTATGGCGATCTGGAAACCACCCTGACCGAGTGGGCCGCCCGCAAGCCGACCGCCTGATCGTCAGGCGTTCTCGTGCGCGACTTCGCGGATACGCTCGATCATCGACCGCAAGCCATTTGACCGCTGTGCGGACAGATGATCATTCAACCCAAGGCGTGCCAACTCGCCGCCCGCGTCGACCTTTGGGACTTCGCCAACAGGCAAGCCATTATACAAAGACCGCAACACCGCGATCAGCCCGCGCACAATCAACGCGTCGCTATCGCCGTCGAACCGGAAAACGCCACCCTCGATCGTGGGCTGCAGCCACACCTGACTGGCACAACCGTGCACCTTTGTGGCGGGCACTTTGAACGCATCGTCCAGAGGCTCCATCGCTTTGCCCTGATCTATGACATGGCGATACCGGTCTTCCCAGTCATCCAGAAACTCAAAATCCTCGACGATTTCCTCAAAGGCGGGCGTTGCCATTTCGCAGCGGTCCTTTTTGTTGCGATCACATTTGTGACCTATGCCTCTGTTGGGCACCTGTCCAGCCCCGGTGTGGGTTTTCAATCTTTGGAATTTACGATAACCCATTGCTGAAAATACTTCTCTGGGCTTTGGGACCATGAAAAAATCAACACCTCTTTTATTGGTCGGCACGCTTACACTGGCCGCCTGCAGCGGCTGGAGCGAGTCGCGCGTGAACCCGACCAATTGGTTCGGGTCCAGTACACCCGCCCCTACTGAAGTATCCGTAAACGAAGCTGATGCTCTGGTGCCCGAAGGGCGCGACGGCCCGGGCCTGTTTTCGCGACCCGAAAAGGAAGTGATCGGCTTTGCCATAACCAAGGTAGATGAGCTGCGCATCGATCCCACGTCTACCGGGGCAATCGTCTATGTCAAAGGTACGGCCGCAAGACAGGGCGCCTATAATGCGCGCCTTGTCCCCGTGGAAAGCGAAGAAAACGAAAAGAACGGCATTCTGGAATACACGTTCGAAGTCAGCTACCCAAGCTACGCGACCAATCAAGGCTCTGAAAAATCGCGTGAGGTCAATGGTGCTACGACGCTAGGCCGGGCCGAGCTGCGAAACACCCGTCTGGTTCGCGTTCGTGGCGAACAGAATGCACTAGAGTCCCGGCGGCGTTAACCGCCGCTAAAGCGACACGACTTGTACGGATTGCCCCTTGGCGGCCAGAGCGATCTTGCCGTCACACAGTTTCAGGGCATCCTCGCCAAACACCTCAAATCGCCAGCCTGACATCGAAGGCAGCTTACGCTCGCCCGCAGCCAACTGGTCCAGTTCGGAACTGGTGGCGATCAGCTTGGCCGCCACGCCCGAGCTTTCGGTTTTGGATTTGAGCAAAACGCGCAGCAAATCGGCGAGCGCCGGGTTGATCTTTAGCTTATCACGGCTGTTATCAACGCGCGGCATTTGATCGGCAGGGCAATTCACCCCCTGTTTCACCGCCGCCAGAATACCATCGGCAATCACGCCTTTGCGCGCCTCGCGCAGCAGCAGGCGAGAACCACCAAGGTCCGACGGAGATTTGGGCTTGGTCGAGGCAAGCTCGATCAGGGCGTCATCCTTGAACACCCGGCTGCGCGGAACGTTGTTCTCTTGCGCATAAGCTTCGCGAAACTGCGCCAACTCGCGCACGACAGCCAGGAACTTGGCCGAATTTGTGCGGGTCTTCACCCGCTTCCATGCATCTTCCGGACGGATATCGTAGGTTCCGGGCTGGGTCAGGGTGCGCAACTCTTCGGACACCCAATGGCTGCGCTGCGACTTGTTCAACTGGGCCGCCAGATATTCGTAGATCTGCCGCAAATGCGTGACATCCGCCAAGGCATAGGTCTTTTGCGAATCTGTCAGTGGCCGACGTGACCAATCGGTAAAACGCGAGGTTTTGTCGACCCCTTCCTTGCAGATTTTGCGCACCAAAGTCTCGTATCCCACCTGCTCTCCAAAGCCACAGACCATCGCGGCGACCTGAGTGTCGAACAGAGGTTGCGGGAATACGGACGCCTCGACCCAGAAAATCTCAAGATCCTGTCGCGCGGCGTGAAACACTTTGACCACGCTTTCGTCGCGAAACAGGTCGTAAAGCGGGTCCAGCGACAAGCCGTCGGCTAATGGGTCGACGAGAACGGCGCTGTCCTCATTGTCGGATGGAACTGCAAGCTGCACCAAACAGAGTTTCGAATAGTAAGTCCGTTCGCGCAGAAACTCGGTATCTACGGTGACATAGTCATATTCCGCCGCGGCCTTGCAGAATTCGGCCAGCTCTTGCGTCGTCGTCAGGGTTTTCATGCGCGGTGCTGTTCTTGCTCTTGTTCTGTGCGGCTGATTGTCTGTTTCATTCCGTACCCAGCCGTATTGCGGACCATAGGATGAATTTGACGCGCGTGTAAATCATCCCGAGACGTTCAGGGCAGCAACACCGGAGTCCGATCCCCACTGGCGTAACGGCGCAACACTGCGGGGTAGAGTTTGTGTTCCCACACCAGCACCCGGGCGGCCAATGCCTCGGACGTATCACCCGGTTCAATATCTACTCGCGCTTGCCCAAGGATCGGACCGTCATCCAAGGCTGCGGTGACTTCGTGAACCGAACATCCATGTTCAGCATCCCCGGCTTCAATAGCGCGCGCATGGGTGTTGAGACCCTTGTATTTCGGCAGAAGCGAAGGGTGGATATTCAGCATCCGTCCCTGAAAGCGTGACACGAAATCGCCTGTCAGAACACGCATGAAGCCAGCCAGACAAACGATATCGGGTTGCGCTTCTTCCAGCGGTTTCAGCAACTCGGCCTCAAACGCGGCACGGTCGCCCTTGAACGGGCGGTGATCCACCGAAGCCGTCGGAATGCTCCGCTCTGCCGCCTTTGTCAGGCCACCCGCATTCGCATCATTGGACAGAACCAGACAAGGCCGCGCAGGGTGATCGTCGGTCATGCTGTCGACCAGCGACACCATGTTCGAGCCACCCCCCGAGATCAGAATTGCGACGCGCTTATGGCTCACAACAGGGTGCCCGAATAGGCCATGCCCGCTGTCCCGGTCACAGTGCCAATCCGCGCAACCGTTTCGCCCGCATCGGCCAGCAACGCCGCCAAATCATCCGCGCGATCCGCTTCACACGCGACGATCATGCCAATGCCGCAGTTGAAGGTCTTCAACATCTCAGCCTCAACAATCCCACCGGTTTCCGCCATCCAGCGGAATACAGGCGGCAAATCCCATGCATTCAGGTCAATCTCGGCACCCAACCCCTCGGGCAGCACACGGGGCAGGTTTTCTGTAAGGCCGCCGCCGGTGATATGGGCCAGCGCATGCACGCCCCCTGCTCGGATCGCCTGCAGAGCTGGCTTCACATACAGACGTGTGGGTGTCAGCAGAGCTTCGCCCAGCGATCCTTCACTGAACGGTGAGGCGGCATCCCAGCCCAGACCCGAAATCTCTACCAGTTTGCGCACAAGGGAGTACCCGTTGGAATGCACACCGTTCGAGGCCAACCCCAACAGCACGTCGCCCGCCTGAACGCCGGCCGGCAGATGAGCCCCACGTTCCATCGCGCCAACCGAGAACCCGGCCAGATCGAAATCGCCATCCGGGTACATGCCGGGCATTTCCGCGGTTTCACCGCCGATCAAGGCGCATCCGGATTGGACACAGCCTTCGGCAATGCCTTCGATGATCCGCGCCGCCGTATCCGTATCCAGCTTGCCGGTCGCAAAATAATCCAGGAAAAACAGCGGCTCAGCGCCCTGGCAGATCAGGTCATTGACGCACATGGCCACAAGATCGATGCCCACGCCGTCGACAACGCCGGTATCAATGGCGATGCGCAGCTTGGTGCCCACCCCATCGGTGGCCCCAACCAGAATCGGGTCCTGATATCCGGCATCCTTTAGATCGAACAGAGCGCCAAATCCGCCCAGCCCGCTCATCACACCAGAGCGGTTGGTGCGTTTTGCGGCCGGCTTGATCCGGTCGACTAGGGCATTCCCCGCATCAATATCAACGCCTGCATCGGCATAGGTGATTCCGTTCTTGCCCGTGGTCATGGCCAGCCCCTTATGAATGGTTCCCGCGCGGGTTATTCGATTGTGCGACTTGTTGCAACGGTCAGGCTTGACGCGGCTGTTCACCGTGGTACTCAAAGCGCTCAGGCGGGCCTGTAGCTCAATTGGTTAGAGCAGAGCGCTCATAACGCTTTGGTTGCGGGTTCAAGTCCTGCCGGGCCTACCACCGTCTACTTGTTCATTGTTATCAGTTACAGATGCTTGCCAGACCAGCAATGCACGGTGTTTCTGCTGTCCAGTTCAAACATAAGATTCATTCTTCTAAATCTGCAGGGTTGCCCAGTAACTCTGAGCCTTATTCAAGCCCCTAGAGTTCGGAGTCCCGCTCAAGCGGAAGTGCCATTTGGTACATTCAAGACAATATGACACATACGCATACTATACTTTTGGATACATCACCTATTCGAATGGGTTTTTGGCTATCCCATTTCCATTTAGCGAAACTTGTAAATTCATGTTTTCATGATCTTGCACGTCCCATACATGTGCATCCCAGCCTCCGACTAGCACCCAGTAGGAGGAAATTGACCGGCTTCGCGACCCCTCCGCTCACTCGGACCGCGAAGCTGGTTTTTTTTGTGCCCTTTTTAGTTTGAAAAAAAGCTTCCAAATACAAAGCGCACCGGCAAACCTCCAATTGAAGTTCAGGCCTACCTTGGAGGTTCACCGAAGTATCCACCAAAGTATCCAACCATCGCACCCAATACGCCAACTACGATGACAATCGAGATTAATGCACCACTGCTTTTTGAGTAATATCCAAGCGTCAAAAGCCCGACGACAAATATACCAACCAAGAAATACAATACAGTGTTGTCCATACCTAAACCTATGCCTCAAAAGACGTTCTGCAACGTTACGATAGAAATGCGCCTCAAGTCTAATGGGGGAGATACACCCCGTTAAACACCAGGGTAGCCACTCGTTCCCGCTCCAAAAAAACCCGCGTTGTTCGGAGGGAAACCGTTACAAACAACGCGGGAGGCAGTTGGGGTAGTGAAGGCGATACGGAGCGGGTCAAGAATTGGACCAAAAAACCCCGGGTAAAGCCGTTCGGTCTAATACGAGGCAGCAACTTTACGCTTCAGGATCTGTCGCTTCAGCCTTTTGGAAAACTGCCAAGGTGACAAACAACCCGCCGATCAGCAGCAAATGGCCCAATGCGGTTACACCGAAAACAAAATAGCTGCCAACCATCAGCGAGAAGATTGCGCTCCACATCCATGCCAACATCTGCATCAGCATGTGTGCTGTGGATAGAGAGTATTTTTTTAGTGGGTTTTTTGTTTCATCCATTACCGATACCCACGATGATTTCACGTCGAAACTATTGGTCATGACTTCCTCCCATTCTAAAGGTTGTACGGGGTGATCGGTGCTTTAGACCAAAGAAAAATATTGCGCGCCGCTTATGGCAGCGACACAAAACGTAAATTCCGATCCCACCAAAATCACCTCCCAACAATGATATCTGCGCAAAGGCCACCCAGCCTTTCACTTTTGCCAAGCCGCAGGACACCGCCATGTGCGCGGGCAATATCCGCAACAATCGCCAACCCAAGACCAACGCCACTACCCTGATTCTGGTTGCGTGCGGGATCAAGACGCGAGAACGGTTTTACAGCCTCAGTGCGCTGCTCTACCGGAATGCCCGGTCCGTCATCTTCGACCCGGATGCGCGTGGTTTTGGGCGTCAGGGACAGGCTGACTTCGGCCTGGTTGCCATATCGCACCGCATTGCCAATCAGGTTCTCGACCGCGCGGCGCATGGCCATCGGGCGCAGCATCGCCGTGCCGTCACCTTCGACTGAGACCAATTCGGCCTGATGACCTGCCCGTCGCGCGTCTTCGACAATCTGGCGCAACAACGCCGCGGGCTCGATTGCCTCGGCAGGGCCCTCAGCGGCGCCGCGAGAGAAATCGAGGAACGCATCCAACAGCAATTGCATCTCGTCTACGTCCTGCTGCATCGGTGCTGCCTCATCCTCAGGCAACATGGACAGGCCCAGTTTCAGGCGCGTCAGCGGTGTTCTCAGGTCGTGACTGACCCCCGACAGCATCATCGTGCGCTGTTCCATCTGGCGCTCGATTCTTGCCCGCATTTCCAGAAACGCACTACCGGCTGCACGCACTTCTATTGCACCGCCCGGCGAATAGGGTACCACCCTGCCCCGGCCAAAGGCCTGCGCGGCGTCAGCAAGCCGGGTGATGGGCCGCAGTTGATTGCGCATATAGAGGAATGAGATCGTGGTCATGACCACGGCAAAAAACACCATAGTCACAATCAACTGATGCGGCGCCGTGGGTGACAAGCGGCGGCGATCTATCGTCAACTGCAGAAGCCCCAGATCGGTTTCCAGATACAACCGTGCCTCGTCACCCGAAGGCAAGGCCACAGAAACCAGATCGGGCAGTCGCATCTGCAAATTTGCCTCGACCTGAGGTGCGATGAAGTCGTACCACCGCCGCTTGTCGGTCAAAGGATCCTGATCGGGGTCGACAAAGCGGGCCTTCATCTCAAGCGCAACCAAATCCGGGCGAATGGCTGCCAATGCCTGCTGCCGGGTCTCGGCCCCCTGCATTGTTTCAAGCACCAGAGTCACTTCGCGCGCCGCGGATCGAGTCATCTGTGCGGTGACGTCCTCAAGATGTTTTTGCAAAAAGGCAATCCCAACCACCAACAGCAGAACGATAACCGGAAGAACCAGAATCAGTGCTGCTCGGGCATAAAGGCTGCGCGGCATATAGTGTTTGAGCCATCGACTGGACATGCGCTAAACCTAACGGGCTGATCCTCCAAGAGAAAGAGCTCAGAATGCAGGTGCCCGACGATTTCAACCCGCCACCAGGTCAAGCAACCGAAATACAAACTGGCCTGCGGCGGATTCTGGCACCAAACCCGTCTCCGATGACTTATCGCGGTACGAATACGTATCTATTGGGAGAGCTCGATCTGGCGGTCATCGACCCCGGCCCCCTGAGCGACGCGCATCTTGAGGCGATTCTGAACGCCATGCAGCCGGGTCAACGGATAAGCCACATCATCGTCACCCACAGCCATCTCGACCACTCGCCGCTTGCGGCACCTTTGGCAGAACGGACCGGAGCGCCGATTTTGGCCTTTGGCGGGCCACAAGCCGGACGCAGCGCAGTCATGACCGAATTGGCGCAACAAGGTCTGGTCGGCGGCGGTGAAGGGATAGATACCGCGTTCCGGCCGGACATCGAAGTGGCGGATGGTGAGATGATCGAGGGTGAAGACTGGCAGCTTGAGATCATCCATACACCCGGTCATCTGGGAAACCATATCGCCCTGGGATGGGGCAATGTCTGCTTTACAGCCGATCACGTCATGGGCTGGGCAAGTTCGCTGGTCTCCCCTCCGGACGGGGATCTGACGGATTTCATGCAAGCCTGCCAAAGGTTGCGCGCCCGGGACTGGACCGTGTTTCACGCCGGCCATGGTGCACCGATCACCGATCCTGGCGAACGTTTGGACTGGCTGATCAAACACCGCCTCACGCGCGAAGCTCAGATACTGGCGGCGCTTGCGGATCAGCCCGGAACCGCCCGCCAACTTGCCGAGCGCATTTACACCGATACACCTATCGCGCTGCTGCCAGCCGCCGAGCGTAACGTGTTTGCGCATCTAATTGATCTATATGGCAAATCAAAAGTCTCCACACCTGATGCGCTATCGGGAAATGCCAATTATTTCAGAACCGCGTGACTTGTCCAAATTTTTTTCCGATTGATGCAGTTCTCCTCTGGACGGGCAAAAAACGGGTTGTTATACGCCCCTCAGTTCCGGCGTAGCTCAGCGGTAGAGCAGTTGACTGTTAATCAATTGGTCGTAGGTTCGATCCCTACCGCCGGAGCCA